>NZ_JBCEBL010000001.1:0-758187 GCF_049472615.1 Azospirillum sp. 11R-A | reverse complement strand
CAACTTTCAAGGCACAAATGTATAAATCTACCATGCAAGACACGCATGGCTTCTGAAGTCCCTTAGGAAGCTAATAAAAATGCCNGTCGTTTTTGGCAATTCTCTTACGGGATCACTAAAAATGTTCGTGGTCAGAACGGAGTTTCTGCCACTTTTTTAACCAGGAAGTCGCGGAAGACGGCGATGCGCTTGGAATGGCGCAATTCTTCGGCATAGACGAAGTAGGCGTCGACCTTCGGCCCGTCGACATCAGGCAGGATCCGCGTCACGTCCTTGGAGAAGCTGTCGACCAGGAAGTCGGGCAGAGCGCCGATGCCAAGCCCGCTCTCCACTGCGCGGTAGATGGCGTAGACGCTGTTGACCTGCAGGATCGGTTTCCGGTTGGGCGACGGATCGCCCATTTCCATGATCCAGTTGACGTTGGGGATCGGCGCCCGGACGTCGGGCGGGTAGGTGATCAGGTCGTGGTTGTCCAGCTCCGCCAGCGTCTTGGGCGAGCCCTTCTTCTTCAGGTAGCTCTGGCTGGCATAGAGGTGGAAGCGGATCGACATCAGGTGCCGCTGGATCAGGTCCGGCTGGCGCGGCGTGTTCATGCGAATGGCGATGTCCGCCTCGCGCATCGCCAGATCCAGCTCGTCGTCGTCGATCAGCAGCGTCAGCTGGATGTCGGGGTAGATCGACATGAATTCGTTGATGCGCGGCGTCAGCCAGGTCGATCCGAAGGCGACGGTCGTCGTCACCCGCAGCGGACCCTTGGGATGCTCCCGGCTTTCGGTCAGCATCGCCTCGGTCATCGACAGTTTGGCGAAGACGTCGCGGGCGGTGCGGTGAAGCAGTTCGCCCTGTTCGGTCAGGATCAGCCCACGGGCGTGGCGGTGAAACAGTGGAACGCCCAGGCTTTCCTCAAGCGCGCTGATCTGGCGGCTGACCGCCGACTGGCTGAGGTTCAACGTCTCACCGGCGTGCGTGAAGCTGCCGGCTTCGGCCACCGCGTGGAAGACCCGAAGCTTGTCCCAATCCATCATGCTGTCCCGCCCCGATGCGCAACCGCCCGGAGCCTCCCGTTTATCTTGAGGACGGCGCATGGCCGCCATGCATGTTTATAGCGGGAACGCGCCCGGAACGCACGCGCTAGTAAAAGCGATTCGCACGAAAATTAATCATGATCACCGGAGTTATTCTCATCCGAAGTCACAGCGATCCGGGCATATCCGTATAATGGATAGGGATGTTTACGATGCTCGGAAACGGGGCGGTGGCCGTTCGCCCCTGTTTTGCTAATCCGCGGCGTCGGTCAGGGCGGCGGCCTTGACCGTCGCGCTGCGGGCATCGCCCGTCGGCTTGTCCGGACCGCGGCGGCCGATATGTCCGCTGATCTCGTCGCCGGCATCGGCGGACAGGCGCCAGAAAGGCAGGCTGGAGGCGCAGGCCATCAGCCCCACCGTCAGGAAGGCGGGAGCGAAGGAGGCCGGGGTCAGCGTGCCGCTCCACTGCACGGTCAGGTGAAGCGTGGTGGCGCCGACGGCGACGCCCAGGCTCATCGACAACTGCTGCATCACGCTGGCCAGCGTGTTGGCGCGGCTTGTCATCGGCTGCGGCACCTCGGCGTAGCTCAGCGTGTTCATGCCGGTGAATTGCAGCGACCGGAAGAAGCCGCCCAGCAGCAGCGCGCCGAGGATCACCAGATGCGGCGTGTCGGGGCGGAAGGCGCCGTAGCTGGCCAGGATCACGCCGCTGACGATGGAGTTCAGTGTCAGCACCGGGCGGAAGCCGAAGCGGCGCAGGATCGGGCCGGCCAGCGCCTTCATGGTCAGGGCGCCCGCCGCTCCGGCGAAGGTGAGGGCGCCCGACTCGAAGGCGGTCAGGCCGAAGCCGATCTGCAGCATCACCGGCATCAAGAAGGGCACCGCGCCGATGCCGATGCGGAACAGGGTGCCGCCCAGCACCGACGCCCGATAGGTTTGCAGCCGGAACAGCGACGGGTCCAGCACCGGCCGCGCCACCCGCCGGGCATGGCGCAGATAGGCCAGCGTCGCCAGAAGCGCCACCGCCAGCAGGATCGCCACAGCATAGGCCGGCAGCAGGTCGCGTCCGACATTCTCGAAGCCGAACATGAAGGCAGCCAGCGCGATGGAACTCCACAGGAAGCCGAGGGCGTCGAAGGGGTCGCGCTGCTCATCTTTCAGGTTGGGGATCAGCGCCAGAACCAGCGCGATGCCCACCAGCCCGATCGGCACGTTGATGAAGAAGATCCAGCGCCAGGAGGCGTAGGTGGTGATCGCCCCGCCGACCAGCGGCCCCAGCGCCGGCCCGATCAGTGCCGGCAGGGTCATCCGCGCCATCGCCGTCACCAGCTGGTCCTTGGGCACGGTGCGCAGCAGGATCAGCCGGCCGACCGGCACCATCATCGCCCCGCCCATGCCCTGTAGGATGCGGGCGGCCACCAGCTCCACCAGCCCGTTCGACAGGCCGCAGGCGATGGACCCTGCCATGAAGACGCCGATGGCGCTGGCGAAGACGGTGCGGGCGCCGTAACGGTCGGCTGCCCAGCCGCTGACCGGCAGGAACACCGCCAGCGCCAGCATGTAGGAGGTCATCGCCAGACTGAGCCGCAGCGGATCCTCGCCCATCGACTGCGCGATCCCCGGCAGGGCGGTGGCGATCACCGTCGAGTCGAGATTCTCCATGAACAGGGCGCAGGCGATGATCAGCGGGGTGACGCGCGACATGACGGACCGTCAGGCAGAGAGCGGAACCCTACGAATGTGAGGCGTCCCGCCGCATTGACCATCGCCCATGCGAAAGCCCTGCCATGCGTAAGCGCGGTCGGAGCCGATCACTCGGCCGCGGAAACAAAGTCCACCGCCGCCTGCGTGTGCAGCCGCGTGGTGTCGAACACCGGGAAGCCCGGCAGGTCGGGCTGGTCGATCAGCAGAAAGATCTCGGTGCAGCCCAGGATCACGCCCCCGGCGCCGCGGCGGCGCAGATCCTCGACGATGCGCAGGTACTCGGCCTTGGAGTCGGGGCGCAGGTCGCGCCGGACCAGCTCGTCGAAGATGATGCGGTCGACAAGGGCCTGGTCGGCCTCGTCGGGCACCAGAAGCTCGACGCCGAAACGGTCGCGGAACCGCTCCGCCAGCAGGTCGGACCGCATGGTCGCTGCGGTGCCGAGCAGGCCGACCCGCCGCAGCCCGGCCTTCGCGATCGCCTCGCCCGTCGGGTCGGCGATGTGGATGAAGGGGATGCTGCGGCCGGCCATGATCGGCTCGACCACCCGGTGCATGGTGTTGGACACGCAGATGACCAAGTCGGCGCCGGCCCGCTCCAGCGCATCGACCTTGCCGGAGAGGTAGCGTTCGGCGCCGTTCCAGTCGCCGGTGCGGACGAAATGCTCGATGTTGCCGAAATTCACGCTGACGATGACGATCTCGCCGTTGTCCCAGCCGCCCAGCCGGGCATTCAGCCCGTCGTTGAGAAGACGGTAATATTCACCGGTGGCCTGATTGCTCATACCGCCGAGCACGCCGATGGTCTTCTGTGGCAGGGGGCGGACGGTTGGACGGATCGTCATCGCGGTAAGGCTCCTCATTGGCTCGTCCTGAACAGGCCGCCAGCCTTACCACGTCACCGCCCGGTGAACACCGGCTTCCGCTTTTCCAGGAAAGCCCTGTAGCCTTCTCGGAAATCCCCGGTGCCGAAGCAGCGGTAGCATTCGGCGATCTCCGCCTCGGTCAGCGGCGCCGGATCGGAGAGGCGGCGGACATAGCGCTTGTGCAGGGTCGCGGCCAGCGGCGCGCCGGCGGCGATGCGCTGGATTGTGGCGGCGATCTCCGCCTCGAAGCCTTCATCCGCAGCGATGCGGTGGACGAGGTTCTTGTCCTTGGCCTCCGCCGCACCGAAGACGCGGCCCTCCAGCAGGATTTCCAGCGCCGCCGGACCGCCGGCGACGTCGGCCACCAGCTTCAGCTCCGTCGGCCCCATGGAGATGCCGAGCCGGCTGACCGGCACGCCGAAGCGGCTGCTCTCAGAACAGACCCGGAGGTCGCACGCCAGCGCCACCGCAAGGCCGATGCCGCAGCAGGGGCCGTCGATGGCGGCCAGAACCGGATGGCGCAAGGCACGCAGGCCATCCAGCCCCTCGTCCATCAGGTCGCCGTAGCTGGCGCCCTGTTCCGGGCTGTTGCGCTCGCTCTCGAACTCCGAGATGTCGGCGCCGGGGGAGAAGGTGCGGGCGCCGTTGGTGCCGGGACCGCCGCGCATGACGACGACGCGGACACCCTCGTCGGCTTCCAGCGCGCTCAGGTGCCCGATCAGGGCGTGCCACATCGGCTTGTCGAAGGCGTTCAGCTTGTCCGGGTTGGACAGGGTCAGGGTCGCGACGACTCCATCGCGGGTCAGGGTGATGGTGCCGGCCATGCCGCAGTCTCCATCCGTTGCCGTATGGCCGCGTACCATAGCGCCCTGCTGCCGGGACGCAAGCTGCCCGGTGCCGCGGAGCGGAACGGGTGGGCCGCAAGGGTGGAAGGGGAGGTCGCGAAAAAAGTGAGGGGAGGGTGAATTTTCCTCTTGCGGCGGAGGCCGTGTTTCCGTAGAAAGCGGCTCCCGGACGACGGGAGCGCGGGCGTAGCTCAGGGGTAGAGCACAACCTTGCCAAGGTTGGGGTCGAGGGTTCGAATCCCTTCGCCCGCTCCAGTTCTCCGGTGAAAGCGAAGATCAAAGGGCCGGGCGGCAACGCACCGGCCCTTCGCTTTTCCGGCTTCCGCGGCCCGGCAACGGGCTTTTGAAATCGCTGGGTATCCCGTATCGACACTGGCCGTCCGGCGCGCTAGATCCATACACATGACCGACACTTCCCTCGCCGCCCGCGGCGTTGCGCTCGACTTGCTGCGCGACGTGCTGCGCAAGTCCGTCCCCTTCGACGACGCGTTCGACGCGCATCCCGAACTGGCGGCGTTGCAGCCGCGCGACCGCGGCTTCGTCCGCCTGCTGGTCGCCACCGTCCTGCGCCGGCTGGGCCAGATCGACGAGATGATCCAGGCCAGCCTCGCCAAGCCGGGCCTGCCCAAGGCGGCCATCCACGACATGCTGCGGCTGGGCACGGCGCAGCTGGTGTTCCTGAACACCCCCGCCCACGCCGCTGTCGACACCGCGGTGGAGCTGGCGGCAGCGCGCAACGCCGCTCCCTACAAGGGGCTGATCAACGCCGTGCTGCGCCGCATCGGGCGCGAGGGGGCGGAGATGGCGGCGCGGCAGGATGCCGGGCGGCTGAACACGCCGGACTGGCTGTGGCTGTCCTGGCGCTCCGCCTACGGCACCGCCCGCACCCGCGGCATCGTCGAGGCGCACCTGCACGAGGCGCCGCTCGACATCACGGTGAAGTCCGACCCCGCCGGCTGGGCGGAGCGGTTGGGTGCCACCCTGCTGCCGACCGGATCGCTGCGCCGTCCGACCGGCGGGTCGGTGACCGAGCTTCCGGGCTTCGAGGACGGGGAATGGTGGATCCAGGATCTCGCCGCCTCGCTGCCGGCCAAGCTGTTCGGCGATCTGGCGGGCAAGCGGGTGTTCGACCTGTGTGCCGCCCCCGGCGGCAAGACGGCGCAGCTGGTGGTGCGGGGCGCGCAGGTCACCGCCATCGACCGCTCGGCCCGCCGGCTGGAACGGGTGACGGAGAACTTGAAGCGCCTGCGCCTTGAGGCCGATGTGCTGGCCGCCGACGCCACCACCTGGGAGCCGGAGGAGCCGGCTGACGCCGTGCTGCTCGACGCGCCCTGCTCGGCTACGGGTGCGATCCGGCGCCATCCCGACATCCTGCGGGTCAAGACGCCCGACGACATCGCCAAGCTGGCCCGTGCCCAGTCGCGGCTGCTCGCCCGCTCGGTCGAGCTGGTGAAGCCCGGCGGCACGCTGATCTACTGCACCTGCTCCATACAGCCGGAAGAGGGGGAGGTGCAGGTCGCCCGCCTGCTGGAACAGGACAAGCGGGTGGAGCGTTGGCCTGTGACCGCCGATGAACTCGGCGGCCTGTCGGAGCCGATCAACGAGGCGGGGGAGGTCCGCAGCCTGCCGGGCATGCTGGCCGATCTCGGCGGGATCGACGGCTTCTTCGTGGCACGCCTGCGCCGGCGCCAGGGGTGAAGCCTTTTGCGGTCCGCACCGCGGGATAAATCCCAGCCCTGTCTTGCGGTGCGGGCGGCGAATTGATACGACACGAGCCATGCTTCCGTCCGCGTTCTCCCGCACCGCATCATCACCCTCCGCCGGCTGCCGACGCCGCTTGCGGTCCTGAAGGAGTCGGCGCAGATGGGCGACGGGAACGGACGGTTTCGCAGCGGCATGGCGCGCCTTGCCTATGGGAACCCCCTCTACGGCCTGATGCTGGGCGGCAAGGCGCCGGGCGCGCTGGCGGTGATCCCGCCCGATCCCTGGCCGGGCGATACCGACAACGGCAACGCCATGCTGGCCGGCCGGATGAGCTTTGCCGGCCAGCCGGTCATGGTCGACCCCAACGGCGTGCCCAACTGGCGGCCCCAGGGCGTCAGCCCCGGCTGGCTGCGCGCCGCCCACGGTTTCGAATGGCTGCGCGACCTGCGCGCGGTCGGCGGCGACACCGCGCGGCGCCGGGCGCGGGTGCTGGTATGGTCCTGGCTGGACCAGAATGGTGGCTGGCATTCGCAGAGCTGGGCGCCCGACGTGCTGGGCATGCGGCTGTCCAGTTGGATCGGTCTGCATGATTTCTACTGCGCGTCCGCCGACGATGAGTTCCGCGCCCGGGTGTTCGAGAGCATGGCCCGCCAGCTTCGCCACCTGCTGCGGGTGGCGCCGGCCAAGCTGGACGGCGAGCGGCTGATCGGCGCGATCAAGGGCCTGCTCTACGGCGGCTATTGCCTGCCCGACCAGGACAAGGCGGCGCGGGAAGCGTTGCGCCTGCTCGACAAGGAACTGCCGCGCCAGATCCTGCCCGACGGCGGCCATGTGGAGCGCAACCCGTCGATCCAGATGCGGGTGCTGCGCGACCTGATCGATATGCGCGCCGTCCTGCGCGTCGCGAAGGAGGAGGTGCCGGAAACCCTCCAGCATGCCATCGACCGCATGACGCCGGCCCTGCGCTTCTTCCGCCATGTGGATGGCAGCCTCGCCCTGTTCAACGGTGGGCGGGAGGAGGAGCCGGCGCTGATCGACACGGTGCTGGCCCAAGCCGATGCCCGCGGTCGTCCGTTGAAAAGCGCGCCGCACACCGGCTTCGAGCGTCTGCTCGCCGGGCGCACGCTGGTGCTGCTCGACACCGGCGCGCCGCCGCCGGCCGGGCTGGACCGCACCGCCCATGCCGGCACCCTGTCGATGGAGGTTTCCGTCAACAAGGAGCGGCTGATCGTCAATTGCGGCAGCCACCCGTCCCAGCGCGGCCCCTGGCGCGCGGCGCTGGCCGGCACCTCCGCCCACTCGACCATGGCGGTCGCCGACACCAATTCGTCGGAGGTGCTGGAGAAGGGCGGGCTCGGTCGCCGGCCGACGCATGTCAGCTGCGAACGCCAGGAATCGGACGGGGCCATGCTGGTGGTGGCCACCCACAACGGCTACAGCAAGGGCTTCGGCCTGCTGCACCGCCGCCGTGTCTATCTGGCCGACAATGGCGAGGATCTGCGCGGCGAGGACACGCTGGAACCGGTGATCGGCGCCACCCCGCAGCCGCAGCCCTACGCCATCCGCTTCCACCTGCACCCCAATGTCCAGGTCGTTCCGGTTCAGGCACAGGGCAATGGCGGCAACGATCAGGTGCTGCTGCGCCTTCCCAGCGGCAATGCCTGGCGCATGCGGGTGACCGGCGCCGTGCTGGAGGTGGCGGAGAGCGTCTATCTCGGCAGCGGGGAGGAGCCCCGCCGCACCCGGCAGATCATGATGCAGGGACAATGCGGACCCGAAGGGTTGACGGTGAAATGGGCCTTGCGCCGCGAGCGCAAGGCGGCGTAAATCGCGCCCATCCGCGGTGGCCGGGCTTATTCCCTTCGGGAGAGGCGTGGAAACACGGATGAACACGGGATTTTGGGGCACGGACGACCACGGGACTCTTCACGCCGTGCTTATCCATGTCCGTCCGGGCCGGCATCGGCCGGGCGGACGCGGATAAGCGCAGCTGAGCGACATTTCCGTGGTCGCCCGTGCTTTTCTTCTTCCGTGCTTGTCCGGGTCTCCCCGGTTGCCTGCGGCCTTATGCAATTCCCGCAGCGATCAGGATGACGCCATGAGCCCGCCAAAAGCCAACCATGCCCCCGCTCCCGACAAGGTCCGCATCGCCCGCGCCCTGATTTCCGTGTCCGACAAGGCCGGTCTGGTGGAGCTGGGCAAGGCGCTCGCCGCCCGCGGCGTCGAGATCCTGTCGACCGGCGGTTCGGCCCAGCGTCTGGCCGAGGCCGGCGTGCCGGTCAAGGAGGTCTCCGACCACACCGGCTTCCCGGAAATCATGGACGGTCGCGTCAAGACCCTGCACCCGCGCGTCCATGGCGGCATCCTGGCCCGCCGCGACATCCACGCCGACGCGATGGCGCAGCACGACATCCCCGGCATCGATCTGGTGGTGGTCAACCTCTACCCGTTCGAGGCGACGGTCGCCAAGGGTGCGGCTTACGACGACTGTGTCGAGAACATCGACATCGGCGGGCCGGCGATGATCCGCGCCGCCGCCAAGAACCACGATTTCGTCGCCATCGTCACCGAGCCGTCCGACTACGAGGCGGTGATGGACGAGCTGGCGACCCATGACGGTTGCGTCACGCTGGCCCTGCGCCGCAAGCTGGCCCAGCGCGCCTATGCCCGCACCGCCGCCTACGATGCCGCCATTTCCACCTGGCTGGCCGGCCAGCTGGGCGAGACCTTCCCGCCGCGCACCACCCTGTCGGGCTCGCTGGCGCAGACCCTGCGCTATGGCGAGAACCCGCACCAGCAGGCGGCCTTCTACGTCACCGGTGAGAAGCGTCCGGGTGTTTCTACCGCCGTGCAGCTGCAGGGCAAGGAGCTGTCCTACAACAACCTGAACGACACCGACGCCGCTTTCGAGCTGGTGGCGGAGTTCGAGCAGCCGGCCGTCGCCATCATCAAGCACGCCAACCCCTGCGGCGTGGCGCAAGGGTCGAACCTGCTGGAGGCCTACAAGTCGGCCCTGCTGTGCGATCCGGTCAGCGCCTTCGGCGGCATCATCGCCGTCAACCGCAGCCTGGACGCCGAGACGGCCGAGGAGATCTCCAAGCTGTTCGCCGAGGTGGTGATCGCCCCCGACGCCGACGAGGCCGCCCGCGCGCTGCTGGCGACCAAGAAGAACCTGCGCGTGCTGCTGACCAAGGACGTGCCGAACCCGGCCGAGCCCGGCATGATGATCAAGCAGCTGTCCGGCGGCTTCCTGCTGCAGAACCGCGACAGCGGCCGCATCGATCCGGCCGAGCTGAAGGTCGTCACCAAGCGCGCGCCGACCGAACAGGAACTGGCCGACCTGCTGTTCGCCTTCCGCGTCGCCAAGCACGTCAAGTCGAACGCCATCGTCTATGCCAAGAACGGCGCCACTGTGGGCGTCGGCGCCGGCCAGATGAGCCGTGTCGATTCGGCCCGTATCGCCGCCATCAAGTCGGGTGAAGCCGCCAAGGCCGCCGGCCTGTCGGAGCCGCTGACCAAGGGCTCGGTGGTTGCGTCGGATGCCTTCTTCCCCTTCGCCGACGGCCTGCTGGCCGCGGCGGAGGCGGGGGTGACGGCGGTGATCCAGCCGGGCGGTTCGATCCGCGACAACGACGTGATCGCCGCCGCGGACGAGAAGGGGCTGGCGATGGTGATGACCGGAATGCGGCACTTCCGGCATTGATGATGTGAAACGAGCCCTCTCCCTTCAGGGGGGAGGGCTCTTTCTCACGCCTCCGCCAGCAGGTCGTCGGAATCCTCGACCCGCTTCAGCATCGACTGCCGCAGTTTCAGCAGTGCCCGGTGCTCCAACTGACGCACGCGTTCCTTGCTGACGCCCAGCTCGCGGCCGAGTTCCTCCAGCGTGGCGCCTTCCTCGCGCAGGCGGCGTTCGCGGATGATTGTGCGTTCGCGTGGGCTCAGTTCGCCCAGCGCCTCCGCCAGCCATTGCGACCGCGTGCTGGCGTCGCGCATGCCGATCACCACGTCCTCGGGCGAGGGGCGCTGGTCGGCCAGGAAATCCTGCCAGTCGTCGTCGGAGCCGTCGGCCACCGGCGTGTTCAGTGACTGGTCGGAACCGGACAGGCGCATCTCCATCGCCTCGACCTCGGACACCTCGACCTTCAGTTCGCCGGCGATCCACTCGCGGCCTTCCCTGGTCAGGGGGGCGCCGCTGCCGTTCTGGGTGGCGCTGTCGATCTTGGCGCGCAGACGGCGCAGGTTGAAGAACAGGGATTTCTGCGCGGCGGTGGTGCCGGTCCGCACGATCGACCAGTTGCGCAGGATGTAGTCCTGCATGGCCGAGCGGATCCACCAGGCGGCGTAGGTGGAGAAACGCACCTCGCGGTCGGGTTCGAAGCGGCTGGCCGCCTGCATCAGGCCGACATTGCCCTCCTGGACGAGATCGCCCATCGGCAAGCCGTAGTTGCGGAAACGCGATGCGGTGGCCACCACCAGACGGGTGTATGCCCGGACCAGCTGATGCAGGGCGCGCTCGTCGTTGCCCTCGCGCCATTTTCGGGCGAGGTCGAATTCGTGGTCGCGCGACAGCAACGGCTCGCGCATGGATGCCTTGATGAAGCTCAGATTTGCACGCTGAGTCTCCGGATCGTCGATGTATGCCATCCGTCCCTTCCTTCCCGTCTGGGCGGCATCGTGTTCCTTCGCATATCCCCGTACTATCGGGTCTTCGCCGCTTTGCCGCCTGCCGTCGGTCGATGCCGTCGGGTTAAGACAACAAGCATGAGCGCGCCCTGTTGCGGAATCATACGCAGGTGTAGGGGGAGCGGATCACCGGAGAGACAAAGGAATTTTTCCGGCGACCCGTTCATGGGTGGCCGGCGAGGGGCGGAGAGCGGAAACTCTTCACTGTTATTGCGCGAAGTTACAGTCAGACGGAGCGGTCCGGCAGAACCTGAGGTTGGGTCAGGCCTGGAAAAGGTCCAGCATCTCGCCGAAAGAATCAAGGCAGGCGCAGACGAGGTAGCCACCGCGGCCGCAGCCGCCGTCGAGCGTCACCGTCGCCGGTCCGACACCGACGCCGGGGCTTTCCGGCATCCAGTTGGGGTCGTAGCCGCGCACCAGACGGCTGAAACCGCCATAGGGCTGCTCCAGCCGGGCGAAACCGGCGCTGCCCCACCAGAAGGCGTCGCCCTGGCCGGTCAACGGGCGGCGGGGATCGATGCCGGAATTGACCAACAGCAGGCTTCCGCCGCTGCGGCTGCTGCCGGTCCAGCCCTCGCCGTCCCCAGCGTCCTCCGGAAGCCCGTCGGAGGAGCCGTCATCCGCGGCCCCGCCCTGCGATGCCGGGCCGCCGGTGTAGGCGGCGCGGCGCAGCGCGTTGAACAGCTGCTCATGACCGGGCCTCGCGGCCATCGCCTGCCGGAGTTCGCGCGTCCAGCGGCCCAGCATCACCGCCCCGCCGCGTGCCGCCGCCTTGCCGGCATCGAGATGACCGCCATAGGCCGCCAGGGTCGGTGCAACGCCCTGGCGCAGCATCCAGTCCAGCACGGTGCGCGGGTCGGGAGCGAAATGGAGTTGCAGCAACTTCTGCCACATCTCCTCCTGCTGGCCGCGCAGGTAGACGATGTCGGACGCGATCATGCCCGGCATCGCCAGCAGGGCGATGCGGAAGGCCAGCAGCCGGTCGATGGTTTCCACCACCTGCTCGCCGAAGCCGATCATGTTGCCGAGATAGACCAGCCGGTCGCCGGGGCGGAAGCGCTGGCCGATGGCCTGATGGATCAGGTCCAGCCGGTCCGGCTGTGCGTGGATGGCGCCGATGGCCCAGACCCGGCGCGGCCGGCCGAGCGACGCGAAACGGCTGTCGTCCTCAAGGGCACCGACAAGGGTGCCGGCGCTGGGGCCGGCAGGTCGGTTGGTCCGGCGGTTGGGAAGACCAAGGCGCGGCGGCAGACCCAAACTCGATTCCCTTCGGCGTCGTTCGCGAAGTCGTTCCGACGCTGTCCGCCGGAAGGCGGCCGGAGTTTAGGCGTGTCATGCCGTGGAAACAAAGGCGAAAAACGAGACGGGCGCGCGGCGTGACGTAACAGCCGCGCGCCCGTTCGTGTCACGGACGTATATGAGGTGCCCGGAAACCGGGACCTGGAATCAGGCGGCCTTGGACAGCACCGATTCCAGACGCTCCGTCGCCTTGGTCTCGTCGATCTTCTCGACGGCGGCCAGCTCGCGGGCCAGACGCTCCAGGGCGGCCTGATAGATCTGGCGCTCGCTGTAGGACTGGTCGGACTGGTCGGCACCGCGGTACAGGTCGCGCACCACCTCGGCGATGGACACCGGATCGCCGGAGTTGATTTTGGCCTCATACTCCTGGGCGCGGCGGCTCCACATGGTGCGGCGGACGCGCGAACGGCCCTGCAGAGTCTCCAGCGCGACCTTGATCCGGTCCTTGGAGGACAGGCGGCGCAGGCCGGCGTTGCGGGCCTTGGTAACCGGAACCTTGAGCGTCATGCGCTCTTTCTCGAACGTGATCGCGTAGAGTTGAACCTCGAGTCCGGCAATGCTGTGGGTCTCGATCCCTTCGACCCGACCGACGCCATGAGCCGGATAAACGACGAAGTCACCGGCTTCGAAGTCAAGCTTGTTCGACATGTGGATTGGCTCTCACTTCTCGCGATCACGCCATTTTGCCGCCCCGGTGGAAGGGACGAAAAAGGACCCCGGACGATTATGGCGCCGTGGGGATGGGACCCATCCACGACGATCACAAAAGCCACAGGTCCTGGAACGATGGGAAAACCGGCAATGGCGCGAAGGCCGGCTCCGGGCGCGCATTATAGCGATGTTACGCCCGAGTTACAAAGGGAACGCGCAATCCATCGGGCGGAATCGTCCATCGCCCGGCCATGGCCGCCCCGTCGATTTTGCATAGCAACATCGATGGGTGCAATCGGTTGATGTGGCCCGACTCGAAAAATCCTACTCGGATCGGGGGCCGGGCCGCATCGTAACTCTGTCTCAGCCCGCCTTCGGGGAGAAATACTTCTCGAACTTGCCGTCCACACCCTTGAACTCGTCGGCGTCGGCCGGCGCGTCCTTCTTGCGGGTGATGTTCGGCCACTGGCCGGAATAGTCGCGGTTCATCTCCAGCCACTTGGTCGCGCGGTCGTCGGTGTCGGGGACGATCGCCTCGGCCGGGCATTCCGGCTCGCACACGCCGCAGTCGATGCACTCGTCCGGGTGGATGACCAGCATGTTCTCACCCTCGTAGAAGCAATCCACGGGGCAGACTTCGACGCAGTCGGTGTACTTGCACTTGATGCAGCCGTCGGTGACGACGTAGGGCATGATCTCTTCTCCGCTGTTCCGGCCCGCGGTGCCAGCCGCGCGTCCGTGGTCCCGCTATCGCCCATCGGGGCCGATAGGGGCTGTTTCCCAGGAATAGGGCACGCGCATGGCACAGGGCCGGATGGCCAACCCGCGCCTGCCTAGCACGCCGCAGACGAGCCGTTCAACCCTGCGCGTGATGTGGGCGACGCTGTCGCACCCTGCATTGCGCCATTCGCAGCGATGGCCGGGCCGGGGGCTTGCGAGAACGCCTCCATGAAGGCGCGCAGGCTGGCGGTTTCGATGGCGTCGGCACGCCGCACGAACTGGGTCGGCATGCGGGCCAGCGCGTCGGGCAGCGGCCGGGCCGCCAGCAGGTCGCGCCAGGGATTGCGCTCGACGACGGCGCGCGGGATGACCGTCACCCCCATGCCGGCGCCGACGCAGCCCAGGATGGCGTCCAGTGCCCCGAACTCCATGACCCGGAAGGGCACGCGCCCGGCCTCGCGCATCGCCATCTCCGCCCGGCCGCGATAGGCGCAGGCCCGGCCGAAGGCGATCAGGGTGCGGCGCGCGGACTCGGTGGTCAGCCCGGCGGCCGGCTCGGCCAGCACCAGCTCCTCGTCGAAGATGCGCCGGGCGATCAGGTCGGGGTGGGCGACCTCGCCGCCGACGAAGGCGCCGTCCAGCCGTCCGGCCAGCACGTCCGCCAGCAGAGTCTCGGTCGGGCCGGGGGTGATGGTCAGATCCACGTCGGGATGGTCGCGGTGGAAACGGGCCAGGACCGGCGGCAGGCGCACCGCGGCGGTCGATTCCATGCTGCCCACCGCCAGCCGGCCGCCGCGCCCGGCCGCTTCCGCCACCGCGTCGCGGGCCTGGGCGACCAGCCGCAGCACCCGGTCGGCATAACCGCTGAGCACCCGCCCGGCCGGCGTCGGCTCCATCCCGCGGCTGAGGCGGAGGAACAGGTCGACGCCCAAATCCTCCTCAAGCCGCTTGATCCGCGCGGTGACGTTGGACTGCACGCAGTTCAGCGCCTCCGCCGCCCGACTGACGCTTCCGGTGTCGGCGACCGCCTTCACCACCCGCAAACCGGCCAGATCCATCGCGAGGCCTCCTTCCACTTCCTGTGCATGGCACCCATCACTGAAAGTGGAGCTTATCATCAGAACAATTCATTGGAAATGAGGGCGGGGCCGCGGCCATGATGGAAGCCAAATCAATCGGCCCGCCGGACGGTTCGTTCTGTCGAACAGTTCCCGGTCAAAGGAGTCGGCCTAAAAAACGAGAGGGCGTGGATCATGGTGCGGGTGCTGGTTGGCGGCCTGATCGGGCTTGCCATCGCAATGGGTGTCGCGCGGTTCGCCTTCACCCCGATCCTGCCGGCGATGCAGGAGGCCACCGGGCTGCGGGCCGACGGGGTGGGGCTGCTCGCCTCTCTGAACTATCTGGGCTATTTCATCGGCGCGCTGGGCGCCGGGCTGGTGCCGCACGGTGCCACGCGGACGGCGATGTACCGGCTGTCGCTGCTGGTCAGCGTCGCCACCACTGCGGCGATGGGGCTGGAGCTGGGCGATGCCGGGCAGGCGATGCCGGTCTGGCTGGTCCTGCGCTTCCTGTCGGGGGTGTCGAGCGCCGGCATCTTCATCCTGGGCATCGCCATGGTGCTGGACACGCTGACGCGGCGGGGCGGCGAACGCTTCGCCGGCTGGCTCTACACCGGGGTGGGGCTGGGCATTGCATCGTCGGGGCTGTTCGTCGCGCTGTTCGGCGAGCGGCTGGGCTGGGCCGGCGACTGGCTGGCCCTGGGGACGATCTGCGCGGTGCTTGGGCTGATGCCCGGCCTTTGGGTGCGCGACCCGCCGCCGCAGCGGCATACCGCCACGGCCGGAACGGCGGGAGATGCCGGTAGGGCACGGCGGGGAGGACTGTCGGCGCCGCTCCTGCTGCTGACGCTCGCCTATTTCCTGGAAGGCGGCGGCTACATCGTGTCGGCCACCTTCCTGGTGTCGATCCTGAAGACCGATCCCGGCACCGCCGCGGTGGGCGAGGCCGCCTGGATGGTGGCCGGGCTGGGGGCGATGGGCGCCGGGGTGTTCTGGGCCGCGGTCGCCCGCCGGTCGAACAGCTGGTGGTCGCTGATCCTGGCGCACCTGACACAGGCCGTCGCCATCCTGCTGCCGATGACGGGATCGCCGACGGTGGCGGTCATTTCGGCGCTGCTGTTCGGCGGCACCTTCGTCGGCATCGTCTCCCAGGCTTTCGCGCTGGGACGGCAGCTGTCAGCCGGCGCCTCGGCCCGGGTGGTCGGGGCGCTGACCGCCGCCTATGGGCTGGGGCAGATCATCGGGCCGCTGCCGGCCGGGCTGGTGGTGACCCGCACCGGCAGCTTCAATGCCGTGCTGCTGGGGGCCGCTGCCGTGGTGGTGCTGGGCGCGCTGCTGCTGGCGCTGGGCATGGCGATCGCCGGACGGCAGTCGTCGGCTGGGTCGGCATTCGCCTCGCCCAAAGCGTCATGAGGGGAAAAGCTTCGTAAGTATTCGAAAGATCTGCCTGCGACAATCGGCGCAGGATTTGCTGCGACGCCGTTGTTCTCCCCGATCGTTTGCTTTGGCTACAGTCTGGTCCACAACAACCAGATCCGGGGGAGTCGATGAAACGCAAGCTGGTTCCAGACGTCGTGAAGTCGCAGGAACTGATCCTGGTGCCGGAGGATACCTCCGTCGCCACGGTGTCGAAGATGATGGCCGACAAGAACATCGGCGCGGTTCTGGTGGTGGACCACGGCGCCCTGATTGGCATCGTCACCGAGCGCGACCTGAACAACAAGGTGCTGTCCAAGGACCTCGACCCGTCGTCAGTGGAGGTCGGTGCGGTGATGACCCGCAACCCCGACAGCCTGCCGCCCGACGCCGACGCGGTCGACGCGCTGAAGCTGATGCATGACAAGCATTACCGCCACCTGCCCATCACCCAGGGCAAGCGCGCGGTCGGCATCGTGTCGATCCGCGACCTGTTCAAGGTCGCCTACGAGCATCTGATGGCCGAACGCGCCGAGGCGTGACGGGGGAAGGGGGCGTCGCGGACGGCGTCCCCTTCCTTTCGGTCAGTGCGCCGCGTTGTGCTTGCGCCGGGCCAGCAGGTTCAGCGCCTCCACCAGGGTGGAGAAGGCGATGGCGAAGTACAGGTAGCCCTTGGGGATGTGGAAGCCGAAGCCGTCCGCCACCAGCGCCACGCCCACCAGCAGCAGGAAGGACAGCGCCAGCATCTTCACCGTGACGTGACGGTTGACGAAATCGCCGACCGGGCCGGAAGCGAACAGCATCACCGCCATGGCGATGACGACGGCGGCGACCATCACCGGCAGATGATCGGACATGCCAACCGCGGTGATGACGCTGTCGAGCGAGAAGACGATGTCCAGGAACATGATCTGGATGACCACCGAGGTGAAGGTGGCGTGCTTGGGCGCCGATCCGCCCTCCTCATGGCCTTCGACGGTGTGATGGATTTCCAGCGTGCCCTTGGCCAGCAGGAACAGGCCGCCGAGGATCAGGATCACGTCACGGCCGGACACATCCCAGCCGGCGACGGTGAACAGCGGCTGGGTCAGCTGCGCCACCCAGGCGATGGAGGCCAGCAGCGCCAGGCGGGTCAGCAGCGCCAGCGCCAGGCCGACGCGCCGCGCGCTGTGCTGCCGTTCGGGCGGCAGCTTCGACGCCATGATCGAGATGAAGATGATGTTGTCGATGCCCAGCACGATCTCCAACGCGGTCAACGTCAGAAGGCTGGCCCAGACATTCGGGTCGGAGAGCAGGTCGAGCATGTAGGGGCGGGGCTCCGGCAGTCAGATGGCGGCAATCGGGTGGCGGTGGCCAGATGGGTGCAACCGAAAGGTTTCACGCCGGCACCGCGGGGCGCCAGCGTGACCGCGACCACATGAGGTCGGCTTCGGCCCGCTGCAAGGGGCCAGTTCCATTTTCCCGCCTGCCTGCTCTCCCGGCTTGCCGGTGTTTTGCGAGCGTCTTACCGCCCTTTTGCCGCCGATCCCGCGACCGTGCGTTTCATCTCCAGAAGGCTGCGGTCCGCTGTCCCGCCGCCGTGCCGGGGATGCGGCCGAAAGGGGCCGGGTCGGCGTGCTCCACCTCGTGCCGCTCGACGGTCCGTCGGGTGGCCGTGATGCTGTCGGTCCGCTCGCTCCAGGCGCGCCGGCGGACCGCCATCTGAAGCCGGCAATCCTGGGAGCAGTAGAAGGGGGCCGGGCCGCGGGCGGACGTGCGGACGAAGGGCCTGCCGCAGCAGGCGCAGTAAAGCGTGGTCATGGTCGTTTCCTCCGGAACGGGCGGCCGTTTTCCGGCCTTGCCCAGAGCCTTGCGGCTGATCGTCCAACGGATGACCGGCTTACGGCTCTGCGTGATGCTGTTGGATAAATTGTGTCGGCTGTCCCCAGGCATCGCCAGCGATCAAAAGACATAAGCCCGGATAACCTCAAGTATTCGGGGCCGAAATTGGGAAACATGACAGCAGCTTAGATACACAGGCGCGTCAATTCGCCGCGATGCTCTGACGCTCGTCCAGGCAGGGATTTTTCGACAGTCGCGTCTTCCAACGGAAGCCTGGCGGTGCCATTTATTCCTTTCGGCCAGCTGTGCGGAAAGACGAGACGCGATGACGCTGAGACGCCTCGCCACCTTCCTGAAAACCGAAAGCGCCAGCGGCGTGGTCCTGATGATTGCGGCGTTGCTTGCCCTGATCTGGGCGAACTCGCCGGCGGCCCCGCTCTACGATGCGATCCTGGCGATGAAGGTGGCGGTGACGGCCGGCGGCGTCGGGTTGGACAAGCCGCTGATCCTGTGGATCAACGACGGACTGATGGCGATCTTCTTCCTGCTGGTCGGGCTGGAGATCAAGCGCGAGGTGCTGGAGGGCGAACTGTCCAGCCCGGCCAAGGCGATGCTGCCCGGCATCGCGGCTTTGGGCGGCATGGCGGTGCCGGCGCTGGTCTATTGCCTGTTCGCCCAGGCCGAACCGGGTGCCCTGCAGGGCTGGGCGATCCCGGCAGCCACCGACATCGCCTTCGCGCTCGGCGTGCTGGCCCTGTTGGGCAACCGGGTCCCCAGCAGCCTGCGCGTCTTCCTGCTGGCGCTGGCGATCATGGACGATCTGGGCGCCATCATGATCATCGCCATCTTCTACAGCCACGGTCTGGTGCCGCTGGCACTGGGTCTGGCGGCGGCATCGGCGGTCGGTCTGTGGCTGCTGAACCGGGCGGGGGTGCGGTCGCTGACGCCCTATCTGGTGCTGGGACTGATCCTGTGGGTGTGCGTGCTGAAATCGGGCATCCACGCGACGCTGGCCGGTGTGGTGCTGGCCTTCGCCATTCCCCTGCGGGTCAACGACCGCGCCGGCAAGCGGGCGCCGGACGCGCCGCTTTATCGCCTGGAGCATGCGCTGCACCCGTGGGTGGCCTTCCTGATCATGCCGGTCTTCGCGCTCGCCAATGCCGGCGTGCCGCTCGACGGCATCACCCCTGCCAGCCTGCTGGAGCCGGTGCCGCTGGGCATCGCGCTCGGCCTGTTCCTGGGCAAGCAGGCGGGCGTCTTCCTGGCCGTGTGGGTCGCCGTGCGGACCGGCGTGGTCGAGCGGCCGGCACGCGCCAGCTGGGGCCAGATTTACGGCGTCGCCGTGCTGACCGGCATCGGCTTCACCATGAGCCTGTTCATCGGGACGCTGGCCTTCGCCGATCCGCATCATGCGGTGGCGGTGCGGCTGGGCGTGCTGACCGGCTCGCTCGCCTCGGCGCTGGCCGGCTATGCGCTGCTCCATGCCGCCGGCAGTGCGCGGGCGCGGGAGGTGGCCCGGGCAAGCTGAGATCCGCCGGACGGCTCTCCCATGGGATGGCTTATGGGAGCGCCGCAGGCGGCAGGCCGGCTGGTGTCTGCTGGGTGCGCGAACTTTGTGCCCGGAGGGTGGAACCGCCGGGGGGATCGGTGGGTTCTTCCCTTGCGGGGAGTCGCGCTGCGGGCGCGGGACCGCCTGATCGGGGGGACATGCGATGATCGACGCCATCCGCACACGCCGGCACGCCGTTGCCGAAGCGCCGCCGCCGGGCGCTACAGGCGGTTCGGTCTCCATCGATTTCCAGCGGCTGGAGCGGCTCCGCCGCCTGACCCGGCTGATGGACACCCGCTGGCGCATTCCCTTCACCCGCATCCCCATCGGGCTGGACGGCATCGCCAGCGTGGTTCCGGTGGCCGGCGACACGGTGACGGCGTTCGTTTCCGCCTACATCATCATGGAGGCCGCCCGCTTCGACCTGCCGAAGACGCTGGTGGCCCGCATGGTCTTTAACGTGCTGCTGGATTGGGCGGGCGGGTCGGTCCCGGTGCTGGGCACCGTGTTCGACATCGCCTTCAAGGCCAACCGGATGAACCTGAACCTGCTGCACGAGCATCTGGAACGGCGTCTGGCCGCCGCCGCCGCGAAGCGCTGAAGCGGCAGCCGCCAAAAAGGCGGCTCTTTCCGATCTTGACGTGGATCAAGGCAGGGGTGGGGTGGCTGCGGCACTCTGTCGCTCATGAACGCCATCACCGCCCTGGCCGTTTCGCCGGCCCCCGCCAACCCGTCCCATTCCCATGGTGTCGCCCACGGTGTCGACGCCGCGCTGCTCGCCAAGTATGACGGGCTGCGGGTGCCGCGTTACACCAGCTACCCGACCGCGCCGCACTTCACGCCAGAGGTGAACGGCGACGTCTACGGTGGCTGGCTGGAGGCGATCGAGCCGTCCCGCTCGGGATCGCTCTACCTGCATGTCCCCTTCTGCCAGAAGATGTGCTGGTACTGCGGCTGCCACACCAAGATCGTCGCCCGCTACGAGCCGATCGCGGAGTATCTCGACCATATGCGGCGCGAGATCGCCATGGTGGCCGACCGCATTCCCGGCCGTCTGGCGGTGCGCCACATCCATTTCGGTGGCGGCACCCCGACCATGATGGCGCCCGACGATTTCGAGGCGATGATCGCGCTGCTGCTCAAACGCTTCGACGTCGCCGACGATGCCGAACTGGCGGTGGAGATTGATCCCCGCACCTTGACGGCGGAGATGGCGTCTGCGATGGGCCGCGCCGGGGTCAACCGCGCCTCGCTGGGCGTGCAGGATTTCGACGAGACGGTGCAGCAGGCGATCAACCGCGTCCAGCCGCGCGCCGTCACCGAGCAGGCGCTGGCCTGGCTGAAGGATTCCGGCATCGCCAGCGTCAACCTGGACCTGATGTACGGCCTGCCGCACCAGTCGGTGGAGAGCGTCGCCCGCTCCGCCGAGATCGCGCTGGAGATGGCGCCCGACCGGCTGTCGGTCTTCGGCTACGCCCATGTGCCGTGGATGAAGACCCACCAGAAGAAGATCGACGAGTCGGTTCTGGCCGGTTCGCTCGGCCGCTGGGAGCAGTTCGCCGCCATCGCCGACACGCTGTCGGCCGCCGGCTACAGCGCCATCGGTCTCGACCATTTCGCCCGTCCCGGCGACGAGCTGGCGGTGCAGCAGGAGGAAGGGCGGCTGGGCCGCAACTTCCAGGGCTACACCACCGACGATGCCGAGACTCTGCTGGGCTTCGGCTCCTCCTCCATCGGCGCGCTGCCGCAGGGCTACGTTCAGAACGCCGTGCCCTTCGACCATTACGCCACCGCCATCGAGGAGGGCCGCCTGCCCACCGGCAAGGGCATCGCGCTGACCCAGGACGACAAGGTGCGGCGCGACCTGATCATGCGGCTGATGTGCGACCTGTCGGTCGACACCGCCGCCATCGCCCGTGCCCACGGCTTGCCCGAGTCCGCCTTCGACGCGGAACTGGAGGGCATGGCCGATCTGGTCGCCGACGGCGTCGCGGTGGTGGACGGCCGGCGCATCCATGTGCCGGAGAGCGCCCGTCCGTTGATGCGCATCGTCGCCGCCCGCTTCGACACCCACCTGTCCAAGGGCGCCGGACGGCACAGCCGGGCGGTTTGACGGCAGTCGGAGAAAGTCGGGCAAAAGAAAAGGCGGCCGACGCCACCCGCCGACCGCCTTTCCCCGTGCCGCGCATCCGAACCCACAAGGCTACGCGGCAACCTCGTTGATGCCCTGCATCAATGTCCGCAGCATGTCGCCGCTGAGGCGGTTGGACGTGACGCCGCCTGTCTGCTGCTGCATGCCGCCATAGGCGGCCATCCGTTCCTGTTCCGACACATAGCCGTCCTTGTTGGTGTCCAGCGGGTCGTAGCCGGTCGTGCCGCCGGCTGCCGAGCTTGAAGACGCCGAGCTTGAAGCCGCGGAACTGGAGGATGCCGAACTGGAGGACGCGGTCGAGGACGTGCTGCCGCTGTCCGAAGCGCCGGAAGTTCCTGTGTCATTGGCGGGCGGGGGCGGCGGGCGGTTGGCGTCGGCCTGCTTCAGCGCGCTGCTCAACTCGTCCTGGGAAATCGACCCGTCCTCGTCGTTGTCGAGGCTGCTGAACATCGACGCGGCATCGGTGCTCGACTGGCCGGCGGAGGTCAGGACGGACGTCAGCTCGTCGGCACTGATGCCGCCGCTGCTGTCGCTGTCCAGGCTGGAATAGAGGTTCTGGGCGAACTGCTGCTGCATCGCGCTCGCCTGCTCCTGCGCCGCCAGCAGGGCGCTGCCGCTGCCATAGTCGAACTGGCTGGCGAAGGAACTGAACTCGGTCGTGTTGAGCGAGCCGTTGCTGTCGCTGTCCAGGCTGCCGATCAGGCCGTCGACGGCGGACGACAGCTTGCCGCTGTCGGAGGCAGCCGAGGTGCCGCCGAGCGCGCCCAGCAACTCGTCCTTGGACAGCGACGAGTCGCTGTTGGCGTCCGCCTTGGAGAAGAATTTCTGAAGCGTCGCTGTGCTGTTGGAACTGCCGAGGGAGGAGATCATGGCCGGATGCCCCCGTAAGGTGCCGTCGTGATGGTCAAGATACGCGGGGCGGCCTGGGACTCCTGCGCGCAACGGCGCCGGAAAAGATCGGATTTGAGATAATTCTTCAAGACCCGGAGGTGCGCCTCAAAAAGCGCATAGCGAATCCGGCTGCGCTGCGGTGGCGAAGAGGGGGCTGCCTCCTGTATGGTCGCGCCGAAGGTCCACAACCCACCCGTTTACCCTTTCCGTTCGTCCCGTTCCTGCAAAGCACCGTTCCATCTCAAGGTGAGCGATGATCCGGCGTCTGCGTACCCTTCCCTTGATGGTGGCCCTGGCCACGCTGATGGTTCCCGGCTGCATGCCGTACCAGCGGACCCCAAATCCGCCGACCGTGCGGACCGCGCCCGATACCGGAACCGGGCTTGAGCCGATCTATGGGGAGTGGCAGGTGGACAAGCCGACGCCGGCCTATGCCCAGCCGGCGGGCGGCTCGGGCGTCATCGCCACGCTTGGGTCGGGTCAGGCGGTCACCACGCTGGGCCGGGTGCGCAACAGCGACTGGGTTGCGGTGAAGGTCGGCGGCTCCACTGCCTATGTCCGGCTGCATCTGCTGAGCCTGAAGGGCAACACGCCGCGCGGCACCCGCGGCACCTCCACCACCCTGGCGAAGCCCGTCGACAATGCCGGCCCGACCATCAAGGCCGCCCCGCGCGGCAAGATCGGCGCGGCGCCAATCGCCAACTGATCCCAGCGACGGCTGACTTCAGGACAGGCGGCCCGAAAACAAGACAGGAGTCGCAGACTCCCCCTCGACGCGCGTTCATGATAGAACATATCAGGAACATATACCTGTCGAGCGGAGCCGAGTCATGCCTGTGCCGTTGTCCTCCCTCCCATCTGCGGATGCGGTGCCGCGCGACCGTGCCGGATTGCTGGCCGACCTGCGCGCACGCATCCGGCGGATCGAGGGAGCGGGCGGGGAAGGGGGGCGGACCCTGGCGTTCGGCATCGACTCGGTCGACGGCCATCTGCCCGACGGTGGGCTGCCGCTGGGCTGCCTGCATGCGGTGGCGGCGGAAGACCCGGGGGCGGGCACCGGATTCGCCGTGGCGCTGCTGGCCCGGCTGGCGACCCCGAAAAGGCCGGTGCTGTGGATCCTGCGCGGGCGCGACCTGTACGCCCCGGGACTGGCGGCCTACGGGCTGACGCCCGACCGGCTGGTCGCGGTGCGGGCGGTTCGGCCGGTCGATGCGCTGTGGGCGATGGAGGAGGCGCTGCGCTGCTCCACCCTGTCGGCGGTGCTGGGCGAGTTGGAAGGGCTGGACTTGACCGCCAGCCGGCGGCTGCAGCTTGCCGCCGAGTCGTCGGGGGTGACCGGCTTCCTGCTGGATGCGAGCGCCGGCGCATCGGACGGGCGTAACCGTCGGATGGCGGGCGGGCGGATGGTGGGCGAGCGGGCGGAAGGGCTCAGCGCCGCGGTGACCCGCTGGCGATTGGATGCCGTCCCCAGTCTGGATGAGGAGGGGGATGCGGCACCACGCCCGGCCGGAGGCCCGCCGGGGCTGGGAATGCCGCGCTGGTCGGTCATGCTGGAGCGCTGCCGTGGCGGGCGCCCAGGCAGCTGGACCCTCGCCTGGGACGGGCAGGGCTGGCACGACGTGGGGAAAGAGGATCGAAGCGGCCTTCGGCAGACCGCAGGACGCGAGTCGGGGCTATGGCCGGCCGGGCGGCCGATGTCCGACAACCGACAGGGTCGTTTGTCGGATCACCGCAAACCGGCCGTCGCCAGGCTGACTGCCGGTCAGTAGTCGGTCGCCCAGTCTGGCTCGCGGCGGCCGGGCTGCTCCGACCCGTCCGGCTCGGTCATCCAGCGCGGGTCATCCGCGTCCATCGGGGCGTAGAGCGGCAGCTGGCGGGCGAATTCCGCGCTGTCGGCATCGCGGCGCTGCTTCAGCAGGCGGTCGGCAAGGTGGGCGGGCAGCATGGCAGGTCTCCTTCTGAGCGCCGGATGGCACCGTGGATCAGCCTGACTAAGGCCGGTCCTGGCCCACCCGTCGTCCTGTTTGCCTGGATAATAACTACGCAAGTTCCAGGCCAGCTGTTAAGCGCGTCACACGAGTTCCATGACACACGACTAAGTCTCTACAAACGGTTTATACGAAGCCACTTGAACCCACATGAACAGGTATGACACGAGGGAGTCTTGATAGGGGATCTGTCGTATGCGCCGTGGCGGCCATCGCTCTTCGGTGAGCAGCGCCGTCCTCGGTGTGAGATGTGTTCCCTTCCGCGTCGTTCCAACCCATATTCGCGGCCAATCCCCTTCAAGGAATGCGTACCTCCCATGCACAGCGCCACCGCCCCCGAATCCTGCCCGACCTGCCTAAAGCCTAATCACCTGTGCATTTGTGAGGCAGTGCAGCCGATCGACAACGGCGTCTTCCTGCTGATCCTGCAGCATCCGCAGGAGAAGCGGGAAAATCTGGGCACCGCCCAGATCGCCCATCTGCAATTCGCCAATTCGATGGTGAAGGTCGGGCTGAGCTGGCCGGGCCTGAAGCGCATCCTGGGGCGGGAGGTCGATCCCAAGCGCTGGGGCGTGCTGTATCTCGGCCCGGTGAAGGATGGCGGCGCTCCGCGGCCGGAGGTGGGGGTGGTCGACAGGAATGGCCAGCCGCTGCGCGACAGTGCTGAGATCCTGGAGGATCTGGAGGGCGTCATCGTCCTGGACGGCACCTGGAGCCAGGCCAAGACCCTGTGGTGGCGCAATGCTTGGCTGCTGAAATGCCACCGCATCGTGCTGAACCCGCAGTTCCGCTCGCTCTATGGGCAGGCGCGCAAGGAGCCGCGGCGCGACAGCGTCTCCACCCTCGAAGCCGGCGCCTTCCTGCTGTCGCGGCTGGAGGGGGACCAGACCATCATGGATACCGCGCTGAAGCCCTTCTCGCTGCTGCTGAAGAAGTTGCGCACCCCCCGCCCGCGTCCGGCGCGTCCGACCGACGCCGATGCTCCGGCGGCTGTTTCCGACGACGAGGGGAATGAGGAGGCCTGACGCTCGTTCGCGCGGCTGCAACCAACCGGCGGCTGCGCCGTTGATGATGGGTGAGAGGGCCGGCGGCGTCCTGCCGCATCGCCCGTCATCAACGGAAGAAGGAGAGGGTACGTGCGAGGCATCCTGCTGTGGCTGGTCGGCATTCCGATCCCCGTCATCCTCCTGCTCTACCTGTTCAACATTCTTTGATCGGCCCGCATTCTTTGACCGGCCCGGCTTCGGCCGGGTTGACGGGGCCGCGGCGCCCGGTGCCAAATGCTGGCCGCAAATCCCTTCGATTTTCTTCCCCCGCAATCGAACGAGAGAATGATGGCCAGCGATTTCGTGCCTTTCGGCCTGACGGTCTGCGGTCTCAGCGAGCTTTGCAATTTCGGCGGCGGCAAGGTCAGCCATGTGCTGTCGATCCTCGACCCCGACATGACGGAGCCGAGCGAGTTCGGCGACTATGGCGAGCATGAACGGCTGGAGCTGCGTTTCCACGACGTCATCGAGCCGACCAAGGGCCAGATCGCGCCGGAACGGTCGGATGTGGAACGCATCCTGGCCTTCGGCCGCGACCTGCTGGCCGAACCGGTGGACTGCCGCCATTTGCTGGTCCACTGCCATGCCGGCGTATCGCGGTCCACCGCGGCGCTGACCATGATCCTGGCCCAGGCGCGCCCCGAGCTGCCGGCGGCCGACGCGGTGGGGGCGGTGGTCGCCATCCGGGCGCAGACTTGGCCCAACCTGCGCATGATCGAGTTTGCCGACGATAGTCTCGGCCGCAACGGCGACCTGATCGCCGCCGTGCGCCAGCGCCACCGCACGCTCGGCAAGCAGCGCCCGGAGCTGGTTCAGTTCATGATCGACAATGGCCGCATCCGCGAGGTCGAGGACCTGATCGACTGAGGGGACGGATGCGGCCCCTTAGTCTGTCCCTGCAACAGCCGGTCCTCAATAGCCTGCCGGCTGGCCGCCGAAGACGCCCTTCGCCCAGACGCCGATGCGGTGGCGCCACTGTTCGTGCCAGATATAGACGCCGCCCTTGACCCAGTTCATCTGGATCGCGCGGCGCTGGCCTTCGAAGGGATAATGGCCGTGCCAGGAGGTATCGCTGCGGCGGAAGCACATCAGCGTGCCTTCCTCCGGCGGGACCTCGGCGGCGTAATCCTCCAGGTTCTGGGAGCGCAGGATCCGCAGGCGGCCGCCGGTCGCCTCCCAGGGCGGGTTCATGTAGATCAGCACGGTGATGACCTTGCTGGCCGAATCCGGGTGGATCTTGCCGTCGGTCGGTCGGCACATGCCGCGCGCCGTGAACATGGTCGGGTACTTCGACAGATCCAGGTCGAACTTCTCGGAGAAGGCCTTGCAGACCTCCGGCCCCTTCAGTTCGGCGATCATGCGGTCGAAGCTCGGCCCCTGGGGGAAGACGCCCAGCGGGATCGAGCCGGGCTTGTCCACCTTGGGATAGTCGCGGTGCAGCTCTTCCAGATACTCCCGCTTCACGAAACCCGGAACGCACAGGAAATCATAGGGATCGTGCTGCAGGGGGGTAGCGCGGAACTTGTCCAGATCAAGCATGGACATGGGTACGAGACTCCCAAAGAGCGTGCCGACGGTGGCTTTGCCCCCTAAAACCGGCGTCACTTAAACACGGCGGAAGTTTTATGCAACAGGTTTGTCGGGGAAGCACAATTCTTGCCGTGCCCGCCATTCGGGGCCGACATAGTTCACGATGATCGATTTGCGCACCCCGTCGATCGAACGTTTCTCGAAGCCATGCCAAGTGTTGCTTCCGGGGATGAAGATCAGCCCCTCGTTGAAGGCGTAGGGCGCGCGGGCGACGACCGTCCGGCTCTCGTCCAGCACGTCGGTGCCCCAGTGCGAGCAGTTCGGCCCCTTCGAGAGATAGATCAGCATCGTGTATTTCTTGACGCCGATGTCGGTGTGCGGCTCCAGCCAGAAGCCGTCGGTGTCCTGGCAATATTCGATGCGCAGGCTGGTGCCGGTCAGGTCGACGTTGCAGGCCTTCTGGATCGCGTCCACCACCGGGCGGCTCTGGAAGGCCTGGGCCATCGTCTCGCACACCGCGTACTTGGCCCGGTTCTCCTCGCCGAAATAGGTGCGCGACGCGTTGTTGGTCTCGCGCTTGCCATAGGTGTCGGACACCGGGGGCGGTCCCCAGGGCAGATCGGCGATGGCGTCTGCGGACTCCTCCGGCAGTGCCTCGGACAGCAGCCAGTGATTGTAGGGCTGGTCGAACAGCCGGCTGTTTTCCAGGCAACGCAGGAAAGAGGCGGAAACGGCGTCGGGAGTGGTCATGGCGGCGGAAGTTCCGGATGGAAGGACGGCCCCGGACCGTGTTTGTCGGAACGGCCGGTTTGCCAGCGCTTATGGCATGGCCGGCGGCCGAACTCCGCAGCAAACCGGTCGTACCAGCGGGGTGCGCGCATTGGTCGCGCCGCACCCCGCCTTCCCGTCACGACAGGCCGAGGCGCCTGCGGTGGGCGGACAGGCGGCGGCGCACCTCCTCGGCCACCACCTCCGTCTCGTTCAGCGGTGCATAGTCCCAATGGTCCAGGGAGCCGTCGAAGGGCCGTGCGATGCCGTCCTGGTACAGACCGTCATGGAAGGCGCGGAACTTGGGCGATCCGCCCTCCAGTTCGATGACATAGACCGGCTTGCCGGTCGAGCAGGCCTCAGAAATCATCGACACGCTGTCGCAGGTCACCACCACGGCGTCGGCGAGGCCGAGATAGGCGAAGTAAGGATTCTCGCCGGTGCCGTCCCACACCTCCGCCGGCAGCCCGGACAGGCGGGCGCGCAGGATCGCCTCGTTGTCGGCGCCGGTGCGGCGCGACGGGGTGACCATAAGCCCGGCATCATGCGTGCTAGACAGGTTGGCCAGCCGTTCGGCCACATCGCCCATGATGGTGGGCGTCAAGCGGTAGACGCCGTTGTCGCCGCCGATCAGCACGGCGATGCGCGGGTGCGGCAGATGCGCCAGACGCGGGGCGAAGCGTTCGGCCGCGCCGGCCAGGATGGCGGGGGTCACCCGGTGCAGGGCGCCGCGGGTCACCAGCACGTTGTCAGCGCGCAGCTTGTCGTGGCGCGGCACGACGATCAGGTCGAAGTGACGCGGGTTCATCACCGGATCCTGGATCTGGACGGTGAAGGTCCGGCCGCCCGACTGCTGGCGCACCGCCAGCGAGACGGCGATGGACTGCCGCCCGGTGCCGATCAGCAGGTCGGGCCAGGGCGGCTCCACCGGATCGCCGTTGGGGCCGGCGGCGAATCGGTTGCCGATTCGCCAGTAGGGAGTCAGTTGGCGCCAGGGCGTGCGCAGATGCACGCGCTTGACGACCGGCGTCAGGCCAAGCGACTCCGCCAGACCGATGCACTGGTTTTCCATGCCGGCCTTGCCGTCCGACACAACCCAGCAGGTCAGAGGCGCACTGGTCAGAGGTTGCATGAGAACCCGGATCGTTGAAGCTTCGAAGGGAGGGAAGCCCCCGGGTGGGAGGGCTGCGGCGAAAAGACCGTTATCGGGGTTGCTCGCCCTTGCGGGGGTTTCCGTCTTGGCGTAGACACCATGCCCGTGTAATATCCTTTCTCCAAATCATCCCCGGAGCGACCGAGTAAACCATGCGGCGGGTCAAACTCGACCGAATTGACCGTCGGATTCTGCGCGATCTGCAGAACGACGGCCGGATGACCAACGTGGAGCTTGCCCGACGTGCCGGCATCTCCGCTCCGCCCTGCCTGCGCCGCGTCCGCGCGCTGGAGGAGGCGGGATTCATCCGTGGCTACCACGCCGACGTCAACCCCGATGCACTGGGGTTCGGCGTCACGGTGTTCGCCCAGGTCGGCCTCAGCAGCCAGGCCGAAGCGGACCTAAAGAAATTCGAGGAGCTCGTCAACAGCTGGCCGCTCGTGCGTGAGTGCAACATGCTGGCCGGCGAATATGATTTCGTCCTGAAGATCGTGGCGGAGGACTGGGACGACTACCAGCGCTTCCTGACGACCAAGCTGACGGCGGCGCCCAACGTCGCCCATGTGAAGTCGGCCCTGTCGATCCGCACCAGCAAGCATACCCCCGGCGTTCCCATCGACGTCGATTCGCCCGACATCCCGGAAGGGAACGAGGACGACGAGGACGAGGAATACGCCGAGGACGAGGCCCAGACGCCCGCCCGCGCCACCCGGCGCTGAGCGGGCCCAGCTCGCTCGACCCTGTCCGGTCTACAAGGAAGATGCGGCGAGTGCCTGGATCAGGCCCGCCGCCGCTCCCCCCGCCACCACCCAGTGGATGGCCACCCCCCGGCGGGTCAGCGCGTAAAGTGCTGTCAGCATGATTGCCCAGGCCCAGATCAGGCTGCCGGCCGTATGCTGCCCGTCCGGCAGCAGCACCGCCATTCCCAGATAGACGCCCAGGTTCAGGATCACCCCCACCACCGCCGCGGCGATGGCGGCCAGTGCCCCTGCGGCCAGGCGGTTGTGGATCAGCCGCTCCAGATAAGGGGCGCCGGCGAAGATGAACAGGAAGCAGGGCAGGAAGGTGACGTAGGTCGTCAGCGCTGCCCCCAGCGTTCCCGCAAGCGCCGGCGACAGCGCGCCCGGACGGTTCCAGCCGGCGAAGAAGCCGACATATTGCGTGACCAGGATCAGCGGCCCCGGCGTCGTCTCAGCCAGCGCCAGCCCGTCGATCATCTCCCGCGGGCTGAGCCAGCCATAGCTGTCCACCGCCTGTCCGGCGATGTAGGGCAGCACGGCATAGGCGCCGCCGAAGGTGATGAAGGCGGCTTTGGTGAACAGCGCCGCGATGCCGCGCCAGGGATCGGCGCCGAAGGTCAGCAGGACCGCCCCCACCGGCACCGCCCACAGAACCAAGCCCAGCACCAGCAGGGTCAGCAGCCGGCCGGCCTTCGGAGCGGGCTCCGCCGTCAGGTCGATGGCGGAACCGCCGTCGGAGCCATCGTCGCCCGCCGGATGCGGGTGGGCGAACCAGTGGCGGCCCGTGCGCGCCGCCACCCCGCCGATCACCGCCGCAACGCCGACCACCAGCGGGAAGGGCAGGTGCAACGCCGCCAGCGCCAGGAAGGCGGCACCGGCCAGGGCGACGGCGGCCGGCCCCTTCAGCGTGCGGCGCCCCAGGCGCCAGACCGCGGCGGCGATGATCGCCACCACCGCCGGCTTGATGCCGTCGAACAGCGCGCCGACCAGCCCGGTGTCGCCATGGGCGGCGGCGATCCAGGACAGGGCCAGCAGCACCAGCGCACCGGGCAGCACGAACAGCCCGCCCGCCACCAGCCCGCCGCGCCCACCATACATCCGCCAGCCAATGTAGGTGGCGAGCTGCTGCGCCTCCGGCCCCGGCAGCAGCATGCAGAAGTTCAGCGCATGCAGGAACCGGGTCTGGTCGATCCAGCGGCGGCGGTCGACCAGCTCGCTCTGCATCATCGCGATCTGTCCGGCCGGACCGCCGAAGCTGGTCAGCCCCAGCCGCAGCCAGTAGAGGCAGAAGGCACCGAAGGACGGGAGGGGGGAGGGGGAATCGCTCATCGTCCCGCAGCCTAACTCAAACGCGGCGGCAGGGCAGCTTTCGCCATCGGGTTGGAGAGTGGGTGGGCGGGTCCGCGGGGACAAATGCCGGGCGCCCATGGCCTTCCGCATCGCGGAGGTTTAATATTGCAACCGCGAGCGCCGCCGTCGGGGCAGGCGCCGGAGGTCGGGGACGCTGCAGAATGAAGGCTTCCACCCGCGGTCTTGCGGCTGTGTTGGGGGCGGTGCTGTATGCCGGTGCCGGGGGGATCGCGGCGGGCGTGATCGCGGTTGGGGGGCTGACCCTGTCGGCGGCGCCCGCGCAGGCCGCGGTCGGTGTCCATGCCGAGGAGATCGTGCGCTTTCCGTCCGTCGACGGGGATTTGACCGGCGGCACGCCGACGATGCTGAGCGGCCGGCTGCTGCGCCCGGCGGGCAACGGCCCGCACCCGGCGGTGGTGATGCTGCATGGCTGCGGCGGCCTCTATGCCCGCAACGGCCGGGTGTCGCCGCGCCATGTCTGGTGGGCCACCCACCTGCAGCGGCAAGGCTACGAGGTGCTGATGGTCGACAGTTTCGGTCCGCGCGATGTGGAGGAGGTCTGCACCACCGCGCTGAAGGACCGCACCGTCCGTGCCACGGTGGAGCGCAAGCGTGACGCCTGGGCGGCGCTGGCCTTCCTGCGCAAGCGGCCGGAGGTCGACCATGACCGCATCGGTCTGATCGGCTGGTCGCAGGGAGCGAGCACCGTGATGGTCGCTTATGGCGCCGGCGAGGATGGACCGGCCGGGACCGAGGAGGGCGGCTTCCGCGCCGCCGTCGCCTTCTACCCCGGCTGCAAGGCGGCGTTGAGCAAGGAGGACTGGCAGCCCGACGGCCCGCTGCTGCTGCTGGTCGGCGGCAAGGACGACTGGACGCCGCCGGAGAGCTGCGTCGAGCTGTCCGGGCGCGACGGGGTCAAGGGCAAGGTGGATCTGGTGGTCTATCCCGACGCCTATCACGGCTTCGACGCGCCGGACGCGCCGGTGCGCAAGCGCAAGGACCTCGCCACCGCTCCCGGCGGCACCGCCCATGTCGGCACGGACGAAGACGCCCGCTCGGACGCGATCCGGCGGGTGAACGACTTCTTCAGGGAAAAGCTTGGGGGATAAGGGGGCAACCGCCCTCTCCCGGGGTGGGAGAGGGCGGTTGAAACGTCAACGGAACTCGACCGAAACGATCTCGTACAGCTTGGAACCACCGGGGGTGGACACCTCGACGCTGTCGCCGACGGACTTGTTGATCAGGGCGCGGGCCAGCGGCGCCTGGATCGACAGGAGGCGGTTCTTGATGTCGCTCTCGTCCTGGCCGACGATCTGATAGGTCGTCTCCTCGTCCGTGTCCTGGTCGGCCAGGGTCACGGTCGCGCCGAACTTCACGGTGTTGCCGGTCAGCTTGGCCGGGTCGATGACCTCGGCACGGCTGATCTTGTCCTCCAACTCCAGCACGCGGCCTTCGATGAAGCTCTGACGTTCGCGCGCCGCGTGATACTCGGCGTTTTCCGAAAGGTCGCCATGTTCGCGGGCTTCCGCGATGGCTTTGATGACCGCCGGGCGTTCGGTGATCTTAAGGTGCTTCAATTCCTCCTGGAGGCGGTTGAAGCCCGCCGCTGTCATCGGAACTTTTTCCATGTTCGGTCCATCACCGCTTGCAGTCGTTCGACCTGTCCAAAGCGACATCAAGGACGAAGACGGCGCGGAGGAGGTCCGCCGCGCCGTCGTCCGTCCTTAATACGATCCGCTAAGGTACGACTGCAACGGGGCGACTTCAAGGCTGCCGTTCCGGAGTGCGGCAATCGCTTCCACCGCTGCGCGTGCTCCTGCCACCGTCGTATAGTACGGAATGTTGTAGGTCAGCGCGGTGCGACGCAGGCTGAAGCTGTCGGACAGAGCCTGGGCGCCTTCCGTGGTGTTGATGACCAGATGCACGTTGCCGTTGATCATGGCGTCGACGATGTGCGGCTGGCCTTCCACCACCTTGTTGATGGTTTCCGCCGGCACGCCGGCATCGCTCAGCACCTTGGCGGTGCCGGACGTGGCGAGGATGCGGAAGCCCATCTCGTGCAGCTTCTTGGAGATCACCGCCAGCGCCGGCTTGTCGTGGTCCTTGACCGAGACGAAGACGCTGCCCTTGACCGGCAGGGTGACGCCGGCGCCGAGCTGCGCCTTGGCGAAGGCCAGCGCGAAGTTGTGGTCGAGGCCCATGACCTCACCCGTCGACTTCATCTCCGGACCCAGCACGATGTCGACGCCGGGGAAGCGGGCGAAGGGGAAGACCGCTTCCTTGACCGCGGTGTGCGGCGGGGTCGGGCCGTTCAGCGTGAAGGCGGACAGCTTCTCGCCGGCCATGATGCGGGCCGCGATCTTGGCGATGGCGGTGCCGGTGGCCTTGGCGACGAAGGGCACCGTGCGGCTGGCGCGCGGGTTGACCTCCAGGATGTAGACGGTGCCGGCCTTGACCGCGAACTGCACGTTCATCAGGCCGACCACCTTCAGCGCATGGGCGAGCGCGTCCGACTGGCGGTTGATCTCGGCGATGGTGTCGGCCGGCAGCGTGTAGGGCGGCAGGGCGCAGGCGCTGTCGCCGGAATGGATGCCGGCCTCTTCGATATGCTCCATCACGCCGGCGACATAGACGTCGGTGCCGTCGCAGACGACGTCGACATCGACCTCGATGGCGTCCTGGAGATAGCTGTCGATCAGCACCGGGTTCTTGCCCGACACCTGCACGGCGGTGCCCATGTAGCGCTGGAGCCCGGCCATGTCGTGGACGATCTCCATCGCCCGGCCGCCCAGCACATAGGACGGACGGATGACGACCGGGAAGCCGATGCGGCTGGCGACGGCCTCCGCCTCTTCCAGCGAGCGGGCGAGGCCGTTGGCCGGCTGCTTCAGGTTCAGCTCGTGCAGCAGCTTCTGGAAGCGCTCGCGGTCCTCGGCCAGATCGATGGCGTCGGGCGAGGTGCCCAGGATCGGAATGCCGGCGGCCTCCAATGCTGCGGCGAGTTTCAGCGGGGTCTGGCCGCCGAACTGCACGATGCAGCCCAGGACGGTGCCCTTGCGCTGCTCGACCCGCACCAGCTCAACCACGTCCTCGGCCGTCAGCGGCTCGAAATACAGGCGGTCGGCGGTGTCGTAGTCGGTGGAGACGGTCTCCGGGTTGCAGTTGACCATGATGGTCTCGATGCCGGCCTCCTGCAGGGCGTAGACGGCATGGACGCAGCAGTAGTCGAACTCGATGCCCTGGCCGATGCGGTTCGGACCGCCGCCGAGGATGACGACCTTGCGCTTGTCGGTCGGGTCCGATTCGCACTCCGCCTCGCCGGTCCCGTCGGTCTCGTAGGTCGAGTACATGTAGGGGGTGGCGGAGGCGAATTCGGCGGCGCAGGTGTCGATGCGCTTGTAGACCGGGGTGACGCCGGCCATGCGGCGGGCGGCGGCGACGGCGGCCTCGGTGGTCTTGGCCAGTTCGGCCAGACGGGCGTCGGAGAAGCCCATCTGCTTCAGCTTGAGCCAGCCGGCCTTGTCGGTCGGCAGCCCGTCGGCACGGATCGCCGCCTCACGGTCGGTGATCGCCTTGATCTGCTCGAGGAACCACGGGTCGTACTTGGAGACGGCCTGCACCTCGTCCACGGTGAAGCCGTGGCGGAAGGCCTGGGCGATCACCAGCAGGCGGTCGGGGGTCGGGGTGGCGAGCGCACCGCGGATGGCGGTGCGGTCCGGGTTCTCGTCCCCGCCGATCTTCACCTCGTTGAAGCCGGTCAGGCCGGTCTCCATCGAGCGCAGGGCCTTCTGCACCGACTCCTGGAAGGTGCGGCCGATGGACATCGCCTCGCCCACCGACTTCATCGAGGTGGTCAGCAGCGGCTCCGAGCCCTTGAACTTCTCGAAGGTGAAGCGCGGCATCTTGGTGACGACATAGTCGATCGTCGGCTCGAAGCTCGCGGGCGTGGTGCCGGTGATGTCGTTGGTCAGCTCGTCCAGCCGGTAGCCGACGGCCAGCTTGGCGGCGATCTTGGCGATGGGGAAGCCGGTGGCCTTCGACGCCAGCGCCGAGGAGCGCGACACGCGCGGGTTCATCTCGATGACGATCAGGCGGCCGTTGGCCGGGTTGACCGCGAACTGGACGTTCGAGCCGCCGGTGTCGACGCCGATCTCGCGCAGCACGGCGATCGAGGCGTCGCGCATGATCTGGTATTCTTTGTCGGTCAGCGTCAGCGACGGCGCCACGGTGATCGAGTCGCCGGTGTGGACGCCCATCGGGTCGATGTTCTCGATGGCGCAGACGATGATGCAGTTGTCGGCGCCGTCGCGCACGACCTCCATCTCGTATTCCTTCCAGCCCAGCACCGATTCCTCGATCAGCACCTCGCCGACCGGGCTGGCGCGCAGGCCGCCGCGCACGATGTCCTCGAACTCCGCCCGGTTGTAGGCGATGCCGCCGCCGGTGCCGGCCAGCGTGAAGCTGGGACGGATGATGGCGGGCAGACCGACGAGTTCCAGCGCGTCCATCGCCTCGTCCAGCGTGCGGACCATGCGCGACTTCGGCGACTCCAGGCCCAGCTTGTCCATGGCGTCGCGGAACAGGATGCGGTCCTCGGCCTTGGCGATGACGTCGCGCTTGGCGCCGATCATCTCCACGCCGAGCCGCTCCAGCGTGCCGTCGTCGGACAGCGCCATCGCCGTGTTCAGCGCGGTCTGGCCGCCCATCGTCGGCAGCAGGGCGTCGGGACGCTCCTTCTCCAGGATCTTGGCGACGACCGCCGGGGTGATCGGCTCGATGTAGGTGGCGTCGGCCAGACCGGGGTCGGTCATGATGGTGGCCGGGTTGGAGTTGACGAGGATGACCCGGTAGCCTTCCTCGCGCAGCGCCTTGCACGCCTGAACGCCGGAATAGTCGAACTCGCAAGCCTGTCCGATGACGATCGGACCCGCGCCGATGATGCAGATGGATTTGATGTCGGTGCGTTTGGGCATGGGTCCGCTTCTCTGAAATGTGGTCAGCCGAAAACCCCCCGGCACCGGGGGACCGGAGACGGAGAGCGGGATGGGCATGTCGTGCAAGGCCCCCTTATAGGGGGTTCCGGGCCGGGGGGGAAGGGGTGGCATGGATGTCACCCTCGCATGACTGAATCTCGGGCACGGCACCGCCGCCCCATGCGGGTCTTGAACCGCGGGGGAAAGGGACGCATCAATTCCCCTTCTCCCATTTCGCATACCCATTGGAGATACGCCCCGATGAGCCACGCATTCGCCAAGGACAGCCGCGCCTGCGCCGCCTGCGTCTCGTGGGGCGGCGAGCGCGCGCTGTCGGAGGATAACACGCTGGTGCATGTCGCCCGCCACGGGGTGGAGGGGGAATGCCGTACCGCCAGCAGCCAGGACTATCGCCGCATCACCAAGGGCTATCACACCTGCACCGCCTGGGCGCCGCTGCCGATGCTGAAGAAGCATGGCGGCCGGATCGGCCATACGCCGGCGGGGCAGGCGCACACGCTGGTCACCGCCGCGGCCTCGCGGCCAATTCCGCAGCCGGTCTCCCAGCCGGTGCCGGCGGCAGCGGCCTTCGCGTCGGCGCCGGTGGCGACTCCGGTGCTGGACCTGCCGCCGCCGCCCTGCCGGGCCGACGTGATCGATGCGGAGCAGACGCCGCAGGTCCGCATCCTCTACACCCACTGGGTGAGGCTGAAGCGCAAGCGCCGCATGCCGCTGGCAAGCGAGATCGACACCGCCCAGGTGCGGGAAAGCGTGCCGCGCACCGCTCTGATGGAGCCGACCGCCGACGGCAGCGATTTCGTCTACAAGTCCTGCGGCCGTGCCCTGCAACGCCGGCTGGCCGAGCGGCCGACGACGCGGCGGGTGACCGACTGCCACCCGGAGCAGGCGGCGCTGCGCTGGCTGTCCGACCTGCGCGCCTGTCTTGAAAGCGGCGAGCCGCGCTGCCTGCTGGTGCGCGACGACCCGATGCTGCCGGGTGCGAAGTTCGTCGAGCTGCTGCTGCCGCTGGCCGACGTCGAGGGCGGGCCGGCGACGCGCGTGCTTGCCTACCGCCATGTGCCGGGTGGTTGAGGAGGGGCGGCGATGGGCGACACGCAAAGCGGAGAAGGACCGAAGGGAGAAGGGCCCGGCCCGGAGATCGTCGGCGTCTGGCCGGCGGCGGTGTGGATCATCGTCGGCGCCGGGCATTACCTGAACGACCCCGACCATTTCGTCGGCTGGAAGGGTGCCCTGTATTTCGTGCTGGGCACCGGGCTGGTGGCGCTGATCGGCGGCATCGCCAGCCTGTCGGCCCGCCGCACCGTCGCCGGCATCCAGGAACGCCTGCTGAAGGAGGTCCGCCACCGCCGCGATTGGGCGAGCTGGTGGGTGGCGCTGGGCTTGCGCGGGCTGGTCGGGCTGGGTGAGGCGGTGCTGGTGACGCTGCTGGCGTTGTGGGTGGTGGCGATGCTGGGGTGAGGCATCGTCGGTGGTTTCCCCTGAAACACCGACGGCCCCGCTCCTTTCGGAAGCGGGGCCGTTGCAGCAACCTGATCCTTACTTCTGGCTGGTCTTCATGCTCCAGCCCGGCTCGATCCCCTGCATGTCGGGCAGGTGGTGGGCGATGCCCTTGTGGCAGTCGATGCAGGTGTTCTGGCCGGTGAACAGATAGGTCTCGTGCATCTTCGCGGCACGCGGATTCTGCTTGGTGATGTCCATCGAGTCCGCGCTGTGGCAGTTCCGGCATTCCAGCGAGTTGTTCGACTTCAGCCGCGCCCATTCGTGCTCGGCCAGTTCGCGGCGCTTGTCCAGGAACTTCTCGCGGGTGTCGATGGTGCCGAAGATCTTGCCCCAAACCTCCTTCGACGCCTGCATCTTGCGGGCGATCTTGTCGGTCCACTGGTGCGGGACGTGGCAGTCCGGGCAGCTGGCACGCACGCCGGACCGGTTGGTGAAGTGGATGGTCTGCTTCAGCTCCTCATAGGGATTGTCCCGCATCTCGTGGCAGCTGATGCAGAAGGCTTCCTTGTTGGTGGCCTCCAGCGCGGTGTTGAAGCCGCCCCAGAAGACGACGCCGGCGATGAAGCCGCCCAGCGTCAGGAAACCCAGGCTGAAATGGACGCTGGGGCGGGCGAACAGCCGCCACAGGCACAGCACGGCGTCGCGGATTTTCATTTCTGGCCGCCTTGGGCATGGCCCAGGACCGAGTCGAAGTCTTGGAAGCTGTTGGGAACGATCGGCTGCGCGTCGGTCTGCGGCACATGGCACTGGGTGCAGAAGTAGCGGCGCGCCGCCACCGTGCCCAGGGTCTGGCCGTCACGGTCCTGGAAATGGGTGACCGACAGCATGGGCGCCTGCGAGCCGGCCGTGTTGCGGCGGTCGTGGCAGGTCAGGCACTTGTTGATGTTCAGGTCGATCTGATAGTCGCGGATGGCATGCGGGATCAGCGGCGGCTGGTCGGCGTAGTTGCGCACGCGCTTCTGGTCATCGGTGATGTCGCGGTGAGTCGCCTCGGCCGGGACATCCGTGGTGATCGGATGGTTGGTGGAGGGGACCTTGATCCCCCCCACGGTGCCGGTGGCGTCCGCCATCACAACGGGCTTGTCGGCGGCGACAACCCCGGAGGTGACGCCGATGGTCAGGGCCGGGATGCCGGCCAGCAGGGCCAGCGCGGCGATCAGGAAACGGGTCTTCATGATGCCGGCACTCCTCAGGCGTTCACGACGGGCGTGATCTTGACCGCGCATTTCTTGTAGTCGGTCTGCTTGCTGATGGGATCGGTGGCGTCGAGCGTCACCTTGTTGATGAGGACCGTGTGGTCGAAGAAGGGGACGAAGACCAGGCCGCGCGGCGGCTTGTTGCGCCCGCGCGTCTCGACCCGAACCCGAACCTCGCCGCGCCGGGAGGTGACGCGCACCTCCTGGCCACGCCGGACGTTGAGATCCTTGGCGTCGTCGGGGTGCATGAACACCACGGCGTTCGGGAAGGCCTTGCGCAGTTCCGGCACGCGGAGCGTCATCGATCCGCTGTGCCAGTGCTCGATCACGCGGCCGGTGCTGAGCCAGAAGGGATAGTCAGTGTCGGGCGCTTCGGCCGGCGGTTCGTAGGGCAGGGCGAAGACGTTGGCCTTGCCGTCCTTGTTGCCGTAGAAGCGCATGCCCTCGCCGGCCTTCACATACGGGTCGGAGCCCTCGCGGTAGCGCCACTTGGTCTCCTTGCCGTCCACCACCGGCCAGCGCAGGCCGCGCTCCTGGTGGTACTGCTCGAAGGGCGCCAGATCATGGCCATGGCCGCGGCCGAAGGAGGCGTATTCCTCGAACAGGCCCTTCTGGACGTAGAAGCCGGCGTCCTTGGCCTCCTGGTTGTTGTAGTTCTGGTCGAGGTCGGACAGCGGGAAGCGGTCGACCTGGCCGTTGCGGAACAGCACCTCGTACAGGGTCTTGCCGCGCAGCTCCGGCTTCTTGTTCAGCAATTCCTCCGGCCACACCTCCTCGATGCGGAAGCGCTTGGAGAACTCCATGATCTGCCACAGGTCGGACCGCGCGCCGTCGGGCGCATCGACCAGCTGGCGCCACAGCTGGGTGCGGCGCTCGGCGTTGCCGTAGCCGCCCTCCTTCTCCACCCACATGGCGGTGGGCAGGATCAGGTCGGCGGCCAGCGCCGTCACGGTGGGGTAGGGATCGGAGACGACGATGAAGTTTTCCGGGTTGCGGTAGCCGGGGAAGGTCTCCTTCGCCGTGTTCGGGGCCGTCTGCATGTTGTTGTTGCACATGACCCAGTAGGCGTTGAGCTTGCCGTCCTTGAGCATGCGGTCCTGCTGGACGGCGTGGTAGCCGACCTTGTCGGGGATGGTCCCCTCCGGCAGCTTCCAGATTTCCTCGGCGTGGCGGCGGTGCTCGGGGTTGGTCACCACCATGTCGGCCGGCAGCCGGTGCGAGAAGGTGCCGACCTCGCGCGCGGTGCCGCAGGCCGACGGCTGGCCGGTCAGCGAGAAGGGGCCGCAGCCGGGCTGGGAGATTTTGCCGGTCAGCAGGTGGATGTTGTAGCAGAGGTTGTTGGCCCAGACGCCGCGGACATGCTGGTTGAAGCCCATGGTCCAGAAGGACACGACCTTCACCTTGGGATCGGCATACAGCTCGGCCAGCGCCTCCAGCCGGTTCTTCGGCACGCCCGACAGCTCATGCGCCTTGTCCAGCGTGTAGGGCTCGACGAACTTGGCGAACTCGTCGAAGCTGATCGGGTCGGAGTCGTTGGCCTTGTCGGCGTTCTTCGCCTTCTTCTCCAAGGGGTTGTCGGGACGCAGGCCATAGCCGATGTCGTCGCGGCCGCGCTTGAAGTTGCAGTGCTTCTCGATGAACTCCTTGTTCACCCGGCCGGTCTTGATGATGTGGTTGGCGATGTAGTTCAGGATCGCCAGGTCGGAGCCGGGGGTGAAGACGAGGCCGATGTCGGCGAGGTCGAAGCTGCGGTGCTCGTAGGTCGACAGGACGGCGACCTTGCAGCCGGGGTGGCTGAGGCGGCGGTCGGTGACGCGCGTCCACAGGATGGGGTGCATCTCCGCCATGTTGGAGCCCCACAGCACGAAGGCGTCGGCCTGCTCCATGTCGTCGTAGCAGCCCATCGGCTCGTCCATGCCGAAGGTGCGCATGAAGCCGGCCACCGCCGACGCCATGCAGTGGCGGGCGTTCGGGTCGAGGTTGTTGGAGCGCAGGCCGGCCTTCATCAGCTTGGAGGCGGCATAGCCCTCATAGATGGTCCATTGGCCGGAGCCGAACATGCCGACGGCGGTCGGACCCTTCTTTTTCAGGGTCTCCTTCCACTTGGCGGCCATGATGTCGAAGGCGGCGTCCCAGCTGATTGGCTCGAACTCGCCGTCCTTGTCGAACTTCCCGTCCTTCATGCGCAGCAGCGGCTGGTTCAGCCGGTCCTCGCCATACATGATCTTGGACAGGAAATAGCCCTTCACGCAGTTCAGGCCGCGGTTCACCTCGGCCTTCACGTCGCCATGGGTGGCGACGACGCGGCCGTCCTTGACGCCGACCATCACGCCGCAGCCGGTGCCGCAGAACCGGCAGGGAGCCTTCGACCAGGTCAGCTTGGCGCCTTCGCCGGTCAGGATGTTGGCGGCGGACGCGGGCAGCGAGATTCCGGCCGCCGCGGCGGCGGCAGCGGCGGCTTGCGCCTTCAGGTAATCGCGGCGGGACAGAAACATGAGGAGGACTCCAGGTTCGGAGGAAATTCGGTCGGGAAAAGGCGGAAACGGCGCGCCTGGATGACGGTCCGGGGGAGGGGCGTCAGGCTGCGTCGATCGCGTCCGCGGGTTCGTAGTGGTGGTAGACCATGGTGGTGGTGTGAACGCCGGGAATGGCGTTCAGCAGGGCGATGCGGTCGACGACCTCGGCCGCGCTGGCGGTGACCAGCGTCACCACCGCCTTGCCGTTCTCCGCGGCACACCACTCCAGCCCGGCGACGGAGGCCGCCGCCTCGCGCACCGCGTCGGTGCGGTCGGGGCTGTGCTGGATGACGAGGCTGGAGATGTGGACTTCGGGGGCGCGGGGCATGTCGGTCCTGGCGGAGCGCTGGGCTCAGTGGGTGAGGAGCTGGTACATCCAGATCGAGAAGCCGTAGGCGGAGACGGTGCCGACGGCGATCACCGGCCAGACCAGCACTGCCAGCGACAGGAACATCAGCCCTTCGGCCCGGCGGGTCGGGGCCGGTGCGGAGTCGGTCGCCTTCCGGTCGGACGGATGGGACAGGACGGGGGAGGTGATGGGCCTCATGGCGGCACTCTCGGTCGGAGCGGGAACAGGTCGAACCGGTCCCGGTGCCAACCCTTACGGATGGTCCTTAGGTACTGGTTTTCGGCCCTTAGTATCGATACTTTCTGGCGGATGGGAATTGACTCAGGTCAACTGGAGCCATTTGCGGCCTGTGACGGAATGGCGCCTTCCGCCGCGCGGGCGCCACGGGCCGGGCTGCGCTAGACTGCGGTGGAGGTCTTCATCGGAAGCCTCGATCGGGAATGGAATGGGCCATGGATTTGCTGCGCTCCTACTGGTCGCCGGCCGAATTGGCGACCAATGGATTGATCCTGCTGCATCTTTTGGGAGCCTTGGCGGTCGGGCTGCTGCTGGGGTACGAGCGCAGCTATCACGGGCGGGCGGCCGGGATGCGGACCTACGGGCTGGTCTGCCTGGCCTCGGCCGCGCTGACGGTGGTCAACGCCTACCCCTCCATGTGGTATGGCGGCATTGGGACGCAGGGGGCGCCGCACGCGGCCGCCCTGACCGGCGATCCGACGCGGGTGATCCAGGGCATCGTCACCGGCATCGGCTTTTTACTGTTACCCACAAGGACTATGTAAACAATTCCGCTATAAGCCAGACGAAACCTCGATAGAGATGTTGACGCAGGCCTGGGGCGCTGTGAGGATAATGTACGTTAGATACTACCGCTGAGAGATGTCAACAAATGACCTGTCCCTACCGTATCAGGACGGTCAGGTTCCGCACCGGCGAACGGCTGCCGATGTTGGTGCGCCGCAGCGACGGCCTCCCACTGTTCATGCCGACCGTCTACTCCACAACGATGCTGCGTCAGCGCAACTTGGCGTCTAACACGATCCGACAGGCGCTCCGCTCGCTCATGGTCCTCTACCTCCTTGCCGATGAACGGGGGTACGATGTTGAAGCCAGAATACGCGATGGGGAGTTCCTCTCTCTGGGAGACATCACCGCTCTCGTGACCGCGGTGTCCTCGCGTATCGACGAGTCGGATGTTAGCAAGGACGACGTCGGGACCATGGTGGAGCCCGCGACGGCGGCCAGTCGGCTGCGCTACATCCGCGACTATTTGAGTTGGCTTTGCTCCTGGCGCCAGTATCAGCTGTCTTGTGAAACCGACCGCTATCTCGCCTACGACAGGGGGCGGGCGGAGATGATCGGGGCTCTGGAAGCGCGCATTGCCAATCCCAAGGGACGCAATTCGGTGAACCGGCGTGAGGGTTTCTCCGCCGAAGCGGCTCTTCGGATTGCGGAGTTGGTGGATCCGGAATCGCGGAACAATCCCTGGGAGGACAAGACCGTCAGGGTCAGGAACTTCCTGATCATCATGTGGCTGATGGGCCTGGGCATTCGACGGGGCGAACTACTCGGTGTGATGGTTCCGGACATCGACAACCGGCGCCAGACCGTCCTGATCGCGCGACGGCCCGACAATCCGGACGACCCGCGCCGGGATGAACCCAACACGAAGACCCGGGACCGCGTCTTGGCGCTCGATGAGGATTTATTGGCCGCCACGCTCGACTACGTGATCAATGTCCGTGGACCGATCGTCAAGCGGACCCATGCCCGCCACAAGTTCCTGTTCATCGACCACCAGCGCGGTCGCGCGCTATCGTCTGCCGCAATCTCCAAGATGTTCGTCGAGCTAACGGCGGAGCTCCGGAAACTCCGGGTGGATTTTCCGGAAATCCCGGAGCGGGTTAGCGCCCATGTCCTGCGCCACGCGTGGAACGACAGGCTCTCCGAGGAGTCCGACCGCGTGGGGATGTCGCCGGAGGACGAAAAGCGGATCCGGAACGAGAGCATGGGCTGGTCGCAGACTTCGAATACGGCCGCAGACTACCTCCGCCGAACGATCCGCAGACAGGCCGCCAAAGCGGACTTGAACATCCAGAAGGGAATTTTCTCAGGAAATAAGTCTGATTGCGAGAGGGAATGCCTGGAATGACCGGGCCATCGGACTCTGTAACAAGCAGGAAGGTTGGGGGCCACGCCTTCCTGCCTGAGTACGCCGAAACCCGGGATGGATGTAGGTTTCGGCCACGGGATCCCCTGTGGACGATTATCACTATCCGAGTCCGCCGGCACCTCTACTTCGATGGAATCCCAGGCATTACAGAGCTCGTGCGAGACGCCATGAAAGGCGTCGTCCTGTGGTATCTTACGAACCACGCCCCCTCCACTGGGTTCACCGTCTACGAGAACCTGCTCCAATTTGCCCGATGGCACGCGGGAACTGTCTCCAGGGACATTGAGCAGATCGATGCCGCGATGCTGATGAGTTACTACGCGGACCTGAAGGCGCAGGAGCGTCCGTGGTTGATGCATGATATCCGCTGGCCCCTCTTGAAGTGGGCAGGGCTGCGCTACCCCGGACTCTCGGACGGCGTGGCTACCTACCTTAGCGAGATATGCATTCCTGCTGCGCCGAAGGGCGTTGCCGTCGCGACCTGGGATCCCGTAAAGGGGCAGTTCACCGACGTCGAGCTGGAAGCCCTACAGGCCAGCCTGAATGATCGATTCGTGGCCGGCGCGACCGACTTGCAGGGGTTTCTGGTCACCTGGGTGTTCATGTTGCTCGGCGCCCGACCGGCGCAGCTCGCGTTGATGAAGGTTTGTGACGTGATCGCCCCTTCTGGGAACGATGACGACTACGTTCTCCGGGTCCCACGGGCGAAGCAGCCAGGGCAGGCAGACCGTGACGAGTTGAAAGACCGTCCAATCATCCCAGAGATCGGCGCCTTGCTCGTTAAACACGCCAACAACGTCCGGCAGGCGTACGTTGGAGTCCTTTTGGAACCGAACGAGGCACCACTCTTCCCCGATCAGACGCGGACAGAGGCTCCGAAGGGCTTCGAGTTTCACCCGACTACGGACCACCTGCGCGACTGGCTGCGAGCCGCTTTTGGAACGACGCCGCCCCGCTCCGAGCGGACTGGCGAGCCGATGGCAATTTCGCCGATCCGTTTCCGTCGGACCAAGGGCACGCTGGCTGCGAGGGAGGGCTACGGCAAACTCGTCATCGCAGAAATCCTCGACCACAGCGATACCCAGAACGTGGAGGTCTATACCGCCGCGACTCCGGAGTCCCTGGAGCGCGTAGACAAAGCCTTGGCCTTCTGGCTCGCCCCGATGGCGCGGGCTTTCCGTGGCGAGATCATCGATAGGATTGGGCCGGAGGCTGCGGAAGCCCCACGGCAAGTTCTGGCTCCGAAATTTGATCCGACGTTCCGGCCAATAGGCAGTTGCGTCAAGTGCGGGTCCTGCGGTTTGCCAATGCCGATCGCCTGCTACACATGCATCAGCTTCCGTCCGTTCAAAGACGCGCCGCACGAACGGGTCCAGGAGTACGTCATCGCCGAACGTAACCGTCTGGCGGCCGACATTCGGATCGCCTCGATACTGGATCGGACACTCTTGGCAGTGACCCAGGTTATGGCTGATTGCGCCGTTGATGGATCGCTCAATGAGTAATTGCAATGTCATTCAGTTCACCCCCCTCGCCGGGGTCACGGCAAGGAAGAACGTCGAGGCGCTGATCAAGTTGGCTCGCGAGCAGCTTACTGTGTTCGGCGCGGACCTCGATTACGCGTCCGACAAGTGGGATACGCGTATCATCCTAAAGGGGCGACGCAACTCTAAGAGGATGACCTTCTGCGTTCTGGAAACAGCGAGCGAGACGCAAGGCTCGGGATGGGTGTCGCTACCGGAACCGTTCAACGAATTCGCGAAGGCTCTCGTGCGTTACCTCCAAGGGATGAATCCGGTCACGGCTCCCGGAGAGCGTCTGGCGGCACTGCGTTTTCTGGAGGCCGCACTACGCGAGCAGAATACGTCTTTCCCCTGGAAGGCCACTGCCGCGACGTTCAACCGAGCTGCGCAGCTAGCGCGGGAGCAGGGCTCGCCGGCCCAAGCTTACAAGATTGGTCTCAAGCTGGAGGAACTCGCGTCCTTCATGGATCAAAACAAGCTTGTATCCGGATCATTGGCCTGGGCCAATCCGATCCCGGACCCCGGCAAAACCATGAACAAGGTCGGTGAGGAGTTCGACAGGAATCGGAAGGAGAAACTGCCGACGGAAGCGGCCCTCGATGCCCTCCCGAAAATCTTTCGGCTCGCCACGGACCAACCCGATCTAATCATTTCGTCACTTGTCGCTATCCTGATGATGACGCCCGATCGCGTAGGAGAACTCCTCCATCTGCCAGCCTTGTGCGTCCATCGCGGGTTAAAGGGCGAGCTTGGGCTGCGTTGGCTCCCCGAGAAGGGCGGAGCCCCAATGATCAAGTGGGTCATCCCCTTGCTGGCCGATATCGCCGAACAGGCGGTGGATCGGCTTCTCACCGCAACGGCCGAGGGACGGCGGATCGCCAAGTGGTACGAGGACAATCCCGACAGGCTTTACCTGCCGCCGTGTCTCGACGACCTGCGGGGAAAGGAGTACCTGGATTCTGAGGATATTCGTCGCATTCTAGGGATGTCCGATCGCAGGCCGGCGCTGCTATGGGCCAAGAAGAGAGGGCTGCGGATCGAGAGGCCGAGCTATCATGAAAGCTTGATCCGATTCTCGGATGTTGAGAAGGAGGTCTTGAAGGGGCTTCCCCCAGGCTTCCCCGTCCTGAATAGGCGCACTGGCATGCGTTTCAGCCAAGCGCTCTGTGTAGTCAATGCCGGCACCTTCTCGAGTAACGAAGCTCCAAGTTCCTGCATGTTCGAGGCCATTGTCGACCATCACATTCATCAGGCCCTTGGCGGGTTAGGCGAGCGAGGCAACAGCATCTTCGCCAAGCATGGTTTCAGGGAACCCGACGGAAGCCCGATCCGGGTGAGGAGTCATGCCTTCCGGCATCACCTGAACACGCTGGCCCAGCGTGGCGGGTTGAGTCAGATCGACATCGCGAAGTGGAGTGGCCGGAAGAGCGAGCACCAGAACGCGGCCTACGACCATGTGTCATCTGAGGAGACGATGGAGATGGCGAGAGAGCGCCTGGGTCCCGTCGGCAAGGTACCCGGTGCAATCGCCAAGATCCCGAAGGGGACTCTAATCACCCGCACGGAGCTGGCGAAGCTCGGGATCAAGGCCGGGCACACCACCGATTTCGGTTACTGCGTCCACGACTTCGCCATGATGCCATGCCAGCGTTTTCGGGACTGCCTGTCCTGCGACGAGCAGATCTGTGTCAAGGGAGATGAGGAGCAGACCGCCAACCTGCGGCAGCGCCTCGTGGAAGCTGAGGAGATGCTGAAGCACGCCGAGCAGGCCGTCCGGGACGGCCTCTCCGGAGCTGACGAGTGGGAGGTGGCGCACGAGGAAACGGTTTCGCGGCTGCGCGACCTAATCGCCATCCACGATGACCCGTCCGTTCCAATTGGCTCGCTCATCCGCCTGTCCGGTGCTCCGCGCCCCACTCTCCTCGCGCAGGCTATCTCGGATCGCTCGGCACAACTCCCTGCGCCGGCGCCAGCTCTGGCGGTCCGTTCGCTCGTGGGGTCAGTGAAGAGGAATTCCAATGGCCAAGGCTAACACGAGAGGTCCCAACCTGACGGGGGCGAACCTTGATCGGATCGTCAAGGCCATTGACCTGCTTCCGGATCCTATCTCTTGGAACGCTGTCGTGGAGACGGTACGCGGTGTCATGGGGCACGAGTACACCAGGCAGGCACTCAACAAGCACGAGCGCATCCGGACCGCTTTTGACGCGCGAAAGCGCTCCGCGGGGGCGGCCGCCGCCAAAGGCGCGGATTCGCCCTGGGGAATGACGCTCCGTCAGGCACAGCAACGAATCACGAAGCTGGAGGCCGAAAATGCCCGTTTGAGGCTGGAGAACGAGCGGTTTCTCGAGAAATTCTCGCGTTGGTCGTACCACGCATTCTCCGCAAACCTGGACGAAGAGTTCCTGGACAGGCCGCTGCCACCCGTGAACCGCGAGCCCACCAAGGGTGCGCCGCGCTGACGGGTCTCTAACGGCAACGTCACACCACTCTGGCGTTGAGGAGGAGTTATGCCGCCGTCCATCGTTCCCGAAATCCTAGCGCTGCTCCAGCCATACCTCGAAGGCAGGGAGCAAGCTTGGCTGGAGCAGCCCGAAGGTCGCCGCGTTCCGACGCTGCCCGCGACGGCGGACGGGGTCAAGGTCAACGTCCGCGAGATCGTGAAGTCCCTCGGATGCAACCCGAACTGGGAGCAGCATTTCTACCGCAAAGCCGAGCTCTTCGGCTCCATCAACGCGTTGGCGCGCGAGCAGGGCCTGAAGGGCATCGGCAGCCGATCCGCCGAGGCTGAACCCGAAGCCGTCGTGAAGGCGGTCATTGCCCGGCAGGGCAGCGACAACAAGCGGCTGGCCGAACAGCTCGCGGAGGCCCAAGCCGTCATCATCCGGCAGCAGCGCGAAATCGCCAGCCTAAAGGCCCAGCTCGGCCTCGCCCAAGACGCCGGCATCCTGCTGCGCACCGCGCCGGCGAGGACGCGATGAGTGCCATGGTCGTCGGCGTGCCGGAGACGTTGGCCTACGACGTCATCGTCAGCAAAGTTATCAATTTCCGGCTGGGTGGCGTTATCTTCGTAGGCACCGTCGCAGGGCCGTTCGGCGATCCGAGAGAAGGCACGCAGATCCGTGCGATGGTGCCGGGCGGCGTCCTCGCCGGGGCCGAGCCGATTGAGGGCGAGACTTGGCATCTCTGTGGCGCCTGGGCAACCTCGGACCGCTACGGCGAACAGTTCCACGCCAGGATGGCGCGCCGCGCACGGCCGGCAGGACATCTCGTCGTCTCCTACTTGGCCTATCACGTCCCCGGCATCGGGACGGGTCGAGCGAAACGCCTATGGGACGCCTTCGAGGAGCGGCTTCCGGAGGTGCTCGACGCTGGGGACGTCTTGGCTCTGGCTCAAGTCATCGCGCCACGGTTTCCGACCCTTTCTGTCCGCTTGGCGGCCGACGTCGTCACCCAGTGGAAAGAGGCCACGGTCGAACCCGCCGTCATGGCGTGGCTTGACGGGCTGGGGGTTACGGACGCTCGCTTCGTTCGGCGCGCCGTTTGCATACTGGGCGAGCGAACCCGCTCCACTCTGGAGGCGAACCCGTACATCCTGGCGGCCTTCCTCGACCGCTGGAAGCGGGTGGACGAACTCGGCAGGCGGCTGATGGCGGAAGTCGGCACCGCCGACGTTGAGGACCATCCCAACCGACTGGTCGGCGCCGTGGACTTCGTGGTGCGGAAGGCGATCACCGAAGGGGGCCACACGGTCATCGACGAGGCGACGTTGCGTCGAGGTCTGGCGCGCTGCTTCGGCGGGCAGTTGTCGTCCCGCCGGGTCACCGACGCGATCCGGCTTGGTGAGGTCAACGACGCCATCCTCCCCTATGGCCAGGGGAACTGGCGGGCGCCGGGATGCGCGGCGCTCGAAGACGCCCTCGTGGCGCGCTTCCGGGCGATGTGGGACATCCGGGAGCTGACCGCCGTCGAGATACCTTCTGGGAAGGCGTTGGAAGCCTGCCTGAGGGCCTTGGCGCCTTCGGCGTCGTTGCACCCGGAACAGCGCGAGGCCGTTCTACGGTGCATCCAGGCGCCCCTCGCGGTGCTTACTGGCGGCGCCGGGGTGGGCAAGACGACCACCCTTCGCACCATCGTGGATCTCTGGGAGTTCCTGGACGGCAACGTGCAGATGGTGGCGCTCGCGGGCAAGGCGGCGCTTCGTATGTCCCAAGCGACCGGGCGCCCTGCCATGACCATCCACCGCTTCCTCAATGGCCTGCTACTGCGAGAGGCCAGCATCGAGCGGAATGCGGCGAAGGATCAGGCCAACGGGGAGCGCGGGTTGCAGAAGCGGAGTGGCGACCGGCTCTTGAGCGAACTGAGCGAGGAAATTCCAGCAAGCGAGTTCGATGTGGAAGAGGGGCCGTACCTCGACAACAGGTCCCTGTTGGTCGTCGACGAGGCGTCGATGGTCGATCTCGGACAGTGGCACCGCCTCGTCCAGGCGATGCCGCCAGGATGCCGCTTGCTGCTCGTAGGCGATGTCGGCCAATTGCCGCCCATCGGCTTCGGCTTGGTGTTCCACCGACTCGCGCACATCCCCGCTCTGACCGCTGAGCTACAGACGATCCACCGTCAGCGCGAGGGTGGCGGGATACCAGAGGTGTCGAGGGCCATCCGGGCCGGGATCGTCCCCGAGCTTCAGCCGTTCGGCGGACGAGCCGACGGCGTGTTCCTGGTGCCCTGCCCCATGGCGGAAATCCCGTCGCAGATCGAGCGCGTGGTAGCCGATCTGGGAGGCTTCGGCAGCACCCATGCAGTCCAGATTGTCGCTCCCGTCAACCAGGGCGATGCCGGGGTAGACGGGCTGAACGAGCGGTTCCACAACCGCCATCGCGAGGCAACTGGTGCTGGGGTCGTGACCCCGGAATACCCCGAAGTGAAGGAGGTCAAGGGCTTCCTCGGCAACGTCTTCGGCGTCGGCGAGCCCGCCATCCACCGTCGCAACGATTACCAGCGCGGCCTCTTCAACGGCAGCCTCGGCCATGTCGTCAGCGTCGACGTTCAGCGGAGGGCGCTGACGGCGCTGTTCGACGGGGAGCCGCACGAGTTCGTCGGAGACGAGCTGATCGACCTGGCCCTCGCCTACTGTCTGACCTGCCATCGGCTTCAGGGAAGCCAATCCGAGCGCGTCGTGGTGGCGCTATACGACCATCCCCTGGTGGACATCAGCTGGATCTACACCGCGATCACCCGTGCGGAGAGGCAGGTCGTGCTGGTCGGCGATCCCGCGACGCTGGCCGCCGCAGTCAGCCGTCGGCCCGCCTGGACAAACAGGCGCGTCGCGTTTCGCCTTGACCTAGAAAACGTTGAAGGCGGCCCAGAATACTGAGCCGCCCCCATTCACGTCGGCGGTCATCGGGATCCCTCCCTGTACCGCCCGCATAGGTTAGCATAACTCACGCAGGAATCCCCACCCATTCACCGAGCCCAAATATCCTGGGGTGAATGCCGGGCCCTCTGCCTTTCCGGGGTGCTGGTGTTGATGAGCGCCGAGTGTGATAAGCAACGTACCCCTCCGCCGTGTCTGCTAATTATGCAAGCGCGATGGCCAAGACGCGGGGCTAACTTCCATTGCCACGCGAAAGCGAAGCAGATCAGGAGTTTGACCAAGCACAACCGGGGCGGCGAACAGTTTATATGAAAAACCGGGCTACACAACCGAAAGCGAAGAGGGTAGGGCACTCGCGGAACCGCCCCGCCCGGCCGATAAATCGTTACAGCCCGCGTGTAACGCGAAAGTCGCCCGGCCCAACCAGTAATGCGTTACAGGAACTCCGTAACGCGCAAGCCGCTTGCCGGCCCGTCAGTATCGCGTTACGCTTCCTCCTGTAACGCAAAGCCGGAGGGCAGCATGGGCAGGCCGAGGATCGGAACGCCAGAAGAAGCGGCCGAGCGTAAGCGCCAGCAGACCGCCTCCCGCGTCCGCCGCCTGCGCGCCCGCCGCGCCGAGGCCCTGGCCACGACACCGCCGGCCGACGCGCCCCCCGCCCCGGTCGTTCCCGTCTACATGTCCTCCCCCATCGCGTCGATGCGGATCCTCGGCTTCGTCGAGGGGATCGAGCGGCTGGAAACCGAACTGGCTGCCATCCGCAGCCGCAATCCTACCCTGGCCGCCGCCTACGCCACCGAACGCGCGGCGATCCAGTCCGAGCTGAAGGCCGTGTGGAAGGAACTGGAAGATACCGGCTTCTCCGCCGCGGCGACCCGCGAAATCCTCCGGCTGCGCAAGATGGATGACGCCGACCGCCGCGAGCTCGAGGCCACCGTGGCCCTCTACAAGCAAGCCCTTGGCATGGACTGACCGATAGGACCGCACCGGCTTACAATACCGGCAGCCGCCCCAAGGACGGCAGGGTCACGCCGCCCGCCTGATCAAGGTGGGGAGCTTGCTGTGGCATACCTTGGCGATCATCTGGATCAATTTCTTCGGAACGATCGGTTTGACCAGATATCCGCGGGCACCAACTTTCAAAGATGTCGTGACGACAGTCTGTTCCGAATGGGCAGTCAGCATAAGGATCAACGTATCCTTCTTCCCAGGCAGCGGGATGATCGTCACGCTGTCCCACAGCATCTGGAAACCATCGCCCCGCTCGGCGATAATCCCCTCGTCAGCCTGCCCGCCGTGGCCGCCTGACCACCTGGCCAGACCGGTTGGAGAACCTGATGAGCGATCCAGAGGTCCTACACCACGCTTAGCAGGCTGCGGAAAAAGTCGGGCAAAGGAGGTAGGGAACCTGCATGTTGCTGCCTGATTGCCAAGGCGAATACCGCATATTGTAGCCTTTGGCTTCCGACGGGACTTTTTCCGCACGCTGTTAGGGGCACGATCCAACGGTACGGCCGGCAGCGCTACTGCGGTGCGTCCGCCATGTGGATGACGGCGCGGTCTGACCACGCCGGGTTGTCACTCTTCCAGACGAATGTATCCGCCGCGATACCACGCCTGAGAGAGAGAGCCATAGCAGCGGCTGCCTTGTCTTGGGTCGTGCAGGCTGCCAGGAGCACCCCCCAATGCCCTTGTGTCCTGACAGGACGCCACAATGCGGTTTTGAGGTCTGGATAGCGAGCCTCCACCAGCCGGGCGTAACGCCGCGCACCTTGTTCCGTCCTGTACGAGGCTATGAAAGTCCAGTACCTGATCCCCGATCCCGCGGTACCGCATTGCAGGTACGAAGTTGCATATTCTTCGGGCGAAGATGTCTCAAATTCCGCGGCTGGAACGTTTGGGTTGGCTGCATCTACGCAGAGCCGATCTTTCTGCAGGATTTCGCCGGTGAACGAGCTCTGGGTGGAGGGAAACGGGTTGAGCGGGCATTCCGGAAACGGGTAGAGCGGCCAGCTCAGATCACTGCGAGTGCGGGATGATCCCAGTATGCCGGCGGGGAAGAGCTTCAGGAACACCTTCTCCCTTAAATACGGATCAACCCATATCCGAAATCCCATTTGCCGGTTCCGCCAATAGTCGTGGCCGTAATTGTACCGGCCAGGCCCAGACCCCGGGCGCGCCTGATTTCTGGCGTAAGGCAGAGCGTGAGGCTGCCACTGATGATTACCGTCGATGCTGCGCACGGCCATAAACAAGGCACTGAAGTTGCCTGCGTAAGGCGGGTACACGGGCGTTCCGTAGCGCGGCGACACGTAGCCGGCCCCGGCATGGTCCGCGATCAGTTGATTTAGAGCGTCAGGCTGCAAGAGAGACAGCTTTGCGAGCACGACCGCACTATTGAGTGCGGCGAACGCCGCTGGATCGAGCCGGCCACCGGACAGCCCCACATCGGCATCGACTACCGATGCCACATCGCCGAACCGGAGCAAGTTCTTTCCGGAAGTGTCGCCGCCATAGGCCCCGTTCAACCTGTCCCGGCTTGCATTTTTCGGGTCGGATAGCAGGTCAAGGAAGTCACTTGTCGTTTTATCTGTCAGAAAACCGACAATTTCCAAGCCCGCCTTGCGCAGCTCGGGCTTGAGCTTCTTGACAACCTTCTTCTGGGCGGTGCGGCTGGGGAAAGTCAGCCACTGGAGTATCTCTGGCAGGTCTTCAATCGCATCGTCGAACTTCTGGTTTATCTCATCGATGAAATTCTTCACCGCGCAGGTGGCCTCGCCGAACTCGATCGGCGCTGCCGTGTACACGGACCCGTAGCACGAATACCATTCGGTGTATTCGGATAGCGGGTTGCCATCAGACAGGAGCATCTTTATGCCGGCGCGATGACTGGCATCGATATATTTGGCCGTAGCCTGGTCTATGTCACCAAGCCAGTTATCGATCAAGAGTGTAATGCCATTGTACTTATCGATGGCCTTTTTTATCTCATCGACAATGGCCGTTACCTTGTTGAGTTCGCCGGCGATCCGCTCCTGTATCTTTTTTAGCTCTTCGACCGCTTTGCGTGCGGCGGCGACGATCGTCTCCTGGGCTTCCTGCTCTGCCCGCGCGACGTCGACTGCAACTTGATATGTCCCTTGCGCTATCCCCTTAGCGGCCTCTTCGTGCCGTCTCTTCAGGTCCTCAATGGTACGCTTTGTTCCCTCGACATTGGACTTCGCAATATTCGCTGCCTCGTTGGCAGTCGCAACCTGGGCGTTGAGGCCGGAGATGTCGCCTTCGATCTTGGATACCTGGCCGTTGATGTCGCCCGCCGCTTTTTTGCATTCCGCGACGGCCGACGGTAATAAGATGATGTCACAGGCCAAATCTGCAATCTTCCCGCGTAGATCGCTGATCCTGTCGTGAAGTCCCTCTATCTCATTGGCAACACGCGCGGCCGTCTGGGCAGCGAAATTGACCGCGTCCGCGGCAATCTTCAGCTGCTCGGCAAGGAGTCTTTCCTGGAGCGTGAGAAGTTCAGGATAATTCTGGATCAGCTTGTTGGCCGCATCCAGCGCGCCGAGCGCCGCGTCAGTTGCTTGCTTCTTGATCGCAAGAAGGTCTTCCTCGGCGCGCAGTGACGCCGCGGCGGCCTCCAGCGCCTGTTTTCCGGTTGCCAGATCGATCTGTAGTTTCGCCTGCTCCTTGAAGCGATCGGCGCCAAATGTTGTGATGCTCTCAATAAGGTTTTGCGTCTCGTCGCGCGCGATCCGAACACCATTGCGAACATGGTACATCGCCGTGAGATGCGCGCCTGTCTGAGCCGCTTTGAAGTTCTGTGTCGCAACATCCTCGTTAAGGATCAGGCTGTCGCGCAGAAAGTCGGCAGGAGTTCCGAGCGACGCTTCAAAGTCGACCGCATTACCCGCGGCATCCAACGGCGCCGGCGTCAATGACTCAATGTACTTTTCGAGAAGGAAGTGCCGCCGCTCCACATCCCGCTCCCTGTCGGTGAGCAGGAAAATGTCGCCGGCCAGTGCATTGACGTACGTGTGCGCGAAGACATCGCCGGCCGCATGCGCGACAAAGCCGTAGGAAAATGCCAGGTCGGATGGGGAAGAAGAGCGGCCAACAAGCTGCCGCAGCCAATCATCGGTTTGCCATCCGTTTGTGACGCCGGGGTGGGTCGTCATCTGGCCGACTATGGGATCGGGAAAGACGTCCGGGCCTAGATTGCCCATCCGGTACTGATTAGGGTTTGAACGCAGCGCATTGAGAATGGGCGGCGCAACCTCGTAGGACTTGCCCCCAAGCTCAACGCGGCCGTCATCGAGCGCATCGTTGAGCACTTGCTGCCCGATCCAGAAGTGCGTCTTGAGGCTCCAGGCGACAGCGGGGTTTGTGCAGGCAAAGCTACCTGCTATCCCGACTACGGCAGCGATTGCTATTGCACGGTGCATCGGAGGCCTCCTGCAGGAAAAGGCAAGTCACACGAAGCTGGGAACAAAGTAGTCCTTGGCACTAGTGCACTGACTCATTCAGAAGGTGTAGGAAGCCGGGGCTTTGGTGCGCAAATGGGGGTGGTCACGAGCGTGGTGCATGGATGGGGAATTGGCGGGGGACTACGGCTCGGCGTAGACGTCGGGTCCTGTTGATGCCCGCGACGATCGCCGCCCGATGCCGTTCAAACACCTCGCTGGCCACCGCCATCAGTTTCCTCGTGCCCGGTACTACGTAACGAATTGAGTGGCCTATGAGGCTGGCCTACGTCAGCGCGGCAGTTTGCCCATCTGGTTCAGCGCGGAGGCCGTTCAGGCTTGGCGTGCCGCCCCACGCACCACCCGCGGCGGGCAGCCGCGCTACTCGACCGTGGCGATCGAGACGGCGCTGACCCTGCGGACGCTTTTCCGTTTGGCCTTCCGGCAGACCGAAGGGCTGACCCGACATCCTCTTTGTAAGCGGTGTTTTCATGCCACGGCGGGTTCGGCCTGCTGGGCATAGCTCCAGGGCAGCAGCTCATCAAGCCTGGTGATCGGATGTCCGCCGGCGAGTTTGGTCAGGACCTCGGCGAACCAGGCCTGCGGATCGACACCGCTGAGCTTGCAGGTTTCCACCAGCGACGCGATGGTCGCCCAGTGCTCGCCGCCGCCGTCGCTGCCGGCGAACAGAGCATTCTTGCGCGTGAGGGCGAGCGGGCGGATGCTGCGCTCCACGCTGTTGCTGTCGACCTCCACCCGGCCGTCGTCGAGGAACAGCGTCAACCCCTCCCAGCGGCTGAGCGCGTAACGGATCGCCTCGGCCAAAGTCGATTTGCGCGACACGGTCGCCAGTTGCTTTTCCAGCCACGTCTTCAGTTCCGCAATCAGCGGCGTCGAGCGGGCTTGGTGCCCCCGGCGGCGCGCTTCGGAGTGATGGCCGCGGATCTCGGCCTCCACCGCGTACAGCTGGGCGATGCGCCGCAAGGCTTCGCTGGCGGTCGGCGCCGAGCCGCCGGTCTGGAGATAATAGAAGCCGCGGCGGACGTGCGCTCAGCAGAAGGCGAGGCGCACGGCTCCGCCCTCGGCCAGCTTGCGATAGCCGGCATAACCGTCGACCTGGAGCACGCCGGTGAACCCCTGCAGATGCATCACGGGGCGTTCCCCCTTGCGATCGGGAGCATAGACGTAGGCCACCGCCGGCGGCTCCGGTCCGTTCCAGGGGCGATCGTCGCGTGCGTAGGCCCAGAGCTGGCCGGTCTTCGTGCTGCCCCGTCCGGGGGCGAGCACCGGCGCCGTCGTCTCGTCGGCGAACAGCTTGCCCGACGCCTTCAGGCTGGCCAGCAACCGCTCATGCAGGGGCCGCAGGTACCACGCCGCCCGTCCGACCCAGTCGGCCAGGGTGGAGCGGTCGAGATCGACACCCTGACGCGCGTAGATCTGGGCTTGGCGGTAGAGCGGCAGGTGATCGGCGTACTTGGACACCAGCACGTGGGCGATCAGCGCCTCGGTGGGGATGCCGGCGTCCACGATGCGCGCCGGCGCCGCGGCCTGCACGACGCCCTCCTCGCACTGGCGGCAGGCGTATTTCGGCCGGCGGGTCACCAGTACCCGGAAGAGGGCCGGGATGAGATCCAGACGTTGCGAGACATCCTCGCCGATGGGATGCAGCGTGCCGCCGCAACACGGGCAGGTCTTGTCGGCGACATCGATGAGGATCTCCTCGCGCGGCAGAGAGGCCGGCAGGTTGCCGCGATTCACCCGACGCCGTGGCGGCGAAGGGGCCGGCTTGGCCGCCGCGGAGCCGGCGGGCTCGGCCTCCTTGGCGGCCAGCGTCTGCTCCAGGTCCTCCAGCGCCAAGGCCAGCTGGTCCGGATCACGCCGTCGCGGATCGCTGGCCAGCGGAACTGGCCGGCCTCCAATCTCTTCGCGATGAGAACCAGTCCGGTGCCGTCCCAGTGCAGGAGTTTCACCCGGTCGGCTCGCTTGGAGCGGAAGACGTAGATGACCCCGCTGAAGGGATCAGCCCCCAGCTGCTGCTGCACCAGGGCGGCCAGCCCATCCATGCCCTTGCGGAAATCGACCGGCTTGGCGGCGACAAGAACCCGCACCGCGCCTTCGATGCCGATCACCGCGACGCCCTCACCGCGCGCAGCACCGCCTTGACGGTGGCGCTGTCCATGCCGGCCGGCACGCGCACCACCGCATCGCCGACCTGCACTTCGATGGCCGGGAGTTCCTTCGGTGCGGCTGGGGGCGGCGTGGTGTCCAGCACCACCGGCGCGAACACCAACCCCTCTTCCTGAAAGCGGTTGGCGGCACGCGCTTCCCGGCGCCAGTCGAACACCTGCTGGGGCCGCAATCCGTGACGCCGGGCCACTTCGGAGACCACGGCCCCGGGCACCGCCGCCTCGGCCAGGATCCGCGCCTTCTCCTCTGGCGACCAGGTCCGTCGCCCTACATCGCCCGTGATCACCTCCATGCGGCGCACCCGCACGAGCTCCTGGTCAAGCGTAAGGTCGAGCGTAGACACAAACCGTTCTCCCGATCATGCGATCCGGGAGATTCGCTCCGCCCCGATCCCGCCGGAAGGTGGGACCAGAACACCGCTTACTCCTCTTTCCCCGCTGTGCTGCGACCAGCGGAATATTTCATGAACCATGATCACGTCGGATGTGTCGTCACGCAACGCTTACCAACCAAGTTCGATTCGTCACCGTGGACATGACCGTCTACTACCGCGACGCCGGTGGACAGGCCAGCGGCATGGGCGCGCTCCAGGTACTCGGACACGGTGCTGCGCGCGACACCGAGCTGGGCTGCGATCTGGCGATCGCTGGTCGGCAGCAGGCTGCCGAATTTTAGGCGAAATAATTTACGGATCTGCCGCACGGAAAGCCTCAAGGCTGGCATCCGCGCCTCCTGTCGGTTGGATCAGGCGGCGGTGCTTGATAGAAGCCCTCCTCGCACGGAAGACGCCATCATCATGCCGACGATGGTACCGGTCGCCTTCACAGCGGAAGGGTGGCCGGCTTCATGTCGGAATGGTGGCCGCTTTCAGCCGGAATTTACAGGCGTTCGAGGCGACGCTGCGCGCGGTGGAGGCGCAGAATGAGGTTCGACGTGCGCTGGAGCAGTTGCAGGATCTGCGGCAGGCCGCGTAGGGAGATGATTAGGAAGGGCCGCGCAAAATTATGTTTTGCGTGGCCTGGGCAAAACTGTGAAAGCCACCTACCTTCTGGGAGCTGTGCAAGCGGCCAAGGGGGAGGCAGCGATGAAGACCTGGTACATCAGGGAGATTAAGGGCGAAGGCTACGGCCTGGACGGGCGCGAGGTGTCCGTGCAGGATTGGGGGGACGTGCCCGAATTCGAGGTGCGGGATTCGCTGGAGGCGGATGCCAAGCCACGCCAAGTGCGGAGAGACGACATTGAACTGGCGCTGAAGATCGTCGCCGGGGAGAGCCCGGGCTCTATTAGCCACTACGCCGGGGACGGCCAGCACCATACGACGCGCGACGGGACGTTCACGCACCACTACACGGCCGAGCTGATGCGCCTGCTGGTAGCGAAGCAGGCGGAGCTCAAGGCCCGCGGCGGCCGGCATCGTCTCTACCAGACCAACGCAGAGCGTTCCAAAGCGGCCAACCAGAACCGGAAGGCCAAGGGGAAGTGCGTGGTCAAGGTGGTGGCGTCGCCCGAGGAGCGTGAGCTGCTGCGAAGGGTCAGCGGCTACATCCAAGACACGCCGGCGGCGGCGGCGGTGCTGGCGCGGCTGCTGGACAAGCATGTCGCCGATCTCGAGGCGGCGCTGAAGACCGACCGGGCGGAGGCCGCCCGCAGGAAGGTGATGGCGGCGGCGGAGGCGAAGGCCGCGAAGGCGGCGGAGCGCATCCTGAAGGGGTGACGGTTGCCACACTTCAGGGGTGGTTGCCACACTTCGGATCGGGGATCGAAGTGTGGCAGGCCGGACGGCGCGGGAGGCGACTCTCGCGCTGTCTCCGTTGAACGTCTGAACTACTGCCTTGAATGCCTGTGCGAAGGCGACCGTCCTGGTAGCGCGCAGCGCCCGCCAGTTGGCCGGCGACCTGAGCGGACTGTCGCACATCATCGGTCGGGTTCGCACCGGGGACGTCGCACGCGACACAGATGCCGAGGGGGCGGCTGAGGTCGCTTGGTCCGTGCGGCGCGTCGCGGGACGAATCCTCGGAGAGGCTGAGCAGTCCGACGATATGGACTTGCCATTCTGAAAGAGGAGGCAATCAACGCCGGGGCAGGAAATAGACCGCCAACGCCGCCGCCATGATGGCCACGGCGATCGCCGAGAGCAGCATGCCGTCGGACCGTATGGCGAACCAGCAGACACCGAGCGAGGCGAGCGCCAACGCGCACGCGACCTGGGCGCGCACTAGCCATCTGAGGGGGATTTGGTCGGGTAGGGCCATGCGGTACACTCTACAGCGAACGGGAGGGCAGAACGAGATGGACGATCAGGGGACCCACGAATCGCTCATCGCGGACCATGAGCGCGCGAGCCGCCGGCTGCAGGCCCGACTGGCCCTGGTGCAAGGGCACAGTCATGCCACCGGGTGCGACCTCGAGGAGGCGGTCGACGAGGTGATGCTGCCGGCGGAGGCCTACTGCTTCCGGCCTGCGCTTCGGTCGGCGAAGGCGATGGAGGCGCAGCGTGAGGCGTGAGAAATCACGGGCGCAGATTCACCGGCGGATCTTCCCACCATCTGTCTTCGTTGGGCCGCAGGGGCAGTACAGTATCCACCGGCGCTGGCACCGGACGCCGTCCATGTGGGCTAGCAGACAGTGGACGCACTACAGCACGCTGGGTTGGCGGGCGACCCCTGATCTGCGGCGTGAAGGCCCAAGGTGGGCGTGCGGCTGGGGCTTGATGCGCAGGCGACGGCAGGGGCCGCTGATTGCAGGTATTCTCTTCAGAATCCCACCAGAGTTCAGCCTCGTCGAAAGCCTCCGCTCTGGCCGGTACCAGACATCGCCGACAATCGCGGCGGAACTGCTGAGAGAGTCGGACGACTACGCCGAGCTGACCGCCCATGAGCAAGCCGCCGCGCTTCGGGACGTCGTGCGGCGCTATGGTCTGGGGCGGTCCGGATGAGCAGACGCAGACGCCTCTGGCGGCTCAAGCAGCGGATCTTCCCCGGGCGGTACATCGCGGGGCCCTACGGGAGGTTCCGCGCGCCGCGCTGGTCGCCGCCGGTCCTCCGGAAAGGCCCAGGATATCTGGCGTTCTACGCACTCGGGCGGTATCGCACCCTGGCGGAACGAGGCCCGAGGTGGCGGCAAGCCTGGGGGCGGAAGTGGTACAATGCGTGGACGCGGAAGACGTCCAATTCCTTCCTGAGGCGTATCCGCGCCGGCCGATTCCAGACCGCCCCCGCTGTCGCTGTTGAGTTGCTTCTAGAATGCGAGGGCTACCGCAGGCTGACCGCTCACCAGCAGGTCGCAGCGCTGCGCGACGTGGCCCGGCACTACGGCCCGGGGAGAGCGCGCTGATGCGGTGGCTGCGTCTGTTCGATGCCTGGATGTTGGAGGTCGGTGCGGTGCGTGCGGCGGTGCGGTTCGCGGATGCGGATGGGTGCTACCACTAGAGCATGAGTGTGCCAACGCCGTCCGGTCGCCGTAATTTCTGCGGGAACCGGACGGACTCGGTCGCAGAGGCGTTGACAGACGCACGGACTGCAGCCCTGGCGGTGACATACAGCGAGCCGTCAGCTCACGAGTTGGCCGCTCTGGCGTCGGACGAGAGGCGCATCTCACAGGGGGGCACAATGAGCGGGGATGAGGGTGACAGCACGCACTGGAAGGTCGATGCCGTCTCCGGCATCTCTGTGCTCGACGCAGGGGCGTGGCTGGCGCTGGTGGAGCGTAAGCGCGGCGGCTGGTACTATCTGGTCCACAACGTCGAACGCACGGACGGCTTTCGCGGCGCGATGATTCAGAGCCAGCGGGGCTTCCAAAAGTGCGGGGAAGCACAGCAGGCGGCTGAGGCTGTGATGGTGGAGCAGGGAGGCCTGACATCGCACACCGCGGCGGCGCTCGCGCTCGCCAGGGAAAGCACAGGGGAGGGGCAGCAGTGACAGACCTTATTCTGCAGTGGGAGACACTTCGGCACGCGAAGGCGGGCTACATTGTCGCCTGCAGCCGGCCGGAGATGCAGGAAGGATGGTTCCTCTTCGTGGCGCCGCTGGACGGTGGTGCGGGCTGGGTCTGGAGGGCTGACGTGCCGGACCGCCCTGGATTGCAGTCCGGGTGCGCCGAATCGAAAAGGGCAGCGCAAGCCGCGGCCGAGGCGACGCTTCTCGAGATGCTGACAGCGCACGAGCGAGCTTCATTGCTGAGCGAGGTGAAAAGAATGGATAAGAAGACCCGAGAGTACAGCTTGGGCGAGTTTGTCGCAGGAATTACCGACCAGAACGTGCACCCGGAGATCGTCATTGGGCCACAACCGACCCGTGAAGCGGCGGATCCAGGGATTGTATCAAGGGGCGATTCGGCGCCGCCGGCGTCTTGAGCCGACGAAGGAAGCCATTGATTTTCTGAGAAATCCGGCGACATCGTGTTGCGACTGGGTAGAAGTGTAAGTGTTGGCGCCAAGTAGGACTGTCAGTGGGAGCGGCTTCAGCCTGGGCGTGCTTCCTGGTTGCCGGCCTTCTTCGGCATATCTGGCATGGATGCGTTCGGGTTCTGCTCGGCGGCGCTGTCATACTGGCCAACCAGCCCCCGCGTCAACTCGGTTTCCTCCAGCATGATCCGCTTGCGCCCGTAGGGCAGCGTCAGCTGTTGCCCGACATGGCGCTGTTCACGCCAGCACAGAACCTGCCGATTTGGTTCGTACAGGCGCCCCACGCCGGGCGGGGGAGTTGGCGGGCCGGGCGGCGAGGAATCCCCCAGCGGAGTGGCTCCGGGGCAGGCGCCGCCATGGCCGGTAATGACAGTTACCGGCCATGGACCCCGTCCGCCGCGCCGGCGGCCGTGCCGGGCGCCATCGCCTCCAGCAGCGACCAGGACAGGACGAAGGGGTAGAAGAGCAGGTTAGGCCGCCCGACGGGGCCGACCCGCGGCCGCCGGCGGCTGGGCGCCGGCCTCCCGCGGCGCCATTTGGCGCCGGTCGCCAACGCCGTACACCGCCCGCCGACGCAGCGTCGCCAGCGACAGCCCGTTGCCCACCCGGTACAGATCCTTGAGCCAACGGTTGCGGTTCTCAGCGTGGCCCTGCGACGGCCGCGCGCCGTACGCGCCCGCCGGCGCGTCGAACTAGGCGAAGACCTCGACCAGCCAGGCCTCGACCGCGGCGATCGGGCCGGCAAACAGCGCCGCCACGTCGCGGGCCAGCCGGCTCGCCGCGGAGTCGGGATCGTCGTCGGGGGACGGGAACGAGCGCAGCCAGGCGTCGTAGGCGTCGTTCGCCATCGACGAGCTGTGGCAGCGGTTGTAGATCGCGCCGAAGCCTTCCTTCAGGCGGTACGCCTCGGCCAGCAGCAGCGGCGCCGCCGCCAGCAGCCGGTCGAGCGCCCGCCGCTCCCCCTCGGTCAGGGCGTGGCGGCGCCGGCCGACCAGCGTGTGCTGCTCCTTGAGACGCGGGCGTTCGGCCGCCGGCACCGTCCGCAGGAAGCGCTTACGCGCCTCCTGGGCCGCCGCGACGAACAGCTGCAGGACGTGCCAGCGGTCGGCGACGATCGTGGCGGCGGGCAGGACGGCGCGGACTGCGTCACAGGTAGTGGACGGTCATGTCCATGGTGACGATCCGCACCCGGTCGAGGTCGGCCAGCCCGCGCAGCTCCACCTCCACCGTCGCCCGGCGGGTGTCGGCCCCCACCGCTAGAACCCGGTTGCCCTCCGGCACCGAGATCACCAGCAGGCCGCGCTTGCAGTCGTGGCCGACAACGCCGACGGCGGCCCGGCCGAGGTGGACCTCGTCGAGGCCGAGCACCGCCGCCGCGCGCGGGAGGTACGCCGCCTCGAGGGCATCGACGTGCGCCGCGACGAGGCCGGCGACGCTGCTCGCCGCCAGTCCGGTCTCGGCAGCCAGCCGGGCGACAGGGACCCTGAAGGAGCGGGCTTCGATGTAGGCGACCAAGCGCCGCGTCATGCGGCGGCCAGCGGCGAGGATGTCGGGCACGTCCGTGCAGGACGCTCCGCAGGCCACGCAGCGGTAGCGGCGGTAGGTCACGTGCAGCCGCACCGGCCGGCCGTGCCGGGGTTCGTCGGCGACCGCGAGCGCGCGTGTGTCATGGGCGTGCAGGCCGCCGCAGGCCGGGCAGCCCGCCGGCAGGGGGGTGACGACGGCGTCGATCCGCAGGCCGGCCGGACCGCCGCCGTGGCGGGACGGCGCGGCGGCGAGCCCGGGCAGGGCGAGGTAGTCGGGGGCGGCGGGGATAGGCGGGGTGGCCATGCAGGCTCTCCGGAGCGCGGGGGTTAGCCCCGGTCAGCCGCCCGGCCGGCCCCCGCCTCCCGAAGGATGCCTTCGTACAGCCGGTTGTAGCCGCCGAACGCATCGGCCTGCAGGCAGCCCGTAAAGCCGGCCAGATGCCGTTCAAGATGTTCGCCTTGGCGGTCGTGCGAGTAGTAGAACAGCGCTGCTGGTGGTGCTTGGCCGGCGAAGGGCCGGTCATCACGCACATACATCCACGGCCGCAAGGTGTCGTTCTTGCCCTTGGTCAGTACGGACACCGTCGTGTCGTCTCCATGCAGCCGCTCGGCCGTCAGCACATGCGTGGCGGTCAGCCGTGCAGCGGCTTCAGCACTGCGGCGGCGGTGCCCAGTTGGTTGGCCAGAGTGGACAGGCTGCGGCAGCGATCTGTTAGTCGCCACTGACGTCATCCATCATCCGCCACGCGCGCACCCGCGGTCTCAATCTGCCAGACGAGAGAAGTCCGTGGCGTATAGAAGCTTTTGCAGCCAGGCCGCTTCGCCGGACAACACCACGCCCGTGAGTAATATCTCACGATATGCCCACGCATGGCTCAGTTCGCCACAAATTCTAGCGCCTACGCAGCGTAGTAGCCTTTTTTGACGATCAACCATGTGTTACGGTCTGCGCCATAGGCGAACAGAAATATATGCCCACAGCCGAGGGATGCGCTGTCCGGGGGAGATCAATGGCTGAGTTTCCGAATGGTCTTGTCAGAGGCGAAGAAGCGAAAAAAATCTATGTCCAGCGCGCTAAGGGTGTCGACGAGAAAACGGTCACTGCGGCCAAGAAAGAGGCATTAGCGACCAAGGTTCAGGGCGAAGAGCAGGACGGCTGGATCATTGCTAAAAGGAACAAGACCTCGGTTCGCATGTCGAAACCCAAGTTAGTTGACCGCCAGCTTGAGGATGACGTTTGGTGCTTGCTGCATCGCCTTGGGTTCACGGAATTCAACGCCGACCGAAACTTTACCATAAAGCTCGGTCCCACGGCGCCCGGTCGCCAGATCGATATCTTCGCCAAAGATGATGAAACCGTCTTCATCGTCGAGTGCACCCATGCCCAAGAGGCCGGCTCCAAGTCGGTCAAGGGATTGATCGATAAGATCAACGGCATGCGCGATGACATCATCAAGACTATCCATGCCCATTATGGTAAGGAACCAAAACTCAAGGTCAAGTTCTGCATCGCTACCCGGAATGTCGACTGGCGGAAGGCCGATAAAATTCGGGCCGCCGAATCCAGAATCGCCGTTTTGACCGAACAAGATATTGCTTATTATACCAAACTGACCGACCACGTACGCGAGGCTGCCCGCTATCAGTTCCTGGCCCGTTACCTCAAAGGTGAGGGTGTTGACGGCCTGCGCACCGATGTTCCGGCGACCAAGGGGAACATGGGTGGAACCACGTTCTACAACTTCCTTATTTCGCCTTACGAACTGCTGAAGATCGCCTACATCAGCCACAAGGCCACTGGCGTCAACGACCTAGACACCTATCAGCGCATGGTGAAGCCATCGCGCCTGAAGGCGATTGCCAACTATATTGATGAAGATGGGCAATTCCCCACCAATATCGTTATCAACTTTAAGACCAAGCACCCGCTGGAATTTCAGAAGGGGCCAAGCCAGCACGGTTCCTTCGGTACCCTCAAGCTCCCCGGACTCTATGGCTCGGCCTGGGTCATTGATGGCCAGCATCGCCTGTACGGTTTTGCCTTCGCCAAGAAGGGCAAGAAGCATCTCGTGCCGGTGCTCGCTTACGAGAATCTGCCGTCGATGCAGGAGCGCAAGCTGTTCATCGACATCAACAGTGAGCAGGTGAAGGTGCCGAAAAGTCTGCTGCGGGAGATCTATGCTGAACTAGATGCCGACTCCGATGATGTGGGCAAGCGGCTCGAAGCGCAGTACCCGAGGATTGCGCTCCGGCTAGACGAAATGCCCGGTTCGCCGATCCTTGACCGGCTGCAGACATCCTCAAAGCCCGACAAGGACCATCGCCGCTGCCTGACGTTAACTTCGTTGGCGGAGGGCATTAAGGAAAACCGCTTCCTCGGCACCGTCGTCGTGAATCCGGGCGCGACGCCCATGATCCAGCCAGGTTACCTGAGTGACCTGTCCGGCGATTTCGACACCACCGCAGAGAAAGCGGCCGATGTCATCGCCGGGTACTTCAAGATGTTCGCCGACGGTGTGCAGGGGCACTGGGATTTGGGCGCCGCGAAAGGTGGCTTCCTGGCGACCAACAACGGCATCCGCGCGTTGCTGCGCCTGCTAAAGGAGATTCTAACCTTCATCGATCACAACGAGCATGTGAAGCTCGATGCGATGGAAGCTAAGGATATCCTGGAAAAGGTTGAGTACTACATCGAGCCGGTCATCGATTTTTTCAAAAACGCGGGCGAAGCAGAAGTGCAGAACTTTCGCTCTCGCCAAGCATTGGACGGCGTAAAGAAAAATTGCCTGGGCATGATGGGCATCATTGCTGAGAGCAAGCCGGAATTCTCAACTGTTGAGCTTAAGGAGTATATGGATAGCCGCGACAAGGAGGGAACGAGCGTTGCGCGTGATTTGATCGATAAAATTAACGCCATCCTATTTGAGGATGTTCTAACGAACCTGCAGAAACACTACGGCACCGCAAAGGAAAACTGGTGGTGGAAGGGCATCCCGCAGTCCACCCGCGAAAAATGCGACGGCCAAGTGAACCGCGACAACGGAGAAAAGGAGCGCTGGCGCTATCTATCGCTGGCCGATTATCAAGGCATCGTCGTTCATAACGGCAACTGGCCTCTGTTCGAGGGCCGCTACGATTTCGACGGCAAGGGTAATAAGGGCGACCGTGTTCGCTGGATTGGCCGTTTGTGCAAGGTCCGCCAGACCACCCATCATCCCGAGAAAGGTCTTATTTCAAAGGATGATGTTGCCTTCGTGAAGGCGACCTATGCCATGGTGAAGCAGAAGATTCAGAAGCCGGACGAGACCGATGCGGCCTGACCCCAAGCCGGTGGGCGTCGGAATTCCCACAAAGATTTAGGCGTAGATCGACAGCGCGAGGTCAGATAGGTATATTGCCGGCAAGCACGGTCGCAACGGGCATCGAATGGCAAACAAGAACATCCTGCTTATCGAGCCGGGATACCGAAACAAGTATCCTCCGCTGGGTTTGATGAAGATTGCCGCCTACCATGGGCCGGACGGCAAGCGCGACAATGTGCGATTCATCAAGGGTGAGGATAAGTCCGTCCTCGGCACCGGCTGGGACCGCGTTTACGTCACGACCCTGTTCTCGTTCGAGTTTGAGCGTATCTCGCGCGCCATCGACTTTGCCTTGGAGGTTGTACGCGGTCAGGCAAGTAAGGTTTTCGTCGGTGGCATCGCTGCCTCATTGATGAATGGCAGGTTCATCGCCGAACCACGCTGGCGTGGCGTGCGCTTCATCTCTGGCCTGCTCGATAAATCACCGGCCATGGCGTTGCAGCTGGATGAGTTTGAGGAGGAACTTTACGCCGATGACACCGACGGAACGCCGATCGAGTCCTTGGTGCCTGACTATAGCATTCTTGACCACGTGGACTACAAGTACCCGGTTCGGGACGGCTACTTCCTCTATGCATCCCGTGGCTGTATCCGCACTTGCAGCTTTTGCGGCGTTCCCAAGCTGGAAGGTGGTATGCGTGAGACACCATCTATCACCGCTATCGTCCGTGAGATTGAGCGTCGCTACGGCGAGAAGAAAGATCTCATTTTCATGGACAACAACATCACCGCCTCACCCAAGCTGAAGAAAATCATGGATGAAGTGGTAGATTTGGGTTTCGGTCGGGGCGCCACCATCATTCGCCGTGGGGTAGCCATTCAGCGCCGGGTCGACTTCAACCAGGGCGTCGATGCCCGTGAACTGGCGAAGAATCCGGAACTGATGAAGCAGTTGGCGCGCGTATGCGTCAGTCCGCTGCGCATCGCATTCGACCATTTGGGCTTCCGCAAAGAATACACGACGGCTATCCGGCAAGCCGAGGCTAACGGCCTCAAGGATCTGTCCAACTACATGCTCTACAATTTTAAGGAGCCGCCGTCCGATTTGTTTGAGCGCATGTATCTGAATGTGCGCCTCAACGAGGAACTGGGTATCCGCATCTTCAGCTTCCCGATGCGCTATCAGCCTGTCGACCTGATCGACCGTTCACATGTTGGTCCGAAATGGACCCGGCACCAGTTGCGCTCAGTTCAGGTCATTCTCCAGGCCACCCATGGCATCGTATCAGGCACCCCCGATTTCTTCCGGGAAGCCTTTGGCAGCACAACCAATGAATTCATGGACCTGTTGCTCCGACCGCATCACATGATCTTCAACCGCTTTTGGTATAAGCCGGGCGGCGGTGGTGAAGCTGAGTTCTCTGAGTTCCAGACATCTTTCGGCCAGCTCTCCGGGTCCCAGAAATCCGAGATGCTCCACCTTCTATCGGAGGTCATGTTCGACCTTCCCGGCAAGCCCAGGCTGACCCGTGAGCAACTGCGCGAGCGATTTTCCCAAGAGCATGATGACCTGCTGCGCCGGACGCTGGAGTTTTATATTCCACCGACCAAGAATGAGGAGCGCAAGATCTGGGAACTGCAGAAGGTCGCCCGCATGAAAGCGGCTGCTGACGCCAACTTCGGCCTACCTGAGGACGAGGTGGTGGAAGATGCCGGCTTGCAGGAACTCACCGATGTGGCCGAGACCTCGGAAAAGCAAGTAGCTTAGAGATCATGAACAAGCACACTTATGTCTCGTTTCCTGCTGAGATTGTCATTGGCAAGGACGTGCTGGAACTCGTCAGTTCGGCGATGTATATCGATCCACTGACGATTTATCGTGAGTACATTCAGAACGCTGCCGATTCCATAGACGCGGCGCGGATCGCCGGTGTACTGGATCCCGATAACGTCGGCCGGGTTGACATCACTTTCGACCTCAACCATACGACCCGCTCAGTGAAGATCCGTGACAATGGTCTCGGCGTCCCCAACGGCGACTTCGCCAAGCGCCTGACAGCGATTGGCGGTAGCCGCAAGCGCGGCACATCTGCACGGGGTTTCCGTGGCATTGGCCGCCTTGCCGGTCTCGGCTATTGCCAGGAACTGATCTTCCGCTCACGTTCGGTCGGCGACTCGGTGGTTCATGAGCTTCGCTGGGACTGCCGCGTGTTCAAGAAGCTCATGTCAGACGCAACCTATCAGGGCAGCCTACATGACCTAATTCAAGCTGTCGCTCAGGTCATCGAGATCGATCCCAAGGGCTGGCCAGAGCATTTCTACGAGGTCGAACTAGTCAAGCCGGTCCGTATCGGTAAAGACGTCCTTATGAACCGTGAAACCATTGCCAAGTATCTGAGCCGGGTTGCTCCAGTGCCGTTTTCGCCTGAATTCACATTCGGCGCCCAGATTCGGGAGCATCTGGTCCAGCATCTCGGAGAAATGGGCGAGATTCAAATCCACATTGATGGCGCGGAAGAACCGGTCTACCGGCCCTACCGCAACGATTTCGCCTACGGGGAAGGCAGGCGCGACAAATTCAACGACTTTAAGCCCATCATCATCGAAGGCCGCGATGGTGGTGTCGGCGCCGTTGGTTGGTTGCTGCATCATAGCTACTTCGGCGCCATTCCCAGTGCCGAGGGCATCCACGGCTTGCGCGCCCGCAAGGGTAACATCCAGGTAGGTGATCACCGTATTTTCGCTGACGTGTTCCCCGAGCCTCGCTTCGCGTCCTGGACTGTTGGCGAGATACACGTCCTTGAGCCGCGAGTAGTTCCGAACGGTCGCCGTGACGAGTTTGAGCAGAACGTCCACCACGACCACTTGATCAGTCGCTTGCGCGAGACTGGCGACCTCATTGGCCGAATGTGCCGATCCAGTTCGGTGGTCCGCAACCGGATCAAGGTTTTCGATATCGGCGCCCTCAAAGTCGAAGAGCAGTTGAAGATCCTAGAACAGGGCGCCGTCAACGGGTCAACAGCCGAGGCGATCGTCGAGGAGATCCGCAGTGAGATGTTCGAGATCAAGCGGGTGACCGAGGCTAGCGTACTGGCTGAGACCGATCGCACCGGTCTGACCCAGCGTTACAGCCAACTCGAGGAGCGGCTGACCAAGACAAGCGCTACATCTTTCGGAGGCACCGATGCCCTAGGTGCGCTGCCAGAAGGTGAGCGCGCCATTGTTCAGCGAATGATCTCTTTGATTTACGAGTGCTCGGCCAACCGCGTTGCCGCGAAGTCTTTGGTTGACCGCATTCTTGCGCGTCTCGGCGAAAGCTGATGGATAATGTCTGGATGCATGGGAGTATGCAGGCGTCCGTCGCTCCTATGTCACGTCTGATTATCTGAGAGCTCTAACGGCTATCACCTTGCGAGACCGCTGGCCGCATCAGGTCCCCGCGGTCACTTCCCACAGTGCGTACTGAATTTATGCTGCTATATCCACTGCATTTCCGCCGGTTGGTCGGCAGTAAATAGAAGCCCCCCTCACGGTTTGGGGAGCCGGCGGGCGCGGAGCGCGTAAGTTCCCCAGCAGGCTCAAGCGGCGGCCGAAGAACAGCGTCGTCGATGACTGGGACGACGGCCACGGCCGGTAATGGCGGTAACCGGCCATGATGCCTGCTCCCTCGGCCGTGTGCCGATGGCCCGCCGCCGGGCGTCGTTGTCTCCAGTAGCGAGCAGGACAGGCCGAAGGGGTAGGTTGAGGTAGACAGCAGTCGGGCCGTCCGGCATCGTGTCGCGGCTGCCGGCGCACGGGAGTTGGCGTCCCGCGACGCCGGATGGCGCAGGGCGCAGCGTCGCCAACGACAACCCGTTGCCCGCTGGGTACAGATCGTCGAACCAGAGGTTGCGGTTTTCGACATGGCGCTGCAATGGCCATGCGCCGCGCCCGCCCGTCGGCGCGTAAGCATTCGCTAAGAGTGAGGATCAGAACCGATCTGAGGCTGAGGGGAATCAACGCCTTCATCGCCTCAGACCGGGGTTTTGATAGGCACTCTAAGTGTCGCGGTCAGGCGTACGCCTCCGGTGAGGGCCGCCTTGGCAAAACATGGTCTGACGTTTGAGTTTTGCGTTGCGCGTCATCGCGCGGACGCAAACGAGTTGTAAACGTCATGGCTTATCAGCGGGTCGAGGTTTTGACGGGCCGGGAACGGCGGCGGAGCTACACGCCGGCGGAGAAGGTGCGGATGGTGAAGGAGGCGTTCCGCCCCGGCGTAGTGGTGATGGAGGCGGCCCGCCGGCCGGGCGTGCACGAGAGCCTTCTGTATCGCTGGCGGGACCTGATGAAGGCCACGGGGGCCGCCGTGGCCGAACCTCCCAGCTTTGTCGCGGTGACCATCACGCTGGAGCCGAGCGTCACGGAACCGCCGGTCGCGGCGTCATCAGGGCCATTGTCACCTCCGTCGGCGCCGGACATGAGTCGTAAGCATCCGCTGAGTGCCGCGGTCAGGCAGCTACCGGATGTGGCTATTTCTGGCCCGCCGAGTCGCCAGCGGAGGGCTTTAGAACGCCAATCGCGCACCGAGCGCTGCCGCTACATCGAAAGGAGCCTCATGCTGCTAGAAAGTCCGCCGTGGCGAACCTCTCCAGCTTCAGCTAACATGGGATCTCTGATGGACGCTACCTTCATTTCAGCGGCAGCAGGAGAACATCGATGGCGGTCAAGTTATCGGTAATAAATTTCAAGGGCGGGGTTGGGAAGACAACGCTCTCCTTTCATTTGGCAGCATACCTTTCGAATTTTGGAAGAACTCTGTTGGTCGACATCGACCATCAGTCTAGCTTATCTATCGTTCTTCTTAGTGCGCCGAAGTGGGAGGCGTTGGTAAAGTCAGGCAATACTATAAATCGTTTGTTTGAATCGTTTTGTAATAGAAAAGTAAGCAATCCTGGTTCTGCTATCGTTGTTGAGAACGCATTTGGTTACGCCACCAATGGAACCAGCACGGCATTTCCCAATTTAGACTTTGTTTGCTCTCAGTTTGAGCTGGATGACACTGAGATCGATCTTGCTTCTACAAATTTCGGGAACATCAATGTTTCTGATTGGGAGAAGAGAACACTTATTTCTTCATGGCTTGATGCTATTGGGGCGGAGGAGAAATACGACTACATTATATTCGATTGCCCGCCTGCAACCAAGATCGTTAGCCAAAACGCACTTGCGGCGAGTGACTTCTTTGTAATTCCGGTTATACCTGATGATATATCAAGTAGAGGCGTTACTCACTTCAGAAATCTTGTCACTAAAAAGATCGATGGTCGGCTTTCATATCTTCGTGAAACGGCACGCATACCTGAAGCCGACATTCCAAAAAACTTTGTAGACGAGACAAAGCTCGCTGCCATAGTGCCATCTCTGGCGAAAATTGCTCATAATTCGTCCTCTGGTCTTATTAATGTTCATACCGAGCAGATAGCTTCATTGAGGCGTAGATGGAAGAAGAATGTAACTGATACTGTTATTAAGAATCTAGCAGGCGTAACCGAGGCAATGAATGCCGGATGGCCGGTTTGGAACTATGATTCCCGCAACATAGGGTCAGAAGTGAGAGACATGATGACCAATGTCTGTCAGGAAATTAAGGATAGGATCGATCCGTGAGCGATGATCATTCGGCAGACAATGCTCGCCTAAGAGTCTTGTCGTATCTTAAAGCAAATTTGAAGGCGTTGGAGGCAGCTCAAATCGATGAGCCTTTTGCTGAGGCTTATCGTGTCTTTCTTAAGAACGCAGAGACCTTCGCGCGGCGAGCTCAAGGCTCAATCGCGACAAAGTCCAGCCAAAAGAAGGAAGGCGCAACTCGTATCAGAAGATCTCATGAGGACATACGCGGGCTCAGCCTCGATAATGTTGAGAAGATAGTGTCTGATCCTAACGCCTCTCGTAAAGAGTTAGAGGACATTGCAAAAGTGTTTTTTGGAGTATCTCCTGGAACTCTCACCTCGCTGCGTGCTAAGAGCCGCCTTACTAAGAAGTTAATGGAACTAATCGCCGGTGATCGATCCCATCAATCAGTTGCTAGGCTCGCCTCTGGGGAGGCAAGCGAAGCTGGCAGTGCAGATGATCCCGGCATAAATGCCGACAATGAATGTGAGACAAGTTCTGACGGGAAGCTTTTATAGATATATTCTGATTACATATATTTGTTACGGTGGGCGGCGGCACGCATTGCCGCCCATGTATACGCGATTTTTACTTCTGTTTACCCAAGAACTCACGCCGCTGTGTCCACGGAATTTACCGTGATGCTCGGAACCGGCGTTGCTTTCCAGCTCCATTCTGTCTTCGATGTCTGTATCCCTTTAATGTAGGGAACGGGCAGGACCGCAAGCCATGGCGCATACAATGCGCCGCTTGTCAGGGGGCTTGTAACCGTCCGACGATGACCGCCTTGCGAGGAGTGGACGAAGCGGGCTGAGTGAGGACGCCGCGGATGGCCGCGGCTTGGTCCTATGTCCAGCCCCATGGCTATGCTTATGACTTACCAGCGCGTCGAGGTGATCACGGGATCGGAGAAGCGCCGCTTCTATAGCGCCGCGGACAAGGCGGGCTTGGTGGCGGAAGCGTTCCGGCCCGGCGTGGTAGCCTCCGAGGTGGCCCGCCGACACGGCCTCAACGTCAGCCTGCTGTACCGCTGGCGCCGGCAGATCGAGGAGGAGCAGGCGAGCCCGTCGCCTGAACCAGCGGTGAACTTCGTGCCCGTGCGGATCGCCGACGCCCCGCCGTCCATCCCGGACGACAGCACTGCGCCCCTGCCGTCCACCGGGACTGGCATCATCGAGATTGTGCTGTCCAGCGGCCATTGCCTGCGCGTCGATCGCCATGTCGATGCCGCCGCCCTGCGCCGGGTGCTCGCCGTTTTGGGGAGCCGATGATCCCGGTCCCCGCCGGCGTGCGGATCTACCTGGCGATGGGCGCCACCGACATGCGCAAGGGCTTCGATGGCCTCGCGCTGCTGGTCCAGGAGGTTCTCAAGAAGGATCCCTACTCCGGCCATCTCTTCCTGTTCCGGGGGCGCCGAGCCGACAAGATCAAGATCCTCTACTACGACACCAACGGCCTGTGCTTGTTCGCCAAGCGCCTTCAGCGCGGCCGGTTCGTCTGGCCGGTGTCGCGCGAGGGCGTGGTGACGCTGACCCCGGCGGAACTGGCGATGCTCGTGGAAGGGCTGGACTGGCGCGCGGCGGAACGGACCTGGAAGCCCGACTTGGCCGGCTGACCCGGAGCGGACCGGGCGCGACACGGTGACTCAGCCGCCCTCGGGCCGGTCGTCTGGATCCCGGTGTCCTGGTAAGATCGCGCCATGGCTCCCGATCCCGCCCAGCTTCTGGCCGACAACGCGGCGCTGCGTCAGCTCGTCGCCGAGCAGGCGGTCCGGCTGCACGCCCAGGAGGCGGCGTTGCGCGCCAAGGATGCGGCGCTCGGCGCGGCGCTGGAGGGCATCAAGAGCAAGGCGCTGGAAATCGAGAAGCTGAAGCTTCAGCTCGCCCGGCTGCGCCGCATGCACTTCGGCCAATCCTCAGAAAAGCTGGGCCGCACCATCGCTCAGCTGGAACTGGCGCTGGAAGACTTGGAAGCCGCCGAAGGCGAACAGGCCGCCATCGTCGCGGAGGCCGACGCGCCGCCGGAAGATGCCGACACCAAGCGCCGGCCCAAGCGCACGCTGCCGCCCGATCATCTGCCGCGCGAGGAGCGGGTTCATGAACCCAACAGCGGCACCTGCACCTGCGCGCAGTGTGGCGGAGCGCTGCGCCGGCTGGGCGAGGACCGCGCCCGGCAGCTGGAGTACGTGCCGGCGCACTTCAAGGTGGTCGAGCACGTCCGCCCGAAGTTCTCGTGCCGGCGCTGCGAAGCGATCACCCAGGCGCCGGCGTCGCTGCCGATCGAGCGGGGCCTGTTCGGCCCGGGGCTGCTGGCCCACCTGCTGGTGAGCAAATTCGACGATCATCTGCCGCTGTACCGTCAGGCGGAGATCTTCGCCCGCCTGGGCGTGGAACTGAGCCGCTCCACCCTGGCCGATCAGGTCGGCCACGCGGTCCGGCTGCTGCGCCCCCTGATCCAGGCGATCGAGACGAGCGTCACCGGCTCCGCCAAGCTGCACGCCGATGACACGCCGGTTCCGGTGCTGAGCCCGGGGGCCGGGCGGACCAAGACCGGCTATCTGTGGGTCTACCTGCGCGATGATCGCCCTTGGAACGGCCCGTCGCCTCCGGCGGCGCTGTACCGCTACAGCCCGGGGCGCAGCGGCGAGCATCCATGCGGGCGCCTGAAAGATTTCCACGGGGCGCTGCAGGCGGACGGCTATGCCGGGTTCAACGGCCTGTACGAACCGGGCCCCGACGGGTGGGCCCGCATCATTGAGGTGGCCTGCATGGCCCATGGCCGTCGCAAGTTCCACGACGTGGCGGTCTCGGCCAAGGGCAAGGCGCCGATCGCGGCCGAGGCGCTGCGGCGGATCGGCGAGCTGTATGCGGTGGAGGCCGGGATCGCCGGCCAGGATGCCGACGAGCGCCGGCGCGTGCGTCAGGCCGAGGCCGCCCCGAAAATGGCCGCGTTGAAGGCGTGGCTGGAGGAGACGCTGGGCCGGCTCGACAGCAAGTCGGACACGGCCAAGGCGGTGCGCTATATGCTCAACCGCTGGACAGCGCTGACGCGTTACCTGGACGATGGCCGCCTGGAGATCGACAACAACGCCGCCGAACGGGCGCTGCGCGCCATCGTGCTGGGGCGGAAGAACCGGCTGTTCGCCGGAGCCGATGTCGGCGGTGAGCGGGCCGCGGCGATGTACACGCTCATCGAGACGGCCAAGCTCAACGGGCTCGATCCCGAGGCGTACCTGCGGGACGTGATCGCCCGGATCGCCGATCACAAGATCAGCCGCATCGACGAATTGCTGCCCTGGAACTGGACCAAGGCCGCCGACGTCACCGAAAACCACGCCGCCGCGTAGCCTGCCGGACGCTTACGGGGGCTTCGCTCCCGTGGACCCCAAAGAAGCACTAAAGTATGCACATATGTTGCGGCGCAATAAGGAAAGCGCCTGCAAAATCAATGACTTGACCAAAATTGACTGCCATAGACAAGTCATTGATATCAAAGGAGTTTCCGAGATCTGTGCATACTTTAGCAAAGAAGCAGGGAGGGAAAAATGGAGTTTGACAAGGAGGCCGCTGGGCGCTGGCTCATCGTCGAGATGGAAAACCACTTCTGTCGGGCCGAGCGTGCCTGCCTGCCCTTTGACGTAGCCGCCATCGCCACGGCGTACATTTGCTTCAGCGCCCAACTCGGCGTGCTCGCTGGCGACGTGCCGGCCGCCAAGATGGCCGACCATCTGCGAGAGGTAGCCGAACTGCTGGAGGGGGATGTGCCTGCCCTCCCTGTTCTCGCTTGGCTGGATAGTAAGCATCGTACCCCTCCGCCGAGGGCCACCTTGTGACCGAGCGGGGAAGCTGAATCATGGGGCCTGTCCCTATGGCTATCCCTATGGCAGTCCCTATAATTATCCAACGCGTCGAGGTGATCACGGGCCTGGGGCGGCGGCGGCAGTTCAGCGACGAGGAGAAGCTGCGGCTGGTCGAAGAGGCGTTCCAGCCGAGCGTCAAGGCGACCGAAGTCGCCCGGCGCCTGGGCGTGGACGTCAGCCTGCTGTACTGCTGGCGCCGCCAGTTCTTCGGTCAGCAGCCCCGGTTGCCCGCCTTCATGCCGGTCACCGTCACGACCGACGCTCCGGCACCGGAGGAGGTGGCGGAGCCGACAGCAGCGCCAGCGACCCCACCAGCCAGGGCTTGACCGCGGCGATCGGGCCGGCGGACAACGCCGCGACGCCGTGGGCCAGCCGCCCCCCGCCGCGGAGCCGGGGGCGTCGTCGGGTTACGGAAACGAGCGCTGTCATACCGGCAAGCCAATGAACTGACTTACCGTATTGCGTTCAAACGCCACGAAGGCTTTTCCGCGCGCTCATAGGGGCGCGCCACCGCAGTCGAGGCGGCCAGCGAGCGTTGAGACAGGTCAGTTCAAACGCTCGCTGGTATCAGGCGTCGTAGGCGTCGACCGCCGACAAGGAAGACGGTCAAAAGGTCGCAGATCGCGCCGAAGTTCTCCTTTGCGGTATGCCTCACCCTGTAGCAGCGGCGCCGCCAGCAGCTGGCCACGTACCCGCCGCTCCCCGTCGTTCAGGGCGTGGGGGCGCCGCCCGATCAGAGTGTGCAGCTCCTTGAGGCGTGGGCTTTGGTCAGCCGGCGCCGCAGGGAGCGATTGCACGTCACCTGGACCGACTCGACGAACAGCGTCCGGAGGTGCCAGCGGTCAGAGATAATCGTCTTGGTAGGCGTCTTGGCTTGTCCAATGCATCCTAGCGCGACGGCAGACCTACGAAACAACCAAAGATACAACCATGTGCCGAGCCATTCTCGCACACGTCCTTCATACGGCACCGATCCGATGTCCCTGCTGTCGGTGTTGGCTTGCCCCCTAGAGTCGTTCTCTGATGACGACGACCTGATAATCATCACCGACCTTCCAAACATCTTCTAAACCCATTACACTTCCATTGCCGGTAAGCAAATGGCGAATTCCGTCTTGAGTTGCCTCGACGACCTGCAATACCCCTCCTATGGTTTTCCGTCCCTCACTCACGATCTTGTCCAATGCATCAAAGCAGGCATCCGATATCAACTTGCGCTCGCGGGTAATATCTAGCTCAAGATCAAACCACTTCTCAACGTTCTTTTCCCGCTTTCGCTTGTTGCTCAGAAGAGTGATTCTCCTGCGCGCTTTCTCCTTGGCTTCAGATACACTGCTATTCACTTGCATTGCCCCATTTTCGCCAAGAACGAAAATTGCTCGATCCATGTCTACTAGTTCGATCGAATCTACTACCCCGATAGATCTTTCCTCGTTTCCTTTGGGTTGAGGTGGTGCGTTATACCGAATCGTGAATGCGAGTGGCTTGTGAGAGTTCATGCAAAAGCCGAAAATTAAGAAGCTGGTTCGGAAATCACCTAACGGATCAAATTGAACTGATATAGCCTTTACCACTGTGTGGATGTGGTTGGCGATATCCTCCAAGCGCGGCGGTGGCGGCACATCTACATGTGAAGCTTGAGCCGCATCCCAAGTTAGATGACTGAGCGTTTTTTGAAGAACCCCCACTACTTCAAACGCAAGCAGGGGGTCACCCTCATAAGCAATTCCAACTTGAGTCCTATGTACTGTGTCCCTATCTGGATCCGCGCCCAGAGTGTAAGCGCTAATATTTCTCACAATAACCGGAATGATGAAGATTTTTGTTGCAGTGTTTGATATTCTTTTGAAACTGTTTGTTTGCGAAATTCTGCTGTCTGCGACGCAGACAATCCGTGGCTCACCTTTAACAGTCCAATCTTGCCAAGCGGCGACAATGGTCATAATACGGTGTCCTTCACATTTCATCTAGGAGCACAAGCTACTTTTACCTCGGTTCGGTGCATCGACCAAAGCAGATGATAGCCGCGGTTGACAATCTGTATGGCTGGCAACGCCCGCCAAATTGCGGCTGCCGATAGAATTAGCGGACCGAGTTGGATGGATGCCGTCGTTTGCGTGTTAGAAAAAGCACGAAATCCGGCGGTCTCTGCCCAGCTACGTACGTAAAGATCCGCTTGGTTCGGCCCACCTGGGGTGGGCCGAACCAAGCGGATGGTCTTGCTTGTAGCTTAGCGAAAGCGCGGCCTACGGCCGTTCTTGAACTGCTACATATCTAGTGATCCGTCTGGCTCAACCACCAGACAGGATCAGGGGCGAACGACCTTCAGGCTCCCAAGCTCCGTGAACAAGAGCATAATGTGAGTGGTAAACTCACTCGCGGTCCACTGGGCAGGCGTACCACTGATGCGCCGCATGAGGTTCGGTTCGTCGGGGTTGTCAACGCTCGTGACATCCGACTCCAATATCACGCCGGTTACCTTCAAATGTCTATCCGTTTCAGGCATGACAAAGTAACGCCACGACTCATTGTAGAGAACATTAGGAGAGAGTGTCTCGTAATTGCCGTTTGCGGCAGAAGCCGGCTCGCCATCCCACTCGATGACCATTGTCGCCCCACGTTTTGCCGCGAGTGCCTTGGCATCCTTTACATTAGAAGCCATATTCATTAAGCAGTCCGCTGACATGCCTTTGATAGGTCTGAAAATCCCAGTCTGCGCAATACGCAACACGATAACAGGATCGGTGTGGTGATAAAGCCTCAAAACAGTACCCTCATAGCAGAGTTAGAGAAGGCCGAACTCTAGTAGAAATTGAGTTCTAAAAGCATTCCATTTTGTCGCACTCGCTGCATAACCGGATCGTGTCCCGAGTCGTGGTGTAGGAACTGGGGTGCTCATCTGCTGTCCAACAGGTGTGGCCGGGGCCATCATGTGGCCGCAGCGGGCAAAGTGAGGGCGAGATCATCGCGCAGCGGAGCAATGGCTTCCGGGGTCATGTAGCGTGCCCGCTGGACGGCCCATTCAACGTTCTGTTCGAGCAGGATGGCACCGACCAGACGGGTGACCGCCGCCTCGTTGGGAAAAGTGCCGACCACCTCGGTGCGGCCTCGACCTTGCTGTTCAGCTGCTCCAGCGGGTTCGCTGGGTGGATCTTGGCGCGATGCTCCTTGGGAAAGGTTATGAACGCAAACACGTTCTCCTCGGCCACTTGGCGCCACTGCGCCCTGGCGGGGTCGGCGTCATCCTGGGCGAACGTGATGGCGATAAAGGCCGACACAACTCGTCGGCCGCTCCGGCCGGAATGCGGATGTTGCGCATCAAGTGCATGATCCGAACGCAATCGACCGAATCCACTTCACGGCCACGCTGGCGTTCGCTTGACCGCACTTGGCCAAACCGCGCCACCGTCACCGGTGACCGCCGTGGCGGTCTGTTGGGCGGACATCTCCACCACCGAGGTGCCCACCCATGCCGAACAATCGACACCCCCCCGACGCCAGCGACCTGGGCCATCCGCTCCGTTTTCGTCCGGACCCGCGACGAGCCGGACTGGCTGGCCGACACCTACCGCCGTCTTCTCGTCCCCATCGCGACATCACGGCCGGCGGCGACCGCCGGCCCGGCCGAGGGAGAAGCATCATGCATGCCGCCGTCTATGCCCGCGTCTCCACCGAACGCCAGGAGCGCCAGCAGACCATCGACAGCCAGCTCGTCGACCTGCGCGCCTGGGCCGAGTCCAACGGCCACAACCTGAACGACAGCCATGTCTTCCGTGATGAAGGCTACAGCGGCGCCCGGCTAGATCGGCCGGGCCTAGATGCCTTGCGTGATGCGGTGCGTGATGGCGAGGTCGACATCGTCGCCGTCCTGGCCCCGGCTTGTCTGGCGCGGCGCTACGCCTATCAGGTTCTGCTCCTCGAGGAATTCCGCCGGGTCGGCTGCGCCGTCGCCTTCCTCAACCGCGCGATCACCGACGATCCCGGCGACCAGCTCCTGCTTCAGATCCAGGGCGCCGTCGCCGAGTACGAACGCGCCCTCCTCGGGGAGCGGTTCCGCCGCGGCAAACTTCAGAAGGCCCGTGCCGGCCAGATTGTCGGCACCCACCCACCTTACGGGTACCGTTACCTGCCGCGTCAGGAGAAGGCGGCCGGCCAGTGGATCATCGGTGACGCCGAGGCCGAAACCGTGCGCCTGCTCTACGCATGGCTGGTGGAGGAGCGCACGACCTTGCGCCAGATTCTCAAGCGCCTGAACTTCGGGCCCTAGTTCCCCCGCTGCGGTCGGCACCCCTGGTCGCCGTCGACGGTCCACCACATCCTGTCCGAGCCCGCCTACACCGGCACCGCCTAAGCCAACCGCTACGAATTCGTCGCGGCGAAAAAGCCGCGCCCCCGCAAACCAACCTACTCCGGCGTCGGGTGCCGCCGGCTGCGGCCGAAGGACCAGTGGATCCCGATCGCGATGCCCGCCCTCATCGATCAGGATACCTGGGACCGCGCCCAGGCCCAACTCACCCGCAACGCCACGTTGTCGTTCCGCAACAACAGCAAGCATAACTACCTTCTGCGGTGTCTGCTGACCTGTAGCGCTTGCGGCTTGTCCATGCACGGCACGACCCGGCTGGCGGGAAAGCGGGCCGAACGCCTCTACTACCGCTGCGCCGGACATCGAGCGGGCCGTGTGGGAGCATGTCCGCGGTCTGCTGGAAGACCCAGAGCGGCTGATGGCCCAGTTCCATCAGTTCGCCGGCGATGCCGAGCATACCGCCGCCCATGAGCAGCGGGCCGAACAGCGGACCATGGCACGCCTTGCCGGGTTGGCGCGCGCCGACCGGCGTTTGCTCGATGCCTACCAGGCCGACGTCATCAGCCTGGACGAACTGACCGAACGGCGCGGACAGATCGTCGCGCAACGAGGTGCGCTCGACCGCCAGTTGGAACAGCAACGCGCCCTACGCGGCCGGCGCGCCAAGGCGCAGGAGGTCGTCACTGACCTGACGACGTTCTTCGGGCGCATTCGGGGCCGGTTGGCGGATGCCTCGTTCGCCGACAAACAGGCGATCTTGCAACTCATCATCGAGCGCATCATCGTTCATGACGACAGCTTGGAGATCCGCCATGTCATCCCGCTGCACGACCCGCCGCCGGGGCGCGAGCCGGTGCCGACGGCGAATGGTGGATTGCGTTCGGATGGTGTGAACCCGACAGCGCTGCCACGTAGCATGGAATACCCGGGTGACGGCGGCCTTGATCACCTCGTGGGCGTCGGAGACCACCAGCTTCACGCCGGCCAGCCCGTGGCGCTTGAGCTTGTGCAGGAACTCGATCGAGAAGACCTCGGCCTCCAAGGCACCGATGTCCATGCCCAGCACCTCGCGACGGCTGTCGGTGTTCACCGCCACGACAGTGGTAATCGCGACCGAAACGATGCGTCGGTTCTTGCGGACCTTCAGGTAGATGGCGTCGTTCCACAGGTACGGCCAGTCGCCTTCGATGGGGCGCTCCAGAAAGGTCTTTACCCGCTCGTTTGTCTCCTCACACAGTCGGCTGACTTGGCTTTTCGAGATGCTGCTCATGCCGAGCGCTTTGACCAAGTCATCCACCGAGCGCACCGAGATCCCATGCACGTAGGCATCCTGGATCACCGCGGTGAGCGCCTTCTCGGCCATGCGGCGCGGCAATGAGCCTTCCGTGGTGCGAACGATTGGACCTCGCCATGAGGGTGGCGCGTTACGGTTCGGCGGGGTATTAGGTATCAGATCGCGCATATATTTACGCACCGCGACGGATACGTAAATAAAAACATCACGGGAGCCTTTTGTATCAAGCACATTTACATACAGACACAAGCCAGTCGGTGTGCATATGGGTTTCTCGGCGCCGGGGTCATCATGCGCGAGGGGCTGTCGATCCGCGGCCTGTCCACCGCTGCATCGATCTGGGCGACCTCGGCCATCGGCATCGTCATCGGGCTCGGCTTCTATGCGGTCGCCATCGCCGCGGCGCTGTTGACCATCCTGGTGATGAGCCTGCTGCGGCCGGTCGAACGGCTGTTGCCCCACCAGTCGGTGGTCCACCTGACGCTGGTCTTCCCGCGCGACAAGGCTCCGCCGCCGGAGGAGTTGCGGGCGCAGGCCAAGAAACATGGGTTCGAAGTGGTCGACTGGGCCTTCCACCTTGCCAACGGCAGCGGCCAGTTCGAATGCCAGCTGGTGCTTCAGGGGAGAGGCGACCCTGATCCGATGGCGCTCGTCAGCGCCCTTGCCTCCACCGACACAGTGGTGGAGTTCAAGCTGTCCCCTTCGCGCATCTGACGACGGCCAAGAACCAGAAGAGTTGGAAGGACGAGATGCATACAAGCTTAATCTTTTCCTAAAACTTTATCTTTATCGATAGCCTGCGATGATGAAGGACGTGAACAACGGCAGGGAATGGCGGAGCTGGAATCGTCGCCCTTCTGCCCGGCAGAACGGCCGTGACGGGCGCAATGCCGGTTCCCCGACCTCATCCGCTTCCTGTCGTCGGATGGCGGGGCCGATCGGCCTGCTGACGGCGCTCCTGCTGTGGTTCGCCGGCACAGCCGCCGCCACGGTCTCCGGCGTGGAGCCGCTTCGGCTCGCGCCAGCCACCGCCAGCGCCACCCTGGCCGGCCATTTCGCCCGGCTGGTCGATCCCGACCGCAAGCTCGACTTCGCCGCCATCCTGAAGGCCGACGCCGATGGGCAGATGGAGCCGCGTGAGGATTTCCGCGGTGTCGGCCAGACCCGCGACATCCATTGGTACCGCTTCGACGTGATGCGCGAACCCGGTGCGCCGGCGGACTGGCTTCTGGAGATGGGCGAAGCCTATATCGACCATCTTGATCTCTTCATTCCGAGGGTAAACGGAGCCGCGGGCCGGCCGCAGGACCCTGCCGCCTACCGGCTGGTCCGGCTGGGAGACTTCGTTCCCTTCAGCCAGCGGCCGATGAAGACCCGGCTGCACAGCCTGCCGCTGACCCTTCCGGAGGGAAAGCCGGTCTCGCTTTACCTGCGCGTCGATTCGGTCAGCGCCATCCGCCTGTCGGCACGGGTATGGTCTCCCGCCGCCTATGTCAGCCACCAGACCAAGGATCTGCTGTTCCAGGGGTTTTTCCTGGGAGTGCTGGGCATTCTGGTCCTGGGCTATGTCGCGCTGGGCCTGCTTCTGCGTGACGGGGCGCTGCTGTCCTACACCGCCTATGTCGCCACGGTCTTCTGCTATTACCTGTTCGCCAACGGCATCGGCGCATCCTTGCTGCCGGATCTGCCGGGCTGGCTCATGAACATGCTGGTGGGCGGCAGCGGGTTCCTCGGCTTTGCCACGGCCCTGATCATGTGGGTCTATATCCTCGATTTGCAGACCCGGGCGCCGAAGCTGGCGCGTTGCTATCAGGGGCTTGCCCTGCTGGTGCTGCTGGCATCGCCGACGACGGTTTCACCGCTCTACGCCCTGACCAACCCGGTGGTGACCTTGTCGGCGCTGGTCGTGGTGGTGATCGCGCTGGTGCTGACCGCACGCATGGCCTGGCTGAACCCGAGCGATCTCAGCCCGCGCTTCTATCTGGCCAGCACCCTGGTGTCGCTGACCGGGCTGATCATGGCCCAACTGATCCTGCGGGGCGCGCTGCCTGCCGATTTCTTCATCGCCGATCCCTATCAGGTCGCCTCGATGGTGGCGGTGCTGGTGCTGGGCACCGGTCTGGCCCTGCGCATCGGCAGGCTTCAGGCGGAGCGGCTGCGTGCCCGGGAGGAATCGGCCTTCGCCACCAAGCGGGCGGAGGAGCAGCGCAGCTTCGTCGCGATGCTGTCGCACGAATTCCGTACCCCGCTGGCCGCCATCGACAGCGCGGCGCAGATGATCGAACTGTCGGGCGCGGTGGAGTCGCCGTCGGCGCTGACCCGCCTGCAACGCATCCGCAGCACCACCCACAAGATGGCGGAGCTGGTGGATCTTTTCCTGTCCTCCGATGCGCTCGACCAGGGGGCGCTGGCGCTGAAGCCGGAACCGGTGGCGCTGGGCCAGTTGATGGACGAGGTGCTGGATGGCCTGACGGGGACAGAAGCAGAGGAGCGGCTGGAGCTGTCGATCGACGCGCCCGACCGCCCGATGCTGGTCGATGCACCCTTCCTGGGGGTGGCCATCGGCAATCTGGTGCAGAACGCGCTGCGCTACTCGCCGGCGGACACGGCCGTCCGGGTGAGCGCCTTCGATGATGGAGGCGGCATCGTTATCCGCGTCGCCGACCGGGGCCTCGGCATGACCCCGGAGGAGATGGAGCGAATCGGCTCGATCTATTTCCGCGCCTCGTCGTCGCGCGGAACCAAGGGGTCGGGGCTGGGGCTCTACATGACGCAGAAGATCGTCGCCGCCCATGGCGGAACCCTGTCGGTGGAGAGCGTGCGCGACCAGGGCTCCGTCTTCACCATTCTGTTGCCTGTGACGGATGGACCGCCGGAAGCCGGCCATCCCCTGCCGCATGATCGTTTCTGATAACTGCTCGCATTGTGTCCACAGCGTCTTTTGTTATCCTATTCCTTCAGGCTTATCACTTTTGTGCGTGGTTTCGAGCCTTTAGACGAGGGAGGGGGACGATTGTCGACCGGACTGCCAAGCAATGGCTCCTGCCTGTGATCTGCCGAACGGATCTGCTGGCTCCGGCTTTCCGGTATATCCGGCTTTTCGGTCTGATCCTGTGGCTTTTTGCGTTCGTTGTGGCATTTGGCCTGCCGATGGCCGGATGGGCGCAGAGTGGGGCGAAGACGGGGACGCAGACGGTGGCTCCAGCCGAAGTGCAGGCGGCGGAACCCCTGCGTTTGACGGTGTCGACGGACCGTGCATCGCTTGCCGGCCATTTTGCCCGGCTGATCGACCGGGATCATGCGCTCGGCTTCGGCGATGTGCTGAGGGCCGATGCGGAGGGGCGGTTCGAGCCGCAGACAGTCTTCCGCGGGGCGGGGCAGACCCCCGACATCCATTGGTACAGGTTCGATCTGCTGCGTGAGGCCGGCGCACCGGCCGATTGGATCATTGAGCTGGGCGAAGCCTATATCGATCACCTCGACCTTTATGTTCTCGATCGGGCCATGGCCGGCGATGGGGCCGGCTACAGCATCATCCGCATGGGCGATTTCGTTCCCTTCAGCCAGAGGCCGATGAAGACCCGGCTGCACACCACGCGGCTGATCCTGCCGGAGGGCAAGCCGGTTTCCCTCTATCTTCGCGTCGAGTCGGTCAGTTCCATCACCATGCGGGCGGCGGTCTACGCCGTGCCGGACTATGCCGGCCTCCAGGTGACGAACCTGCTGTTCCTGGGGGTGTTCTTCGGTGTGCTGGCGATCCTGATCATGGGGTATGTGTCGCTGGGAATGCTTCTGCGCGACGGGGCTTTGCTGTCCTTCACCGGCTATGCGGGAAGCGTCTTCGTCTTCTACCTGTTCTCGGGCGGGATCGCGTCGATCCTGCTGCCCGATATGCCCGGGTGGCTGCAGAATCTGGTGGTCGGCAGCAGCACCTTTCTCGGTGTCGCCGCATCGGCCTCGATGTGGGACCGCATCCTCGACCTGCGGGTCCGTCATCCGCGTCTGCACCGGTTCTATGTCGGCATCCGCTGGATGGCGCTGCTGTCGCTTCCCAGCGCCGTCTCCTGGACCTATTCGATCACCAATCCGGTTGTGCTGCTGTTTGCCACGGTGGGGACATTGGCCGGCGCCGTCCTGTCGATCGTGCAGGCGGTCAGGAATCCCGCCGACGCCAGCGCCCGCTATTACGCTGTCAGCGGGCTGATCGCGATCGCCGGCAACACCATGACCCAGTTCACGGTGCGCGGAACCCTGCCGGTGGATTGGCTGTTCGCCGATCCCTATCAGATCGCCGTGCTGGGGACGATGCTGTGCCTGGGGGCCGGTCTGGCGCTGCGCATCCGCGACCTGCAACGCGAGCGGGTGCGGGCGCAGGAGGAGTCGGCTTTCGCCACCAAGCGGGCGGAGGAACAGCGCACCTTCATCGCCATGCTGTCGCATGAGTTCCGCACCCCGCTGGCCGCCATCCAGGGAGCGGCCCAGATGATCGAGCTGTCGGGCGAGGTGGGGGTTCCGTCGATGCAAACCCGTGTGCGCCGCATCATCGAAACCACGCGGCGCATGTCCGATCTGGTGGAACTGTTCCTGTCGGCGGATGCGCTGGACCAGGGGGCACTGGCGCTAAAGCCGGAGGTGGTGCCGCTCGACCTGCTGATGGACGAGGCGCTGGACGGGCTGGCCGGAACGGAGAGTGAGAGCAGGCTGTCGGTGACGGTCGAGTCGACAGACCGGATGTTGCGGGTCGACCTGCCCTTCCTCGGGGTGGCGGTTGCCAATCTCGTGCGCAATGCGCTGCGCTATTCGCCGCCCCAGACGGCGGTCAGGGTGACGGCGCACCTGGCGGGGCAAGACCTTGTCATCCGCGTCGCCGACCAGGGCCACGGCATGAGCCCGGAGGAGGTTGAGCGGATCGGCTCGATCTATTTCCGTGCCTCGTCCTCGTGCGGAACCAAGGGGTCCGGTCTCGGGCTTTACATGACGCAGCGGATCGCCGCCGCCCATGGCGGTTCGCTGACGGTGGAAAGCACGCTCGGTGTCGGATCGGTCTTCACCATCCGGTTGCCCGCGGTCGGGGAGCCGGAGAGCGACGATGCCGCCGTCCCGTCAGGGGCGGACCCGTTGACGGTTCAATAGAGCGTTTTCGGGATCCGCTCGGCCAGCGACAGGTCATAGGCGTCGCCGCCTTCGCGCCCGGCGCTGGCTTCCGCCAGCAAGGCCCCCGCCGACGGCAGGCTGCTGCGCTCTATCCGCACCGCCGGGTCCCACAGGCGGGACCGCAGCAGGGCGCGGGCGCATTGGAAGAAGACCGCCTCGATGGTGACGACCAGCACCGACTTCGGCGGCTTGCCGTCGACGGCGCAGCTCTCGCACAAGGCAGGGTCGGTGTCGATCACGGCGCGGCCGTTGACCCGCAGAGTCTCGTTCAGTCCCGGCACCAGGAAGAGCAGACCGACCCGCGGATCGGCCAGGATGTTGCGCAGGCTGTCGATGCGGTTGTTGCCGCGGCGGTCGGGGATCAGCAGGGTACGGTCGTCCGCCACCCGGACGAAGCCGGCTTCGTCGCCGCGCGGCGAGGCATCCAGCCCATCCGGCCCGCTGGTGGCGAGAACGAAGAAGGGCGACGCCTCAATCAGCGCGCGGTAGCCGGGGGTCAGCGCCGGCACTTCCTTGGCGATGGAGGGACCGGCCGGCTCGCCATAGAGGGCTTCCAGAGCCGCGAGGTCGGCGATGGGGCGGCTCATTTCGCCTCCAGCAGGAAATAGACGAAGTCGATCGACGGCGCGTCCAGACCGAACTGGCTCAGCAGCGTGTGGGCCTGCCCACGATGGTGGGTCTGGTGGTTGAAGATATGGGTGACGATCTGGACGAAGGGCAGCTCATGCGGCGTGCCGGCCATGCTGCGGTAGGAGAGGACCGAGTCGAACCGCTCCGCCGGGGTGGCTGCCAGGACGCGCAGGAGCCGCTCGTCCTCCGCCTCGCGGGCGGTGCGCAGGCCGGCGAAGTCGTCATGGAGGATTTCATCGAGCGACGACGGTTTCGGCCCCTCTCCCTCGATCCGCTCCAGCCACACCCGGTCGGCGACCAGGATATGGTTCAGCGTGCCACGGACAGAGCCGAAGAAGGCGCCGCGGTCCTCGCGGAACTGAGCGTCGGAAAGCCGGGCCGCAACCTCGTACAGGCGGCGGTTGGCCCAGCGGTTGTAGCGGGCGAGGCTTTCGAAATGGGGCTTCGGGTCCATGGGAACCTCTTGCTTCCTCTTTTCCCGCATCGGGCGCCGGCCTCCTCTCCCCGGAGGGAGAGGAGCTTGCGTGGAGGGTCGATCACACGCCGGCGCGCTTTGCCGACAGGCCGGCGTGGGACAGCAGGACTTCGCGCTTGCCCTGGTGGTTGGCGGGACCAACGACGCGCTCGGTCTCCATCCGCTCCACCAGACGGGCGGCGCGGTTGTAGCCGATCTGGAGCTGGCGCTGGATGAAGCTGACCGACACCTTGCCCTCGCGGACCACGAGGTTGACGGCCTGCATGTAGAGGTCGTCGCCGGTCGCAACCGAACCGCCGTCCTCATCCTCCACCGCGGCGGCTTCCTCCTCTTCCTCGGTGATGGCGGTGACGTAGTTGGGGGCGCCCTGGGCCTTCACATACTGGACGATCTCCTCGACCTCCGAATCGGAGACGAAGGGACCGTGGACGCGGGTGATGCGGCCGCCGCCCTGCATGTACAGCATGTCGCCCTGGCCCAGCAGTTGCTCCGCCCCGGCTTCGCCGAGGATGGTGCGGCTGTCGATCTTGCTGGTGACCTGGAAGCTGATGCGGGTCGGGAAATTGGCCTTGATGGTGCCGGTGATGACGTCGACCGACGGACGTTGCGTCGCCATGATCAGATGGATGCCGGCGGCGCGCGCCATCTGGGCGAGGCGCTGGATCGCCGCCTCGATCTCCTTGCCGGCGACCAGCATCAGGTCCGCCATCTCGTCGACGATCACGACGATGTAGGGAAGCGGCGTCGGCTCCGACGGCGTCAGGTCGAAGACGTTCTCCGGCTCGCCCGGCGCCGGGGCGCGGCGCGGCATCTTCTCGCCATTGGCGATCATCTCCGCCATGCGGGCGTTGTAGCCCTCGATGTTGCGCACGCCGAGCTTGGACATCGCCTCGTAGCGGCTTTCCATCTCGCGCACGGCCCAGCGCAGGGCGACCACCGCCTTCTTGGGATCGGTGACGACCGGGGTCAGCAGGTGCGGGATGCCGTCATAGACCGACAGCTCCAGCATCTTGGGGTCGACCATGATGAAGCGGCAGCGCTCCGGCGGCAGCCGGTAGAGCAACGACAGGATCATGGTGTTGATCGCCACCGACTTGCCCGAGCCGGTGGTGCCGGCGACCAGCAGATGCGGCATGCGAGCGAGGTCGGCCACCACCGGTTCGCCGCTGATGTCCTTCCCGAGCGCGATGGCGAGCTGGGCCGTGGTGTTGCGGAAGGCGTCGTGGTCGAAGCTTTCGCGCAGGTAGACCATCTCGCGCACCGGATTCGGCAGCTCGACGCCGATGACGCTGCGGCCGGGGACGATGGCGATGCGGGCGGTGACCACGCTCATCGAGCGGGCGATGTCGTCGGTCAGGTTGATGACGGTGGCCGACTTGGTACCGGGCGCCGGCTCGAACTCGTAGAGGGTGACGACCGGGCCGGGACGGACATCCATGATCTCGCCGCGGACGCGGAAGTTCTTCAGGACGGTTTCCAGCATCCGCGCGTTGCGGGCCAGCACCGACTCGTCATGCTGCTGCACCGGGCGCGGCGGCGGGGTCTGAAGCAGCGAGACGGTGGGCAGCGAATAGATGGCGGGATAGTCCGTCGGCGCGGCCGGAGCGGCGGGCGCGCAGGGCACCGGCGGGGCTGCGGCGGGGCCGGGGATGGCGGTTGCCGTTTCCGCCGCCGGGGCGGCTTCGCACGGGGCTGCGGGTGCCTCCGCCTCCGCCGGGTCGCGCGCCTCGTAGGCCCATTCGACGCCCGACAGGAAGGCGAAGCCGGCGACCACCGCCAGCGCCTCGTCCGACAGGTTGGTGGAATAGACCGTCCCGGCGCGCGGGGTGCCGGGCAGAACCTCGACATCCCACATCACGCGGCCGTCGGGGCGCGGGTTGGGGACGAGATTGAACGGGCGGCCGTTCAGTGCGCACCACAGATTGAACTCGTCGGCGGTCACCACGCCCGCCTGGGTCGGCGGGGCGGCGAGATGCGGCATACGCGGGCTCATGCCGAGGCTCCGGGCTTCTGAACGGTGAGGGGGACTGGACCGGAGGAGGAGCCGCCCGGCCCCAGGGACTGCAGGGGAGGACGTGCCGCCAGCTCGCGCGGCGTCATCTCGTAGGCGGCGACCAGCAGCTTGTCGATGCTGACCCCATCGCTGGACATCGGCAGCACCAGCCGTTCGAAGCTGCGGGTGCGCCCGCCGAAGACCGCGGTGTGGACACGGGCGACAGGCAGCCTTTCGCGGCGCACCGTCTCGTATTCCGGCTGAAGCAATGCCCGCTGTTCCGGCGGCAGGTCGTCCAGCGTCGCACCCAGGCGCGACTGGCCGAAGGCGGTGGCCAGCGCCTTGCCGTAATAGGAATAGACGAAGGTGCCGGATTCCTCCCCGATCACCTCGAAGACGGCGATGTTGTCCTTCCACGGCCGCAGGTCGGCCGGGGCGATGCTGCTGGGGACCGGCGGCCGGCCGGCGACGGATTTGGTGAGCCAGAATTCGAGCAGGCCGCTGAGATACGGCGTCGCCAGCTCGGTTCTTTCCTTGGTCATGACAATCGCAGCTGGACGGGCGGCGCTCCCTCGGTCTGACACCGCTGGAGCTTTCAAGAGCCGCCCGAACCATACCCGCAAGGGCCGGTGTGGCGCAACCGCAAGGGCTAAGCCCGTCAGGGGCGCCACACCCCGGCTTTTACCCGCGCTTCATCAGGCGGCGCAGGTGACGCCGGTGCCGCCCAGGCCGCAGTAGCCGTTGGGATTCTTGGCGAGATACTGCTGGTGGTAGCCTTCCGCGAAGTAGAAGGGCGGGGCCTCGCGGATCTCTGTGGTGATAGGGCCGTAACCGGCCTGGGCCAGCCGCTCCTGATAGGCTGCCAGCGTCGCTTCCGCCGCCGCCTGCTGGGCAGGGCTGTGGGTGTAGACGGCCGACCGGTACTGGGTGCCGACGTCGTTGCCCTGGCGCATGCCCTGGGTCGGATCGTGCGACTCCCAGAAGACGCGCAGCAGGTCCTCGGCCTTGACCATCGCCGGGTCGTAGACGACGCGCACCGCCTCGGTATGGCCGGTGCGGCCGGAGCAGACCTCTTCATAGGTCGGGTTCGGGGTATGGCCGCCCTGATAGCCGACGGCGGTCACCCAGACGCCGGGAAGCTGCCAGAATTTGCGCTCCGCCCCCCAGAAGCAGCCGAGTCCGAGGTCGATGACCTCCAGCCCCGGCGGATAGGGGCCGGTCAGGCGATGGCCGTTGACATGGTGCTGTTCGGGAACCGGAACGGGTTGGCTGCGGCCGGGCAGCGCCTCCTCCGGCGTCGGTAGCGTCGCCGGCTTGCGCAGAAAATGCCCCAGCATGGTCGGGTCTCCCATCATGACGATCCGTTGGAGGGACCTCTTATGTCGTGTGGCGGCCGGGCCGCGGCAAGTCGGTGAACCTTCGGAGGAGTTCGCGCGTTTGACCCTGTATCGCGCGAGGATCTTTAAGAAGGAGAGCCATCATGGCCAGCACCACCGACGAGCGCCTGATCCAATCCCTGATCGACCATGGCCGCCGCAACGGCAACCGGCTGAGCGCCGAGGCGCTGGGCGGCATCCTGCCCGTCGACACGATGACGCCGGAGGAAACCGCCGCGGTGATCGAGCGGGTCGAGGCGGCCGGGGTCGAGGTCGAGCTGGACGATTCCCGCCTGATGCAGGGTCGGCCCAATCCGGCGCTGGCCCGGCAGACCGGCGACTATCATCGTGGCGACGGCGTCGTCGACATGGCGAACCCGGCCGCCCCGGCGGTGTCGGCCCCCGGCGCGGTGCCCTCGCGCCACGGCTGGGCCGACGACATTGCGAACGGCCATGTGGGCCACCACAATGCCGTCCCCAGTTGGACGCGCAACGGCGTCGAGCTGCTGCCGCTGGCGTCCGTCGCCCTGGTGGCGGTGGTGCTGATCGCGGCGCTCGGTTAACGGCTGCCCTTACCCGGCGGCCAGCGCGTGGATGAGGATGGCGGCGGTGGCGGCAACGTTCAGCGATTGGACGCGGCCGCTGCCGGGAATGGTCAGCACCGCCTCGCAGGCCGCCAGCGTGGCCGGCGGAATGCCGTCCTCCTCGTTGCCCAGCACGACCGCCGGCGGCTTCGCCCCCTGCTTGCCGCGCCATCCCGTCAGCGCGCCGGCATCGACCGTCGGCCGGGTCTGGTCCAGTGCCGTCCCGAACACCCGGTGGCTGGCGCGCAGCCGCTTCAGCACGGCCGGCAGGGCGGGGGCGCGCTCCAGCGCCACCCACTCGAACCCGCCCTCCGCCACGCGATAGGCGGCCTCGGACGGCGATGCCTGGCCGGGATGGTCGGAGATCAGGACGCGGGGCAGGCCGAAGAAGGCGGCGGTGCGCAGGATGGCGCCCAGATTGTGCGGGTTGCCGACGCCGTCCAGGATCAGCAGCGGCTCCGTCGCCCGGCGTGCGGCCTCGGTGTCGAACAGCGGCAGAGTCCGCGGTGCCATCAGCGCCACCACGCCGCCGTGCAGAACCGTGCCGGCGACTTTCGCCAGCTCCTCCGCCTCCACCATGCGGTAGGGCTTGCGGGCGGCCGCCATCGCCTTGCAGAAGGCGCCGACCGCCGGTTTCAGCCGCTCGTCGAAGAACAGGCGCTCCACCCGCTCCGGCTCATGGGTGAACAGGGCGGAGACGGCGGCCAGCCCGGCCACGCGGAACAGCTTGCGCGATTCGGTGGGCTCCAGGGCTGACGGTGCGGACGAGATGGCGGGGGCGGCGGTCCGGGAACGGGCGCGGCTGGGATGGGGCGGGCGCCCGCGCGGAGGCATGGAGGTCCTGTCTGTCTGGAAAGAGGCGGCCTGGAGAGAATTGGCGGCTTACAGCAGCTTCACCACCAGGAAGCCGCCGATCAGCGCCACTGCGAACACGCTGGTGACGAGGGTCAGCCGCTTTTCGATGAAGGCGCGGATCGGCGGGCCGAAGAAATACAGCAGAGCCGCGACCAGATAGAAGCGGATCGACCGCGAGATGATCGAGGCGCCGATGAACACCCACAGCGGCAGATGCGCCACGCCGGCTGTGATGGTCAGCAGCTTGTAGGGGATCGGCGTCATGCCCTTGATGATCAGGATTTCCGCCCCGTACTCGACGAAGGTGTGGCGCAGCTGCTCGAACTTGTCGGTCAGGTGATAGAACTCGATCACCCAGCGGCCGATCGTCTCGTACAGGAAATAGCCGATCATGTAGCCGGCGATGCCGCCGACCACCGAGGCCAGCGTGCAGATCGTCGCCAGCTTCCACGCCGCCTTGCGGTTGGCGATGACCATCGGCACCAGCAGCAGGTCCGGCGGCAGCGGGAAGAAGGAGCTTTCGGCAAAGGACACCCCGGCCAGCCAGGCGGTCGAATCCTTCGACGCGGCCTTGGCCATGGTCCAGTCGTAAAGACGCTTCAGCATGAATTGGGCCGTCCTTCGTCGCTGCCGTTGCGGTGCACGAGGCCTCTTTTAGGCGCGACGGTGCCGGTGCGCCAGTGCCCAATTCGACCGCCTCCGGACAGGGATAACCCGTCCGGAGGCGTTAGCCCATTCCAGTGAAGCCGGTTCAGGCGGCGGCAGCGCCGGAGGGCAGCGCGTTGGCATTTGCGGCGGGCACCGCTGCCGGAGCCTCGTCCTTGCGCAGCGCGCCGCGCAGGCGCAGCAGGTTCGCGGCGGCACAGAAGGCGTCCGACGCCATGGCGAAGGGCGACATCACCAGCGCGTTGTGGCTGACCCAGAAACCGCCGGCCACCAGCAGGAGAATGCGCATGCGCACCGCGTCCGACTGCCAACGGGCCAGCGTGGAGAAGGTGATGCCCAGGCTGGACAGCGCCGAGGGCAGGCCGGACCAGGTGAACAGCGCGATGGCGGCGACGCCCGGCACCGTCGCCGCGAAGATCGCGGTCTGCCAGCGGCTGCGCCCTTCCGGCAGCGCCGCCAGCGCCTGCGCCACGACCAGCAGGCAAAGCGCCGCGGCGGTGTGCGCGCCCAGCAGCACATAGTGGGTGATGAACATCAGGTTGGTGGCGGCCTGCCCGGCCAGCAGGGCACGGCGCTTCTTCATCAGCGGCCACAGGCACGAACCGGCGAAAGCGGCGGCACCGAAGGCGTCGGCGGCCGTGACGGGCAGGGGGAGGGACAGCATGGCGGGGGGATCGGCTCGGGCAAAGGCATGGCGCTGCGGCGCCGCGGCTGCGGCCCGTCCGGATGCCGGGTGAGGTCGGGAAAAACGGGTTGTTGCCGTACGGTCACGCTGGCGCCGAGCTGCAACAGAGCCATATGTACGGTGCCTCGTCCCGCCGCACCATCGGGCTTCCGGTTGCCCAGGGCTGCACTGCGCGCATGGAAGAAAAAGCGGACGGCGCGCCGCGAAATCGCCATGTCGGGCGAACGGCTGGATCAGGCGGCCATGCGAAATGGCTGTTGCGGTTCGACCATGTATTTCCGGCGCATCTTCATGAACGGTTGTTCGATGGCGAAATAAGTCAGGGTGGAAAGGGCGATCGATGCCGGAAAAACCACGACCGTGCAGATCAGCAGCGCATTGATGTGCGGATTCGGCACCAGCTTAAGGATGTCTCCGTACTTTCCGATCTGGGTGATGACGATGAAGTTGGTCAGATAGATGGAATAGGAGATCGAGCCGATATAGGCCGCCATCCGCGACAGGGCAGGGGAACCGGAAATGCGGATGGACAGATAGGTCACAATGACGAACGCCCAGCCAGCCGCCTCGACGGTGGGCCAGACCGTCTTCCAGGTGGCGATCACCGGATAACCTCCGGCCCGATGAAAAACCGTGATCATGGTCAGCATCAACAGGACTGCGGGCAGGAAGGCCCGCCCGAGCCATAAGGTGCCTCTTGGAGTATCGTTGCAGCGGCGCAGCGCCACGGCCGCAATCATGCCGATCAGGAACTGGTCGATGCGTCCGACGATCGTCCAATAGGCGATTGCGCGGGAATTCGCGCCGAACTGATCGGCGATAAGCCGATAGACGAATGCGCACAGGATCATCAACGCCAGTTGCCGGCACCCCTGCCGGTTCAGGATCGACAGCAGAAAGGGGAAGATCAGATAGAACTGGAACTCGACGGCAACCGTCCAGAACAGGCTGGTGGCTACCCCGTAAGTCGCCTTGTTCCCGGCATTCAGGAATGGAATCGCCATCTCGAGAATTTTGGCCGGATCGACGGCATCCGGCGTCATGGCGATGCCGACAAGGAGAAGCCATGCATAAAGAGGATAGATTCGCAGCAGACGGTTCCGCAGGAAGCCGAAATAAGCGACTTCACGGCCGTTTGCGCCCCATGTGAAGATGAAGCCGGATAAAACCATGAAGAGCGCGACGCCGGTGTGTCCTTCCACCACCATCGCCAGCAATGGATTTTTCGTGTGGACCCAGCCTTCGATCAGATTTCCACCCGCCGATTGAGGAAGGAGCTGAAAAGAATGGTAGTGTAAAACAATAAGTGCTGCAAACGCGCGGAGATGGTCAAGCCGTGGAAGATATGTGATGTTGACGGATTTTTCCATTATTCTACTTTTCGGAATTCTGATTTGGAATCAAGATTTTCTATAACAGTCTGTATGATCTTTTTCTCGAGGAATCTCTTCATCCACGAGGCTGCTGCTCTTTGCGCCGATGGTCGCCCGAAGCGGGCGGCGGCTTATGTCGTGCCGCTGGTATTCGAGTCCGCAGCCTTTCCCCCGTTCTTAACCTCCGTCTCCTTCAGCACCTCGTCAAGCCAGCGCAGATGCGGTTCGGCGGCCTTGCGCGCCTCCTCCTGGGTCTGGCGATACCGGGCGACCACCTCCTGGCCCAGCGGGGTCAGGCCGGCGCCGCCGCCCTCACGCCCGCCGACGCTGGTGCGGATCACCGGTTCGCGGAAGGCGGTGTTCATCGTCTCCACCAGGAACCAGGCGCGGCGGAAGGTCATGTCCAGCGACCGCGCGGCGGCAGAGATCGAGCCGGTACGGTCGATGGCCTCCAGCAGGGCGATCTTGCCGGGGCCGATGGCGCCCGACGGGTGCAGGAAACGGACACGAAGGTCGGCAGGCATGGTGTTCCGATGCAAATCCGAAAGAGAGGGGAACAACCATGTGGAGGCCGGCCCGCCGGTTCAAGCGACAAGTCGGGCAATAGGGGGAACCACCGATGGGATGCGCAATCGGCCGCACCCCTCCAGTGGCTTCCCGGCATAGCGTCCCAGGGCGGCTCCCCGCCGTCGCGGAAGTTACTCCGCCCCGGCCGCCTCGGCGAGGCCCAGGAAGGCGGGCAGCTCGTGGGTGATGACATAGGTGGGGATCGGCGCCAGGAAGTCGCGCATCCGGCCCTTCTCCATGAAGCGCTTGCGGAAGCGGGAGTGGGTGAACAGCGTGCCCAGCTTCGGCACGATGCCGCCGGCGATGTAGATGCCGCCGCGCGCGCCGAGCGTCAAAGCGAGGTTGCCGGCGACGGTGCCCAGCATGGCGCAGAACATCTCCACCGCCTCTATGCAATGGGCCTCGCTGCCGTTCAGGGCGTTGTCGGCCACCTGCGCAGGCGTGAGGGCGGCCGGTTCCCGCCCGTCCAGGATCGACAGCGCGCCGTAGAGGTTGACGAGGCCGGGACCGGACAGCACCCGCTCCGCCGAGACATGCTCGAAGTTCTTGCGCAGCTGGCCGAGCACGGCGCTCTCGCGTTCGCTGATCGGCGCCATGGTGACATGGCCACCCTCACCCGACAGGGCGGTCCAGCGGTTGTTGGCGCCCGGCACCAGACCGGACACGCCCAGCCCGCTGCCCGGCCCCAGCACGCCGACGACGGCACCCGCCTGCGGCGCGCCCTCGCCGATCTGGCGGCGGTCCTCCTCGGCCAGACGCGGCACCGACAGGGCGACGGCGGTGAAGTCGTTGATGACGACCAGCCCGTCCAGCCCCAGCGCGTCCCGCACCCGGTTGACGGAGAACTGCCAGACCAGATTGGTCATGGCGATGCGGTCGCCGGTAACCGGCCCGGCCACCGCGAAGGCGCCGCGCCGCGGCCGGCCGGGGGTACCAACCGCCGCCAGCCCGACCGCCGTCAGATAGGCGGTGGCCGCATCCTCGATCGAGGCGTAATCGGCACAGCGCAGCACGCGGGTGTCGCGGACGATACGACCGTCGATCAGGCCGAAGCGGGCATTGGTGCCGCCGATGTCGGCAACCAGAATGGGGGCCGGAATGGGGGCAGCGTTACCGGCGGTGCCGGGAATGGCGGGGGAGAGGTCGGCGGCCATGGATCCGGATCTGCGGTGTTGGTGGGCCGAGCGGATGCTCAGGTGACCGGAAAGTCATACGGTGCCCGCGTCAATGCGTCTACATAGCTTTCGCGCCACCAGTTGATGTCCTGCCGCCGCAGGGTCTGCATCAGGGCGGCGTGGCGTTCCTTGCGCTCTCCCAGCGGCATGGTCAGCGCCCGCTGCAACGCGTCGCCAACGCCCTCGATGTCGAACGGGTTGACGATCAGCGCCTCGCCCATCTCGTGGGCGGCACCGGCGAACTGGGACAGCACCAGCACGCCCGGATTGTCGGCGTCCTGGCAGGCGACATACTCCTTGGCGACCAGATTCATGCCGTCGCGCAGCGGCGTCACCAGCCCGACATTGGCCAGCCGGTAGAAACCGGCCAGAACGCGCTGGCCGAAGCTGCGGTTCAGGTAGCGGATCGGCTGCCAGTCGAACTCGGCGAATCGACCGTTGATGCGGCCGGCCATTTCCGACAATTCGCGGCGGATGGCGATGTATTCCGGCACATCCTCCCGGCTTGGCGGGGCGACCTGCAGGAAGGAGACGCGGTTGCAGTGCTCCGGGTAGCTTTCCAGGAGCTGTTCGAAGGCGGCGAAGCGCTGCGGCAGGCCCTTGGAATAATCGAGCCGGTCGACGCCGATGATCAGCCGGCGCCCCACCAGGCTTTCGCGCAGCCGTTCGGCCTGGCGCGAGCGGCCGGCGGTGCGGGCCAGGCTTTCCAGCGCCGGAGTGTCGATGCTTATGGGGAACACCTTCGCCATCAGGGTGCGGCCGAAGGCGCGGATCATCGCCGTGCCGTAGGCGCCGCGCTGTTCCACCGTGCCGTCGGTCTCGGTGCGGATGTAGTCGCAGAAGCCGCGCAGGTCGGTGGCGGTGTGGAAGCCGACCAGATCGTAGGCGCATAGCTCGCGGATCAGGTCGCGGTGGTTGGGCAGGGCGGTCAGCAGTTCCGGCGGCGGGAAGGGCGTGTGCAGGAAGAAGCCCATGCGCTGCGAGCAGCCGCGTCGGCGCAACTCGTCGCCGAAGGGGATCAGGTGATAGTCGTGGACCCAGACCATGTCGTCCGGGCGCAGCAGCGGCTCCAGCTTGTCGGCGAAATAGGCGTTGACCCTGGAATAGCCCTCGCGCGTGCGCCGGTTCACCGAGATCAGCCCCAGGCGGTAGTGGAACAGCGGCCATAAGGTCTGGTTGGCGAAACCGTTGTAATATTCCTCATGATCGCGGCGGCCCAGATCCAGCGTGGCGTAGGTCAGCTTGCCGGCCTCCGTCTTGGTCGGCTCCGCCTGGGACTCGCCGTCGACGACCGTTCCGCTCCATCCGAACCAGATGCCTCCGGTCTTCTTCAAGGCTGCCAGGATGGCGACGGCGAGACCGCCTGCGGCCTGCTTGCCCTCTTCCATAAGGGCGACCCGGTTGGATACGACGACGAGCCTGCTCACGATCTTCTTCTCCTTATTGGCCGCCGGCAGGGCGTTCCGCAGTCCGCATCTTCAGGGCCGCCGTAGCGGACACCCGGTATTGGACCACTGCGAAACGACAAAGGGCGGCCTTGGTTCCGAACCCCCGCCGTCACGCTCACGATAGCGGTCCGAAGGTACGGCACCCTTTGTCCTTTAGGGCAGGCTGTTTCACGAAAGGTTATGCTGCGATGCAACATACTCTGCTGAACCCTATCCGGTTCGCGGTATCTCCTGTTTCGATTAACGTGATGTAATGAATGAGAAATTCTTTTTGGGCTTGAAGGCGAGGAGCCACGCGCTCATATTGTGCAGTGCGGCAACGGTCGCGCCTCGGCGTGGACGTTGGCGTAACGCACTTCTTGGGCGTTTCCTCCCTAGACTAAAGGCCGCGGGTCCGCCCGCGGCCCTTTTTTTGGCCTGACGGTCGGGTTGATGGGACCGGAGGGTCAGCGTGGACCAAGCCCGTCGGGCGGCAACAGGCCCAGCGTGTCGACCAGTTCGGTCATGTGGCGGGCCAGGGTGCCCAGATAGGGCAGGCGGGTCAGCGCCGCCTCGTCCATGTAGAGGTCGCGGGCGATTTCGATTTGAAGCGTGTGGATGCCCTGGCGCGGCCGGCCGTAATGGCGGGTGGTATAGCCGCCGGCATAGGGATTGTTGCGGCTGACCGCATAGCCCAGCCCACGCAGGTAATCCTCCGCCGCGTCGATCACCGCCGGGGCGCAGGCGTTGCCGAAACAGTCGCCCAGCACGATGTCGGGGTGGGTGCCGCCGCGCCCGCTTCCCCGTCCACCGGTGGTGACGCTGCCCGACGGCATGGAATGGCAGTCGATCAGCAGGACATGGCCGAAGGCGTCGCGGGTGCCGTCCACCAGCTGGCGCAGCGCGTTGTGATAGGGGGTGTAGCAGCGGCTGACGCGGTCCAGCGCCTCGGCGAAGCGCAGCTTGCCCTTGTAGATGTCCTCGCCGTTGGCGACCACGCGGGCGATGGTGCCCAGCCCGGCCGCCACCCGGGGGGAGCGGGTGTTGACATAGGCCGGCAGCGGATCGGCGAACATCTCCGGGTCCAGCTCGTAGGCCTCGCGGTTGACGTCCAGATAGGCGCGCGGGAACAGGGCGCGGATCAGCGGCACGCCGAAGCCGGGGGCGAAGGCGAAGATCTCGTCGACGAAGCAGTCCTCCGACTTGCGCAGCGCTCGGGCATCCAGGCGGGACGAGGCGAGGAACTCTGCGGAATACGCGTTGCCGCTGTGCGGCGACGCCAGCACGAGCGGCAGCCTCTGGCTCTGCGGGGCCAGAATTTCGAAGGCCGGGGCGTTGGGCAGCGGAGCGTTGGCGGCCGGGTCGGCACCGGCACCAGCGCCGCGTTGCGCGTCGAAGGAGGCGTCCATGATCGAATGATGTAATGGACGCCGGCCCCGGTGTCACGGAACCTCTGTCACGGAAGCATCTGCGATGGGGCTGGCCATCCTGCCGCCGGCGGATAAAAAAAGCGGATGGGTGGTACGAAAGGGCTTGCGTGTCGGCAAGGAGGTCGGTATACACCCGCCCACGCCGGACGGAACGACGCCAAGTGCTTCTCCGCCGGCCGCTACAGTGGGCGGTTAGCTCAGCGGGAGAGCACTACGTTGACATCGTAGGGGTCACTGGTTCAATCCCAGTACCGCCCACCATTCTGAAGGCCGCGGACCGGAACGGGTTCGCGGCCTTCGCCGTTTCGGGGCTGCTTTTGGGGGCTGCCGCACCTCTTCGGCGGCTGCATATCTGAACTCCGCCCGTCCGGGCCGCGGCCTCTCGCCACAATCCTCCCTGCGCCGTACCATCCGGTCGGCAAACAAAGCATCGGGAGGATCTTCATGCCTGTCCATACCCTGCGCCGCAGCGGCCGGAGCCTTGCCGCAGCCGTCGGCGCGGTGCTGGTCTGTGCCGTCACCGCCCTGTCGTCCGCCGGTGCGCTGGCGCAGACCGCTCCATCGGCATCGGCCGCTTCACAGCCCGCCGAAAGCTCGCGCCTGGATGCCGTTCTGTCTGCCGGCACGCTGCGCGTCGGCACCACCGGCGACTACAAGCCCTTCACCTATCTGAACCCGCAGACCCAGAAGTTCGAGGGCATGGACATCGACCTTGCCGAAGCGATGGGCAAGGCGCTGGGCGTGAAGGTGGAGTTCGTGAAGACCAGTTGGAGCAACCTGCTGCCCGACCTGCTGGCGGACAAGTACGACATCGCCGTCGGCGGCGTCTCCGTCACGCTGGAGCGGCAGAAGAAGGCGCTGTTCTCCGATCCGCTGATGCGCGACGGCAAGACGCCGATCACCCGCTGCGAGAACAAGGACCGCTTCCAGACCGTCGCCGACATCGACAAACCCGGCGTCCGCCTGATCGTCAACCCCGGCGGCACCAACGAGAAGTTCGCCCGCGCCAACATCCGCACGGCGCAGATCGAGGTCCATCCGGACAACGTCACCATCTTCGAACAGATCGTCGCCGGCAAGGCCGACCTGATGATCACCGACGCGGTGGAGACACGGCTTCAGCAGAAGCTGCATCCCGAACTGTGCGCCGTCCATCCGGACCAGCCCTTCGACTTCTCCGAAAAGGCCTTCCTGCTACCGCGCGACATCGTGCTGAAGCTGTGGGTCGACCAGTGGCTGCACCAGGCCGTCGCCACCGGCCAGTATCAGGCCGTGTTCGATCGCTGGCTGAAGTAGCTGGTCCCGACAACTGGAGATGCCGTCGTGCCATCCGCAGCGCGGCGGCATTTCCATGCGGCCGGATGGAGTTCCGCAACTATGCACCGAACCGGCGTTTTATCCGGCGCCCGGTGCAAATGCACCAAGGGCCCGGCGATTGCTCGCCGAGCCCTTGATCGATTTGGTGGAGCCAAGCGGGATCGAACCGCTGACCTCTACAATGCCATTGTAGCGCTCTCCCAGCTGAGCTATGGCCCCTTAACTCTGGGGGCCGGTCGTTTCCGTCCGGCCTTGGTGGAGCGGGATAATAGTCAGGCAGCGGAGTGATGCAAGCGGAAAATTCGTCCTTTCGCGCTTTTTTCACGGCCCCGCCGCCCGTCCCGCTGCCACCGGGAAGGGCGCCGGTCAGCGCTCCTCCTCGTCCTCGCCCTCGACGTCGACAACCTCGTCCATGTCGTCCTCGCCCAGTTCGGACGTGTCCTCGATCAGGACATCGTCCTCGTCCTCGGCGGTGTCGTCGGCTTCCTCGATGTCGTCGACCGACATTTCGTCCTCGGCATCCTCCAGCTCCGGAGTCTCGGCCTCGGTCTCGGCCTCTTCCTCGTCCTCGGCCACGACAGCCACCTTCTTGGTGTCGTCGACCGGGGCCGGACGGGCCTTGCGGGACTTCAGCAGAGCCTCGGGATCGAACTGCGCGCCACAGCTCGGGCAGACCGGCGGGTCCTTGCGCATGTCATAGTAACGAGCGCCACAGCTCGGGCAGATGCGCTTGACGCCCCATTCGGGTTTGGCCACGCCACGTCCTCCGTCACAAAAATCAGGGGGGTTCTCAAGAGGCGCCCTTTGCCACGCCCTGCGGCGCTTGTCAAAAAAAAGATGAGACGAGCCGGCCGCCGCAGCGTCGCAGCACCGGCGGGAAAGTGGTATCCCGCCCGGGCAGGGGTTGCCTTTACGCGACGTTAACCATAACTCGCTAGAACGGACCTGCACACCGTGCAACTCCTCCATTTGGTTTCCTCCTTGAACTCGGGGCCGCTTTCGGGCGGCCTCTTTTCATTTGCGCAAGGCGGAGGCTGCCGGGTGGGCGGCCAGGATGCTGATGCGGGCGGCGATTTGGCTCCTCTCGCATCGGGGCGGGGGCTGTGATAGGAACGGCGGCCACAACCGCTTCCCGTTCCGATCCGAAGGACCCGTCCCATGACGCACGCAAGGCCGCTGCGCTCCACCACCACCGGCGCGATCCGGGGCAGCATCCGCGTGCCCGGCGACAAGTCGATCTCGCACCGGTCGCTGATGCTGGGCGCCATCGCCGTGGGCGAGACGGTGATCCACGGCCTGCTCGAAGGCGAGGATGTGCTGCACACCGCGGCTGCCATGCGTCTGCTGGGGGCCGAGGCGGAGCGGAGCGACGATGGCCAGGGGGGCGGCGTCTGGCGCGTGCGCGGCGTCGGGCTGGGAGCGTTGCAGGAACCGGCGCAGGTGCTGGACATGGGCAACAGCGGCACCGCCGCCCGCCTGTTGATGGGGCTGGTCGCCGGCCATCCGATCACCTGTGTCTTCACCGGCGACGCCTCGCTGAACAAGCGGCCGATGGCCCGCGTCACCAAGCCGCTGGAGGAGATGGGCGCCCGCTTCGTCGGCCGCTCCGGCGGACGTCTGCCGCTGACCGTGGTCGGCAGCGGCGAGCTGGTTCCGATCGCCTACCGCCTGCCGGTGGCCTCCGCCCAGGTCAAGTCGGCGATCCTGCTCGCCGGCCTCAACACCGCCGGCGCCACCACGGTGATCGAGGCGGAGCCGACGCGCGACCACACCGAGCTGATGCTGCGCCATTTCGGCGCCACCGTGACCACCGAGCGGCTGGAGGACGGCGCGCTGGCCGTCACCGTCACCGGCCAGCCGGAGCTGACCGGCCGCAGCATCCATGTGCCGGCCGATCCCAGCAGCGCCGCCTTCCCGGCGGTCGCCGCCCTGTTGCGGCCGGGCTCCGAACTGCTGCTGAACGACGTCGGCATGAACCCGCGCCGCACCGGCCTCTACGACACGCTGGTCGAGATGGGCGCCGACATCGCCTTCGAGAACCGCCGCGACCAGGCGGGTGAGCCGGTGGCCGACCTGCGGGTGAAACACAGCGCCTTGAAGGGCATCGTGGTGCCGGCGGATCGCGCGCCCAGCATGATCGACGAATATCCGGTCCTGGCCGCCGCCGCCGCCTGTGCCGAGGGCACCACGGTGATGCTGGGGCTGAAGGAACTGCGGGTGAAGGAGAGCGACCGCCTCGCCATGGTGGCGGAGGGGCTGACCCGCTGCGGCGTGTCGGTGGAGGTCGGTGCCGACGACAGCCTGACGGTCCATGGCACCGGCAAGCCGCCGAAGGGCGGCGCCACCGTACTCACCGCCATGGACCATCGCATCGCCATGAGCTTCCTGGTTCTGGGCATGGCGACCGAACAGCCGGTGTCGGTCGACGACGGTGCCTTCATCGACACCAGCTTCCCCGATTTCGTCGGGCTGATGAACGGGCTCGGCGCCGCGATCGTGGAGGCGTGAGACCATGACGCAGCCGCTTTCCAACCAGGGCGCTCCGGCCGGGACCGTGGTCGTCGCCATCGACGGCCCGGCCGCCAGCGGCAAGGGCACCCTGTCGCAGCGCATCGCCGATGCCTTCGGCTTCGCCCACCTCGACACCGGCGTGCTGTACCGCGCGGTCGGCGTGTCGGTGCTGCGGGCCGGCGGCGATCCCGCCGACAATGCGGCGGCGGCGCATGCGGCCTATGACCTGCACCCCGAACACCCGATCCTGCGGGAGGTGGCTCTGCGCACCGACGAGGCGGCGCAGGCGGCCAGCAAGGTGGCGGCGGTGCCGGAGGTGCGCGCGGCGCTGCTCGACTTCCAGCGGCGCTTCGCGACCCACCCGCCGGGCGGCGCGGCGGGGGCGGTTCTGGACGGGCGCGACATCGGCACGGTGGTCTGTCCCGATGCCCAGGCCAAACTGTTCGTTACCGCTTCGGTGGAGGTCAGGGCCGAACGGCGACTCAAGGAGTTGCAGAGGCGGGGGATTCCGGCTATATCCTCCGATGTCCTGGAGGACATGAAGGCTCGTGATGCGCGCGACAGCCAGAGAGCGGTGGCCCCGCTCCGTCCGGCTGCCGACGCTTTTGTGCTTGATACGTCCGCTCTCGATGCCGATCAGGTGTTCTCGATGGCGGTCGCCCACATCGGTTCGAAAACCGGTCTGAAGCCCACGGCGTAACGCCGCCGCTTCCGACTTCCGTTGACGGGCCGCCGGTGGCGGCGCGAACGGGTCCGACTCCCTCCAAGGAAAACCATCAACCAAGTCGCCGGGCGTGGTGCCCGGCGCGGCGGTTCGGTCGAGGTCCCACCCGTTTTGCCGCGGGAGGGACCGGAACGGGGCCGCTTTCGCGCCACCTTTAGGAGTTTCAATGGCACAGTCACTGGCCCGCACGGTCGAAAAGGAAAGCTTCGCGTCTCTGCTTGAAGAGTCGTTGGGCGCGGCCGAGTCGCTCGAAGGTACGGTCGTCAAGGGACGCGTCGTCGCCGTCGAGAACGACATGGTCACCATCGACGTCGGTCTGAAGTCGGAAGGCCGCGTCGCGCTGAAGGAATTCGCCGTTGCCGGCCAGCCGCCCGAGCTGAAGGCGGGCGACACCGTCGAGGTCTACCTCGAGCGGATGGAAGACAAGAACGGCGAGGCGATGCTGAGCCGTGAGAAGGCGAAGCGCGAAGAAGCCTGGGCCCTGCTGGAGAAGTCGTTCAACGACCAGACCCGCGTCACGGGCGTCATCTTCGGCCGCGTCAAGGGTGGCTTCACGGTCGACCTGTCGGGCGCCGTTGCCTTCCTGCCGGGTTCGCAGGTCGACATCCGTCCGGTCCGCGACATCTCCCCGCTGCTGGGCACCCCGCAGCCGTTCCAGATCCTGAAGATGGACCGCTCGCGCGGCAACATCGTCGTGTCGCGCCGCGCCGTGCTCGAAGAGAGCCGTGCGGAGGCCCGTTCGGAGCTGGTGGCCAACCTCAAGGAAGGCCAGATCCTCCAGGGCGTCGTCAAGAACATCACCGACTACGGTGCGTTCGTCGACCTGGGCGGCGTCGATGGCCTGCTGCACGTCACCGACATCGCGTGGCGCCGCATCAACCATCCGTCGGAAGCCCTGCAGATCGGCCAGACCGTCACGGTCCAGGTCATCCGCTTCAACCCGGAAACCCAGCGCATCAGCCTGGGCATGAAGCAGCTCGAAGCCGACCCGTGGGAAGGTGTCGAGGCCAAGTATCCGGTCGGCGCGAAGTTCAAGGGCCGCGTCACCAACATCACCGACTACGGCGCCTTCGTGGAGCTGGAGCCGGGGATCGAGGGCCTGGTCCACGTTTCGGAAATGTCCTGGACCAAGAAGAACGTCCATCCGGGCAAGATCGTGTCGACTTCGCAGGAAGTCGAGGTCATGGTCCTGGACGTCGATCCGCAGAAGCGCCGCATCAGCCTCGGCCTGAAGCAGTGCCTGGACAACCCGTGGGAGACCTTCACCGACAAGTTCGGTCCCGGCACCGAGCTGGAAGGCGAAGTCAAGAACATCACCGAGTTCGGTCTGTTCGTCGGCCTCCCGGGCGACATCGACGGCATGGTCCACATGTCCGATCTCGACTGGAACAAGTCGGGTGAAGAGGCGATCGCCGAGTACAAGAAGGGCGACCGCGTCAAGGTCAAGGTTCTCGACGTCGACGTCGAGAAGGAGCGCATCAGCCTCGGCATCAAGCAGCTGGCCAGCGACCCGTTCGAGTCGGCCACCGCCGGCCTGAAGAAGAACGAAGTCGTGACCTGCACCGTGACGCAGGTGACGGACGGCGGCATCGAAGTGACCGTCGGCGAGGGCTACACCGGCTTCATCCGCAAGTCGGACCTGTCCCGCGACCGTTCGGAACAGCGCCCGGACCGTTTCGCCGTCGGCGAGAAGGTCGATGCCAAGGTTACCCAGATCGATCGCGCTTCCCGCCGCATCTCGCTGTCCATCAAGGCCCGCGAGATGGAGGAAGAGAAGCAGGCGATGGCCGAGTTCGGTTCGTCCGACTCGGGCGCCTCGCTGGGCGACATCCTGGGCGCCGCTCTGAAGCGCAAGCAGCAGAACGACGAGTGATCGCCTGACGCCGTTCTCCCCTGCGTCGCCGCAGGGGAGGGGGCTTAGCGATCTCCCGGAAGGGTAAGAAAAAGGCCGCGTCCCGGTTGGGGCGCGGCCTTTTTCGTCGCTCCATTTTGCTAATGCCGCCGCGGTTCCGGGCTGCGGGTCAGCGACGTGATGCTGTCGTCGTAGCGGAATTCGGGCATGTCGCGGACGCTGGCGGCCGTCACCTCGCGCAGATGGATCGCCTCGGTGCCGGTCCGCAGGTCGGCCAGGGTCAGGTCGGCCGCGATGTTCTTGCCGCCGAAGCCCAGAATGCCGCCGGAATGGATGACGATGTATTGGGCCTCGCCCTTGTCGTTGAGGATCACGTCGGTGACGGTGCCGATCTTCGATCCGTCGGCACCGAGGACGCTGCGGTCCATCAGCTGGTCGACGCTGGGGCCGGTCTTGCGTTCCACCGCCGCACCGACGGCCGGCGTCGAGCCGTTGATGATGACGCTCTGGGCAGCCGCGCCCGGCGGAGTCGTCATGCCGACAAGCAGTGTCAGTGCCGGCAATGCGAACCACATCTTGTGGGTGATCTTCAGCATGGGCGCTTCTCCTCCCCCAAGGATCTATGGGATCGCGCGGGATCCATCTTGGCTCCACCCGCCTTAACCGGGGACGCTTGAAATAGTTGCGGGGAGGCTGCCCTTACCCCTCTTCCGTGTCGATCCCCAGGCCGGCCGACGGCGACTCGGGGGCTCCTCCGGCCCGCTTTTTCGAGTCGCCCCTTGAATTCCGCCAATTTGCCGCGAGTCGAGGCGTAGCGAATCGGTGGTGTGTGCAATGGGGCACAGGCAACAAGATGTTGATTTTTACCGCAACGAAGCGCTGGTGATCGGCCGCGTTTTGCGCTCTAATCGGGGCGTGGCGCCGTCCGATCCGGCATCGGCGGTGATTTGAGTGCCTACAGTTTGTGCCTCACGACCGCGATGCGGTCCGCCACCGCCCCCGAAAAAATTGCTTGGCAGGCGGGAACAGGATCCCCGGTGACGGGTTGAACACCACAAGATCAAGGTTTTGAGGGGTTCGGTGATGTCAACCACAATATCTAGCAGAGTGGGGCTTGCTTGCCCCGGTCGCGCTGGCTAGGATGCCGCTCACGTGACCCGGCCGGCCTCCAGCGGCGGCCCCGGTCGGCAGCACAGCGGCGACGGCGGACAGCAGGGCATCGAGCCCCCTGTTTGTACGGCGCCATCTGCGTTGCCGGGCCGGACGGCGGATGAAGACCGCCAGCCGCTTCGACGGGACGGGTCGCACCACATTTCCATTTGAGCGCGCCGCGGCGCGCTCCAAGCAAGGGACAGTCTCATCATGCGGATTGAGCGTCGTTTCACGCACGAAGGCCAGGACGCCTACGCCAGCCTCGGTTTCCGCCAGGCGACCAGCGAGATCCGCAACCCGGATGGGACGATCGTCTTCCAGCAGACCGGCATCGAGGTGCCGGACAACTTCTCGCAGGTCGCCAGCGACATCCTGGCCCAGAAGTATTTCCGCAAGGCCGGCGTCCCCGCAGCGCTCCGCGCCGTGGAGGAGAACACCGTCCCGTCCTGGCTGTGGCGCAAGGAGGCGGACCAGGAGAAGCTGGCCGCCCTGCCGAAGGAAAAGCGTTTCGTCGGCGAGCATTCGGCCAAGCAGGTCTTCGACCGTCTGGCCGGCACCTGGACCTATTGGGGCTGGAAGGGCGGCTATTTCGACACCGAGGCCGACGCGCACACCTTCTTCGACGAGATGCGCTTCATGCTGGCCGCCCAGATGGCGGCCCCGAACAGCCCGCAGTGGTTCAACACCGGCCTGCACTGGGCCTACGGCATCGACGGCCCGAGCCAGGGCCACTTCTACGTCGATTTCAAGACCGGCCTGCTGACCTCGTCCGCCTCGGCCTACGAGCATCCGCAGCCGCACGCCTGCTTCATCCAGTCCGTCGCCGACGATCTGGTGAACGAGGGCGGCATCATGGACCTGTGGGTGCGTGAGGCCCGCCTGTTCAAGTACGGCTCGGGCACCGGCTCCAACTTCTCCCGCCTGCGCGGCGAGGGCGAGAAGCTGGCCGGCGGCGGCAAGTCGTCGGGCCTGATGAGCTTCCTGAAGATCGGCGACCGCGCGGCGGGCGCCATCAAGTCGGGCGGCACCACCCGCCGTGCGGCCAAGATGGTCACGGTGGACATGGACCACCCGGACATCGAAGGCTACATCGACTGGAAGGTGAACGAGGAGCAGAAGGTCGCGGCACTCGTGACCGGCTCCAGGATCTGCCAGAAGCACCTGACCTCGGTGATGGCCGCCGCCCAGTCGGGCCTGGACCCGAAGGAGAACAAGGAGCTCAAGAAGGCGATCCTCGCCGCCCGCAAGGATCAGGTCTCTGAGAACTACATCCAGCGCGTGATCCAGTTCGCCGGCCAGGGCTTCACCTCCATCGAGTTCAAGACCTACAATACCGACTGGGATTCGGAAGCCTACCTGACGGTCTCCGGCCAGAACTCCAACAACTCCGTGCGCATCTCCAACGAGTTCGTGCAGGCGGTGCTGGACGATGCCGACTGGAACCTGATCGGCCGCACCAACAACAAGGTGATGAAGACCGTCCGTGCCCGCGACCTGTGGGACAAGGTCGGCTACGCCGCCTGGGCCTGCGCCGATCCGGGCGTGCAGTTCGACAGCACCATCAACGAGTGGCACACCTGCCCGGCCTCGGGGCGCATCAACGCCTCGAACCCGTGCTCGGAATACATGTTCCTCGACGACACCGCCTGCAATCTGGCGTCGCTGAACCTGATGTCGTTCCGTCTGAAGGACGGTTCCTTCGACGTCGAGGCGTTCGAGCACGCCTGCCGGCTGTGGACCATCGTGCTGGAAATCTCCGTGCTGATGGCGCAGTTCCCGTCGAAGGAAATCGCCCAGCTCTCCTACGAGTTCCGCACGCTGGGCCTCGGCTTCGCCAACCTCGGCGGCCTGCTGATGGCGTCCGGCCTGTCCTACGACTCGGACGAGGGCCGCGCCTACTGCGCCGGCATCTCTGCCGTCATGACCGGCGTCGCCTATGCCACCTCGGCCGAGATGGCGCAGGAGCTGGGCACCTTCCCGGGCTTCGAGGCCAACCGCGACCACATGCTGCGGGTCATCCGCAACCATCGCCGCGCCGCCAACGGCGAGATGAACGGCTATGAGGGTCTGGCGGTCGAGCCGGTGCCGTTCGTCGCCGACCTCTGCCCGGACCAGGAACTGGCGCTCGCCGCCGTCCGCGTGTGGGACGAGGCGCTGGAACTGGGCGAGGCCCACGGCTATCGCAACGCCCAGGCCACCGTGGTCGCCCCGACCGGCACCATCGGTCTGGTGATGGACTGCGACACCACCGGCATCGAGCCCGACTTCGCCCTGGTGAAGTTCAAGAAGCTGGCCGGCGGCGGCTACTTCAAGATCGTCAACCGTCTGGTGCCGGAGGCGTTGAAGACGCTCGGCTACACCCCGGACCAGATCGAGCAGATCGCGCTCTATGCCGTCGGCCACGGCACGCTGAAGAACGCCCCGGGCGTGAACCACGAGGCGCTGAAGGCCAAGGGCTTCACCGACGAGCTGCTGGAGCGGCTGGAGGGCAACCTCGCCACCGCCTTCGACATCAAGTTCGTCTTCAACCGCTGGACCATCGGCGCCGACTTCTGCACCCAGACGCTGGGCATCCCGGCCGAGACGCTGGACGCCCCGGGCTTCGACCTGCTGAGCCACATCGGCTTCAGCAAGTCGCAGATCGAGCTGGCCAACACCTTCTGCTGCGGCGCCATGACCTTGGAGGGTGCTCCCTTCCTGAAGGACGAGCATCTGTCGGTGTTCGACTGCGCCAACCCCTGCGGCCGCATCGGCAAGCGCTTCCTGTCCTGGGAATCGCACATCACGATGATGGCGGCGGCGCAGCCCTTCATCTCCGGCGCCATCTCCAAGACCATCAACATGCCGAACACGGCGACGGTCGACGAGTGCAAGGACGCCTACCTGATGTCCTGGCGCCTGGGCCTGAAGGCGAACGCGCTCTACCGCGACGGCTCCAAGCTGAGCCAGCCGCTGCAGGCCGCCCTGCTCGACGACGAGGAGAATGGCGAGGCGGTCGAGGCGGTGATCGAGGCGCCGGCCGCCGTTCGCGCCCAGATGATCACCGAGCGCATCGTCGAGAAGGTGATCGAGCGGGTGGTCGAGCGGAAGAGCAGCTCGCGCGAGCGTCTGCCGCACCGCCGCAAGGGCTACACCCAGAAGGCCAATGTCGGCGGCCACAAGGTGTATCTGCGCACCGGCGAGTATGAGGACGGCCGCCTGGGCGAGATCTTCATCGACATGCACAAGGAAGGTGCCGCCTTCCGGTCGCTGATGAACAACTTCGCCATCGCGGTGTCGATCGGCCTGCAGTATGGCGTGCCGCTCGAGGAGTTCGTGGAGGCCTTCACCTTCACGCGCTTCGAGCCGTCGGGCATGGTGACCGGCAACGACACCATCAAGATGGCGACGTCGATCATCGACTACATCTTCCGCGAGATCGCTATCTCCTACCTGAACCGCACCGATCTGGCGCACGCCACGCCGGAGGATCTGGTGCCGTCGACGGTCGGCAGCGGCGACAAGCAGGGCGACCTGCCGGACACCCAGGTGCAGCCGTCCGACATCGTCCGCCGCATCGCGTCGACCGGCTATGTCCGCAACAACCTGCGCGTCCTGCATGGCGGCCAGACCCAGCGCGCCAGCGCCGCGGCGGCCTTCGCCGCCACCGGCACCGACACCGCTGCCGTGAGCGTCACCGCGTCGGCGGGCACGCAGGTGTCCGCCCAGGCGGCCATGTCGGCCAGCCCGGCGGTCGCCGCCGCCACTGCGCAGGGCCATGTCGCCGCCACCGCGGCCACCGGTACGGCCTATGGCGGCAGCACCAACGACCAGCGCTTCGACCGCATCCGCGAGGCCCGCGCCCGCGGCTATGAGGGCGATCCCTGCGGCGAGTGCGGCAACATGACCCTGGTCCGCAACGGCACCTGCCTGAAGTGCGACAGCTGCGGGTCGACCACCGGCTGCAGCTGATCCTGAGGACGGCGCTCCTGCCGGGGGCGCCATCCGAAGGCCAATGACGATGGGGAGGGAGTGGGAAACCACTTCCTCCCTTTTTGTTGTGCACGAACGGTTTCAGCGATGGCGGATTAGAACCGTTCTCGTGTAGCTGCAACGGCTTGGTCGAAGCGTGAGGAGCCTTGACCGTGCCGCGTGTGTTCATGTTAGCTGACTCTCCCGGGGGCGCCGACGCGGCGTTCCCGAAGCATGTCCGGAGGGATCAGGGGTCATGGATTCGGCCGCGACCGCGCTGGACGACCGTCTGCCGTCCGATCGCCTGTTGCGGGCAACCGCCGCGCAATGGAACGCTGCCTTGGTCTGGACATCGGCCGACGGCACTATCGTCGGTGCCAACCCCGGCTTTGCCCGGCTGGCCGGCCTCCCTCTGGAGACGCTGGTCGGCCGCACGCTGCCCAGCCTGCTCGATCTCGGCGGACGTGACTGGCAAGCGGTGTGGGACGGTGCGCGGGGGGATCATCCGCCGCCCGGTGCCGGCGCCCTGCGGATCCTGCGCCACGATCCGGTCCCGGTCGATCTGTTTTGGCAGCATCTGACCGACGGGGACGATGAGCTGCTTCTGTGTGAGATGCGCAGCTATGACGAGCGTGAGCGGGCGGAGGCGGTGGCCCGCCTGCAGCAAAATGTTCTGGAGCTGGTGGCGACCGGCCGGTCGCTGAAGCAGGTCCTGGACTTCCTCTGTCGGCAAGTGGAGGCCTGCGCGCCGAATGTCGCCTGTTCGGTGATGCTGCGCGATGACGAAAACCACATGCGGGTGGCGGCTGCTCCGTCGCTGCCCGCCGCTTACATCGCCATCATCGAAGGCTTTCCGATCGGGCCGGATGTCGGGTCCTGCGGCAGCGCGATGAGCCGGGGCGTGGCGGTCATGTCGGCGGATATCGCCGCCGATCCGCATTGGGCGCCGTTCCAGGCGCAGACGCTGGCCCATGGGCTGGCGGCCTGCTGGTCCAACCCGATCAAGGGGCGGGATGCCCGCATGCTGGGCAGCTTCGCGCTCTATTACCGCGAGCCGCGCGCCGCTGCCCCCTTTCATCGCCGGCTGGTGGAAGCCTGCGTTCATCTATGCGCGCTCGCCATCGAACATGACCGGGCGCGGGCGGAGATCAACCGGCTGGCCTACTTCGACACGCTGACCGGGCTGCCCAACCGTCAGCTTCTGGCCGACCGCGCCACCGCGGCGCTGGCGCTGGCCGGGCGCACCCGGCAGCCGGTGACGCTGATGTTCCTGGACATCGACCGCTTCAAGACCATCAACGACTCGCTGGGGCATGCGGTCGGCGACCGGCTGCTGGTGGAGGTGGCGACCCGGCTGAAGCAGCTGTTCATCGAGGGCGACACGCTGGCCCGGCTGGGTGGCGACGAGTTCGTGGCGTTGCTGCCGGGCTGCGATGCGGCACACGCCTCGCTGCTGGCCGAGCGGGTGCTCGCCGCCCTGGCGGTGCCGGTGACGGTGGCCGATCTGACGCTGACCCCGACCGCCAGCATCGGCATCGCCGTGCATCCCGACGACGGCATGGATTTCGACACGCTGCTGCGCCAGGCCGACGCGGCGATGTACCGGGCCAAGCAGGCGGGCCGCAACCGCTGCCACTTCTTCCGCCGCGACATGAACGAACAGGCGGTGCGCCGGCTGGAGATGGAGGCGGCGCTGCGCGAGGCGCTGGACCGCCAGGAGGCGGGCTGTCCCGAGGACGAGGCACCGTTCGAGCTGTATTACCAGCCCCAGCTGCGGTTGAAGCCGAACTGCCTGCACCGGGTGGAGGCGTTGATCCGCTGGACCCACCCGCGCTGGGGGGCGGTGTCGCCGGCGGAGTTCGTGCCGCTGGCCGAGGAGTGCGGGCTGATCGACCGGCTGGACAGCTGGGTGTTGCAGACATCGGTGGCGCAACTCGGCCGCTGGCGCGCGGCGGGGGTGCCGGTGCCCGGGCTGGCGGTGAACGTCTCCGCTGTCCGCTTCGCCCGCGGCGACCTGCCGGATCAGGTCCGCGCCGCGCTGGCCACCAACGGCATCCCGGCCAACGATCTGACGCTGGAGATCACCGAACGGCTGATGATGACGGAAGAGATCGGCGTCCATGACGCGCTGGATGCCCTGCACGCGCTGGGCGTCACCCTGTCCATCGACGATTTCGGCACCGGCTATTCGTCCCTGAGCTATCTGAAGCGTTTCCCGGTCGGCGAACTGAAGATCGACCGCAGCTTCGTCAAGGAGCTGGACATCGACGCCGCCAACCGGCCACTGGTCCGCGCCATCATCCAGATCGGCGAGGCGCTGGGCCTGACCGTCGTCGCGGAGGGGGTGGAGCGTGAGGCCCAGCACCGCATGCTGGAGGCGGAAGGCTGCGCCATCGGCCAGGGTTATCTGTTCGCCCGGCCGATGCCGTCGGCGGCGCTCGTGAGCTGGCTGGCGGGTGGGGGCAAGCACTGGGTCGAATGTCCGGCCGCCGCCTGCTTCAGCATCTGAAACATTTGCAGGGGAAATGGTCCCGTTTTTCTTTGGATTTACGGGGTACTTCGGGCGCAATTCACCGTTCGAATCGGTATTATGCGGATCCGCCGGAGTAATGGAGATGCGGGCAAGGATCTGGGCAATACGATATAGCCGCAACGCTCCTTTGCCGGCGAAGCGCAGGTCATCCTGTTCTAGACCACGCGACTGTCTTGTGTCCCAACGTTTGGGGCGATAGAAGGTCCACTCAGCGGCATGTGCGGTCAAGCAAACTGACCACGGTGTTCCGCCTTGCGGATTTCCGCCGGGTGGAATGTCCGGGGGACACAAGGGGAGCACCCGCACGCCGGACGACCATGGGGCGAGAGGAAATCCGCAATGGCGAGCCAGGGTGAATCCAAGTGGGTCTACAGCTTCGGGGCCGGTGCCACCGAAGGACGGGCCGAGATGAAGAACCTGCTGGGCGGCAAGGGCGCCAATCTGGCCGAAATGGCCAATCTTGGCCTGCCCGTTCCGCCGGGCTTCACGATCACCACCGAGCTGTGCACCTATTTCTACGCCAACGGACGCTCCTATCCGCCGGAGCTGACGACGCAGGTGAACGCCGCCATCACGCGGCTGGAAACGGCGATGGACGCCAAGTTCGGCGATCAGGCCAACCCGCTGCTGGTGTCGGTCCGGTCCGGCGCCCGCGCGTCGATGCCGGGCATGATGGACACCGTCCTCAACCTGGGCCTGAACGACGCGACCGCCGCCGGCCTCGCCAAGCGGTCGGGCGACGGCCGCTTCGCCTACGACAGCTACCGCCGCTTCATCCAGATGTACTCCAACGTCGTGCTCGACGTTGAGCATCACCATTTCGAGGACATCCTCGACAACCACAAGCGCGACAAGTCCTACAACCTCGACACTGACCTGTCGGCCGAGGATTGGCAGGCGGTGATCGAGGACTACAAGAAGGCGGTCGAGCGCGAGCTGGGCCGGCCCTTCCCGCAGGACGTGCAGGAGCAGTTGTGGGGCGCCATCGGCGCCGTCTTCGATTCGTGGATGAACGCCCGCGCCATCACCTACCGCAAGCTGCACGACATCCCGGCCGCCTGGGGCACCGCGGTCAACGTGCAGTGCATGGTCTTCGGCAACATGGGCAACGACTGCGCCACCGGCGTGGCCTTCACCCGCAACCCGTCGACCGGCGAGAACGCCTTCTACGGCGAGTATCTGGTCAATGCCCAGGGCGAGGACGTCGTCGCCGGCATCCGCACGCCGCAGCACCTGACCGTCGCCGGCAAGATCGCCAACAAGTCCGACCTCCCCGCCATGGAAGAGGTGATGCCGGAGGTGTTCAACCAGCTGAACGAGGTCCGCCTCAAGCTGGAAAAGCACTACCGCGACATGCAGGACATCGAGTTCACGGTCCAGCAGAACAAGCTGTTCATGCTGCAGACCCGCAACGGCAAGCGCACGGCGCCTGCGGCGCTGAAGATCGCGGTGGATCTGGCGAGCGAGGGCGTCATCGACCAGAACGAGGCGGTCCGCCGCATCGATCCGGCCTCGCTCGACCAGCTGCTGCACCCGACGCTGGACCCCAAGGCCGACCGCAAGATCATCGCCAAGGGCCTGCCGGCTTCCCCCGGTGCGGCGTCGGGCAAGGTGGTCTTCACCGCCGACGAGGCCGAGCAGATGGCTGGCAAGGGCGAGTCGGTGATCCTCTGCCGCATCGAGACCTCGCCTGAGGACATCCACGGCATGCACGCCGCCCGCGGCATCCTGACCAGCCGCGGCGGCATGACCAGCCACGCGGCGGTGGTTGCCCGCGGCATGGGCCGTGCCTGCGTGTCGGGCGCCGGCGACCTGCGCATCGACTACAAGACCAGGCAGATGTCGGTCCGCGGCGTCGCCGTCAAGGAAGGCGACATCCTGACCATCGACGGCTCCACCGGCGAGGTGATGCTGGGCGAGGTTCCGACGATCCAGCCGGAGCTGTCGGGTGACTTCGCCACCCTGATGGGCTGGGCCGACAAGATCCGCCGGATGAAGGTCCGCGCCAACGCCGAGACCCCGCTGGATGCCCGCACCGCGCGGAAGTTCGGTGCCGAGGGCATCGGCCTGTCGCGCACCGAGCACATGTTCTTCGACCCGGAGCGCATCCTGGCTGTCCGCGAGATGATCCTGGCGGAGGACGAGGCCGGCCGCCGCAAGGCGCTCGCCAAGCTGGAGCCCTTCCAGAAGAAGGACTTCGTCGATCTGTTCACGATCATGGCCGGCCTGCCGGTGACGATCCGCCTGCTCGATCCGCCGCTGCACGAGTTCCTGCCGAACACCGAAGAGGACATGGCGGAGGTCGCCCAGGCCACCGGCACCGATCCGCTGCGGGTTCGCCACCGCACCATCCAGCTGCATGAAGCGAACCCGATGCTGGGCCATCGCGGCTGCCGTCTGGGCATCTCGTACCCCGAGATCTACGAGATGCAGGCCCGCGCCATCTTCGCCGCTGCCGCCGAGGTCGCCAAGACCACCGGCGAGGCCGTCATTCCCGAAGTGATGATCCCGCTGATCATCACCCGCAAGGAGTTCGACATCCTCAAGGCGGTGATCGACCGCGCCGCCGAGCAGGTGAAGACCGAGACCGGCGTGACGGTGGAGTATCTGACCGGCACGATGATCGAGATCCCGCGCGCGGCCCTGAAGGCCGGCGAGATCGCCGAGTCGGCCGAGTTCTTCAGCTACGGTACCAACGACCTGACCCAGACCACGCTGGGCCTGTCGCGCGACGACGCCGGCAGCTTCCTGCCGGAGTACCAGCGCCAGGGCATCCTGGAGCAGGACCCGTTCCAGTCGCTGGACGTCAGCGGCGTCGGCGAACTGGTGGAGATCGCCACCGAGCGCGGCCGCAAGGTCCGTCCGGACATCAAGCTCGGCATCTGCGGCGAGCATGGCGGCGACCCGGCCTCGATCTCCTTCTGCGAGAAGGTCGGGCTGACCTATGTCTCCTGCTCGCCCTACCGCGTGCCGATCGCCCGTCTGGCGGCGGCGCAGGCGGCGCTGAACAGCGACACGGTCAAGCGCGACTGAGCCGAACCGGGTAGCTGAAACGACGACGGCCCTCTTCCCGCAAGGGAAGGGGGCCGTTTCGTTTTGGCGGCGGGGTTGGGCGGGTGGAACGGTGTGGAACAGGTTTTGGGGGCGTGTTCACTGTTCCACGTGGCGCCACCGGGCATGGCTGGCGGTGGTCAGATGGAACGTTTGGAACAGGTTGGAACGGTTTTCGCGGGTGTGTTCAGTGTTCACTCCTACCGTGGATGGACTCCGGGAAGGTGGCGCCTGGGATTATAAGCTGAGCGTGGCAGAATGCCCATCTTGATCTCCAAAGGGTAGAAAGTGGAGAGTGGAGGACACGGTAAGAAGGCTGAAGGTCAGGCGATGTGCGATCGTTTCCTCTACCATTCCGGTACCATCCTCCATGAGGAGGCGAATGGGCGCCGCACTGCGCCAGGACCCTTGACCGTGGGGAGCCCAGCCGCGCTGCTAAAGCCGGAGCGAGAGTAGGCCGCTCTCCATGGCGGACACCGGAAGGCAGTGAAAAGCAATATCGGGGACATCGGGAGCAAACCATGGTTGCGGTTGAGCGGGCCAGCCTTGCGCGGGCGTTCGGCAAGGTGGCGGTTGATCTGGCCGATCTGAAATTCGCCAGCGCGATCAAGGGGGTGATCGACGCCACCGGCGCCTTCAAAGCCGATCCGAAAAGCCCTCCCACGGCGGAGGAGGGGGCGAAGCTGCTGCTTCAGCGCGCCGCCTATGCCGCCGCCATCCGCACCATCCAGGCGGAGGTGCGCAACGCCCCGGTGATGGTGACGGAGGCTGATCCGCAGGAGATCGAGGCGGCGATCCTGGGTGCGACCGCCGATATTTCCCTAGACCTGACCGAACTGGCATTAACCGATCCAGAGCGTTGGCCGGGTTTGGAAACGCTGCTCACCTTGTTTGACTGGTTCATGCGGGCCTGTGAGGTACTTGACGTCAATCGGCTACTGATCCGCCGCGCCTTCGCTGCTGCGTTGCCGCTCGCGCTGGCCGGAGAGTGGCGGAATCCAGAGCGAGAAAAGGACTATCAAGCGCTACGGGCGGCGTTGGAACCGACACCATTCGATCTGGCGGCGCAGCGCTCGCTGCAGTGGAATGCCTACCGCGACCGTCTGGTTAAAGCGATAGATGCGCCGTTGAGGGCTCTAAACCCGGAAAAGATCCGCTGTTCCCTCAACAACCTTTACATTCCTCTGCGGGCCGCGATAGGCGATCCAGAGGCGCCGGAGCGGACAAGCGGAGAGCGGCGCAAACAGCCCCTCGTTTGGCTGGACGACACGCTTTACGGCTGGGTGACCCAGACCGACCATGGCCCTTCTGACCGGATTCGTGTGCTGTCCGGAGAACCCGGTGCTGGCAAATCAAGCGCCTGCATGAAACTTGCTGCCCGGCTGGCAGCAGAAAAGTGGAAAGTGCTGCTGGTGCCGCTCACCCGGCTCAACATTGCTAAAGGCTCGCTTGAGGAGTTGGCGCGCTATTTGGTCGGCGACCTTGGACATGATCCCTTCAATTCTCTGTCAGCTGCCGAGCCGTTGGTGCTGATCCTGGATGGGCTGGATGAGCTTGCCAAGGCAGGTCAAGGGGCCACGGTGCTGCTAAGTGGCTTCATTACCGATTTGGGACAGCGCGTGTCGGAGTGGAACCGTGAAGGTCCACGCGTCCTGCTGCTGCTTGCTGGCCGGCCGGGTGCCACCGGTGCCGCCGTAGCTACCGGGGCTATCGGCCGCGGTGACGACGCTCGTCTGCATGTGCTGCGCTATCGCATCGCCGTGCATGACCGGTACAGTTACGAGCCAGAAGAATTGGTTGACCTCGATCAGCGGTGGAACTGGTGGGATCGCTTCGATCCGAAAGGTGGGATGCCGGAGCCGTTGAAACGCGACGACCCGCATATCGACTCGCTGACTGAGCAGCCGCTGTTGAATTGGCTACTGGCACAGATTCTGACAGAGGAAGGGCCGGAACGGGCCGCCACCATTAGCGATGTCCATGACCTCTACACTCGTTTGTTTGGCCATGTCCTCGACCGTATCCATCGGCGGCTTCCGGGAGACGGTAGCACTGAGGCCATCGATCCTGTTCGCGACCGGCTGGAACAAATGCTGGAGGAGGTTGCTGTGGCGGCATGGCATGCCGGCACTAACCGAGCTGTACCTTTGAATGATGTGGAAAAGCGGCTCGCCGACAACAGGCTATCTGGCGAGTTAAGGTTGCTTTCCAATAACACCGATGCGGCCCTGACTACGCTACTCGACAGCTTTTTCTGCCGTGCCCACCAAGGGGTAGAACATCGGCTGGTCGAATTTACCCATAAAAGCTTCGGTCAATTCCTGACCGCCCGCCGGGTGGTTCGCTTATTGCCGGAGATGCCGAACTCGCAGGAGGTCCGGCGCAACAGAACGGACGCTGCATTGAAGGATTGGCTGGAATTGTGTGGTCCGGCGGCTATGGATTGGTCAACTTACGTTTTTCTGTCCGCGCAAGTGGCTACCGAAGCCAATCGCGCTCCTCTGAAGGTTGCTCAATGGTGGAGCGCCATGTCTAGTCTACTGGTGGAATGTCTAGAAGTGGGCATGCCTTTACCGGACGGCGGGATGCGCTCGCGAGACAGTGAAAGACTAATTCGCAACGCTGAAATCGCTATGCTCTGCGCCGTCGCGGCAGTGTCTGGTGCGCTGATAGAAAAACCTAATCCTATCCGTATTGACCCCGCAATTCTGGCAGAAACCCTCCATCGCCTTGCTGGTCGTGTGACGGACTGGTCCATCGCTCGGGAAACATTCCACATCTTTGACCTGAGTGGCGCTGACCTGAGGAGCGTCGACTTGGCGAACGCCAACCTAACGGGCGCCAACCTGACGGATGCCGACCTGAGGGGAGCGAACTTGACGGGCGCCAACCTTGCGGGCGCTGACCTAAGGGGCGCTGACCTGACAGATGCTTACCTAATGGACGCTTATTTGACGGGAGCCGCCTTAATAGGCGCCGACCTGCTGGGCGCTGACCTGCTGGGCGCCGACCTGAGGGATGCCACCCTAACCGGTGCTTATCTGCCGGGTGCCAATCTAATGCGCGTCGATTTGACGAACGCCAATCTGACGGGCGCCGACCTGAGAGAAGCTGACCTAACAAACGCTAACCTGACGAATGCCGACCTGACGAACGCCAACTTGACGCGCGCTGACCTGACGGACGCCAACCTAACGAACGCCAACTTGACGCGCGCCGATCTACAACCAGAACAACTGACACCGAAGCAACTTACCGCCTGCTATCGAACACCATGAACTAAAGAGGCGCCAGGGCAGAGCCTCGCTCTATTATCTCGCCACCCCCCGATACAGTTCCATGTACTCCTCCGCCGGCCCGTGCCAGCCGAAGTCCCGGGTCATGGCGCGGCGCTGCATCGCCTGCCAGCGGTCGGGCTTGCGGTAGACGCTCATCGCCCGGCGCAGCGCCCACACCAGCTCCTGGCCCGTCGCGTTGACGAACTGGAAGCCCGTCGCGCTGCCGTCGGCGCTGGCGGCCGGGTTGGCGTCGATCACCGTGTCGGCGAGGCCGCCGGTGCGGCGGACCAGCGGCAGGGTGCCGTATTTCAGGGCGTAGAGCTGGGTCAGGCCGCAAGGCTCCGAGCGGGACGGCACCAGGAACAGGTCGGCACCGGCCTGGATGCGGTGGGACAGCGGCTCGTCATAGCCGATGCGGACGCCGATGGATTGCGGATGCCACTGGGCAAGCTGGCGGAAACCGGCCTCGCTGGAGGCGTCGCCGCTGCCCAGAACCACCAGCTGGCCGCCCCAGGACACCCATTGGCCGGCGGCTTCCAGAACCAGATCGAGGCCCTTGTGCCAAGTCAGGCGGCTGACCACAGCGGCCAGCGGGGCGTCGGGGCGGCGGTCCAGGCCGAAGGCGGATTGCAGGTCGGCCTTGCAGGCGTCCTTTCCGCCGAGGTCGTCGGGGGTGTAGCGGGCGGGCAGATGCGGGTCGGTCGCCGGATCCCACACCGCGTAATCGACGCCGTTCAGGATGCCGGTCAGCACGTCGGAGCGGGTGGCGAGCAGGCCCTGCAGGCCGGTGCCGTGCTCCGCCGTCTGGATTTCGTTGGCGTAGGTCGGGCTGACCGTGGTCAGGCGGTCGGCATAGAAGCAACCGGCCTTCAGGAAGCTGACGTTGCCGTAATACTCGACGCCATCGACGCGGAAGCTGGAGGAGGGCAGGCCGAGGTCGCCCATCATCCAGGGGCCGAAGAGGCCCTGATAGGCGATGTTGTGGATGGTCAGCACCGTGCCCGGCCGGAAGGGGCCGGCGAAGCGGTCGGGGCGCAGGGTCAGATAGGCGGGGATCAGCGCCGCCTGCCAGTCATGGCCGTGCAGGATGTCGGGCCGCCACCAGGGATCGTAGGAGGTCTCCGCCGCGAAGCCGGCGGCGACCCAGGCGAGTGCGGCGAAGCGCAGGGCGTTGTCGGCCCAGTCCTTGCCGTCCGGTCCCAGATAGGGGTTGCCGGGACGGTCGTACAGCGACGGCGCCTTCAGCGCATAGGCGAGAACCCCGTCGGCGGTGCGGCCGATGCACAGCTGGGCGCGGTCGCAGCCGGGCAGGTCGGTGATCAGGTCGCCGACCTCGTGCAGGTTCTGCAGGCTGTTCAGAACGGCGGGATAGCCCGGCAGCAGCAGGCGGACATCGGCGCCGGCGGCGTTCAGGGCCGGCGGCAGGGCGGCGGACACGTCCGCCAGCCCCCCCGTCTTGACCATCGGGTAGCATTCGGACGTGACGTAGAGGACGCGCATCGGGAAGGCACTCGGATGAAAGGCGGGAGGGGTGAAAGGCAGGAGGGTGCAGGCATGTTATAGCGCCGATGCGGATCCGGTGGGGAGCCGGACCGCATCGGCGCGGGCCATGGTGCAGGGGAGGGCGGCGAAATGCCGCCTTACTCCTTCGGCAGCTTCTCGATCATCTCGCGGGTGATCAGGACGACGCCGCCCTCGCTGCGGTGGAAGCGCCTGGCGTCCAGCTCCGCGTCCTCGCCGACGACGAGGCCGTTGGGGATGCTGACGCCGCGGTCGATCACCACCTTCTTCAGGCGGCAATGGCGGCCGATGTCGCATTCCGGCAGCACCACCGCCTCGTGCAGCTCGCTGTAGGAGTTGACGCGGACCGAGCTGAACAGCAGCGAGCGGCGCACGGTCGAGCCGGAGATGATGCAGCCGCCCGACACCAGGCTGTCGATCGCCGTGCCGCGGCGGTTCTCGTCATCGAAGACGAACTTGGCGGGGGGAAGCTGCTCCTGATAGGTGAAGATCGGCCAGTCGCGGTTGTACATGTTCAACTGCGGCGTGACGTGGCAGAGGTCGAGGTTGGCCTCCCAATAGGCGTCGATGGTGCCGACGTCGCGCCAGTAGGGGGCGTCGTCCGGCGCGTCGATGATGGCGCTGTCGGCATAGTCGTGGGCGATGATCCGCGCCCCGGTCTTCACCAGATGCGGGATGATGTCCTTGCCGAAATCGCGGCTGGAGCCGGGGGTGGCGACGTCGCGCTCCAGCTGGTCGTAGAGGAACTGGGCGTTGAAGACGTAGATGCCCATGCTGGCCAGCGCCATGTCGGGGCGGCCGGGCATCGGCGGCGGGTCGGCCGGCTTCTCGACGAAGTCGATGATGCGGCGCTCCTCGTCGATGTGCATGACGCCGAAGCCGCTCGCCTGTTCGCGCGGGACCGCGATGCAGGGGACGGTGACGTCGGCCTTGCGGTCGATGTGGTCGAGCAGCAGCGCGCCGTAATCCATCTTGTAGATGTGGTCGCCGGCCAGGATCAGGACATATTCCGGCTCGTGGTCGCGCAGGATGTCGAGGTTCTGGAAAACGGCGTCGGCGGTGCCCTGGTACCACTCGGTCTCGCTGACGCGCTGCTGGGCCGGCAGCAGGTCGCAGAACTCGTTCATCTCGCCGCGGAAGACGTTCCAGCCGCGCTGGAGATGGCGCAGAAGGCTGTGAGACTTGTACTGCGTCAGCACGCCGATGCGGCGGAAGCCGGAGTTGACGCAGTTGGACAGCGCGAAGTCGATGATGCGGTACTTGCCGCCGAAATATGTCGCCGGCTTGGCCCGCCGGTCGGTCAGCTGCTTCAGACGGCTTCCGCGTCCCCCGGCCAGCACCAGCGCCACCGCACGTCGCGGTGCGAGGCGCAGATCCCGTTTGTCGAGCATGGCCGTTACCCCCTTTGCCTTATTCTTGCGGCCGCTCGGCTGCGGCCATTCCATATGGAGGCGTTGACGGTGCCACATCTCGCCGCCATGTCCAATAGGCGCGGCGGAAGGGTCGCATCGGCTTACCCGCCGCAAGAGTGCTTCCCAGTCCTAGGAGGAAAGAGGGGCGTATGCGCCACCCCTCCGAACGGACTGGATGGAAGAGGTAGGGTGTTGGGCCGGCGCCGCCGCGATGCCGCCGCAATGGGCGTCTTGCGGGCCATGGAGTGCCCAAATTTTCATCATTTGCCGGAATGACAGCCAGAGTGCCGGGCAGAGGCGGGCCGAAATCGGGCTGCCGACCCTGCCGTTCGGTCGAAAGCCCGGAATTTGCGGCGAAATGTCGGTTCCGAAATCTGCCTATTTCCTATGCAAACACCGGGTGCGACTCGTAGGAGGGTGCCCGTTCGGGGGTCCCGGCCCGAGACAACCCTGACGATTCCAAGCCGTTTTCGACTGGCACGCTTCTTGTAACGGTGGAGGCGTCCTTGGTCCCGTCCGCCGCCCCGTCTTTGCCGGGGACGGGGCGACCGGGACGGGGTCGCCCCAGTGCGGTGGCTTGAGCGCGGAACACCTCCGGTGCCGCGCCGGCCGCAAGGGGGTGGGAGCGATTTTGGAGAAAGAGGAGCCTCGATGAACCGTCTGTTCCTTATGGCCGCACCGATGATGGCGGTTGCTCTGGGCGCGGTCGGCATGCCGGCCGCAGCCCTTGCCCAGGATCCGGCGGCTGCCGCCGCTGCCGCGGCTGCGGCTGCGGCTGCCGCCGCTGCTGCTGCCGCACCGGCGGCTCCGGCGCTGAATGGCGGCGACACCGCCTGGATGCTCATCTCCACCGCGCTGGTGCTGATGATGACCATCCCCGGCTTGGCGCTGTTCTACGGCGGCATGGTCCGCAAGATGAACGTGCTGTCGACGGTGATGCAGAGCTTCGCCATCACCTGCCTGATCAGCGTCCTGTGGTACGTCATCGGCTACAGCCTGGCCTTCACCGGCACCGGTGCCTATGTCGGCGGTCTCGACCGGCTGTTCCTCAACGGGCTCGACTTCACGAAGGCCTTCGTGCTGGGCGAGGCGACGGGGTCGGGCGTCCCGACGACGATCCCCGAGCCGGTCTTCATGATGTTCCAGATGACCTTCGCGATCATCACCCCGGCCCTGATCACCGGCGCCTTCGCCGACCGCATGAAGTTCTCCTCCCTGCTGGTCTTCACCGCGCTGTGGTCGATCGTGGTCTATGCGCCGATCGCCCACTGGGTCTGGTACCCGTCGGGCTTCCTGTTCGGCCTGGGCGTGCTGGACTTCGCCGGCGGCACGGTCGTGCACATCAACGCGGGCGTCGCCGGCCTGGTCGCCGCGCTGGTGATCGGCAAGCGCAAGGGCTATCCGAAGGAAGCCTTCATGCCGCACAACCTGGTGCTGTCGCTGATCGGCGCCTCGCTGCTGTGGGTTGGCTGGTTCGGCTTCAACGCCGGTTCGGCCCTGACCGCCGGTCCGCGCGCCGGCATGGCGCTGGCCGCCACGCACATCGCCACCGCCGGTGCCGCCATGGGCTGGCTGTTCGCGGAGTGGATCGTCAAGGGCAAGCCGTCGATCCTCGGCATCATCTCCGGCGCCGTCGCCGGCCTGGTCGCGGTGACCCCGGCCGCCGGCTTCGTCGACCCGACGGGCGCCATTGTCATCGGCATCGTCGCCGGCGTGGTCTGCTTCTGGTCGGCCACCAGCCTCAAGCACATGCTGGGCTATGACGACAGCCTGGACGCCTTCGGCGTGCACGGTGTCGGCGGCCTGATCGGCGCCATCCTGACCGGCGTCTTCGCCAAGATGTCGGTGTCCAACAGCGAAGGCGGCTTCGCCTCCGTCCTCCAGGCCGACCCGAAGGCCACGCTGGGCCTGCTGGAAGGCAACGCCGCCGCCGTCTGGATCCAGGTCCAGGGCGTCCTCTACACCATGGTCTGGTGCGCCGTCGCCACCTTCGTCCTGCTGAAGGTCGTCGATGTGGTCATGGGCCTGCGCGTCGAGGAAGATGTGGAGCGCGACGGTCTCGACCTCGCCCTGCATGGCGAGAGCATCCACTAAGAACATCCCTTTCCCACGGGTCTCTCGCGAAAGGCCGCCGGTTTTCCGGCGGCCTTTTTCGCGTGCGATTGTTGCGCGGAGCGGAACGCTGTGGCGCGGGCGGGCTGGCTTCACGGCGGGGCTGCGAGGGACTACCTGTGGTGCATCGCCCTTATGTCCGCTCAGGAGTTGCCGCCATGTCCGTCACGTCCGCCATTCCCGCTGTCCGCCCGGTGCTTGCCGCCGTCGAGGGCATGGCGACCTCCGACGGCGCCGGGGTCAGCATGACCCGCATGCTGGGCTCGCCGCGCCTGCGCACGCTCGACCCCTTCCTGATGCTGGACCTGTTCGGGTCCGACCGGCCGACCGACTATCTCGCCGGCTTCCCCGACCATCCCCACCGCGGGTTCGAGACGGTGACCTACATGCTGGCCGGCCGCATGCGCCATGCCGACAACCACGGGCATGAGGGCGTGATCGAGACCGGCGGCGTGCAGTGGATGACCGCCGGCCGCGGCCTGATCCATTCGGAGATGCCGGAGCAGACCGAAGGGCTGATGCGCGGCTTCCAGCTGTGGATCAACCTGCCGGCCCGCCTGAAGATGACCGAGCCGCGCTATCAGGAGTTCCCGGCCGCCTCCATCCCGGTGGAGCGGCGCGAGGACGGCGCGACCGTCACCGTCATCGCCGGCGACACCGCCCGCGGCACGGCGGGCCCGGTGCGGGCCGAGGCGACCGACGCCCGCTATTTCGACGTGGCGCTGCCGCCGTCGGTGTCCTTTGCCGAGCCGCTGCCGGCCGGCCACACCGCCTTCCTGGTGCTGTTCGAAGGCACGCTGGCTGTGGGGGGCGAAGCTCCGCTTTCCGGGCCGCGGGTGATCGTGCTGGGCGACGGCGAGCGGGTGGAAGCGGCCGCCGGGCCGGAGGGCGCGCGCTTCCTGCTGCTGGCCGGCCAGCCCATCGGCGAGCCCATCGCCTGGGCCGGTCCCTTCGTCATGAACACGCGGGAAGAGGTGATGCAGGCCTTCCGCGACTTCGAGGAAGGCCGCATCTGATCCCTGGTGCGCGGCATCTCGTGCCTTGCACCCCCGCCACCGCCGGTTATCATGGCGCATTCCGTGTTAACACGAACGATGGCGGGGACGGGGCGATGCGTGCAAAGGGGCTGTTGGGTGGGGTCAAGGCGGCGGTCGGCGCGGCGCTGCTGGCCGTGACGATGATCGTAGCCCCGATGAGGGCCAAGCCCGCCGCCGCGGCGGACGTCTCCAAGGCCGCGGCGGATTTCGGGCCGGAGGGCGCCTGGACCAACCAGTGCGACATCGACCGGATGACCGACAGCAAGACCTGCCGGCTGATGATCTACCGCCTGTTCGACGACGGGAAGGATGTCGGCTTCGTTGCGCTCAGCATCATTCCGACCGGCAACGACTTCCACCTGTTCCTGACCACCAGCCAGGGTCTGATCGACCGCTGCGCCATCCGCGTCGACCGCCAGCCGCGCATCGAATCGCATGTCGCGACGCTGAACATGTGCATGTTCCCGAACTTCGTGTCCGGCCGCGTCGCCGACCAGTTCCGCAACGGCTCGACCATCCTGGTCCGCGTCAACTCCCGCGTCGGCAAGCGCGACATCGATTTCCCGCTGAACGGCTTCTCCCGCACCTTCGAGGAGATGCAGCGCAGCCTGCAATGAGGGTGATGCACAGGGAGGATTTTCGGGTGAGGCACGCAGTGTGCCCCCTCACCCTAACCCTCTCCCCGCGGGGGAGAGGGGATTGTGTGCCTACCCCGGCAGCCGGTAGCCCGCCGCCGGTTCATGCATCGGGCAGCCGTTCCGCTCCATGCGGAATTCGGCGGAGCGGTCGTAGGCAAGGCGCCGGGCGCGCATGATCGAGCCCAGCGGCCGGTGCGCCGCCAGCCCATGCCAGGGGCTGAAGGACAGCCGGTCGTCGCCGGCGCGCGACCGTTCCTCGCTCCAGGCCGTCTGCGGCGGCACGGTGATGCGGGCGATGGTGCGGTAGGGGCTGAGATCCTCCGGCCACACCACGCTGGCATCCTCCACCGGCATGCGCTCCTCGTCGGTGCGCAGCTGGGCGCGCAGCTCCCAGACGGCCTCGTGGTCGCGGAAGAACTCCGTCACCGCCTCGCGCAGGCCGTTCGGCTTGCCGCTGAGGTTCAGCGGTGCGTTCTCCAGCGCGGTCAGGTTCGGCGAGACCGGGACGATCGACAGCTTGGCGATGTGGGCGCCATGGCGCAATGCTGCCTGGCTGTAGAAGGTTTCGCCCAGGATGTGGGTTTCCGGGTGGCCGCCCAGCGTCTTCAACGTCGCGCTTTCGCCGCCGAAGGCCTCCACCACCTGTTCGGCGACGCGCAGGCCGGCCGACAACACCTTCTTCGCGGTTTCCGCCCGGTCGGTGGTGGCAGCCAGCAGCTTCAGCGTCGACAGGAACCGCCTGGCATCGGGAGCCGAGAAGGCGGGTGCGTTGGCCATGACAAAATCCTGCGTGGCCTCGCCCTCCGACCCCGGCAGCCGCTCGCCGGACACGCCCAGCACCTTCACCGCCAGACCGCGCGGGGTCGAGACGCTGTCGGGCAGGATGTCGCCCGGCGTCGTCGACAGCCGCAGGATCGCCGGATAGCTCTCCGCCTTCGCGAACAGTCCCTGGGCCAGTTCGGCCGGCAGATCGTCCAGCACATCCAGCCGGCCGATCAGCAGCCCGTGGCTCTTGGCATGGACGCTGCGGCTGGCATGGCCGCTGTCCTCGAAGGTCTTGGCGCTGATCGACAGCATCGTCTCGGCCAGATCGTTGAAGACCTGGGCTTCATCGGGGCCCGGATTCTCGACCGACGGCGTATAGGCCAGGGGCCTGGCAGTGCGCCGGGGGGTGGGCTGGGTGGAGGCAGCGGACACGGGCGGGGCTCCCGAAGAGGAGGAAAGGGCGGAGTGCAGCCGGGACAACAGCCGCGCACTGTCCTCTGTTCCGCAACGACGCGGCAGTGCTCTCCTGCAGCGCCGGCGCGAGTGGGCCGCCGGCAAGGATCCGCGATATTCCGGCTGGTTGTTGTGCAGGTGCGAGAAGAGCCAGCGGCTGTCGCGGTTTGCACCGCAAAACGAGAGGCGGGCCTGCACAAATAATCGGTCGCGCCTCATGCGCGAGGATTTTGTAACTTCTCCAATCTCCTATGGAAAATTAACCATGACTTCCGGGGAAGTCCTTAGCAAAAGACTCTGGCGCCGAAATGACTGCGCTGCTTATCCTTTTGTCAGGAAAGGCCAAACCTCTTTACGCCTCCCGCGGCTTCCCGACACGCGGCCATCGGGGGGCGGCCGGACAAGCGAGCGAAGGGTGTCTCATGACCGGACGGAGCGTCATCTGGTCCTCCATAGGGATGCGCAGCGGCGTCCTGCTGCTGGGGCTGCTTGTGCTGGCGACCCTGTCGGTGCCGGCGCGCGGGCGGGCGACGCCGCCCAACAGGACGGTGCTGGTCCTGCACTCCTACCACCAGGGCTATGAGTGGACCGACGGGCAGGCCGACGGCATCTCCGCCATGCTGGCCTCGGCGGCGCCCAATGCGCTGGCGATCCCCTATTATCTCGACTGGAAGCGCTTTCCCGACCCCGCCGGGATCGAGCGGCTGCGGGCGCTGATCGCCTACCGCCACCCCAAGGGCACCGTCGACGCCATCGTCTCCACCGACGATGCCGCATTGTCCTTCGCCCTGGATTTGCGGCACGAGATTTACGGGCCGGTGCCGCTGGTGCATGGCGGCGTGCTGCCGATCTCGGCGCGGCGGCTGACCGAGCGCGAGGCCAATGTCGTCGGCATCGACGAGGCCAAGGACATCGAGGGCACCGTGCGCATGGCGATGGCGGCCAATCCGCGGCTGCAACGCCTGTTCATCCTGCATGACGACACCGAGACGGGCCTGGGGCTGGACGCCGAGATCGAGGCGCTGGCCGCCGCCGGCCGCTTCCCCGCCGGGGTGGAGCGGCAGACCCTGCCGGCGCTGCCCTTCGCCCGGCTGGAGGAGCGGCTGGCCGCCCTGCCGCCGGACAGCGCGGTGCTGCTGGGCACCTATGCCACCGACCCCGAAGGCCTGGTCCTGCCGCCCGAGCAGTTCCTGGAACTGATGAGCGAGAAAAGCAGCGTGCCGATCTACGGCTTGCAGGAATTCCTGCTGGGCCATGGCATCGCCGGCGGCAGCCTGCTGAGCGGGCAGGAGCATGGCCGCGCGGTCGGTCGGCTGGCCGCCGCCCTGGTGAACGGCGCGTCCATCGCCGGCCTGCCGGCGGAGCAACGCCAGTCGGTCGTCCGGGCCGCCGATTATGGCCGGATTCAGCGCTACGGGATCGATCCCGCGCGGCTGATGCCGCTCGACCGGCTGGTCGACAAGCCCTTCTCCTTCATGGAGACCTACCGCTGGCTGGTGGTGACGGTCGGCGGCGTGCTGCTGCTGCTGTTCGGCATGGTTCTGGTGCTGTCCCTCACGCTGCGCAGCCGGCGGAAGACCGAGGCGGCGTTGCAGCGGAGCAACGAGGCGCTGACCGAGTCGCGCCGGCAGTTGCAGGCCAAGGTCGTCGAACTGATCGCCAGCAAGGATGCGCTGCGCGAACGCGGGCGGTGGATGCGGCTGGTGGCGGAGGCATCGCGCGACATCATCTGGACCTGGGACATCGTCAACGACGTCCGCGTCCTGTCCGGCCGGGTCGAGGAGCTGCTGGGCGTCGATGCCGCCAGCATCGACTCCCGCGCGGCCTGGCTCGGCCGCATCCATCCCGAGGACCGGCCGCAGGCGGAGGAGGCGTTGCAGCGCCACCTGTCGGGCGAACTGCCGGAATACCGGGTGGAATACCGGGTCCGCCACCGCGACGGCAATTACCTGTGGCTCTACGCCACCGGCAAGATCCTGTTCGATGGGGACGGCCAGGGCGGGACGGGAGGGCGGGGGAAGCCGGTGATGATGGGCGGCTCCTACACCGACATCACCGCGCAGAAGCGGCAGCAGGCATGGCTGGACCATCTGGCCCATTACGATTCCCTGACCGGCCTGCCCAACCGGCTGACGCTGGAACAGCATGTCGACCGGCTGATCGCCGACACCAAGGCATCCGGCAAAGCCGGGCCACTGGCGTTGCTGTTCCTCGACATGGACAATTTCAAGTTCATCAACGACGGCTTCGGCCACAAGGCCGGCGACGAGCTGCTGATGATGCTGGGGCTGCGCATCCGCAAGGGTGCGGGCGACGGGCTGTTCATTGCGCGGCTGGGCGGCGACGAGTTCGTGGTGGTCGTCCAGGGGGACGAGGCCGGCGAGCCGGCGGAGGTGGCGCAGCGGCTGGAACAGGCATTCGCCGCCCCCTTCCTGGTCGAGGGACAGCATTTCTTCGTCACATGCAGCGTCGGCATCGCCCGCTATCCCTGGGATGGCCGTTGTTTCGACGATCTGTTGCAGAACGCCGACACCGCCATGTACCGGGCCAAGGACAGCGGGCGCGGGCGCATCTGCACCTTCACCGCCGACATGAACCTGAAGGTGGTGGAGCGCATGCGGCTGCTCAGCCGGGCCCGGCTGGCCTTCGACCGCCAGGCCTTCACCGTGCATTACCAGCCGCAGGTGGCGACGCGCGACGGCCGGGTCCGCGGTTTCGAGGCGCTGGTCCGCTGGACCGACTCAGAACTGGGGCCGGTGTCGCCCGACCGCTTCATTCCGGTCTGCGAGGATTCCGGCCTGATCGTCCCGCTCGGCCTGTGGGTGCTGGAGACCGCTTGCGTCGAGGCGGCGGGGCTGGCCTGCCGCGGGGCCGGCGACGTGACGATGAGCGTCAACATGTCGGCGGTCCAGCTGGCCCAGCATGATTTCGTGCCGCGGGTTCTGGAGATTCTGGACCGCACCGGCCTGCCGGCGAACCGGCTGGAACTGGAAATCACCGAGTCGCAGATGATCGGCTCGCTCGACGCCGCCATCGGCAAGCTGAACGCGCTGCGGAAGGCCGGCATCCACATCGCGCTGGACGATTTCGGCACCGGCTATTCGTCGCTGACCTATCTGCGGACGCTGCCGATCAACACGCTGAAGCTGGACAAGGCCTTCATCGACGATGTCCACCGGCGGCCCGATGCACGCAGCATGGTGTCGTCCATCTCGCGCATCGCCCACGACCTGAGCCGCAGCGTGGTGGCGGAAGGAGTCGAAGAGGCGGCCCAGTGGGAGGTGCTGTCGCTGATGGGCTGCGACCTGATCCAGGGTTACTTCGTCAGCCGCCCGCTGCCGGCCGACCGCATCGACGCCTTCCTGGCTGCCTGGGAGGACCGGCGGGCCAGCCTGCCGGTGATCCGCGACGATGTGGTGGTCGGCATGCCCACCCCTGGGGCGAACCGGCCGTCCCTGCCGATTTCGTAGGGTCGGAAGAAGGCTGTGATCCGAACCGGCGCGAAGCGGCCGGCCTGAAGCTCATCCGGCAAGGCACCTGACGGCTCTCAAATACTGAACGGGCAAACGCGAAACGCCCCGCAGGCTGGCTGCGGGGCGCTTTTGAACGCAGGGCTTTTGGGGCCGGAGGCGCCGGGCTCAGTGCCGCGTGCGGGCCGGGGTGATGTAGACGCCGTCCCAATCGACGCCGAACAGGGCGTCATCGCCGGCCTCTTCGACCAGATCGTCATATTCGTGGGCCTCGATCAGCCCGAAGATGGAGGCGGTGCCGGAGGCGTCGAGGTCGCAGGTCACCACATGGCCGCCCACCTCGACGGAGGTGAAGAACACTTCCGGCAGCTCCATGCTGTCCAGGTCGGCGGTGACGGCGGCTTCGATCTCGTGGATGGAGCGGGCCGACAGCGACACGCGCAGCTTGGCCGCCTGGGAGGCCCAGACGATGCGCTTGACGTGTGCGGGTTCCTTCATCTCCGCGACGCCCGCCGCCTCGTCGCCTTGGCCGGCCATCGCAATCATCCGGGAAACCAGGGTCGAGGTGCTGCTGGGTGCGCGCATGAAAGCCTCCGCTCGTTCGATGACGACAGATTTGCGCGCAGGCGGTTAACGGGGGCTTAAGCCGGTACCGGGGCTAAAGCCTTACCACCGGGGGAGTAGTCCTATCCAATCGGTTTTATGTGTTTGCAAATGCAGCGGCCACCCCCGCCGCAACCCGCGCGTTGTTGCGGATCAGCGCGATGTTGGCGGTCAGGCTGCGGCCGCCGGTGATGGCCTCCAGCGCCGCCAGCAGGTGCGGGGTGATGTCCTTTCCCTTGATCCGCTTGGCATCCGCATCGACCAGCGCCTGGGCGACCGCCGCCTCCATCGCGTCGGCGTCGAGTTCGTCGGCGGCCGGGATCGGGGTGGCGAGCAGCACGCCGCCCTCCAGCCCAAGCTGCCATTTCGTCCGCAGGATTTCCGCAATCTCCTGCACGGTGTCGCAGCGATGATCGACGGAGAGGCCGCTGCGGCGGCTGTAGAAGGCGGGGAATTCCTCCGTGCCGAAGCCCAGGACCGGCACGCCGCGGGTTTCCAGCAGCTCCAGCGTCTTGGGCAGGTCGAGAATCGACTTGGCCCCGGCGCAGACCACGCAGACCGACGTGCGGGCCAGTTCGTCAAGGTCGGCGGAAATGTCGAAGCTGGTCTCCGCCCCGCGATGGACGCCGCCGATGCCGCCGGTGGCGAAGACGGAGATGCCGGCCAGCCGCGCCCCGATCATCGTCGCCGCCACCGTGGTGGCGCCCAGGGCTTTGGTCGCCAGGGCGACGGGCAGGTCGCGGCGGCTCAGCTTGCGCGCGGCATGGCCGGCGGTCGCCAGCCGTTCCAGCGCCTCGTCGTCCAGCCCGATGCGGATGCGGCCGTCCATCACCGCGATGGTGGCGGGGAGGGCGCCGGCGGCCCGCACCTCCGCCTCCAGCGCGCGGGCGGTCTCCAGATTGCGCGGATAGGGCATGCCGTGGGAGATCACGGTCGACTCGAGCGCCACCACCGGGTGCCCCATGGCGAGCGCGTCGGCGATTTCGGGGGTCGGCAGCAGGATCGGGTGCATGCGCTGGGTCTCCGCTTGGAACGCCCTATATTAGGACGCATGTCCGCTGCACACCAATCCAATCAGGGCGCGTCCAATCCAGGCCGCCCGCACCCCGACACCTGGATCAAGGTCCTGCCCGAGGGGCTGTATGTCGAGCCGGGGGGCTTCTACATCGATCCGGTGCGCCCGGTGGAGCGCGCGGTCGTCACCCACGGCCATTCCGACCATGCAAGGCCCGGCAACCGCAGCGTGCTGGCGACGTCGGGCACGCTCGCCATCATGCGCCAGCGGATGGGCGAAGGGGTGGGCGGCAGCCTGCAGGTGCTGGACTATGGCGAGACCCTGCGCATCGGCGACGTGACGGTGCGCATGGTGCCGGCCGGCCATGTGCTGGGCAGCGCCCAGGTGGTGATGGAGCATGCCGGGTCGCGCGTCGTCGTGTCGGGCGACTACAAGCGCCGGCTCGACCGCACCTGTGCGCCGTTCGAGCCGGTGCCCTGCGACGTCTTCGTGACCGAGGCGACCTTCGGCCTGCCGGTGTTCCGCCATCCGCCCGATCTGGGGGAGGTGGGGAAGCTGCTGCATTCGATGGCGCTGTTCCCGGAGCGCAGCCATGTCGTCGGCGTCTATGCGCTCGGCAAATGCCAGCGGCTGATCACGCTGCTGCGGGCGGCGGGATACGACCGGCCGATCTGGCTGCATGGCGCGCTGGAGCCCTTGTGCCGACTCTACAGCAGTCTGGGGGTGGAACTGGGGGAGCTGCGGCCGGCGACGGTGGCGGCGAAGGAGGAGTTGAAGGGCGCCCTGGTGCTGGCCCCGCCGGCGGCGGTGGCCGACCGCTGGGCCCGGCGCCTGGCCGACCCGGTGGTGGCGGTGGCGTCGGGCTGGATGCGGGTGCGCCAGCGCGCCCGCCAGCGCGGGGTGGAGCTGCCGCTGGTGATCTCCGACCATGCCGACTGGGACGAGCTGTGCCAGACGCTGGAGGATGTCGGTGCGCCGGAGGTCTGGGTGACCCATGGCCGGGAGGAGGCGCTGGTCCATTATGCCACCGGCCGCGGCATCCGCGCCCGCGCGCTGGCGCTGATCGGCTTCGAGGACGAGGACTCGGAGGGGATGCCGGAGAAGGCCGGGGAAGGGGAGGCGTCGTGAACCGCTTTGCCGCGCTGATCGACGCGCTGGTCTTCATGCCGTCGCGCAACGGCAAGATCCGCCTGCTGGTCGAGCATTTCGCCACCGCGCCCGACCCGGAGCGCGGCTGGGCGCTGGCGGCGCTGACCGGGGCGCTCAGCTTCCGCGAGGCCAAGCCGGCGGCGATCCGCGAACTGGCGGCGACCAGGGTCGATCCGGAGCTGCTGGCACTGTCCTACGACTATGTCGGCGATCTGGCGGAGACGGTGGCGCTGATCTGGCCGGAGCGTCCGGAGCGGGCCAACAGCCTGCCGCCCAGCCTGGACGAGGTGGTGGAGGCGCTGCGGGCCGCCAAGCGCGGGCAGGTGATCGGGCTGGTGGAGGGTTGGCTCGACACGCTCGACTCGTCGGGGCGCTTCGCCCTCTTGAAGCTGATCACCGGGGCGCTGCGCATCGGCGTCTCGGCCCGGCTCGCCAAGACGGCGCTGGCGGAATGGGGCAAGGCGGCGCGGCCGGAGGTGAGCGTCGACGACGTGGAGGAGGTCTGGCACGGGCTGAACGCCCCCTATGTGGAACTGTTCGCCTGGCTGGAGGGGCGATTGGGGCGGCCGGCGACCGGTGCCGGTGCCGGCTTCCGCCCGATGATGCTGTCCCACCCGCTGGAGGAGGAGGACCGCGCCGGGCTCGATCCCGCCGCCTATGCCGCGGAATGGAAATGGGACGGCATCCGCGTGCAGATGGTGGCGCGCGGGGGAGAGCGGCGGCTCTACAGCCGCACCGGCGACGACGTGTCGGGGGCCTTTCCGGACATCGTCGATCACATGAGCTTCGACGCGGTGCTGGACGGCGAGCTGCTGGTGGCGCGCGACGGGGTGGTGGCGCCCTTCAACGATCTGCAACAGCGCCTCAACCGCAAGACGGTGACGGCGCAGATGTTGCGCGACGGGCCGGCCTGGGTGAGGCTCTACGATATCCTGTTCGACGGCGAGGAGGATCTGCGCGGCCTGTCCTTCGTCGAGCGGCGCGCCCGGCTGGAGCGCTGGTTCGAGGCGGTGCAGCCGCGCCGGATGGATCTGTCGCCGCTGGTGCCGTTCGACCGATGGGACGAGCTGGTCGCCTTGCGCGAGGGCGCGCGGGAGAACGGCATCGAGGGGCTGATGCTGAAGCGGCGCGACAGCGCCTATCTCGCCGGGCGGCCGAAGGGGCCGTGGTTCAAGTGGAAGCGCGGGGCGCTGACGCTCGACACCGTGATGATGTACGCCCAGCGCGGCCACGGGAAGCGGTCGAGCTATTATTCGGACTACACGTTCGGCGTCTGGCGCGGTGAGGAGTTGGTGCCGGTCGGCAAGGCCTATTCCGGCTTCACCGACGCCGAACTGGTCGAGCTGGACCGCTGGGTTCGCAACCACACCACCCGCCGCTACGGCCCGGTGCGCGAGGTGGAGGCCGGGCTGGTGCTGGAGGTCGCCTTCGACAGCGTGCACCCGTCGAACCGGCACAAGAGCGGGCTCGCCATGCGCTTCCCCCGCATCCACCGCATCCGCTGGGACAAGCCGGCGCACGAGGCCGACCGGCTGGAGACGCTGGCGGCGATGGTGGCGGGGTAGGGCGGGACGTTCTACCGCAGCGGAGCGGTCACCACGTCGACGGAGGTTTCCGCCACGGTGCCGACCACGTCGACGGCAGTGCCGGCGATGCTGGCGGCACCGCTGGCCACGCCGGTGACGGCACCGCAGCCGGTCAGCGAACCGCCGAGCAGCAGCAGGGCGGCGAGCGGCAGAAGACGGCGCGGGGCGGGGCGGCGGGACGTGGAGCGGCGGGACATGGCGTCCTCCAAAAAACCGGAAACGGATATGGTGGCGATTGCAGCACGCAATTCCGACCGAAAGGTTAATTCCGGCATTTGGCGCAAGAGCGGTGAATTCCGCCGCCGCACGGCGCGGCGTCTTTTCAGGTCAGCGCCGAGTATTACAAGTAATTCATGGTGGTGTAATACCTTGATGTAGGTTCTCGCAAGGGCGCGGACGGGTTAAGGGAGGTAGGCATGGCTGTCATGAAGAATTCTCCGTTTCACGGGGACGTTTCTGCATAGCCGTATTCGCTTCCGGTCCCATATCTGGCTTGCCGACCGAGGAAAGATGTCTGCAATCGATTGACTGGTTGGGAAAGACACAGATGCGCGACGGATCCTTTGCCGATCTTATTGCCCCCTATGACCGGGTGGCGCTCGTCCTTCAGGGTGGCGGCGCGCTCGGCGCCTATCAGGCGGGCGTCGTCGAAGGGCTGTTCGAACACGACATCCATCCGACCTGGGTGGCCGGCGTGTCGATCGGCGCCATCAACGCGGCACTGATCGCCGGCAACCCGCCGGAGCGGCGCTGCGCCGCGCTGTCGGAGTTCTGGAGCCGCATCGCCCCGCCCTCGCCTTGGGAAGGGGCGGAGGCGCTGTGGCGGCGGCTCGATCCCGACGGGCCGTCGATCTCGGTCCTCAACCAGTGGAGCGCGTGGCGGACGGCGCTGTCCGGGCAGCCCGGCTTCTTCCGGCCGCGGCCGGCGGTGGAATGGGCGGCGGCCGGACCCTTCGCCGGGCCGACCAGCTTCTACGACACGGCACCGCTGAAGAAGACGCTGGAGGACCTGATCGACTTCGACCGGATCAACCGGGGCGACATCCGGCTGTCGCTGGGTGCGGTCGATGTGCTGACCGGCAACTCGATCTATTTCGACACCGAGACCCACCGGATCGGGCCGGAGCATGTGATGGCGAGCGGCGCCCTGCCGCCCGGCTTCGCCCCCGTCGAGATCGACGGCGGCTTCTACTGGGACGGCGGGCTGGTGTCCAACACGCCGCTCGACCATGTGCTGGAGGACCAGCCGCGCCGCGACACGCTGGTCTTCCAGGTCGATCTGTGGAGCGCCGTCGGCCAGGTGCCGCGCGGCATGTCGGAGGTGCTGGAGCGGCAGAAGGACATCACCTATTCCAGCCGCACCCGCTTCAACACCGACAAGGTCACCTATGAGCAGACCCTGCGCAACCAGCTGGTGACGCTGCTCGACCGGCTGCCGGAGGATCTGCGGGACACGCCGGAGGCGGAGGCGTTGCGGCACGCCGCCTGCGGGGCTGCGGTCAACATCATCCACCTGATCTACCGCCGCAAAAGCTACGAACGCGACAGCAAGGACTACGAGTTCTCCAACGCCGGCATGCGGGAGCATTGGGAAAGCGGCCTTGCCGACACGCTTGCCACGCTTGCCCACCCGGACTGGCTGGCGATGCCGCCGCGGCTGGGCGGACCCGTCACGCACGACCTGCTGCGCGACGATGGAAAGCCGGACTGACCGGCCCTCTCTGCCGGAAACGATCTCTGCCAGGAACAACCTTTACCGACCTTTCGACCGAACAGGAGCGGACCCATGCGCTTGCAGGACAAAGTTGCCGTCATCACCGGGGCGGCGAGCGGAATCGGGCTGGAGATCGCCCGGACCTTCGCCCGAGAGGGCGCCAAAATCGTCATCGCCGACCTGAACCAGGCCGGTGCCGATGCCGCCGCGGCCAGCCTGGACCCCACGGGCAAGCGGGCTCTCGGCGTTGCCATGGACGTGACCGACGAGGCCCAGGTCGATGCCGGCATGGCCCGTGCCGCCGACGCCTTCGGCCGCATCGACATCCTGGTCAGCAATGCCGGCATCCAGACCGTGGCGCCGGTCGAGCAGTTCGAGTTCGCCAAGTGGAAGCAACTCCTGTCCATCCATCTGGACGGCGCCTTCCTGACCACGCGCGCTGCCCTGCGGACGATGTATAAGCAGGGGAGCGGCAGCATCATCTATATGGGGTCGGTCCATTCCAAGGAGGCCTCGGCGCTGAAGGCGCCGTACGTCACCGCCAAGCATGGGCTGATCGGCCTTGCCAAGGTGGTCGCCAAGGAAGGGGCGGCGCATGGCGTGCGCGCCAACGTGATCTGCCCCGGCTTCGTCCGCACCCCGCTGGTCGAGAAGCAGATCCCCGAGCAGGCCAAGGAGCTCGGCATCTCCGAAGAGGACGTGGTGAAGAAGGTGATGCTGAAGGAGACCGTCGACGGCGAGTTCACCACGGTCGAGGACGTCGCCCAGGCCGCCCTGTTCTTCGCGTCCTTCGAGTCCAACGCGCTGACCGGCCAGTCGCTGGTCGTCAGCCACGGCTGGTTCATGCAATAGGCGTAAACTGTGATAAACGCCCTCTCCCGCCTCTCGCACAAACTTTGTTTGTGCTGACGGCGTCAGGCGGATCGAAGATCCGCTGAGAGCCCCGGGAGAGGGAGGGGACCCGCCGAAGGCGGGGAGGGTGAGGGGCTATCCGAACATGGATTCCTGATCCTTGGATTACCCCTCACCCTTCCCAAGCTCCGCTTGGGTCCCTTCCCTCTCCCGGGGCGGGAGAGGGAGCCTTATGAGGGGCTTTCTCAGAATTCCTTCCAGTCGTCGTCGTCGCTGGTGCTGTGCTTCAGGACCGGGACCGCGGCTGTGGTGCGGGTGGAGGAGTCGCCGCGGGCGGGCGGCTTGGCCGTCGCGTGGACCGTCGCATGGGCCGTGCCGTTGCCGCGGGCGGCGGGCTTCGCCGCCGGCTTGGCGGTGGTGCGGGTGGGAGCCGGAGCGCGGCGGGTGGTGGTGACCGCCGGTGCGGCCTGGACCGCCGCCATCGCGCGCGGCGCCTGGGCATAACCGAAGCCAGCCGCGCCGAAACCGGCCGCCTGATCGAATTTGAAGAAGCCGACCAGCGACTTCAGGTCGGTGGCCTGTCCGCTCATCGCCTGGGCGGCGGCGGTGGTCTCCTCCACCAGGGCGGCGTTCTTCTGGGTCATCTCGTCCATGTTGGCGACGGTCGAGTTGATCTCGTCCAGCGCCGTCGCCTGCTCGGCCGAGGCCGAGGCCATTTCGGCGATCAGCGTCGCCACCTGCTGCACCCCGGACACGATGCCCTGCAACGCGTCGCCGGCCTTGCTGACCAGATCGACGCCGTCCTTCACCTGGGCGTCGCTGTCGAGGATCAGGCCCTTGATCTCCTTCGACGCCTGGGCGGAGCGCTGGGCGAGCTGCCGCACCTCCTGCGCCACCACGGCGAAGCCGCGCCCGGCGTCGCCGGCCCGTGCCGCCTCCACCGCCGCGTTCAGCGCCAGCAGGTTGGTCTGGAAGGCGATCTCGTCGATCACGCCGATGATGTCGGTGATCTTGCGGCTGGATTCCTCGATCCGGCGCATCGCCTCGATGGCGGAGCCGGCGACGCCGCCGCCCGATTCGGCGGACCCGCGGGCCTGGGCCGCCATCACGTTGGCGCGCTGGGCGTTCTCGGCGTTGGACCGCACGGTCGCCCCCAGCTCCTCCATGCTGGCCGCGGTCTCTTCCAGCGAGGAGGCCTGCTGTTCGGTGCGGTCAGCGAGGTCGGAGGAGCCGAGCGACACTTCCGCGGCGGCGGCGGCGATGGTCTCGGCGGCCTGGGTGATCTGGCCGACGATCTCAGCCAGCCGGGTGGAGGTGGTGTTGACGTCGGTCTTCACCCGCTCGAAGGCGCCCTGGTAGTCGCGGGTGACGCGGCGGTTCAGGTCGCCCTGGGCCAGGGCCGACAGCACCTCGCCCAGGTCGGCGATCACCGCCTCCACCGTGTCGGTCAGGCGGTTGATGCCTTCCGACATGGTCCTGTAGAAGCCGTCCTTGCCGCCCAGATCGATGCGGCGTTCCAGGTCGCCCTTCGACACGGCGTCGATCAGGGTGGCGATCTCCTCGCCGATGGCCTGCTCGCGGGCGCGCTGGGCCTCGGCGGCACGGCGTTCGGCCTCCAGCCTTTCGCGCTCCGCCTCGTCCATCCGCTTCTTCTCGATGGCGTTCTCCTTGAACACCAGCACGGCCTTGGCCATGCTGCCGATCTCGTCGCGGTTGGCGAGCGCGGGCACGTCCACCGTGAGGTTGCCGGCGGCCAGTTCCGTCATCGTGCCGGTCATCTGCACCACCGGGCGGACGATGGACCGGGCGGTGACCAGCGCCACCAGGATGCCGATCGCGAAGGCGCCCACCGCCATGCCGATCAGCAGGCTGCGGGTATTCTCCATGTCGCTCTGCGACGAGGACAGCACGGCTCCGCGCGCCTCGGCCTGGGACGCGATGGTCTTGTCGACCAGGGCGGCGAATTCCTCCGCCTCGCCGGTCATGACGCGGAAGGCCAGGGTCTGGGCGTCGTTGACCGCCGCCACAACCCGGTTGAAGCTGTCCAGATAGCGGTTGGAGAGCTGAACCGTCTCCTCGACGTCGCGCTTCTGCACCGGGTCGGCGATGCGGGCCGACAGCGGGCCGGCCGCCTTGAGGAAGGCGTCCATCCGGCCGCGCGTCTCGTCCGCCGACTTCGCCGACTGGTCCGTCAGGAAGCGCTGGGCGCTGAGGCGGGCGAGGACCAGCATCTCCTGCACCTGTCCGGCGCGCGCCGCATTCTCGAAATCGCCGGCGGCGATGCCGGCGGCAATCGTCCGGCTCAACCCTTCCCGCGCCTTCAGGCCGGCCGGCACCAGCTCGTCCGCCACCAGCCGGTCACGCTGCTCGCGCAGCTTGACCAGCTGGGCGAAGTTGGCGGTGTAGCTGTCGAACTGCCGGATCATCGCCTCCAGATTGGCGCGGCGGCCAGGATCCTGCGTGGCGTCGCGGATGGAGCGCAGCATCTCGCCGAGCTTCTTCTGCTGCGCCTGGATCGGAGCGATCAGGGCGCTGTTGCCGGAGAAGGAGTAGTTGACCGCGTTGCGGCGCATGTCGGAGACCGAGCCGTCCACGTCGGACAGCCGCAGCGAACCGTCGGAGATCGTCGCGTAACGGGTGAAGCCATCCTCCACCGTCGACAGGGACCGGACGCCCAGCGCTGCCACCAGGACGAGGAGGGCGAGGATCAGAAGGAAACCCACCTGGATGCGGGTGCCCACCTTGAAACGGCCGGCGAAGCTGGCGTTCTGCATGGTCAAATGCCTTGGTCTGCGGATCGGATCGAACGCGATACGCCCGGCAGGGTAGAGGAAAGTGGTTTCCAGTCCGTTGCCATGGCGCAAGGAAATGCGCGGAAAGCGCCCCTGGGGCGCGGCAAAATCGTGTCAAAGCCGTGACCCGGGGCTTTGACGATGCGGCAGCGGTCCCTAGGTTACGTCGCCTGCACAGCATTCGGGTGACGGTCCTTCGCGGGGCCGGTTTCCCTTAGGTCCGCAGACTTCACATTATGAGGCTACTGAAAAATCCGATGCGCCGCAGCCTCCCGCCGACCTCCGACACCAGTGCCTTCACCCGTCCGTCCGGCGACCTGCGGGCCGCGATCCGCTCGCTCGGCCCCTACATCTGGCCGCGGGATTCCGTGGAAACACGGGTGCGGGTGGTGCTGGCGATGCTGCTGCTGATCGGCGCCAAGGTCGCCAACGTCTATGTGCCGATCTTCTACAAGCATGCGGTGGACGCGCTGACCCCCGCCAGCGCCGGCGGCAGTGTCGGGCCCGGGGCTGCGGTGACCATCCCGCTGGGGCTGATCGTCGCCTACGGCCTTGCCCGCGTCACCTCGCTGGTCTTCGCCGAGCTGCGCGACGCCGTCTTCGCCACGGTGGCGCAGCGGACCATCCGCCGGGTGGCGCTGTCGGTGTTCCGGCACCTGCACGCGCTGTCGCTGCGCTTCCATCTGGAACGCCAGACCGGCGGACTGACCCGCTCGCTGGAGCGCGGAACCCGCGCCATCGAGTCGCTGCTGCGCTACACCCTGTTCTCCATCGTGCCGACGCTGGTGGAGATCGCGCTGGTCTGCGCCATCCTGTGGAAGCTGTTCAGCGTCTGGTTCGCGCTGGCGACCTTCGTCACGGTGATGGGCTACATCCTCTACACCTTCTTCGTGTCGGAATGGCGCATCAAGTTCCGCCGCCTGATGAACGACACCGACAGCAAGGCCAACACCAAGGCGATCGACAGCCTGCTGAACTACGAGACGGTCAAGTATTTCGGCAACGAGGAGCATGAGGCCCGCCGCTACGACGGCGCGCTGCAAAGCTACGAGAAGGCGGCGGTGCGCAGCCAGCAGAGCCTGTCGCTGTTGAATGTCGGGCAGTCGGCGATCATCTCGCTGGGGCTGGCGGCGGTGATGGGCATGGCCGCCAAGGGCATCGTCGACGGCAGCATGTCGCTGGGCGACTTCGTTCTGGTGAACACCTATCTGTTGCAGCTCTACCAGCCGCTGAACTTCTTCGGCGTCGTCTATCGCGAGATCAAGCAGTCGCTGATCGACATCGAATCGATGGTAACCCTGCTGGCGGTCGACCGCGAGGTGGCCGACGGCCCCGATGCGAAGCCGCTGGCGGTCGATGGGGCGGAGCTGCGCTTCGAGGGGGTGGAGTTCGGCTATGACCCGCGCCGGCCGATCCTGAAGGATGTCAGCTTCACCGTGCCGGCCGGCAGGACGGTCGCCATCGTCGGCCCGTCGGGGGCCGGCAAGTCCACCATCAGCCGGTTGCTGTTCCGCTTCTACGACGTCAATGGCGGGCGGGTGCTGATCGACGGGCAGGACATCCGCGGGGTGACCCAGGCGTCGTTGCGCGGCTCCATCGGCATCGTCCCGCAGGACACGGTGCTGTTCAACGACACCGTCTTCTACAACATCGCCTATGGCCGCCCCGGCGCCGGCCCGGCGGAGGTCGAGCGGGCGGCGCGGCTGGCCCACATCCACGACTTCATCATGGCGCTGCCCGACGGCTACCAGACCACGGTGGGCGAGCGCGGGCTGAAGCTGTCGGGAGGCGAGAAGCAGCGCGTCGCCATCGCCCGCACCATCCTGAAGGACCCGGCGATCCTGCTGTTCGACGAGGCGACCAGCGCGCTCGACACCCACACCGAGCGGGAAATCCAGGCCAACCTGCGCGAGGTCAGCCGCGGCCGCACCACGCTGGTGATCGCCCACCGGCTGTCCACCGTGATCGACGCCGACGAGATCCTGGTGCTGGAGGCCGGCCGGGTGATCGAGCGCGGCCACCACACCGACCTGCTGGCCGCCCGCGGCGCCTATGCCGCGCTGTGGGCACGGCAGCAGGAGGCCAGTCAGGCAGCGGTGGGGGCATCGACCGGGGGCCCGGCGCCGCTGCCCGGCGTTCTGGCGCCGACCTGAGCCGGAAGCGGGGAGCACGGGAACATGGGACCGGCAAGGCAGGCGCTGCGCGCCGCGACGCGGGAAAGCCACGACCGGCTGGACAAGGCCGAGCTGTTGCAGCCTCTGGTCCGGCCGGACATCACGCAGCCGCAATATGTCCGCGCGCTGGCCGTTCTCCACGGCTTCAACGCACCGGTGGAGCGGAGGCTGGGGGAGGCGGGGGGAGACGGCGCGGCGCGGCTGGCGCTGCTGCGCGAGGATCTGCGGGTGCTGGGCACCGATCCGGACGCGCTGCCGGAGATGGCGGGACTGCCGCCGCTGGACAGCGCGCCGGCCCGGCTGGCCGCGCGCTACGTGCTGGACGGCTCGGCCCATGGCGGGCGGGCGATGCTGCCGGGGATCACCCGGGCGCTCGGCCATGACGCCCGGCGCGGCGCCCGCTTCCTGGCGTCGGACGGGCTGGACATGGCAGGGGCCTGGAAGGCGCTGATGGTCCGGCTGGAAGAGGAGCTTGCCGACCCCGCGGCGCTCGCCGCCGCCTGCGCCACCGCAGCCGGCCTGTTCGCGGCGCTGGAGACGTGGACGGCGGATCGGTGGGCGGCCGAGCGGTGGACGGCGGATCAGAGGGGTTGAAACTGGCGTATGGCCCCATCCCTTGCTAGGGTGCCGGACCATTCTCATCCGGGTTCTGGAGACCGCTTTCCCATGACCGCGCCAGCCTCGCGCATCTATTGCTCCGTCGACACCACCGAGATCGAGTCCGCCCGCCGCATCGCCGGGCAGGTGGCCGGGGCCGTCGGCGGCATCAAGCTGGGGCTGGAGTTCTTCATCGCCCAGGGGCCGGCCGGCGTCCGCGCCGTGGTCGGCGAGGACGGACCGCCGCTGTTCCTCGACCTGAAGCTGCACGACATCCCCAACACGGTGGCCGGCGGCGTGCGCGCGGCGCTGCCGCTGAAGCCGGCCTTCATGACCATCCACAGCGCCGGCGGCCCGGCGATGATGCGTGCGGCGGCGGAGACGGCGGCCACCGCTGGCGCCGACCGGCCGAAGATCCTGGCCGTCACCGTGCTGACCAGCCTGGACGAGGACGATCTGGGTGCGGTCGGCCAGTCGGTGCCGGTGGCCGATCAGGTGGTGCGGCTGGCCAGGCTGGCCAAGGCGTCGGGGGTGGACGGCGTCGTCTGCTCGCCGGCCGAGGTGGCGCTGGTGCGTGCCGCCTGCGGTCCCGACTTCATCCTGATGGTGCCCGGCATCCGCCCGGCCTGGGCCGCCACCAACGACCAGAAGCGCTTCATGACCCCGGCGGAGGCGCTGGCCGCCGGCGCCGACCATCTGGTGATCGGCCGTCCGATCACCGCCGATGCCAACCCGGCCGCCGCCGCCCGCCGCATCGTCGCCGAAATTGAGGGGGCCGCATGACCGTCGCCGCCAAGATCTGCGGGCTGAGCGAGCCCGAAAGCCTGCGCGCCGCCGTCGCCGGCGGGGCGCGCTATGTCGGGTTCGTCTTCTATCCGCGCAGCCCGCGCGCCATCGCCCCGCCGATGGCGGCGGAGCTGGCGCGGCTGCTGCCGACCGGCGTGCGCTCCGTCGGGCTGTTCGTCGATCCCGACGACGAGTTCCTGGAGCATGTCACCGGGCAGGTCCCGCTCGACCTGATCCAGCTGCACGGTGCCGAGACGCCGCGCCGCATCGTCGAGATCAAGAGCCGCTACGCCCTGCCGGTGATGAAGGCGATCAAGATCGGCGGGCCGGAAGATTTGACCGCGGCGCTGGAAGCGGCGGAGGTCGCCGACCGGCTGCTGTTCGACGCCAAGCCGCCGGCCAAGGTGTCGGCGCTGCCCGGCGGCAACGGAATCGCCTTCGACTGGACGATCCTGGCCGGGCGCCGCTGGCCGCGGCCCTGGATGCTGTCAGGCGGGCTGACGGTGGACAATGTCGCGGAGGCGGTGCGGGTCACCGGCGCCACCGAGGTCGACGTGTCGTCCGGCGTGGAGGACCGCCCCGGCCACAAAGATCCGGCGCTTGTCCGGTCCTTCCTTTCGGCGGTCGCCGCGCTTTAAGGCTCCTTCTCCGGAATAGCGCCCTGTTTTAGACGAATGCTTCGGCTTATCTTGATCGCATGGCGGGACCCTGCGCCGTCGGCTAGGATGCGCCCATGAGCGATTCCACCACCCTGTCCACAACCGAGGCGCTTGGCGCCGTGCTCGATGAGCATCTGCGCTGGATCGGCCAGTGGCAGCGCGCCGTTTTCTACCGCGACGGCCGCGGCGGGGAACGGTCGTCGGCCCCGGCCTCCTTCCAGACCTGGTGCCAGGCGGCCAGCCGCGACGACCTGCTGCAGCAGCCGGCGGTGCAGAAGCTGGCGAACCTGCACGAGCAGATGCACCGGCAGGCCCGGTTGATCCTGCTGAAGGCGTCCAGCGGCGAGCAGCCGACCGAGTCCGAGTATGAGGGGGTGATCGGCCGCTTCGAGGAGTTCATGCTGCATCTGCGGCGGATGGAGCGTGCCTTCGCCGCCGCCGCCTCCGGCCTGGATCCGCTGACCGGCCTGCGCACCCGGCGCGGCATGGGCGAGGCGCTGGAGCGCGAGCACAACCGCTACCGCCGCACCGGCCAGCCCTTCTGCGTCGCGCTGGCCGACATCGACAAGTTCAAGGGCATCAACGACAGCTACGGCCACGACATCGGCGACCGCGTGCTGGCCGCCACCGCCGCTGTCATCAGCCGCGGCGTCCGCAGCTTCGACGAGGCCTTCCGCATGGGCGGCGAGGAGTTCCTGGTCTGCCTGAAGGAAACCGGGCTGGACGAGGGCTATGCGGTGATCGAGCGGCTGCGCGTCGACCTGATGCGCTCGCCGGTGGTGCTGCCCGACGGCCGGGTGATCCCGGTCACCGCCTCCTTCGGGCTGGTGGAGGCGGTGGCCGACCTGACCGTCGACGATCTGGTGGTCTGCGCCGACCGCGCGCTCTACCAGGCCAAGAATTCCGGCCGCAACCGGGTCATCCGCTACGGCATCGACCGTCCGGAACCGAAGGCGGCGGTGGCGAAGGTGGGGCGGGGGTAGGGACAAACCGCAGCCCCCGAACTGCAGCCCCCGGTCAGCCCCCTTGGCCCCGGACCCCCAGGCGCGCTAGGATCGGGATAACCTTACCGTCAGCCGCGATCCGGATTCCATGCGCACCCTGCCCGAATTTCCCAACCTGTTCGTCCTCGACCATCCGCTGATCCAGCACAAGCTGACCCATATGCGGAACAAGGAGCGGTCGACCGGCGGGTTCCGCACCCTTCTGCGCGAGATCTCGCTGCTGATGGGCTATGAACTGACGCGCGACATTCCGCTGACCACCGAGCGGATCGAGACGCCGCTGCAGCCGATGGACGCCCCGGTGATCCTAGGCAAGAAGCTGGCGGTGGTGCCGGTGCTGCGCGCCGGGCTCGGCATGTCGGCCGGCCTGCTGGAGCTGGTGCCATCGGCGCGCGAGGGGCATATCGGCCTCTACCGCGACCATGACACCAAGCAGCCGCACGAATATCTGGTGAAGCTGCCGCCGGCCGACGGGCGGCTGTTCATCGTCGTCGACCCGATGCTGGCGACCGGCAATTCCGCCGCCCATGCCTGCGACGTGCTGAACCGCCACGGCGTGGACGATCAGAACATCCGCTTCATGGCTCTGGTCGCAGCACCCGAGGGCGTGCGCCGCTTCCACGAGGCGCACCCGGACGTGAAGGTCTTCACCGCGGCGCTGGACAGCCATCTGGACGAGAACGCCTACATCGTTCCCGGCCTGGGCGATGCCGGCGACCGCATGTTCGGCACCAAGTAAGGACCGCCGGGCAAGCACTGCCGACGCCACGACAAGAACGGGGCGGGTGCCGGAGGACGGCCCCGCCCCGTTTTTTTGCCTTTTCCCGCCGGTCCTTCGCCGTCAGCCGGCCGCAGTCGATGCCGGGGCAGGTGCCGGCTGCTGCACAGGCGGAAGGCCGAACTGCGCCAGCGCCTTGCGGTAGCCGATGTTGGGCGGTGCGTAGCCCGCATCGCTGGCGGCGCGGTGCGGTACCGACTCGTGCAGGTTCTCCTGGCTGAAGGGCAGGACGCAGACCGGGCGGTAATGGCGCGGCTGCACCAGTTCGCCGACCCCGTCGAGGAAACGGGCATAGGAATCGACGATGACGCCCAGGGCGTTGCCGGGCGACACCTCCGGCACCCAGATGGGGTCGATGGCGAGGCCGCAGCCCTCGGCGTGCTCCATCATCCATTTCAGCGTGATGTCCGACAGCCTGTCGTCGTCATAGCCGCCGCCGACATTCGAATGGCAGCCGGCGAACCAGCGCTGCTCCATCCGCTGCGCCGGCTTCGCCTTCGGATCCCAGAGGTTGGCGGCGAAGGTCTTGCGATGCTCGTCGATCGCCAGCGCCTGGAAGGCGTTGCGGACAAGGCTGCTGAGTTCGGTGTCGTGGAAGCCGTACAGGTCCTGATCCAGCTGCTTGCAGATGCCGAGCGGCACGCCGAGCGCGCCCACCGTGTCCCAGACGCCGAGGAAATGGATCGGGATCAGCGTCGAACCGTTGGTGTCGCGGAACCGTTTTGCCTCCCCCACGTCCGGACCGTCGTCCCGCTTGCGGTAGAGCGCGTAGGCGTCGTCGGTCTCGCCCAGCCTGTCGGCTGGCAGCAGTCCGGCATTGCGGATCAGACCTACGAGGCTGCGGGCGGTGTAGGCGCCGCGCGAGAAGCCCAGGATGAAGACATGGTCGCCGTCGTTGTAGTGCGAGGCGAGGAACCGGTAGCCGTCCTTGATCTTCTTGTCGAGGCCGAGGCCGAAGGCCCCGCCGAAGATTTTGTCGAACCAGTCGTGGAGAAAGCCGCCCTTTTCATCGGTGCCGACGCCGGAATCGTAATAGCAAACCTGTTCGGTATTGTCCGGTGCGGCACCGAGGACCGACTTGTAGAACTTCCAGACGTTGGTCGATGCCTCGTTGTCCGTGTCGGGCTGGCTGCCGCTGCCCGGCTTGTTCCAGGTTCCGTCGAAACACAGGACGATCCGCTTGCCCATCTTCCTCTCTCCGTCACACGAGTGCGCGCTGGAGATGATGGCAACGATATTTTTTCAACTTCAATAGATTTGTTAAAATCGGCCACAACCCCGAAGAGGTCAGCTGCAAACGTCGCAACCCTGTCCGGTCTGTGGAACAGGCCGATGGATCGGGGCAGATATGCGCACGTATTCCCGGAGCCTCGTCATGGTTATCCAGGACATTCGGACCATATTGCGGCCGATGAATGCAAGTCATCGCCCTGCGGATGCCCTGTCCGCGGGACGCCGACATGCGGCATCCGCAGGGCATGGGAGCCTGCCACTTGTGCGAAGGTCTCATGCGGCGGCGGCTTGATTTCGATCAATGCCGGGTGGCATGCCAGGAAGGATCATGCCATCCTCTTCGACGCGCCGGACGAATGGCCTAGCCCCTAAGTCTGAAACCGGTGCAGCCGACCGTGTGAATGAACGCGAACGGGAACGCGCGATGGATTACGAAACTTTCTTCCGCAACCAGATTGCGACCCTGAAGCAGGACGGCCGCTACCGCGTGTTCGCCAACCTGGAGCGTCACGCGGGCAATTTCCCAACGGCGACCTTCCGCGATTCCCATGGGCGCGAGCGTCCGGTCACGGTGTGGTGCTCCAACGACTATCTCGGCATGGGCCAGCACGCCAGCGTGCTGAAGGCGATGCACGACGCGCTGGACCAGGTCGGCGCCGGTGCCGGCGGCACGCGCAACATCTCCGGCAACAACGTCTACCATGTGCTGCTGGAACGTGAGCTGGCCGACCTGCACCACAAGGAAGCGGCGCTGCTCTTCACCTCGGGCTATGTGTCGAACGACGCGACGCTGACCACGCTGGGCAAGATCCTGCCCAACTGCGTGATCCTGTCGGACGCGCTGAATCACAACTCGATGATCACCGGCATCCGCAATTCGGGCGCCGAAAAGCACATCTTCCGCCACAATGACCCCAAGCATCTGGACGAGCTGCTGTCGGGCATCGCCCCCGGCCGTCCCAAGGTGGTGGCGTTCGAGAGCGTCTATTCGATGGATGGCGACATCGCCCCCATCCATGACCTGTGCGACGTGGCCGACAAGCACGGCGCCATGACCTATCTCGACGAGGTGCACGCCGTCGGCATGTATGGCGCGCGCGGCGCCGGCGTGGCCGAGCGCGACGGCGTCATGGACCGGCTGACCATCATCGAAGGCACGCTGGGCAAGGCCTTCGGCGTCCAGGGCGGCTACATCACCGGCTCCACCGCGCTGATCGACTGCGTCCGCAGCTTCGCCGCCGGTTTCATCTTCTCCACCTCGCTGTCGCCGGTGCTGGCGGCGGGGGCGCTGGCCTCCATCCGCCACCTGAAGCACAGCCAGACCGAGCGGGAGCATCACCAGGAGCGCGCCGCCACGCTGAAGCGGATGTTCGCCGACGCCGGCCTGCCGGTGATGCCGTCGATGAGCCACATCGTGCCGCTGATGGTCGGCGACGCCCACCGCTGCAAGCGGGCCTCGGACGAGCTGCTGGAGCGGCACAACATCTACGTCCAGCCGATCAACTACCCCACCGTTCCGCGCGGGACGGAGCGGCTGCGCTTCACCCCGACCCCGCTGCACACCGATGCGCAGATGGGCATGCTGGTCGACGCGCTGCTGGATGTGTGGAGCCGGCTGGACCTGCGCCTCGCCGCCTGAGCGGGGCTCCTGGAAACAGGTCCGGAAAGACCCTTTTGGCGATAAGGACGTTTTGCCCTCTGGACAGACGGCGTGCGCATCCCTACTTTGAGGAGTAGCGTTGCGACCGGTTCGCAGCTTCAATGCTGCGGACCGGCCGTTGCCGCGCCGTCCTTTTCGTTTTTCCGGGGCTTCGCATCCAGCGGCTCGCCTAGGGGGTTCGCCATGTACCGTGACAACTCGCTGATGCCGAAGGAGGCCGTGCGCCTCGTCGTCCTGGGCACGCTGATCCAGGGCGGGCCGCTGCGCTACGCCGATCTGGCCGGCTCCGTCCGTCATTTCCTCGACCGCATGATGGGTCCGTCGCTGGACCTGATGGGCACCTCGCTGGAGATGCTGCGCTACGAGGGGCTGATCGAGGCGCTGGATGGCAGCGGCATGGAAGACAACGCCCTGCTGGGTCCGACGGAAGCCGGCCGTGCGGAGTTCGACACGCTGATGCGCGCCAATGTCCGCGCGCCGTCGGCCGACGGGCTGAACAAGCTGGTCATCGCGCTGAAGCTGCGCTTCCTGCATCTGCTGGATGTCGAGTCGCAGCGTGACCAGATCGACAATCTGGTGGCGCTCTCCGAGACCGAACTGGCGCGGCTGGGCGACCTGAAGCGGGCGGATGTCGGCAGCGACGGCCATTTCGCCTCCTGGCTGGACCGCGACATCGCCCAGACGGAAGAGCGTCTGGCCTGGTTCCAGGCGCTGCTCGCACGGCTCTGACCTCTCTGTAAAACCAATGGTTTTGTTGCGCGCGGCGCGTCCTTTCGAATAGGGGCGCGCCGTGTCTGTTTCGGCGCAAGGATTTGGTGTACCTTCGGGTTACCCCTTTCCCTCCCCAGCCGGAATCCGCTCCATGGCCTCGCACATGTCGACCGACGACCTCGAAGACCGCTTGCGCATGGAGTTCGTGGACGACGCGCGCGACCGGCTGGAGCTGATGAACGCGTCGCTGGCGGACCGCGTGAAGGGCCAGCGCAGCGATGTGGAAACCATCGGCGTCCTGCGACTGGAAGCCCACAATTTCAAGGGCATGGGCACCAGCTTCGGTTATCCCACCGTCAGCCTCGTCGCCCACCGGCTGGAGGATTACCTCAGCGGCCTGAAGCGGCTGGACGAGAAGCAGCTGGTCGATGCCCAGATCTTCATCGACCGCATTTCCGAACTGGTCGACCGCGCCGAACAGCCGCTGCTGGCCGAGACCAACCGGATCATCCGCGCCCTGCCGGTGCGCTACGAGTTCCAGGTCACCGACGTCGACGTGCGCAACGTCGAGATCATGCTGGTCACCCCGTCCAAGGTCGTCGCCAAGAAGCTGGGGACGGAGCTGGCCGCCTGCGGCTTCCGCACCATGACGGTGACCGACCCCATCGAATCGATCAGCCTTGCCGTGCGCGTGCCGCCGGACATGGTCATCGCCTCGATGGTGATGGACGGCCTGTCCGGCCTGGACCTGATCCGCGGCCTGCGGGCGATGAGCGTGACCCAGCATGTGCCGATGGCGCTGTTGACCTCGCTGAACCTCGACCACCCGTCGCTGAAGGAGATCCCCTACGGCGTTTCCGTCATCCGGGTCGGCGAGCATTTCGGCGACGACTTCGCCGCCGTGGTGGCCAAGCACAATCTGGGCTGAGACCCCTCTGCTGAACGTCATCGTCATATAGCGGCGCTTGCGCCGGCGGGAATCCCCATGTTAGGCGTCAAACCGGTCCCACAGGCTGGAGCAGTGCCCGAATGACGGAGGTTCTTCGCCGGTACGGCCCGGTTCTGACCGGGGTGATCCTGCTGGCCGTGGCGGTCTGGCTGGCTCTGCTGGTGCTGCTGCCGCAGCTGATGATGATCGGCTTCTCCTTCCGGCCATCGCTGCCGCCATCCAAGATCGGCGGGCCGGAGGATGTGTTCACGGTCAGGAACTACCTGACCCTGTGGACCAACCAGATCCATCTGTCGATCTTCCTGAAGACGATCTGGGCCAGCGCGCTGGTCACCGCGACCACGCTGGCCGTCTGCTATCCGGTCGCCTACTATCTGGCGCAGGTGGCGCCGAAGCGGCGGCTGCCGCTGCTGATCCTGATGCTGGTCGTGCCCTTCTGGATCAACGAGCTGCTGCGCACCTTCTCCTGGTACATCATCCTGGCCTTCAACGGGCCGCTGAACGCGATCCTGCTGGGGCTGGGCATCATCGACGAGCCGCAGCGCTTCCTGGGCGGCGATGCCGGGGTGATCGTCGGCATGGTCTATGTCTACATCCTGTTCATGGTCTTCCCGCTGTACAACGCTATCGAATCGCTGGACCGCAACCAGATCGAGGCGGCGCGGGATCTCGGTGCCGGCTGGCTGCGCATCCACCGCCGCATCGTGCTGCCGCACGCCAAGCCGGGCGTCGCCGTCGGCTGCATCATGACCTTCATGCTGGCCGCCGGCAGCTATGCCGTGCCGGCCCTGCTGGGCGGGCCGAACAGCCGCTGGTTCACCGAGATCATCTACAACTGGTTCTTCGAGGGCGGGAACTGGAACCAGGGGGCGGCCTACGCCTTCATCCTGCTGGTGCTGTGCATCGGCTTCATCCTCGGCGCGATGCGGCTGTTCCGCGTCGGGCTGGCGGATATCGCGAAGTGAGCCTCAAGCCATGAGACGGCCCCAATGACCGCTGCCCGCTTCCGCCGCCTGCTGACCGGCGCCTATCTGATGCTGTTCTTCGGCTATCTGTTCCTGCCGCTGGGCATCATGGCGGCGGCGACCTTCAACAGCAGCCGCTTTCCCACCGTGACGCCCTGGATGGGCTTCACGCTCGGCTGGTTCCAGGCGTTGTGGGAGGATCAGCGCATGTGGGCGGCGCTGGGCACCAGCCTGCTGGTGGGGGCGGGGGTGATCGCGCTGGCCGTGCCGCTGGGGCTGGCGGCGGCCCTGCTGCTCGACCGGCTGCACAGCCGGGCCAAGACCGTCCTCTACGCGCTGATGGTGTCGCCGCTGCTGACGCCGGGGGTGATCGTCGGCATCTCGACGCTGGTGTTCTGGCGGGAGTGGTTCGGGGTCAGCGGCGGGCTGTTCCTGACCGTGGTGGCGCAATCCAGCTTCATCGCCGCCTATGCCATGCTGCTGTTCTCGGCAAGGCTGGAGCGGTTCGATCCGGCGCTGGAGGAGGCCGCGCTCGACCTCGGCGCCACCCATGGGCAGGTGTTCCGGCGCATCACGCTGCCGTATCTGATGCCGGCAATCCTGTCGGCGGCCCTGCTGGCCTTCCTGCAGAGCTTCGAGAACTACAACACCACGCTGTTCGTGCGCGGGCTCGACACCACGCTGACCGTCTACATCGCGACCAAGGTGCGCACCGGCCTGACACCGGCGGTCAACGCGCTGTCGCTGGTGCTGATCGCGCTGACCGTCCTGGGTGCCGTCGTCTACGAGATCCTGCGCCGGCGCGAGGCGCGCCGGCAGGCAGGGTCCGCAGCGGCCTTGGAGCCGGCGTAAGCGTCAGTCCTCTTCCGCCTCGTCGGCGTCCGCCTCGATCTGGGCGGCGAGGTCGCGCAGCATGTCGATGACGTCCTCGTGGCTGGTCTCGTCCACGGCGGCGTTCACCGCGGCCTCGATCATGGCGACGGCGATGTAGGGGCCGAGCGGGCCACCTTCCTTGATCGCCTCGTCCAGGTGCTTTTCGGCGATCGACAGCGCCTTTTCGAACAGCGCTTCGGCCGTCTGGTTGGTGGTGTCCTTGCTCATCGTCCGGTCCGTTGCGGAGGGTTGGTCCGACTCCAATAACACGGCCAATCGGGGATTGGCGCGGGAATTCGCGGGCCACCCTGGAAATATGGATGCGAACCGGGGCCGCAGGGCGGGAAGCCGGGCTTGCACCGCTCCGGGCCATACGCCACAGTCCGGAGATGCATTGACCTATACGGCAAGGAAGACGGCATGACCGGCACGCCCGACCTGAACAAACCCGACCTGACCAGCCCCGACTTCTACCGCTTCTGGTGGGAGGAGCGCGTGCGCTTCAACGATCTCGACGCGGTGGGGCACGTCAACAACAATGCTCTCGGCGTCTATTTCGAACAGGCGCGCGTCGCCATGATCCACCAGGTCGGCGGCTTCACCGACGAGGTTCCGTGGACCGTCGTGCTGGCGCGCAGCCTGATCGAATACAAGGCGGAACTGCTCTATCCCAACACGGTGCGCATCGGCGCGCGGACGCTGCGGCTGGGCACCAGCTCGATCACGCTGGGCTGTGCCATTTTCCTGGGCGACCGCTGCATCGCCACCCAGGAGGCGGTGGCGGTGATCGTCGACAAGGCTGCCCATCGCCCGACACCCATCCCGGAACCGTTGCGCGCCAAGCTGCTGGAGGCGTAAAGGGAGGGCGCTCCAGACCCGCATCCAACGGACCCCCGACATGACGCGTCCCGCCAAGCGCCCCTTCGCCAAGGGGCGCCAGCCGACCCGCAAGACCGCCCCGCCGCCCCGTGACGTGCAGGAGATGGAGGTGTCCATCGCCGACGTCGGTGCGCGTGGCGATGGGATCGCCTTTGCCGAGGGGCTGCGCCTGTTCGTGCCCTATACGGTGACGGGTGACCGCGTGCGTGTACGTGCCGCCGACAGCGATGGGAAGGGGGAGGGCGTACGGGCCGAACTGCTTGAGGTGCTTGAGCCCGGAACCGGCCGCCAGACTCCGCCCTGCCGCCATTTCGGCCGCTGCGGCGGCTGTACGCTCCAGCAGATGGACGATCCGACCTACGCCGCCTGGACCGTCGGGATGGTGCGCGGTGCGCTGGAGCGGGTCGGGCTTGGCGATGTGCCGATGGAGCCATTGGCACGGACGCCCGCCGGTGCCCGCCGCCGCGCCCGCTTTGCGGCGCTGAAGCGCGGCAAGCGGGTCTGGTTCGGCTTCAACGAGCGGCAGAGCCATCGGCTGGTCGATCTGGAGGAATGCCCGGTCCTGTCGCCCCGCCTGTTCGCGCTGGTGGAGCCTTTGCGGACCCTGCTGAACGGTCTGCTGCCGGATGGCGGGGACGCCGATGTGGTGCTGACCGATCTGGAGGGCGGGGTCGATCTGCTGCTCGTCGGGCCGCGCAGCCTGGACCGTGCGGCGCGCGAGGTGCTGTTCGGCTTCGAACCGGAACGCATCGCCCGCATCGCTTGGCAGCCGACCGACCGCGCGGCAGCGGAGCCGGTGGCGAATCGCCGGCCGGCCTTCATCCGTTTCGCAGGCGTTCCGATCCAACCGCCGCCCGGTGCCTTCCTCCAGGCGAGTGCGGAGGGCGAGGCTGCCCTGGTGGCGGCGGTGCGTGAGGGAGTCGGGCAGGCAGGCCGCATCGCCGACCTGTTCGCCGGTGTCGGCACCTTTTCCATTCCGCTTGCGCAACAAGCCGCGGTTCATGCGGTGGAGGGCGACGAGGCTGCGGTGGCGGCGCTCGGCCGTTCGGTGCAGGGGCTGCGGCTGACGGCGGAGCGGCGCGACCTGTTCGAAAACCCGCTGAGCGCCAAGGATCTCAATCGTTACGATGCCGTCGTCTTCGACCCGCCGCGGGCCGGTGCCGTGGCCCAGGCGGCGGCGCTCGCCGGCAGCAAAGTGCCGCGGGTGGTGGGCGTGTCCTGCAACCCCGCCAGCTTCGCCCGCGACGCGCGGGTGCTGGTGGATGGCGGCTATCGTCTGGTGAAACTCTGGCCGGTCGACCAGTTCCTGTGGTCGGCCCATGTGGAACTGGTCGGGCTGTTCGAGCGCTGAGGGGCCCGAACTAAAGCGGGCGCCGAGCCTTCAGCGCCGCGGTCAGCGTGCCGTCGTCGAGATAGTCTAGCTCGCCGCCGACCGGGACGCCGTGCGCCAGACGGGAGACCGACACGTCGGACTCGGTCAGGCGGTCGGTCACCACATGGGCGGTGGTCTGGCCGTCGACGGTGGCATTCAGCGCCAGGATGATCTCGCGGACCGCAGGGTCCTTGGCGCGTCCGGCGAGGCCGTCGAGGTTAAGATCGTCGGGGCCGACGCCCTGGAGGGCCGACAGCAGGCCGCCCAGCACGTGATAGGTGCCGCGGAAGGCGCGGGTGCGTTCCAGCGCCCACAGGTCGCCGGCATCCTCCACCACGCAGATGACCGAGCGGTCGCGAGTGGGGTCGGAGCAGACGGTGCAGGGGTCGCGGCTGTCGAGGTTGCCGCAGACGGAGCAGGCGCGGATCGATTCGCCGGCCGCTGCCATCGCCTCCGACAGCGGGATCAGCAGGCTGTCCCGCCGCTTCATCAGATGCAGCGCCGCCCGCCGCGCCGACCGGGGACCGAGTCCCGGCAGCTTGGACAGCAGCTGGATCAGGCGTTCGATTTCAGGTCCGATCATCGATGTGCAAATCCGCCTCTCCCCTCCGGGGAGAGGGGACTTTCACAAAAGACTGTCAGGATCAGAACGGCAACTTGATGCCCGGCGGCAGCTTCAGTCCGCCCATCATCTTCGAGGTTTCCTCGGCGACGTGCTGTTCGACCTTCTTCTTGGCGTCGTTGAAGGCGGCGACGATCAGGTCCTCCAGAACCTCGACGTCCTCGGGATCGACGACGGACTTGTCGAGCTTGACCTTCTTCATCTCGCTCTTGCCGTTGACGGTCACGACCACCATGCCGGCGGCGCTCTGGCCGGTCACTTCGACCTGCTCCAGGCTCGCCTGCATTTCCTGCATCTTGGCCTGCATCTGCTGGGCCTGCTTCATCATGTTGCCGATATTCTTCATCGGTCAGTACTCTCCTTCGTCGTCGAGGGGGTAATAGACCCCGTCGTCCTGCTGCTGAACCATGAAATCGGGTGTCTCGCCGTCATCCGCAACCGCTGCACTCTCCGCTGCGGCAACTTCCGCAAGATCCCGGATGTCGATGATCTTCGCCCCGCTGAAAGCGTCGAGCACGGCGCGCACCACCGGGTTGGCTTCCGCCTCCGCCCAGGCGCGGTGCTTTTCGGCCTTGTCCTGCTCGGCCAGCGTCGGCTGGGCCGGGCCTTCCGACAGCGCGACGATCCAGCGCTGGCCGGTCCATTCGGTCAGGAACTGCCCGACCTTGGCCGGCAGGGTCGGCGGGGCGGCAGGGCGGAGCTTCAGCTCCAGCGTGCCCGGCTCCATGCGGACCAGCTGGACCGTCTCCATCATGTAACCGTAGAGCGCGCCTTCGCGCCGGTCGGAGAACAGCTGCACCAGCGCACGGAAGTCGTGCGGCATCGGCGACAGTTCCTCGCCCTCCGGGATGGCGGCAGGGGCGGGGGCCGCCTGCGCCACGGCGGCGCTCTGCGGCTGGGCGGAGCCCATGGAGCGGGCGACGGCATGAGTAGACTGTGTGGCCACCGCGACCGGGCCGCCGCCACCGCCGGGACCGCGGCCCATCGGCGCGCCGCCTCCGCCGCCATTGGCCTGCTGGGCCTGGAACTGGCGGATCAGCTCGCCCGGAGTCGGCAGGTCGGCGGCGTAGGACAGGCGGACAATCACCATCTCCAAAGCCTGCTGCGGCACCGGGGCGGCCTGTACCTCGTTCAGCCCCTTCAGCAGAAGCTGCCAGGCGCGGGTCAGCGCCGGCATGCCGAGCTTGGAGGACAGGCTGGCTCCCCGTGTGCGCTCGGCCTCCGGCAGGGAAGGATCGTTGGCGCTGTCGGGCACCACCTTCAGGCGGGTCAAATTGTGGACGAGGTCGAGCAGATCCTGGAGGATCACCACCGGGTCGGCGCCGACCCGGTGCAGGTCGGCCAGGATATCCATCGCTTCGGCCGGCTTGGCGGAGACGGCGGCCTCGAACAGGTCGATGACGCGGGTGCGGTCGGCCAGCCCCAGCATGTCGCGCACCTGCTGCGCGGTGACGGTGCCGGCGGCCAGCGCGATGGCCTGATCGAGCAGCGACAGTCCGTCGCGCACCGACCCGTCGGCGGCGCGTGCGATCAGCGAGGTGGCGTCGCCTTCGATGCCGGCGCCTTCCATGGCGGTGACGCGGGTGAAATGCTCCTTCAGCACCTGGGCATCGACGCGGCGCAGGTCGAAACGCTGGCAGCGCGACAGCACCGTCACCGGCACCTTGCGGATCTCGGTGGTGGCGAAGACGAACTTCACATGGCTCGGCGGTTCCTCAAGCGTCTTCAGAAGCGCGTTGAACGCGCTCTTGGACAGCATGTGGACCTCGTCGATGATGTAGAGCTTGTAGCGGGCCGAGACAGGCGAGTAGCGCACGCCGTCGATGATCTCGCGGATGTCGTCGACGCCGGTGTGGCTGGCGGCGTCCATCTCCATCACGTCGACGTGGCGGTCCTCGGCGATGGCGCGGCAATTGTCGCAGACGCCGCAAGGGCTGACCGTCGGCCCGCCGGTGCCGTCCGGCCCGGTGCAGTTCAGCGCACGGGCGATGATACGGGCGGTGGTGGTCTTGCCGACACCGCGCACGCCGGTCAGCATGAAGGCCTGGGCGATGCGGCCGGACTGGATGGCATTGGTCAGGGTGCGGACCAGCGCGTCCTGGCCGATCAGCTCGTCGAAGGTCTTCGGCCGGTATTTGCGCGCCAGCACCCGGTAAGCCTGCCCGGTGGCGGGAGCGGAGGCGGCGGTGATTTCGGCGGTGGTATCGGTCACGCGGCTGGCCTGTCGAAACGACGGGAGGGGAATTTCGGGCCGCAGGATAGCGTCCCGGCACCGCGCTGTCGCCGTCTGTTTCGTGCTGGCAATTTTTGAAGAGGGTGGGAGACTGGACGAACGACCCGAGCCGTAACTCGTTGCGGCTGCTTCCTTCCGGACCTGACCGGGTTGGCGAGGGACTCGTCCGACGCCAGTCTCCCGCCGCTTTTATGACCATTCGTGTGGGCGGATGCAAGGGGAAACGGTTGGTGCGCACGGGTCGTTGCGCAGTCCGCAGCGGACTATTGAAGATTATTTTTCAGACTATAAATTATGGTTCACTCCATAATTGGTCTTAAAGAGGCCGCCCGTGCCGTCACACCCTGTCTCCATGCCTGCACAGAAGTTCCTGTTTCACCGCCCGAAGCTGGCGGCGGCGCTGGCCGACATCGTGACGGGGGACGCGCCGATCGGGGCGGAGCCGACGCTCTGTCTGGCAGCACCGCGGCGGACCGGCAAGAGCACATTCCTGCGCCACGATCTGGGGCCGGAGCTTGAAGGGCGCGGCATCCTCGCGGTCTATGTCGATCTGTGGTCGGACATGGCGGCCGACCCGGCGCATCTGATCGCGGAGGCATTGAAGGCTGAGCTTCGCCGGGCCGACAGCCTGCCGGTCAAGGCGGCGCGGGCGGTCGGACTCAGCAAGCTGGGCATGGGCGGCGTCTCGGTCGACATCGACCGGATTGGGCAGGCGCAGGGGACCACGCTGGCCGACGCGCTGGAGGCGCTGTTGGAACGGACGCACAAGCGGATCGCCCTGCTGGTGGATGAAGCGCAGCACGCGCTGACGACCGAGGCCGGGCTGAACGCCATGTTCGCGCTGAAGGCGACGCGCGACCGGCTGAACACCAGGGACGATGCGCGCGACGGTCCGAATCTGATGATCGTGCTGACGGGATCCCACCGCGACAAGCTGAGCCGGCTGGTGCTGAACCGTGACCAGCCCTTCTTCGGAACCGGCGTCCGCAGCTTTCCGCTGCTCGACCGCGCCTATACCGACGCCTACACCACTTGGATCAACGAGCGGCTGGCCGAGGGCAACCGGTTCGACGCGGACGATGTCTTCGCGGCCTTCGACGCGGTAGGGCGGCGGCCCGAGGCCCTGATGCGGATCCTGTCGGATGCGGCGCTGCTGGTCGGCGATGCCGGCGACCTGAAACGTGCGTTGGCGGACGGCGCGACCGAGCTTCGCCAGCGGGTGTGGGAAGACTACGAGTTCGCATGGTCGGGGCTGACGCCGTTGCAGCAGGCGGTGGTCGAACGGCTGGCGCTGGAGGGGCCGCAATCCGCTCCCTTCTCCGCTCCGGCTCTGCAAGCCTATGCCGATGCGGTCGGGGAGACGGTGGAGCCGCCGGCCGTGCAGGCGGCCATCGAGGCGCTGCGGCAGAAGAACATCCTGTGGCGGTCGGCACGCGGACAATATGCGCTGGACGATCAGGGCCTGGCGGAGTGGCTGAAGATGAGGGCGGAACGGGTTGGACAGGGATGAAAAAGCAAAAAGGCTCCGGGCCGAAACCCGGAGCCTTTTCGTCGGCGATCCTTACGGAACCGCTTACTTCTTCAGAGCCGCCACACCCGGCAGTTCCTTGCCTTCCAGCCATTCCAGGAAGGCGCCGCCAGCGGCGGACACGTAGGTGAACTTGTCCTCGACCCCGGCATGGGCCATCGCCGCGACGGTGTCGCCGCCGCCGGCCACCGACAGCAGGCCGCCGGCCTCGGTGCGGGCGGCGACCAGACCGGCCACCGCGTTGGTGCCGGCGTCGAAGGGCTGGATCTCGAAGGCGCCGAGCGGGCCGTTCCAAACGACGGTCTTGGCGCCCTGCAGCTTCACGCCGAGGAACTCGACGGTGGCCGGGCCGACGTCGAGAGCCATCTCATCCGCGCCGATGGCGTCGAAGGCGACGACGCGGTTGGCCGCACCGGCCTTGAACTCCTTTGCGACGACGAAGTCCTTCGGCAGCAGGATCTCGCAGTTGGCCTCCTTGGCGGTCGCCATGATGGCGCGGGCCTGGTCGGCCATGTCCTTCTCGCACAGCGAGGCGCCGACATCGGTGCCCTGGGCGAACAGGAAGGTGTTGGCCATGCCGCCGCCCAGCACCAGCAGGTCGACCTTGCGGACCATGTTGCCGAGCAGTTCGAGCTTGGTGGAGATCTTCGCACCGCCGACGACGGCGGCGACCGGGCGCTCCGGCTTCTCCAGCGCCAGCGTCAGGGCCTTCAACTCGGCTTCCATCAGGCGGCCGGCGGCGTTCGGCAGCAGGCGGGCAACCCCCTCGGTCGAGGCATGGGCGCGGTGCGCGGCGGAGAAGGCGTCGTTGACGTAGATGTCGCCGAGCGCGGCCATCTCCTTGGCGAAAGCCGGGTCGTTCTTTTCCTCTTCGGCGTGGAAGCGGGTGTTCTCCAGCAGCACGATGGCGCCATCATGCACCTTGGCGATGGCCTCCTTGGCCTTCTCGCCGACGCAATCCTCGGCGAAGGCCACCTTCTGGCCGACGGCGGCGCTGAGAGCGTCCAGCACGTTGCGCAAGGAGTTCTTGGCGTCCGGACCGTTCTTCGGGCGACCGAAATGCGACAGGACCACGACCTTGGCACCCTTGGAGGACAGCTCCTTCAAGGTGGGGGCGAGGCGGTCGATGCGGGTGGTGTCGGACACCTTGCCGTCCTGCATCGGAACGTTCAGGTCGGCGCGCACCAGCACCGTCTTGCCGCTCACCTCAAGGTCGTCGATCGTGTTGAAATCGGTCATCGTCACACTTCCCCAATTATGGCCGATCCCAGCGGGACAGGCCGTTTCAGTTTGCGGGAACCCAACCACAGGCCTGCACGCTTTGCAACGCCCCAGGGGTGGGGCGAAATGGGGCATAATGACCCTGCAACGTCCTGGTTAAAGCCTCGGGCGAAAGCCAGGAACCGGCGGCAGACGTGCAGCCGGCGGGTGCCGCAACCGCAGGCTTCTGCAACATTTCCGTAACTTGACCCTGTCCATTGGCTGTGCAAACACCCAACTGTAGGCCAATGGGCCGCAAAACGGGGGTTGAAGCGCAGGCGATGGCTGAGGCCGAGATCAACCGCGAGACGGAACTGAAGCTGGCGGCGAAGCCGGAAGACTTCGACAGGCTGCGCGCCGCTTCCGCCATCGCAGACCGGGCCACCGGCCCGGCGGCGACACGGACCCTGGAAAGCACCTATTACGACACCGAGGAGCGCCGGCTTGCCGCGCGCAAGGTGACGCTGCGGGTGCGCAAGACCGGCGACGGCTTCGTCCAGACGGTCAAGTCCGCCCCCGACGAGGACGGGCTGGGGCGCGGCGAGTGGGAATGCGCGGTGACCTCCGCCGCACCCGACCTGACGCTGATCGCCGACGGCGACGCCATCGAGCTGCTGGGATCGCTCAGCGACTCGGAACTCCGGCCGGTCTTCACCTCCATCGTCGAACGCACCACGCAGGACGTGACGCTGGGCGAGGGCGACGGCGCCGCCGTGATCGAGGTCGCCTTCGACCGCGGCCGGATCGAGCTGCCCGACGGCCGGTCCACCGACCTTTGCGAGGTGGAGCTGGAGCTGAAAAGCGGCACGCCCGCGGCGCTCTACGATCTGGCGCAGGAACTGACGCAGGCCGCCCCGCTGCGGCTGGAGATGCGGACCAAGGCGGAGCGCGGCCATGCGCTGGCCAACGGCACGGCCGACAAGGCGCTGAAAGCCGAAAAGCTGGTGCTCGATCCCGAGACGACGGTCGAGGGGGCGGTGGCGCGCATCGTGCGCGCCTGCATCGCCCACATGGTGGCGAACGAGGCGGTGACGCTGGCCGGCGAGGATCCGGAGGGCGTGCACCAGATGCGCGTCGCGCTGCGCCGGCTGCGCTCGGCCACTGCGCTGTTCCGGCCCTTCATTCCGGCCGCGCAATATCTGTGGCTGGTCGGCGAGATCAAGTGGCTGGCCGGCAGCCTGGGGCCGGCGCGCGACTGGGACGTGTTCGGCGAGGAGCTGCTGGCCCCGGTGCGCGACGCCTTCCACAAGGCCGACGGGCATGGCCGCTCGGCGGTCGAGGATCTCGACGCGCTGGCGGCGGCGGCCGAGGCCAAGCGGCTGCGCGCCTATGAGGGCGTGCGCGAGGCGATCCGCTCCGACCGCTACACCGCCTTCCTGCTGGGCGTCGGCAGTTGGGTGGAGAAGCGCGGCTGGCGCGACCAGCCGGTCAGCGAGGAATCGGTGCGGCTGTTCCAGCCGGTGATCGGGCTGGCCGACCATCTGCTGAACAAGCGCCACAAGAAGGCCAAGCGGGCCGGCCACGGCTTCGCCCACCTGCCGGTGGCCCAGCGCCACCAGCTGCGCATCGCGCTGAAGAAGCTGCGCTATGCCGTGGAGTTCTTCCGCAGCCTGTATGACGACAAGCCGGTCCGCCGCTACATCCAGCAGATGGCCGCCTTCCAGGACGCGCTGGGCCATCTGAACGACGTGGCGACGGCGACGCGGCTTCTGCACGAGTTGCACGACGACGGCAGCCGCTCGGCCCCCGGCGAGCCGCGCGCCGCCGGCATCGTCATCGGCTGGCATGCCCGCGGCGTGGCCGACACCGAGGCGGCGCTGGTCGCCCTGTGGCATGATTTCATCGACACCAAGCATTTCTGGTCGAAGCCGGACGCCGGGGTGTAGAGTCCACGGCCATGCTCACGATCCTCGTCGCCAACATCAAGGGCGGCTGCGGCAAGACGACCGTCGCCACCCACCTCGCCGCCGCGTCCGCCGCGGCGGGCCTGCCCACCGTGCTGGCCGACGTGGACCGTCAGCGCTCCTCGCTCGGCTGGCTGGAGCGCCGGCCGGAGAAGGCGCCGGCCCTGGTCGGGCTCGACTGGGCCAAGGACTTCACCGACACGCCGCGCGGCATCAAGCGGCTGGTCATCGACGCGCCCGCCGCGTTGAAGACCAAGCAGATCGAGGATCTGGTGAAGATGGCCGACATCGTCGTGCTGCCGGTGTTGCCCGGCGCCTTCGACGAGCAGGCGACCCAGCGTTTTCTGGTCAAGCTCGACGAGCTGAAGCGGATCGCGAAGAAGAAGACCACTGTGGCGGTGGTCGGCAACCGCATGCGCGCCCGCACCAAGGCCGCCGACCGGCTGGATCGGTTCCTCGGCGGCATCGGCCATCAGGTGGTGACGCGGCTGCGCGACAGCCAGATCTATGCAGATGCGGCGGAAAGCGGCCTCAGCCTGTTCGACATGCCGGGCAAGCGCGCCGCCGAGCATCGCGGCGACTGGCAGCCGCTGCTGGCCTACATCGACGGGGTTTGAGGGTTTTTTTGAGGGGGGCCTCACCCCTGCCGGCAGCCCTCCCGGCGCCAGAGGGCGAGATAATCGTCCAGGCCGCGGCCGGGGATCTCGTCGAACCGGCGATCCAGGGGCAGCAAGGTTTCCATGCGGTCGATGCGGAAGCTGCGGAACTCCTCGCGCAGTTCGCACCAGGCGCCCAGCGTCCACACCCGGCCCCAGAAGAACAGGCCCAGCGGCTGGACCGCGCGGGCGGAATGGGTGCCATCCTGGCGCCGGTAATCGAACATCACCACGCGTCTGGCATTGATGGCGCAGCGCAGCACGTCCATCCGGTCGCGCAAAGGGGCGGGGAAGGAGAAGTCGGGGACGAAGACGCGGCTGTCGGCCAGCTCGCGCCGCCGCGACTCCGGCACCACCGCCTCCACCTTGTCGAGCGCACGGGCGGCGGCATCGGCCAGCGCGCCGCCGACCCAGGCACGGGCGAGGCGGGCGCCGACGACCAGCGCCTCCACCTCGTCCTGGGTGAACATCAGCGGCGGCAGGTCATAGCCGTCGCGCAGCAGATAGCCAACGCCGGCCTCGCCCTCCACCGGTACGCCGGAGGAGGCGAGGTCGCGCATGTCGCGGTAGACGGTGCGCTCCGACACCTCCAGGCACCGCGCCAGTTCGGCAGCCGTCACCAGCCGCCCCTTGCGGAGATGCTGGACGATCTGGAACAGGCGGTCGGCGCGGCGCATGGCGGCGGCTCCGGCAGGGAGGATCAGTGCATCGAGAAGAGGCCGACGCGGTTGCCCTCGCTGTCGATGAACTGGGCGAAATAGCCGATTTCCGGGGTGATCAGCGTCTTTGGCACGACGATGCGGGCGCCGGCCTGCTCGGCACGGGCCAGCGGGGCGGACAGGTCGTCGCCGCCGTTCAGGTAGACGGTGGTGCCGTCGGCGCTCGGCTTGCAGGCCTCGTGCTGGATCAGGCAGCCCTTGACGGCGGTGCCTTCGGCCGGGAAGACGGCCATGATCATGCCGCTGGGGCAGGGCTCCTGGACCATTTTGGCGGCGAAGACGGTCTCGTAGAAGCCGACCGCGCGGGCGAGGTCGGTGACCGGAATCTCGAACCAGGTGACGACGTGGGGGATGTTCATCGGAGTGGCTCCTGACAGCGAGTGGGGTGGATGTTCGTGGTTCGTGCCGGCACACCCTCTTGATAGCACGCCCCTCCTGACAGCGTGATGTCAGGAGCGATCGGCTCCCTCAATGAAAATTGCGGCCCTTGGGGAAGGGGGCATGAGTCTCGTTGGCGGCGGGCCGGTTCTCGCCGGTCAGGTCGGCCAGCCGGTGGGTCAGGTCGATCAGCGATTCCACGCGCAGATGCACCACACCCTCGTGGTTCTGCACCCGGCCGGTGGCGGCCATCAGCCGGGCGGTCATGATCGGGCGGCGGAAGGTCTCGAAGGCGTCGGGCATGACGACGAGGTTGGCGATCCCGGTCTCGTCCTCCAGCGTGATGAAGACGACGCCCTCGGCGCTGCCCGGCCGCTGGCGGACCAGGACGAGGCCGGCGGTGGTCAGGCGGCGGCCGTCGCGCGTCTGCGCCAGCCGCTCTGCCGGGGTGATGCCGGGCAGGCCGTCGCGCAGCAGCGACAGCGGGTGGGCCTTCAGCGACAGGGACAGGCTGCCGTAATCCATCACCACATGCTCGCCGAGCGCCATGGCGGGCAGGGGGGCTTCCGGCTCCTCGGCCATCGGGTTGTATGGGGGACCGTCCAGCCGGGCGAACAGCGGCAGCGGCTGGTCGCCCAGCGCCCGCACCGCCCACAGCGCCGCCCGTCGGTCGAGCCCGACGGAGCGGAAGGCATCGGCCTTTGCCAGCTTTTCCAGTGCCGGGACCGGCAGGCGGGCGCGGCGCCACAGATCGTAGGGGTCGCTGTAGCCGCCGGCACGGGAGAGGACGACCGAGTCGGCGTGCTGCGGAGTGAAGCCCTTGATGAGGCGGAGACCCAGGCGGAGGGAGGAAGAGCCCTCCACCGCGCAATCCCAGCCCGACAGGTTCACGTCCGGCGGCAGCACCGTCACGCCATGCTCCCGCGCGTCGCGGACGATCTGGGCGGGGGCGTAGAAGCCCATCGGCTGGCTGTTCAGCAGGGCGGCGGCGAAGATGGCAGGGTGGTGGTGCTTGATCCAGGCGGAGACATAGACCAGCAGGGCGAAGCTGGCGGCGTGGCTCTCGGGAAAGCCGTATTCGCCGAACCCCTCGATCTGCTTGAAGCAGCGCTCGGCGAAGGCGGGGTCGCAGCCTTTGGCGGTCATGCCGGCGATGAACTTGTCGTGGAACCGCTCGACCTGTCCGCTCTTGCGGAAGGCCGCCATGGCGCGGCGCAGCTGGTCGGCCTCCTCGGCGGTGAAGCCGGCACCGACCATGGCGACCTTCATCGCCTGTTCCTGAAACAGCGGGACACCCAGCGTTCTGCTGAGGACCGGTTCCAGCACCGGCATCGGATAGGTGATGTCCTCCGCTCCGCTGCGGCGGCGCAGGTAGGGATGGACCATGCCGCCCTGGATCGGGCCGGGGCGGACGATGGCGACCTCGATCACCAGATCGTAGAATTTCTTCGGTCTCAGCCGCGGCAGCATGCTCATCTGCGCGCGGCTTTCGACCTGGAAGACGCCCAGGCTGTCGGCCCGCCCCAGCATATCGTAGACCGCAGGGTCGTCCTGGGGCAGGGTGGCGAGCGCCCAGCGTTGCCCATGCACCTGTTCGATCAGGTCGAAGGCGCGATGGATGCAGGTCAGCATGCCCAACGCCAGCACGTCGACCTTCAGGATGCCCAGCGCGTCGATGTCGTCCTTGTCCCATTCGATGGTGCTGCGGTCCTTCATCGCCGCGTTGGCGACCGGGCAGAGATCCGACAGCGGGCCGCGGGTGATGACGAAGCCGCCGACATGCTGCGACAGGTGGCGGGGGAAGCCCATCAGCTCGGTGGCAAGCTCCAGCGTGCGCTTGAGCCTCGGGTCGTCGGGATCGACACCGAGCTTGCGGGCGCGATCCTCGTCCACCCCCTGGCCGCCCCAGCCCCAGATCGAGCCGGTCAGCCGCGCCACCAGATCGGCCGACAGACCCATCGCCTTGCCGACCTCGCGCAGGGCGCTGCGGGCGCGGTAGCGGATGACGGTGGCGGTCAGCCCGGCGCGGGCGCGGCCGTATTTCCCGTAGATGTACTGGATCACCTCCTCGCGCCGTTCATGTTCGAAATCGACGTCGATGTCCGGCGGCTCGCCGCGGGCGGAGGAGATGAAGCGTTCGAACAGCAGGTCGACTTCGGTCGGATCGACCGAGGTGATGCCCAGGCAATAGCAGACGGCGGAGTTGGCGGCGCTGCCGCGGCCCTGGCAGAGGATGTCCTGCTCCCTGGCGAATCGGACGATGTCGTGGACGGTCAGGAAATAGGGGGCGAAGCGCTGCTCGGCGATCAGGGCCAGCTCGCGCTCCACCGTCTCGCGCACCGCATCGGGGATGCCGCCGGGGAACCGGTCGGACGGATAGCGCTTGGCCGCCCCGTCCCAGGTCAGGGCGACCAGCGTCTCCTGCGGGTCGCGGCCTTCCGCCACCTCGTCGGGATAGTCGTACCGCAGCTCCTCCAGCGAGAAGCGGCAGGCCTCGGCGATCTCCAAGGTGCGGGCGACGGCGTCGGGATGGTCGCGGAACAGGCGCATCATCTCGACGGCCGGTTTCAGGTGGCGCTCGGCATTGGCGGACAGGCGCCAGCCGGCTTCGTCGATGGTGGTGTGGTGGCGGATGCAGGTCATCACGTCGGCCAGCTCCCGCCGTCCGGCACCGTGATAGAGCACGTCGTTGGTGGCGACCAGCGGCACCCCCTCCGCCTCCGCCAGACCGGCCAGCCAGCGCAGCCGGCGGGCATCGTCGCCCTGGTAGCGATGACTCGCCGCCAGATAGAGCTGTCCGCGCGCCAGCCCGCTGCGCCAGGCGCGCAGTTCGCGCAGGAACGTCTCGTCGCGGCGGTCGGGGCCGAGCAGCAGGAACAGCATGCCTTCGGCATGGGCCAGCACATCGGTGCGGGCGATGAAGCACTCGCCCTTCGGCGCCCGCATCTTGCCCAGCGTCAGCAGCCGCGACAGCCGCGCATAGGCGGCGCGGTCGGTCGGGTAGGCCAGCAGGCTGTCGGCGTCGGTCAGGTCCAGCCGGCAGCCGATCAGCGGCCGGATCCCGACCTTCTTCGCCGCCACATGCATCTGCACCACGCCGGCCAGCGAATTGCGGTCCGTCACCCCCACCGCCGCCAGCCCCAGCGCCGCCGCCGTCATCGCCAGCTCGTCAGGGTGCGACGCCCCCTCCAGAAAGCTGAAGTTGGTGGCGAGCTGCAACTCGGCATAACGGATCATGGCAAGGCTCCCCGGCGCGGGCGGATGGGTGCGCGCGGGGATGATAGTCTGAAAATGGGACTTGTGTCATTATCGTGGCAAGATGCGGCTTTCCGGCCGCATTCTCACTCGATATAGGATTCGACGCCCATAACGGTGAAGCCCTTGTTCTCGGGGAAGCGGGCGTTGACCTTTTCGCGGGCCTTCTTCTCGTCGAGCGCCCAAACGAGGAAGCGTCGGCCGCGCTTCCAGCTGTCGAGCGCGGTGGGAATGAGTGTGGGGTTGACGCGGGTGCCGTATTCGATGTTGACCACCCGCAGGAGCCAGCCCTGGTCCTTCTGGGTGCGGCGGTCGTCCAGCACATAGATGCGGCGGTCGTTGGCACCGGAGGCCTTCAGGCGCTGTTCCAAATCCTCGCAGCCCAGCTCGGCCATCGCCTTGCGGCGGCGGGCGTCGCGCAGGTCGCGGGCCTGCTGGAGCGTGACGCGGGCGATCTTCTTGATCCGCTCGACCTGCGCCTGCTTGCGCGACACCGCGGTGGCGATCCGCTCCTCCGACGTCTTCAGGCGGCGCAACGCCAGCAGCAGCGACACCGCCAGGGAGGCGAGGCCGACCAGACCGGAGAAGATGTAGGGCATGCTGTCCATGGCGGGTCCGGCTTTCGAAGGGGGCTCAGCTGGCCTTGGCGACGGGGGTGTCGGCGGACAGGAATTCCTGCATCCGCGTCACGGCATAGCCGAAGGCGGGCGGGTAGCGCCGCTCGATCTCCGTCCGCGCCTCCGCCATCGAGCGCGCCCAAACCTCGATCATCTGCGGCTGCGCCCAGCTGGGATCGACCAGCGCATGCTGGCTCTGCTGGACGGCGCCGGTGCCGACATATTTGTTCACCACCATGGCGACGTAGCAGGGGCTGCCCTGGACCTCCTCGCCGACCAGACGGACCAGCCGCTCGCCGGACTGGCGCGCCTCCTCGATCTGGCGTTCCATCACCTTGCGGCGGCGCAGCACATCCTCGGCCGCACCGTCCAGATCCTTCAGCTCGCGGATGCGGTCACCGCGGCGGGCCTCCAGCTTTGTCTCCAGCTTGGCGCGGCGGGCGATGATGTCGCGCACCCCCTCCGACCCGTGGCGGCGTTCGATCGCGCGTTCGCCCAGCACGATGACGAGCTTGCCGATGCCGAACCCCAGCCCGGCCAGTCCGAAGGCGGTCATCAGCGCGTTGGTGTAGTTCTGCCACATGTGCGAACCCCCGATCGGAAATGGCATACGCCAAGATGTTTCCAACGATAGGAGTAACCCCTGGCTTGCCGCCATTCAATCGCGGCGCTGAAACGATATTACACAGTCGACAGGATGGAAGGCCGGGTGCGGCATCCCGTTACCCCGCCGCGCGCTCGACCCGGTTGCGGCCGGCCTGCTTGGCTGCATGCAAAGCGTGTTCGGCGCGGTGCAGGGTCTGTTCGACGCCGGGCTCGGCGGGAAGCCAGTTGGCGACGCCGATGCTGGCGGTGACGGGGATCGTCCGCTCCTCCACCAGGATCGGGCTGTCGGCCAGGGCGGCGCGCACCCGTTCCGCCACCACGGCGCTGCCGGCATCGTCGGTTTCCGGCAGAAGCACGACGAACTCCTCCCCGCCCGACCGCGCGATGTGATCGGAGATGCGGAGCGCCGCCCGGATCCGCTTCACCACCGCGCGCAGCACCGCGTCGCCGACGGCATCGCCATGGGCGTCGTTGACCGCCTTGAAGCCGTCGAGGTCGAGCAGGAAAACGCCGAGATGCCGGCCATAGCGCCGTGCCCGCGCCAGTTCCGCCGCCGCCAGTTCCAGGAAGCGGCGGCGGTTCCACACGCCGGTCAGCGGATCCAGCGTCGCCATGCGGTTGAGGCGGACGGTCGCCTCCTCCAGCGCGCGGCCGCGTTCGGCAAGCTTCTGTTCCAGCGCCGCCAGATCGGCATAGGCGCGCAATGCCGTCACCACGCTGGTGAACAGCCGGCGTGCCGTCAGTTCGGTCTTGGCGGTGTAGCCGTCGATTTCATAGGCGAGGACCAACTCCTCCTCCGGCACACGGGCCGGCTGCCCGGTGCGCAGGACGATGCGGATGGCGCGGTTGCCCAACTCCTCGCGGATGCGGCGGGCCAGCCGCAGGCCGGCATCCTCGGTCTCCATCACCACGTCGAGCAGGATGACGGCGATATCCGGGGTGTTGCGCAGGATGCGTTCCGCCTCCGCCGCACTGGTGCAGTCGAGCAGGCGGACGGGGCGGCCGCGGAAGCGCAGCCGGGCGAGTGCCAGCCGGGTGACGGCATGCACCTCCGGCTCGTCGTCGGCGACCAGAACCAGCCAGGGCGGAGCGGCCGGGGCGGTGTCGCCGGTCCCGCCGGCCCCGCTGGACAGATCCTGCGGGGTGGGAGACTCGTCCGAGGCGAACAGGAGATCGTTGGACATGGCTGCCGGCTCGGGACTGTCCACGGTACACGCCAGGATGGAAGCACGGCCCCGGCCCCGATGCAACGGTGCCGAGTGCCGCGCCGGGGCTATGGCGTTCCGAACCCGTCGGGATGAAAATCACCGGGGATCGGTCGTGCCGGTGGCGCGTTTCGCCATTCGGTGCTTGCGCGGCCACGCCAAGCCACCTTAGGCATGGCTGTGCATCGAAATGATCGGAGCGGACCGGGTATGGAAGCAAGCATGGATGGGCGGGAGCATGCGGCCAAGCTGCGCGCGCTCGCGCTGGGGGCGCTGGGTGTCGTCTATGGCGACATCGGCACCAGCCCGCTCTACACGCTGCGCGAATGCCTGACCGAGGGCGGCGGCTTCCCGCTGACGCCCGAAGTCATCCTGGGCGTGCTGTCGCTGATCTTCTGGGCGCTGATCATCACGGTGACGGTGAAGTACGTCATCTTCATCATGCGTGCCGACAACCAGGGCGAGGGCGGCATCCTGGCGCTGACCGCGCTGGCGCTGCGCGGCATGCGGCCGGGGCACCGGCGGACCGGGGTCGTCATGGCGATCGGCGTGATGGGCGCCTCGCTGTTCTACGGCGACAGCCTGATCACCCCCGCCATCTCGGTGCTGAGCGCGGTGGAGGGCCTGCATGTCGTCGCCCCCGCCCTGGACAGCTATGTCATCCCGATCACGCTGACCATCCTGGTCGGGCTGTTCGTGCTGCAGCGATTCGGCACCGAGAAGGTCGGTAAGCTGTTCGGGCCGGTGATGCTGGTGTGGTTCCTGACGCTGGCGGTGCTGGGTCTGGGGCAGATCATCCGCTATCCCGGCGTGCTGGGCGCGGTGTGGCCCGGCCATGCGGTGGAGATGCTGTTCAACCATGGCTGGCACGGCTTCCTGCTGCTGGGTGCGGTGGTGCTGGCGGTGACGGGGGCGGAGGCGCTCTATGCCGACATGGGGCATTTCGGCCGCAAGCCGATCCGCGGCGCCTGGTACAGCATCGTGCTGCCGTCGCTGCTGCTCTGCTATTTCGGCCAGGGCGCCCTGCTGCTGCACGAGCCGGAAGCCATCGAGAATCCCTTCTTCCATCTGGCGCCGGACTGGGCGCAGGTGCCGCTGCTGCTGCTGGCCACCGCCGCCACCATCATCGCCGGACAGGCGGTGATCTCCGGCGCCTATTCGGTGACCTTGCAGGCCATGCATCTGCGCTATCTGCCGCGGATGGAGGTGATGCACACGTCGGAGCACGAGAAGGGCCAGATCTATATGCCGCAGCTGACCTGGCTGCTGCTGGCCGGCGTCATCCTGCTGGTGCTGAGCTTCCAGACCTCCAGCAACCTCGCCGCCGCCTACGGCATCGCGGTGACCGGCACGATGGTGGCGACCACGCTGCTGGCCTACAAGGTGGCGCGCTCGCTCGGCCGCTGGAAGCTGTGGCAGGCGGTGCTGGCGCTGGCGGTGTTCCTGACCGTCGACATGGCGCTGTTCCTCGCCAATCTGGTGAAGGTGGAGGAGGGCGGCTGGTTCCCGCTGGTGGTCGGTGCGGCGGTCTTCCTGCTGATGGCGACGTGGCGGCGCGGGCGCGAGGTGGTGCGCAAGCGGCTGGCCGAGGATGCGCTGCCCTTCGACATGCTGCTGGAGCGGCTGAAGAGCGGGTCGGTGCAGCGGGTGCCGGGCACCGCGGTGTTCCTGACCGGCAACCCGCGCGGCCTGCCGCCGGGGCTGCTGCACAGCATGAAGCACTACAAGGTGCTGCATCAGCGCGTCGTGCTGCTGACCGTCGACATCGAGGATGTGCCGCATGTGCCGGACGAGCAGCGCTTCGAGCTGAAGGCGCTGTCGGCCGGGTTCTTCCGGCTGATCGTCCATTTCGGCTTCAAGGACGAACCGGACATCCCGGTGGCGCTGGAAAGCAAGCGCATCCCCGGATTGCCGTTCGAGCCGATGGAGACGACCTATTTCGTCAGCCGTGAGACGCTGATCCGCAGCCATGGCAAGTCCGGGCTGCCGCGCTGGCAGGAACCGCTGTTCATCTTCCTGTCGAAGCTGTCGTCCAGCGCGTCGGAGTACTTCTGCATCCCGCCCAACCGGGTGGTCGAACTGGGCATGCAGTTGGAAATCTAGGGCCGAACTTGCCGATACGGGCGGCGGGCGGGGGCAGTTTCTGCCGCCCCCGCCAGAAGGCCACTCGCCTCATGCCGCTACTGGATGGTCAAGACCGGACGGCCACTACCAGACAATAGACACCGGCGGTTTGTAGGCGGAGGCGGCGAACATCTGCCGCACCGCCAGTTCAATCTTGATCTGGGCCTCCGATTTCTTGACGAAGGACAGGTCTATGTCGCCCAAGGACTTCACCACGCAGCCGGAGCGGCTGAGATTGCGGAGCGCCGCCTGGGACGACTGCTGTTTTTCCTCGGGGATGGCTGTGATCGTGGCCGATCCCTCCGGCGGCCGGACGACATAGAGGTCGAATTTCGGCATGGGCACCCTCCGTTCTGATGAAACGTCGGGTGCCCCACCGCAAGGGCCGGGCCAACTTTCACAAAAAGGTCAGCGCCGGACCATCGGCGCCAGATCCTTGCGGATGCCGGCATCCAGGCGGGCGTTCAGATCGTCCATCATCCGGCGGGTCATCTCCAGGAAGGTCGCCTCGCGGTCGGCCAGCGAGATGTTCTCCGCCACGGTGGTGGAGTGGGTGACGGTGGAGCGGGTCACGCCGCGGAAGCCGCCATTGCCGGTGTCCGGCACCTCGCCGGCGATCTCCACCTCGATCCGGCCGTCATAGCGCTGGGCCTGGTCGTTGGTGAAATAGCCGGTGATGCCCTTCCTGGTGGGCAGCGCCACCTCGACGATGCTGGCGTCGCGGATGGTGACGCGCAGGCGCCCCGTTCCACCGGCCGCCTGCAAGCGCTCCGCCGCCCAGCGCCGCACCGCCTCGGCCGGCGGAACCGCGGAGCGGTCCTCCACATGCTTGCCGCCGACCGGACGGTAGGCGTCGACCACGTCGACGGTGCCGGCATTCAGAACGATCGGCCCGAAATTGGAGAAGTCGACCGGACGGGGCGCCGGCCGTGGCGGCGCGCTCTGGCAGGCGGCAAGCAGGAGGGTGGCCATTCCGGCGGCGAGGGTGAAGCGGCGCGACAGCATGGGGGCTCCGGTTCTTGGGCTGCTTTCGGCAACCTGGGTTACTGGAAAAGGAAAGGGGCGCGGCGCGGACGCCGCGCCCCCATGAACGCGTTTTTGTCTGACCCTATTCCCACGAAGGAGGCGAGGTCAGGAGGCAGGGCCATAGACGCGGTCGAGATCCGCGTCGGTGAAGTGGTAGTCGGTCGAGCAGAACTGGCAGGTCACCTCGACCCGGCCGTCGTCGATCTTCAGCTCCTGCACCTCTTCACGGGGCAGGCCGCGCAGCATGGTCTCCACCCGCTCGCGCGAGCAGCGGCAGCCGAAGCGCAGGGCGGTGCCCTCATAGACCCGCACGCCGTCCTCGTGGAACAGGCGGTAGAGCAGGTCGGCGGCCGGCAGGTCGGTCGACAGCAGCTCGTCGCCGGACACGCTGGCCATCAGCGCCATGGCGCGGCGCCAGTCGTCCTCGCTGTCCGATGCGGTCAGCCCCTGCTCCTGCGGCAGGCGCTGGACCATGATGCCGCCGGTCCGCCAGGGGCCGAAGGAGCCGTCCGGCAGCGCCGCGCGGTCGACCGAGACGGTCAGGCCGGTGTCGATCTGCTCGGACTGGCGGAAGTAATGCTGGACGCAGTCGGTCAGCGTCTTGCCGTACAGCTCGACGATGCCCTGGTAACGGTCGGTGTCGGGACCCTGGTCCACCGTGAAGGCGATGTAGCCCTTGCCCAGCAGAGCGGCGGCCGGGGCGATGTCGACGTCCCGCTCGGCCTTGGCCAGCGCTTCCGGATCGAACTGGGCATAGGCGCGCACGTCGCCGACCGAGGTGACGTCGGCCACCATCAGGTTGATCGGCCCGTCGCCCTTGGTCTGGAGCGTGAAGATGCCCTCGTACTTCAGCATGCTGGCGAGCAGCACGGCGAGCGTCGCCGTCTCCGCCAGGAAGCGGGCGACGGTGGGCGGATAGTCGTGGCGGGTCAGGATCTCGTCGATCGCCGGTCCCAGCTTGATGATGCGGCCGCGCAGGCGCGACGCCTCGATCTGGAACGGCAGGACGAAATCATCGGTGAGCGGGCGGACGGACGGATCGTCCATAGGGCGCATTCCTTAAGACAGAGACCGGTTATGCAGGCGTAGGGCCGAAGATCGGGGTGCGGGGGGGCCGAATCAAGATCGGTAGAGCACCCATGCGAATTTGGCCCTCTCCCGGGGTGGGGAGAGGGCCAATCGAAGCGTCGACTGCAGGGATCGGGCGTGGAATGTCAGTCCAGCACGCCCATGCACCAGCCGAGGATGGCCTTCTGGGCGTGCAGGCGGTTTTCCGCCTCGTCCCAGACCACCGAATGGCGGCCGTCGATCACGCCGTCGGTCACTTCCTCGTTCCGGTGGGCCGGCAGGCAGTGCATGAACAGCGCCTCGGGGTGGGCGTGCGCCATCAGCGCCTCGTTCACCTGATAGGGGGCGAGGATCGCCGCGCGCTCGTCCACGTCGGTGTTGTGCATCGAGGCCCAGGCGTCGGTGATGACGCATTCGGCCCCGCGCACCGCCTCTTCCGGGCTGTCGGTGACGACCAGACGGCCGCTGCCCTCGCGCTCGGCCCAGGCCAGCAGCTCCGGCGACGGGCCGTAGACGGTCGGGCAGGCCAGACGCAGCTCGAAGCCGAAGCGGACGGCGGCGTGCGCCCAGCTGACCGCGACGTTGTTGCAGTCGCCGATCCAGGCGACGGTCCGGCCGTTGATCGGACCGCGATGCTCCTCGAAGGTCATCAGGTCGGCCATGATCTGGCAGGGGTGGGTCTGGTCGGTCAGGCCGTTGATGATCGGAATGCTGGCGTGGGCCGCCAGCTCATGCACCCGCTCCTCGCCGGTGGTGCGGACCATCACCGCATCGACGAAGCGCGACAGCACGCGGGCGGTGTCGCCGATGGTCTCGCCGCGGCCCAGCTGCATGTCGTCGGGCTTCAGCACCACGACGTTGCCGCCGAACTGCTGCATGCCGACCTCGAACGACACGCGGGTGCGGGTCGAGGGCTTCTCGAAGATCAGGGCCAGCGAGCGGCCGGCCAGCAGGGTGGAATGGGCCAGCCGGTCCTTCTTCAGGTCGGCCTTGATGCGGACGGCATGGTCGAGCAGGCGGCGCAGGGTGGCGCCGTCCATCCGGTCGATGTCGAGGAAATGCCGAACCGTGCCGTTGGCGGTGTTGTTGTCGCCGTTCATCCCACGCACTCCTGCGCCGTCCGGTCGAGAATCCCGACGGCTTCGTTCACTTCGGCTTCGCCGATGTTCAGGGGCGGCAGCAGCCGCACCACATTGTCGCCGGCCGGAACCGACAGCAGGCCGTTGGCGCGCAGCTTCGCCACCACCTCGCCGACCGGCTGGCCCAGCTTGAGGCCCAGCATCAGGCCCTGGCCGCGCAGCTCCAGGAACATCGACGGATGCCTGGCGATCAGCTCCTCCAGGCGGCCGCGCAGCAGGGCCGAGGTCTTCTGCACGTCGTCCAGGAAGCCCGGCGCCAGCATGACGTCCAGCACGGCATTGCCGACGGCGGTCGCCAGCGGGTTGCCGCCATAGGTCGAGCCGTGGGTGCCGGCGGTCATGCCGGATGCCGCACGCTCGGTCGCAAGGCAGGCGCCGAGCGGGAAGCCGCCGCCGATGCCCTTGGCGACGCACATGACGTCCGGCGTGATGCCGGCCCATTCATGGGCGAACAGCTTGCCGGTGCGGCCCATGCCGCACTGGATCTCGTCCAGGAACAGCAGCAGGCCATGCTCGTCGCACAGCGCACGCAGGCCGCGCAGGAACTCCACCGAGCCGGCACGGATGCCGCCCTCGCCCTGGATCGGCTCGACGCAGATGCCGCCGGTGGCCGGCGTGATCGCGGCGCGCACGGCGTCGAGGTCGCCGAACGGCACCTGATCGAAGCCGTCCAGCAGCGGATCGAAGCCGTGCACCAGCTTCTCCTGCTTGGCGGCCGAGATGGCGCCCAGCGTGCGGCCGTGGAAGGCCTGCTCGAAGGTGATGATGCGGTTCTTCTGCGGGTTGCCGCTGTCATAATGGTACTTGCGGACGGCCTTGGCGCCGCATTCCCACGCTTCCGCACCGGAGTTGGTGAAGAACACCGTGTCGGCGAAGGTCACCTCGGTCAGGCGCTTGCCCAGGCTCTCCTGTCCGGCGACCCGGAACAGGTTGGAGGTGTGCCACAGCTTCTGCGCCTGCTCGGTCAGCTTCTCAACCAGATAGGGATGCGCGTGACCCAGGGCGTTCACCGCGACGCCGGCGGCGAAGTCGAGGAATCGTCGCCCGTCGGTCGCGTAGAGATACGGACCTTCACCGCGCTCGAAAACAACATCGGCGCGGGCGTATGTGGGCATAACGACGGGGATCACGGCTTTGGTCTCCCAAAAAAGGAAAATCCGGCGGCCATGCCTGACCGCCGGGAACGGCAAATATCCGGAGATTGATGGGTTCTGTCAACGGACAGGGGTGAAAAAGCGCTGTTTTCGCAGCGTCTTCACGCCTTAAGCTTGTAGCCGGTCTTGAACATGCGCCAGGCGAGCCACCACAGACCGATATTCACGCCCAGCATCACCGCCACGCCCAGCCAGCGCGCCCCGTCGGACACCCCGATGAAGCCATAGCGGAAACCGTCGATCATGTAGAAGAACGGGTCGAAATGGGCGACCCACCAGAAGACCGGCGGCAGGGTGTCGACCGAATAGAAGGTGCCGGACAGGAAGGACAGCGGCGTCACCACGAAGTTGGTCACCGCGGCGATGTTGTCGAACTTCTCCGACCAGACGCCGCCGACCAGACCCAGCAGCGCCAGCAGCATCGACGCCATCACCGCATGGAAAACGACGAAGCCCGGATGCGGCATGTGCATCGGGATCACCGCCCAGATGGCGAGGCCCGTCACCAGGCCGACCACGACGCCGCGGGTGACGCCGCCCAGCACGAAGCCGCTGACCAGTTCCATCGGCGACAGCGGCGGCATCAGGATGTCGACGATGTTGCCCTGGACCTTGGCGATCACGACGGAGGAGGAGGTGTTGGCGAAGGCGTTCTGCACCATCGCCATCATGATCAGGCCGGGGGCCAGGAACTCCAGGTAAGGCGTCGGGCCGACCATCCGCACCGCCGACCCCAGCGACAGGGCGAACACCGCGTAATAGAGCAGCGTCGTCACCACCGGCGCCCAGACGGTCTGCTGGTGCACCTTGATGAAGCGCCGCACCTCGCGTGCGTAGAGCGTCCACAGGCCGATCCAGTTGACGGAACCGACATTGCGCGGCATGGGAGGAAGGGGAAGGGTCATCGCGTCACGATCTGCCTTTAGGGAACCGGCACCCGCGGTTTCGGCACCCCTTGGGGGAGCCGGGTGAGGGCCGGAACTGTTTCGCCAGGAAAGGGCGCCGGGTAGGTCACGGACCGCCAGTAAGGCCACGGACTGTACGTGCGGCCCGCCCATCCGGCAACCGCCGCCGCCGAAGGGACTGCCATGAACACCGACGATAAGCGTTCCGTTCCCCCCGCCCGGTCGCCGGCGAGAAAGCCGCCGAAGCGGGTCACGCCGCAGTATCTGGAAAATGCGGCGCTGTATTATCTGGAGCGCTTCGCCAGTTCGACATCCAATCTGCGCCGGGTGCTGATGCGCAAGGTCGACCTGTCGGCCAAGGCCCACGGCACCGACCGCGAGGAGGGTGCCCGCTGGATCGACGAGCTGCTGGCGCGCTATGTCCGCAGCGGCCTGCTGAACGACGAGACCTATGCCCGGATGCGCACCGAAAGCCTGCACCGCCGCGGCGCCTCCACCCGGCTGATCGCCCAGAAGCTGGCCGGCAAGGGCATCGGCCGCGACGAGGCCGACAAGGCGCTGGACAGCCTGCGCGAGGATGTCGGGCCCGATCTGGATTTGACGGCAGCGCTGGCGCTGGCGAAGCGGCGCCGTCTGGGACCCTACCGGCGACCGGACCAGCGCACGGCGCAGCGGGAGAAGGACATGGCGGCGCTGGGCCGCGCCGGCTTCGGCTATGAGATCGCCCGGCGGGTGGTGGATGCCGAGGATCCGGACGGGCTGCTGGAGGAGTAGGGCGCCAGCCGATGAAATATTGAAGATGGAACGGCGTGGAACATCTTTCCGGAGATGTTCCATGGTTCACATAGCAAGAAATTGAGAGGCCCAGAAATGACTGGCCCTGAAACGACGAAACGCGCGGCACCCTTTCGGATGTCGCGCGCCGCTCTCTTACCGGGAGTCGGAATCGTCCTGTACGCGTCCTAAACTTCTTCAGCGGAGCGGCAAGCGCCCCGCCTCAGCACACCAAACGCGCCCCAGAATCGGGGAAGCGATCAGGCCGCAGCCTGCTGCTTCTCCTGCGCCTTGGAGATCCGGCGCTTGATGCGACGGGCATCCAGGCTCAGCACCGCGTCCTTCGCATCGAGCAGGAAGGCGTCGAGGCCGCCCTTGTGCTCGATCGAGCGGATCGCGTTCACCGAGAGGCGCAGACGCACCAGCTGACCCAGGCTGTCGCTGAGCAGCGACGTTTCCTGGAGGTTCGGCTGGAAGCGGCGACGATTCTTGTTGTTGGCGTGGCTGACGTTGTTGCCAAACTGCGTGCCCTTGCCGGTCACGGAGCACCGACGTGCCATCGGACTGTTCCTTTATTTTAGCAAATGAAACCCGGTAACGGACGGCCCGCCGCCCGAAGGAGGCCGCTATATAGTCGAACAAAAGCGCCGTCGTCAAGCCTGTCTTCAAACCGGGAACCGCGATGAAACCGTCAAAGCCCGAGTCGTCGCGGTATTGTGGAGAGTCGAAGCGCGGCGGCCTCTTCGATCCGACGAAGAGACGAGCCGCGCCAATCTTGTGCCGACGGGTGTCAGTTCACGGTCGGCGAGGTCTTCGACGCCGGCTTGGCGGCCAGAGGCTTGCCGGGGCGGCGCTGCGCCGGCTTGGCCACGGCCTTCGCCTCGGCGGCGATTGCCGCGGCGGGGGCGGCCGTCTCGGCCTTCACCGTTTCGACCAGTTCCTTCACCGGAACCTCGACCGAGTCGGCGGCCGGAGCGGCAACGGTGGCGGCGACCGGAGCGATCTCGGCAACCACGGCCGGAACCGGGGCAGCCTGCAGAGCCTCGACGGCCGGCGCCGGGGCGGCGATTTCGACCTTCGGAGCCTCGACCTTCGGGGTGGCAATCACCGGGGCCGCCACCGGTGCCGGCTTCGGAGCCTCGGCCTTCGGGGCCGGGGCGGCGACGGGGGCCAGGGTGGGGGCCGCCACGGGAGCGGCCACAGGAGCGGCCTCCGCGGCCGGAGCCGGCAGGGCGGTGATCTCGGCGGCGATCTTGGTGGAGACGTCCAGGAAGCCCTGCACGCTCTCGGTCACGCGGGCCTGGGTGGTGGACAGCCAGTCGCGCTGCAAGGCCGCCAGATCGGCGGGGTTGCGGGCCTTGCCCAGCCCGGCGGCCAGGCGGCTGGCGTCGTTGACCGAGGCGGTGACGCCGTCGAACCAGCGGCGGTAACCGTCCTGCACCAGCGTGGCGACGCGGGCGGACTTGGCGGCGGTGGTCTGGGCGTTGGTCTTGAGCAGGTTCAGGACGTTGGCGGGGGTCGGCTGAGCGGTCATGGCGTTGTCTCCCGTAGAGCAAGGCATATTGGCGGAAACGGAAAGGCCGCTCCGGCGTAACCCCAGGAGACCGCGGGCACCCCGGCCCAAGCGACGAAGGCGAATCGACAAAGTCGAATCGGCGCACGTCGCCCCTTTCCCGCCCGGTGCAGAATAGCCCTACGGTTGGTGCGGTGCAACGGATTTGTTGCGGTGCAACATAAGCTGAACGGTTTATGTCTCGTTGGATCAGAGGGTTTCCGTCCGGTCGAGAAAGCGCCCGAGAAGGGTATGGGCCGCCGCCGCCGGGATGGTGGTTCCGGCTGTCACCTCCGCCTCGAGGCGCGCCAGATCGGCCCGCACCGCCGGATGGGCACGGAAACGGTCGATCAGCGTCTCGCGAATCTCGCTCCACAGCCAGGCGCGGGCCTGCTCCGCCCGACGGGTGGCGCGGGCGCCGTTGGCCTCGGTCAGCGCCTTGTGCTCGCCGATGGTGTCCCAGATCGTGTCGATGCCCACCTTCCGGAAAGCCGAGCAACTGAGGACCGGGACCCGCCAGTCGCCATGGCGCAGCAGGGTCAGCGCGTGGCGGTAATCGGCGACGGTGTGGCGGGCGGTGGCGGCGAGGTCGCCGTCGGCCTTGTTGACGACGACGAGGTCGGCCAATTCGACGATGCCCTTCTTGATGCCCTGCAACTCATCGCCGCCGGCCGGCAGCAGCAGCAGCATGAACAGGTCCACCATGTCGGCGACCGCGGTCTCCGACTGGCCGACGCCGACCGTCTCCACCACGATCACGTCGAAGCCGGCGGCCTCGCAGACCAGCATCGCCTCGCGCGTGCGGCGCGCCACGCCGCCCAGAGTCGCACCGGCGGGGGAGGGGCGGATGAAGGCGTCGGGGTCGCGCGACAGGTCGACCATCCGGGTCTTATCGCCCAGGATCGAGCCGCCGGTGCGCTGCGACGACGGATCGACCGCCAGCACCGCGACCTTGTGCCCCAGCCCGATGACATGCAGCCCGAACGCCTCGATGAAGGTCGATTTCCCCACCCCCGGCACGCCGGAGATGCCGAGTCGCACCGAGTTGCCGGTATAGGGCAGCAGCGCCGCCAGCAGCGCTTCGGCGGTGATGCGATGGTCGGCGCGCGTCGATTCGATCAGCGTGATCGCCCGCGCCAGCGCCCGCCGGTCCCCCGACCGGACGGCCCCCGCAAGTTGGGTTGCGAGGCGGGCGGCGTCTTGCGGGGCGGTGTCGGTCATGGCGGTGGCATCGGCTTGTGCGAAGGGAGCGGTACCCTACCCGAGGGAGCGGTTCGGGATAAAGCCTTTGGGGAGTGGCGGGTTGCCCCACGGCGGGAGGGTGCGGCCGTGGGGAGCAAGATTGACACGGATGACACGGATGTCGCGGATGACGTTTGAAACAGGGGGGGCCGGTTTGGCAAGCATCACCAGGGGCATCTGAATATCGAGCTTGGTCAGGCGCCCGCTTCGGCACCGGGCGTCCCGCTCGGCAAGCTCAAGAATATCCGTGATATCCGTGTCTCCATCCGTGACATCCGTGTCAATCTTGTCTGCACTTCCTGCACCCTCGGGATCACGCCCACGTCACGTCCGCACCGCCGGCGATTCCACCGCCTCCAGGTTCAGCGCGGCGGCGAGCAGGGCGCGGGTGTACTCCTCGCGCGGCTCCTCGAAGATGCGCTGGGTCGGTCCCTGTTCGACCACCTTGCCGTCCTTCATCACCATGACGTGGCTGGACAGCGCCCGCACCACCCGCAGATCGTGGCTGATGAACAGGTAGGCGAGGTTGTGGCGGGCCTGGATGTCGCGCAGCAGATCGACGATCTGCGCCTGCACCGACATGTCGAGCGCCGAGGTCGGCTCGTCCAGCACGACGAATTTCGGCTTCAGCACCAGGGCGCGGGCGATGGCGATGCGCTGGCGCTGGCCGCCGGAGAACTCGTGCGGGTAGCGGTTGCGCGCCTCGGGCGGCAGGCCGACCTCCTCCAGCGCGCGGGCGACCATCGCCTCGCGTTCCTTGGCGTCGCCGATGCCGTGGATGCCCAGCCCTTCGCCGATGATCTGGCCGACCGACAGGCGCGGCGACAGGCTGCCGTAGGGGTCCTGGAAGACGATCTGCATCTCGCGCCGCAGGCTCCGCAGGCGCTTCGGCTGCCAGCCCTGGATGTCGGTGCCGTCGAAGCGGATGGCGCCCTGGCTGGCGTGCAGCCGCAAGAGCGCGAGGCCCAGCGTCGTCTTGCCCGATCCCGATTCGCCGACGACGCCGACGGTGTGGCCGCGGCGGACCGCCACGTCGACGCCGTCCACCGCCTTGATGTGGCCGACGGTGCGGCGCAGCAGCCCCTTCTTGATCGGGAAATGGACCTTCAGCCGGTCGGCGGCCATCACCTCCGCTGCATCCTCGGGCGGCGACAGGGGGTTGCCGCGCGGCTCGGCCGACAGCAGCTTCTTCGTGTAGGCGTGGCGCGGGCGGATGAACAGGTCGTCGACCTTGGCCTGCTCGACGATCTCGCCCTGGTTCATCACGCAGACGCGGTCCGCCATCTTGCGCACCACGCCGAGGTCGTGGGTGATCAGCAGCAGCGCCATGCCGAAGCGGCTTTGCAGATCCTTCAGCAGCGCCAGGATCTGCGCCTGGATGGTGACGTCGAGCGCGGTGGTCGGCTCGTCGGCGATCAGCAGGTCGGGCTCGTTGGCCAGCGCCATGGCGATCATCACCCGCTGGCGCTGGCCGCCCGACAGTTCGTGCGGGTAGGCGGTCAGCCGCTTTTCCGGGTCGGGCAGGCCGACGAGGCGCAGCAGCTCCAGCGTGCGGGCGCGGGCGGCGCCGGCCGACAGGCGCTTGTGCAGGAACAGGGTCTCGTTGATCTGCCGCTCGATGCTGTGCAGCGGGTTCAGCGAGGTCATCGGCTCCTGGAAGATCATGGCGATGCGGTTGCCGCGCACCTGACGCAGGGTCTTCTCCTCCGCGCCCAGCAGCTCGGTGTCGCGGAAGCGGATCGACCCGGCGGGGTGGTGCGCCATCGGGTAGGGCAGCAGCTGCAGGATCGACAGCGCCGTCACCGACTTGCCGGAGCCCGATTCGCCGACCAGCGCCAGCGTCTCGCCCTTCTGGATGTCGAAGGACACACCCTTGACGGCCTGGGTCGCGCCGGCGCCCGAGCGGAAATCGACGCGCAGGCCCCGCACGGACAGCAGGTCGGGGTTGGGGGGCATCAGGCTCATGTCGGGCTCTTCACGGTCGTCGTCGTCATTCCGCCGCTTCCTTGCGCGCCGCGGTCGCCGCGGCGGCCTCGCCGGGCAGCGCGGTCGACATCTGGGCGATGGTCTTGCGCGGGTCGAAGGCGTCGCGCACCGCCTCGCCGATGAAGATCAGCAGGCTCAGCATGATCGCCAGCACGAAGAAGGCGGTCAGGCCCAGCCACGGCGCCTGGAGATTGGCCTTGCCCTGGGCCAGCAGCTCGCCCAGCGACGGCGAGCCGGGCGGCAGGCCGAAGCCGAGGAAATCCAGTGCGGTCAGGGTGGTGATCGAGCCGTTGAGGATGAAGGGCATGAAGGTCAGCGTCGCCACCATGGCGTTGGGCAGCACATGGCGCACCATGATGGTCACGTCGCCCGCGCCCAGCGCCTTGGCGGCGCGCACGTAATCGAGGTTGCGTGCCCGCAGGAACTCCGCCCGCACCACATGGACCAGTGCCGTCCACGAGAACAGCAGCAGCAGGCCCAAGAGCCACCAGAAGGTCGGCGTCACCACGCTCGCCAGGATGATGAGCAGGAACAGGGTGGGCAGCCCCTGCCAGATCTCGATGAAGCGCTGGAACAGCAGGTCGGTCAGCCCACCGAAATAGCCCTGGACCGCGCCGGCCGCGACGCCGATGACCGACGAGAAGAGGGTCAGCACCAGACCGAACAGCACCGAGATGCGGAAGCCGTAGATCAGCCGGGCCACCACGTCGCGCCCCTGGTCGTCGGTGCCGAGCCAGTTGTCGGCCGACGGGGGGGCGGGCGCCGGGACCGGCAGGTTGTAGTTGATGGTGCGGTAGCTGTAGGGGATCGGCGGCCAGACCATCCAGCCCTTGGCGGCGATCAGGTCGCGGACATACGGGTCGCGGTAATCGGTCTCCGTCTCGAACTCGCCGCCGAAGGTGGTCTCGGGGTAGGTCTGGAAGACCGGCCAGTAATAGTGGTTCTCGTATTCGATCAGCAGCGGCTTGTCGTTGGCGATGAACTCCGCCCCCAGCGAGACGGTGAACAGCACCAGGAAGATCCAGAAGGACCAGAAGCCGCGGCGGTTCGCCTTGAAATTGGCCAGCCGGCGCCGGGTCAGCGGAGTCATCACACCCTCCGCGAGTCGAAGTCGATGCGGGGATCGACCATCACATAGGTGATGTCGCCGACCAGATTCATGATCAGCCCCAGCAGCGTGAAGAAATAGAGCGTGCCGAACATCACCGGATAGTCGCGGTTGATCGCCGCCTCGAAGCCCAAGAGCCCCAGCCCGTCGAGCGAGAAGATCACCTCGATCAGCATGGCGCCGGTGAACAGGATGCCGATAAAGGCACCGGGGAAGCCGGCGATGACGATCAGCATGGCGTTGCGGAAGACATGGCCGTACAGCACGCGGTTCTCCGTCAGGCCCTTGGCCCTGGCGGTGGTGACATACTGCTTGCCGATCTCCTCCATGAAGGAGTTCTTGGTCAGCATGGTCAGGCCGGCGAAACCGCCGATCACCATGGAGAACACCGGCAGCGCCATGTGCCAGAAATAGTCGAGCACTTGTTTGTACCAGGGCAGGCTGGCCCAATTGTCCGAGACCAGCCCGCGCAGGGGGAACCAGTCGAGATAGCGCCCGCCGGCGAACACCACGATCAGCAGCACCGCGAACAGGAAGCTGGGAATGGCGTAGCCGACGATGACGACGCCCGACGTCCAGACGTCGAAGGGCTGGCCGTCGCGCACCGCCTTGGCGATGCCCAGCGGAATGGACACCAGATAGACGATCAGCGTCGTCCAGATGCCGAGCGAGATCGACACCGGCATCTTTTCCAGCACCAGATCGACCACACGGCGGTCGCGGAAGTAGCTGGTCCCGAAATCGAACGCGATGTAGTTCGACATCATGTGGATGAAGCGTTCGTGCAGCGGCTTATCGAAGCCGAATTCCTTCTCCAGTTGCTTGATGAAGGCGGGGTCCAGCCCCTGGGCGCCGCGATACTTGCCGCCGCTGTCGCCGCCGGTCTGGTTCTGGCGCTGGGCGGCGTTGGCGTCGCCACCGGCGTTGCCGCCGATGCGCGAGGTCGCCTCCACCGCGGTGCCCTGGACGCGGGCGATCATCTGCTCGATCGGGCCGCCGGGGGCGATCTGCACGATCAGGAAATTGATCACCATGATCCCGAACAGGGTGGGGATGATCAGCAACAGGCGGCGGATGATGTAGGCCAGCATCGCGGGTGTCCCGACCCTCCCCAATCCTCAAGGAAACGACAGCTTAGACCAGACTACAGGTCAGGGTCCCGTGCGGCGTGCGCTGTTGGCGAGCTTCGCGTTCTTGTCCGCGTCGATCCACCAGCTGTCCGGGAAGCCCAGGCCGTACTTTGGGGCAACCGCCGGATGGGAGAAACGGTTCCAATAGGCCACGCGGTACACCGTGTCGTGCCAGTGCGGGATGACGTACCAGTTCCACAGCAGCACGCGGTCGAGCGCCCGGGTGGCGGCGATCAGCGCCGGGCGGTCGGGGGCGGCGATCAGCGTCTCCACCAGCTTGTCGATGGCCGGGTTCTTGATGCCGATCGAGTTGCGGCTGCCGGGCTGGTCGGCACGCGAGGATTCCCAGTAATCGCGCTGCTCGTTGCCGGGCGACAACGACTGCGGGAAGCGCTCGATGATCATATCGTAATCGAAATTATCGGTGCGGTTCTGGTACTGCGCGCTGTCGACCACGCGGATCTGCGCCTCGATGCCGGCGCGTTCCAGATTGCGGACGAAGGGCTGGACGATGCGTTCCATGTCGGCCTGGACCAGCAGGAACTCGAAGCGGAAGGGCTGGCCCTGCGCATTCACCAGCTTGCCGTTCTTGAGATCCCATCCGGCGTCCTTCAGCAGGCCCAGCGCGGTGCGCAGGTTGCCGCGGATGTTGCCGCTGGCGTCGGTCTTCGGCGGCTCGTAGGGCTTGGTGAAGACCTCGTCCGGGATCTGGCCGCGGAACGGCTCCAGCAGTTTCAGTTCCTCAGGGGACGGCAGGCCGGTGGAGGCCAATTCGGTGTTGGCGAAATAGCTCCTGGTGCGCTGGTACAGGCCATAGGACAGGTTGGCCCGCGTCCATTCATAATCGAACAGGTAGTTCAGCGCCTCGCGCACGCGGCGGTCCTGGAAGACCGGGCGGCGGATGTTGAAGACGAAGGCCTGCATGCCCTGCGGGTCCTCGTGCTTGATTTCCTCCTTGATGATCTGGCCATTCTGCACCGCCGGAACATTGTAGCCGGTGGTCCAGTTCTTCGAGGAGTTCTCCAGCCGGAAATCATAGGCGCCGGCCTTGAACGCTTCGAAGGCGACGTCGAGGTCGCGGTAATAGTCGTAGCGGATGCGGTCGAAATTGTAGCGGCCGCGGTTGATCGGCAGATCCTTCGCCCACCAGTCCTTGACCCGCTCATAGGTGATGGCGCGGCCGGCCTGCACCTCCACCACCTTGTAGGGGCCGCTGCCGATCAGCGGATCGAGGGTGGTGGTGGCGAAATCGCGGTTGGCGAAGGCATGCTTGGGCAGCACGGGCAACTGGCCCATGATGACTGGAAGCTCGGGATTGTTGCCATCCCGGAACGAGAATTTGACCGTGCGCTCGCCGGTCTTCTCCGCCTTCGTTACGTCGGCGTAATAGGTGCGGTAGAGCGGGTGGCCCTTTTCCTTCAGCGTGTCGAAGCTCCAGATCACGTCGTCCGCCGTGACCGGCTGGCCGTCGTGGAAGCGGGCTTCCGGCCGCAGGGTAAAGGCGACCCAGGTGCGGTCGGGAGCGATCTCGATGCTTTCGGCCAGCAGGCCGTATTCGGTGATCGCCTCGTCGCCGTTGCTGGTTGTCAGGGTCTGGAACACCAGCCCGGCCCCGGCGGCGGCCTGCCCGCGCAGGATGAAGGGGTTGAGATTGTCGAAGCCGCCGAAGGCCATCAGCTTGACCTCGCCGCCCTTCGGGGCGTCGGGATTGGCATAGTCGAGATGCTGGAAGTCCGGCCCGTATTTCGGCTTGCCGTGCAGGGCCAGGGCGTGGCTGCCCCCCGTCTTGCCCTGGTCCTGAGCCGAGGCAGGGGATGCCGGCAGAAGTGCTGCCGCCATCATCACCGCTGCCGCCGCCATACCGGTGCCCAGCCACCGCATCCGACCCGTCATGCCCGATCCCCTCCCTCGCTTGTTTTCCCGAAAAGCGTTCAGACCGATGGAGTTAGCGCCGCAATGGGGCGTCATCAAGGCTGCGCCGCCTTGCCGGCCGGATCGACCCACCAGGTCGCCGGGAAATTGGTGCTGCGATAGTCCTGATCGTATTTCGGCCAGACCGCCGGATGGGCCAGCCACGCCTTGTGGGCGACCCAGCTTTCCGGGTTGTGCCATTGCGGCACCATGTAGAACCCCCACAGCAGCACGCGGTCGAGCGCGCGGGTGGCGGCCTGCACCGAGTCGAGATCCTTGGCGGTCAGCGCCTTCTCGATCAGCGCGTCGGCCACCGGGTCATGGATGCCGGAATAGTTGGCCGATCCCTTGAGGCCGGCGGCGGCCGAGCCGAAATAGCCGCGCAGCTCGGTGCCCGGCGGGGTGAAGAAGGCGAGGTTGACGATGATCGAGTCGAAATCGAACTCGTCCAGCCGCGCCTGATACTGCGCGGTGTCGACCAGACGCAGGGAGGCGTCGATGCCGACGCGGCGCAGGCTCTCGACATAGGGCTGGATGACGCGGGTCAGCGCACCGGTGCCGTCGAGGAACTCGATGGCCATCGCCTCGCCGGTCTTGCCGTTGGTCAGCTTGCCGTTGCGGACCTCCCAGCCGGCCTCCTTGAACAGGCGGGTCGCCTCGCGTACCTGGGCGCGGTTGTTGCCGCTGCCGTCGGTGGCCGGCAGGGTGAAGGGCTGGGTCAGCAACCGCTCGGACAACTGCGGCTTGAACGGCTCCAGCAAGGCCAGTTCCGCCGGGCCGGGCGGGCCCTTGGCGCCGAAGTCGGAGTTGGGGAAGTTGCTGAGCGTCCGCTTATACTGGCCGTACAGGATGTTCTTCTGGATCCAGTCGAAATCGAACAGCAGCGCCAGCGCCTCGCGCACGCGCGGGTCGGCGAACTTGTCGCGGCGGGTGTTCAGCCGGAAGCCCTGGGCGCCCAGCGGCAGTTCGCTCGGCACCTCCAGCTTCCGGACGCGGCCGTCCTTCATGGCGGGAAAATCGTAGCCGGTGGTCCAGCGCTGCGCTCGGTATTCGCCGCGGAAGTCGTAGGCGCCGGCCTTGAACGCCTCGAACATCACGTCGTCGTCGCGGTAGAAGTCGTCCTTCACGATGTCGAAATTGTAGAAGCCGCGGGCGGTCGGCAGATCCTTCGCCCACCAGTCGGCGACCCGCTCATAGGTGATAGAGCGGCCGGCATCGACCGTCTTGATCCGGTAGGGGCCGCTGCCCAGCACCGGCTCCAGCGTCGTCTTGGAGATGTCGCGACCGTTCGACGTCCACCAATGCTTGGGCTGGGGCGAGAAGGTGGTGGCGAAGTCGATGATCGGCTTGATCTCCCCGGTGCCGGTCAGGGTGATCTTGAAGCGGCGGTCGTCCAGCGCCTCCACCTTGGCGGTGCGGTCGAGGAAGGACTTGATGAAGGGGGCGCCATGGGCCTGGATCGCGTCCCAGGTGAAGACCACGTCGGCGCTGGTGATCGGCGTGCCGTCATGCCAATGGGCGCCCTGGCGCAGCGTGAAGACCGCCCAGCCGTAATCGTCCGGCACCTCGACGCTTTCCGCCATGTGGGCGTAGGCGGCGTCCAACTCCCAGCCGGACCCGACCATCAGCGTGTCGGAGATCAGCCCCAGCGTGCGCGGCCGCACCCCGCGCAGGATCAGCGTGTTCAGGCTGTCGTAGGTGCCCGGCTGCGATTCGGCCAGCCCGACCGACCCGCCTTTCGGCGCGTCGGGATTGACGTGGGGGAAATGGGTGAAGCCGGGCTTGAACTGCGGCTCGCCGAACTGCTTCAGCGCGGTGACGGTCCGGGTGGCGGCCTGCGCGGGCGTCAGGATCGCCGGCGCGGACAGGGTCAGGATCGTGGCGGCAATGGCGAGAAGGCGGCGCATCGGCGGTCCTGTGTGGGGAGCGGACGTTCTGGTTAGATTGCCACGCCCGCTCCCCGGTCAAGCGCAATTCCGGTTTGCGGTCAGTTGCTTCGCGCCGTGCGCCAATGGTCGGCCATGCGGTCCATCAACTGGCGATAGCGGCGGTCGGTCCGGATCAGCCTGCGCACCGACTTTCCGTTGCGCGGGTCGGCCAGCATCCAGGCCTCCGCCGCCGCCTGATGTTCCGGATGGATCGACAGCAGATAGATCGCCGCCTGTTCCGGGGACGCAATGACCGTCTCCCGCATCCCCTCCAGGATGGCGCCGACATAGAGCGGCAGGACCTTGCGGAAATCCTCCGGCCCGCCTTCGGCCTTGCCCTCGGCCTCGGCGATGTCGGGAGAGGCGCCGCCGTCGGCCATCAGGGCGCTGCGTTCGGCCGCCGGCAGGGCGAAGAAGGCGTCGAGCCCCAGCAGCAGGTCGCAGACGGTCTTCTTGCGCACCATCCAGTTCGACCCGCCCGACACCCGTGCCGCCAGCCCCTCCAGAAAGGGCCTCAGCTTTTCAGGGGACGTTTCGAAGACGGAACGGGCGGGAGGGGTGATGGCGGTCATGTCCTGCCCCTCAGCCTGCCAGCACCGTCATGGCGTCCCGGTGGGTCTGGGGATCGCCGGCGGCGATCACCCGGCCGGTGGAGTTGGCGTCGAGCGGCTTGCCGTCCCAATCCGTCATCAGCCCGCCGGCCCCGGTCACCACCGGCACCAGCGCCGCAAAATCGTACAGCTTCAGCCCCGACTCGACGACGAGGTCGTAATAGCCGGACGCCAGCAGGCCGTAGCTGTAGCAATCGCCGCCGTAGGAGGCCGTCTTCACCTTGGCGGCGACGCGGCGGTAGGCCTCGTAGTCGCTGCCGGGGAACAGGTCGGGGGAGGTGGTGCCGAACATGGCGGCGCCCAGCCCGCCGGGGCAGGGGCGCACGCGCACCGGCTGGCCGTTGTGGGTGGTCGGGCGGCCTTCGACGCCGATCCAGCGGTCGCCGACGATGGGCTGGTCGATGATGCCCAGCACCGGGCGGCCCCGGTGCAGCAGGGCGATCAGCGTGCCGAAGATCGGCCGGCCGGTGATGAAGGACTTGGTGCCGTCGATGGGGTCGATCACCCACACCCATTCGGCGTCCAGGTTCTTGGTGCCGTGCTCCTCGCCATAGATGCCGTCGTCGGGGCGCTGGCTTTCGATGATGGTGCGGATGACGTGCTCGGCCTCGCGGTCGGCGATGGTGACCGGCGACGCGTCGGCCTTGTCGTCGATGGCGACGGGGGTGCGGAAATAGCGGCGGACCACGCTGCCGCTGGAGTCGGCCAACCGCTGGGCGAGCGCCACCATCGGGGCGGGGCAGGGTTCGGTCATGGTCGCTCCTTGAGGATCTTGTCGATATCGGGTGCCGCATCCTAACGGCGCGGGTCCGCTGCGAAAACCCGAAAGGCTCCCGCTGCCGCTTGAGGGGAGGTCGCGGTTTCCGTCGGGCAGACCCTTCGCCGCTGGGGCTTTGCGCCCGGCCCGGCTTGTGGCAGCCTCGATGGGCCATGACGAACCGACCCAACATCTACGCCGCCACGCCCATCGACCGCGCCTCCCTCCGCCGCAAGGACGAGGATTGGCTGACGGAAGCCTGGCTCGCCCCCGCCTCCCGCGTCCTGCCGATCTGGCAGAGCAAAAGCTTCGTCGCCGGCCCGGAGGATGCGCCCCGCGCCGTCCTGCTGCCGGCGGAGGGGCTGGACGCCGTGCCGATCTTTCTCGGCCTGATGAATGGGGGCCTGATGAACGGGGGCCTGATGGACGGCACGCCGGTCTTCACCGTCGACCTGTCGATGGTCGAGGATCCGGACTCGCTGCCGGCCCTGCGCGGCCATGGCCGGTTCGAGGATCTGCGCGTCACCGGCCCGCTGATGCCGGAAGGGGAGGCGGCGCTGTGCGCCTACGCCCGCGGCATGGTGTGGTGGAACGCCCGCCACCGCTTCTGCGGCGTCTGCGGCTCTCCGGCGGCGACGGCGGAGGGCGGGCATGTGCGGCTCTGCACCAACCCCGACTGCGCCATCCACCATTTCCCGCGCACCGACCCGGCGGTGATCATGCTGGTCCATGACGGCGGCGACCGGGCGGTCCTGGGCCGGCAGAGCCGGTTCCCGCCCGGCATGCATTCGGTGCTGGCCGGCTTCCTCGAACCGGGCGAAAGCCTGGAGGACACCGTCGCCCGCGAGGTGTTCGAGGAGGTCGGGCTGACGGTGACGGACATCCAGTACCGCTCGTCGCAGCCCTGGCCCTTCCCGTCCTCGCTGATGCTGGGCTTTACCGCGCGGGCCACCAGCTTCGACATCGACACCGGCAACGACGAACTGGAAAGCGCCCGCTGGTTCGACCGCGATTTCCTGCGCACCCACACCCCGGACGAGAATTTCCGCCTCGCCCGGCCCGACTCGATTGCCCACCGCCTGATCCGGGAATGGATGGCGGAGGGGTGAGGGATCAGTGGATGAACAGCTTCACGAAGATGCCGATCTGAAAGGCAAGGACGAAGCCGAGCATCCACTTCATCAGGTTCATGTCGGAATTCAGCGCTCCGACATCGTCATCCCGTTTGCTCAAGGACTCAGTCCTCGCCGACGCGCTGGCTTTCCTGATAGCGGAAGGGGTTGGCCGGATAGACGCCCAGGATCTTCACCTCGCGGGCGAAGAAGTCCAACTCCTCCAGGGCGAGGCGCAGCGGGCGTTCGTCGGGATGGCCCTCGACATCGGCGTAGAACTGGGTCTGGGTGAAATGGCCGCCGACCATGTAGCTTTCCAGCTTGGTCATGTTGATGCCGTTGGTGGCGAAGCCGCCCAGCGCCTTGTAGAGCGCGGCCGGCACGCTGCGCACACGGAAGACGAAGGTGGTGATCGTCTTGCAGGAGCCCTGCGCCGGCAGCTTCGGCTCGCGCGCCAGGATCAGGAAGCGGGTGGTGTTGTGGGTGGCGTCCTCGATCCCGCTCTTCAGGATGTCGAGGCCGTAGATCTCGGCGGCGAGAGAGGAGGCGATGGCGGCATGGCGCGGGTCGTTCATCGCCGCGATCTCCTTCGCGGCGCCGGCCGTGTCGGCATGGTTGATCGCCTGCAGGCCCAGGCCGCGGATGGCGGTCTGGCACTGCGACAGCGCCTGGATGTGGCTGCGCACGGTCTGGATGCTGTCCAGCGTGGCCCCCTTCGGCGCCAGCAGCTGGTGGTTCACCCGTTGGAAATGCTCGCCGATGATGTGGAGGCCGCCTTCGGGCAGCAGATAGTGGTTGTCGGCGACACGACCGGCGATGGAGTTCTCCACCGGGATCATCGCCAGCGACGCCCGTCCGTCGCGCACAGCGGAGAAGGCGTCCTCGAAGGTGGCGCAGGGCATCGTCGTCATGGTCGGCCGCGCGTTGCGACAGGCCAGATCGGAATAGGCGCCGGGGAAGCCCTGGAAGGCGATGATGTTGGACGTGCCCATGAGCGGAATTCCCCCGGCGGATCTTAAATATGAGACCGATATATCAGGTGCAGGCCAGCCTTGCGGCCGGATGTCGGCGAGTTTCAGCCGGCCTGACGGCTGGAGAGGAGGGCGCAGGCGCGCTCCAGATCGGCGGGAGTATCGACACCCAGCGGAACCGCGTCAACGACCGCCGCGTCGATGCGCATGCCGTTCGACAGGGCGCGCAGCTGCTCCAGCCGCTCGCGCTGCTCCAGCACCGACGGCGGCAGCGACACGAATCGCTCCAGCGCCGCCCGGCGGTAGGCATAGAGGCCGATGTGGTGATAGAGCGGGCCGTCGCCGGTCGGTGCGGTGGCGCGGGTGAAATAGAGCGCGCGGCCCTGGCGGGCTCCGGCCGGCAGCTCCAGCACCGCCTTCACCACGTTGGGGTTGGTCCGCTCCTCCTCCCGCGTGATCTCGGCGACCAGGGTGGCGATGTCGACCTCCGGGTCGGCCAGCGGGGCGAAGGCGGCGCGCACGCTCTCCGGCTCGATGGTCGGCAGGTCGCCCTGCACATTCACCACCGCATCGTGCCGCCCTTCCGGGTCGATCAGCTGCAGCGCCTCGAAGATACGGTCGGAGCCCGAGGGATGGTCGGGGCGCGTCAGCACCGCGGTGCCGCCGGCGGCCTCGACCGCGCGGGCGATCTCCGGCTCTGCGCAGGCGACCACAACCGGGCCGATCTCCGCCTCCATGGCGCGGCGCAGCACATGGACGATCATCGGCGCGCCGAGGATGTCGGCCAGCGGCTTGCCGGGCAACCTGACGGAGGCCATGCGTGCCGGGATCACCACGACCGGGTTGGCCGGACGGGCGACGGAGTTGCTGGCGGGGGCGGCGGTCGGCATGGCGCGGAAACTCCGGTGGGAAGGTCCGGTGGGTCAGGGAATCGGAACGCCTGGAGATTCGTGGCGCTTGGATTCGTGACGATTGTCTGGCGCGGGTGAACCACGGACGCCGGGGCGGCGTCAAGGGGCGGCGTCGAGCGATGGCATGGGGGACGGTCTGGGAGCTGCTATGGAGCCGCAGAGCCTGCCTTTCCGCTGTTTTGCGATGCAGCGTAATGCGCAAGCAAATTAAGTGGTTGGTGACTGCGACAAATTTGTATGCGACCTTTTTTCGCGGTCCGCCGGGCTATGACAAGCTTCGGACCGCGGGCTATGGTAGCCGCGGCGCGTTCAGCCGCGGGCGGGAGAAACGCCGAGTGTACTGAAATTAGGGAACAAGGGGCTCATCAATGAGCATGGAGTGGAACAAGGTTTTCGGCGCCGTGCTGCTGGCCGGGCTGATCGCGATGCTGGCCGGATTCGCGTCCAAGGTGCTGGTTCATTCGAAGCCGCTCGAAAAGAGCGTCTATGTCGTCGCGACGCCCGAGGGGGCCAGCGCGCCCGCCGACAAGGGTGCCGCTCCCACCGGTCCGGCGCCGATCGCGCCGCTGCTCGCCGCCGCCAGCCCGGAGGCCGGCCAGAAGGTCGCCAAGGCCTGCGCCGCCTGCCACAGCTTCGACAAGGGCGGCGCCGCCAAGGTCGGCCCGAACCTGTTCGGCGTCGTCGGCGGTCCGAAGGGCCACATGCAGGGCTTCGGTTACTCCGACGCGCTGGTCAAGACCGGTGGTACCTGGACCTATGACGAGCTGAACAAGTTCCTCTACGATCCGAAGGGCTACGCCCCGGGCACCAAGATGACCTTCGCCGGCCTCAAGAAGGATGAGGACCGCGCGGCTGTCGTCGCCTACCTGCGCTCGCTGGCCGACAGCCCGCAGCCGCTGCCCCAGTAACTACCTCCAGTACCAAAGTACCGGGCGCCGCCGCGGCCGGAAGAAAAAGGCCCCGCTCTCGCAAGAGGGCGGGGCCTTTTGTTTGTCCGGAGCAGCGCCTGACCGGAGGCCGGGCCTACCGCCGCAGGCTGCGGGCGATCTCCAGATAATCGGGGTCGTTTTCTGGCGTCAGCCAGCCGTGGCGGATCAGGAAATCGGCCACCACAAGGGTCACGTTGAATTTCCAGTCGCCGGTGTTGCGCACCGACTCCGCCACCTTGTCCAGCGGCCAGAGGTCGAAGCTCTCCACCTCGCCGTCGGTGTTGACGGGGGTGAGGCCGGGCGGAAGCTCCAGATCGTAGACGAACAGGCGGTCGCGCTTCAGCCCGGCCGGCGTTTCCATGGTGTAGCTGATGGCGCCGACCGGCACGGCGCGCCGCGCGGTCCCGGCGTCCAGCCCGGCCTCTTCCGCCGCCTCCTTCTCCAGATTCTCGGCCAGGGTCAGGCCGATGGGCTGGCCGCCGGCGATCAGGTTGTCGAGCTGGCCTGGTGCCACCTCGCGGTCGCTGGCGCGCCGGCCGACCCACAGCAGAAGGCCGCCGGCCCCATTGCCGGCGGATTCGTCGCGGACGAAGCCGTTGATGTGCAGGCCATAGGCCTCGATCCCGAAGGCGCCGACGGCGGCGCGGTCCAACCGGGCCAGCGGCTCCGCCCCCCAGCGCGGCAGGACCGGGTAATATTCGCCGCGCAGCGCCTTGACCGTTCCCTGTTCCACCAGATAGGCGGCGGCATGGTCGAGCAGGGTGGAGCGCGCCTCGAAATCCCGGATCTCGGGCGCGACGGTCAGCCGGTCGGCGGTGACGACGAAGCCGGGATCGACCTCGGGCAGCGCCTCGGCCAGGGCATGGCGCACCCAGCCCACGGTGTGGCCGTCCAGCTCGAACGGGCGGAAGCCGGACAGGTCGTGCGCGTTGCACGCGCGGATGTGATCGAGGAAGCTCATGCCGTCCATCTAAGCGGGGCGGGCGGACCGGTGCAACCGCTCATCCATAGCATGGGCCAGAGCATAGGCCAGAGCATGGGCCGGGGCGGTGGGTCAGGGCAGTGGGCACCCTCGTATTTTTGGACATCTTGCGCGTCCCTGGTTGCCATCGTACACAGGTCGGGTCACGAAATGACCGTCGGCAGCATTCCGCCGGCCGGTCGCTCAAGCGAAAGGGCGGGCGTGGTGACTGACCGGTCGGTTGAGGGCGCTGCGGCAGGCAAGACGTCAGGCGAAACGGGGACGCCGTTCGGCGCCCTGTCGGTCCTGGTGGTCGAAGACGAATCCTTCACCCGCATGGTGCTGGCGAAGATGCTGGGCACGCTGGGCGTCAAGGCGGTCCATCAGGCCGCCGACGGCGAGTCGGGACTGGCCGTGGTCGCCGCCCATGCGCCCGATCTGGTGCTGTGCGATGTGGAGATGCAGCCGATGGACGGATTCGGTTTCGTCCGGGCGCTGCGCACCAGCGGCGAGTCGCGCCACAGCAGCCTGCCGGTCGTGTTCATGAGCGGCCGCGTCGATGACGACCGCAAAGCCCAGGCGCGCGACAGCGGCGCCCACGCGGTGCTGGCCAAGCCTGTCACCCCTGCGAGCCTGCGCGAGGCGCTGAGCATCGGGGTGAAGGCCTGGCAGCCGGCCTGAGGGGCCATGCTGAGGGGCCGTCCAGCGGGACGGCTGTCGGCATTGTCCGAAAGTCCGGTTTACCGCCGGAGATTGCTGCCGCCACTGGCGGCAAGCGGGGGGGCGCAGGCCCGCCCTTAAAATTTCCCACCCCGTGGCAAGCGTGCCAAGTCATTGAAACAATTCGGTAATCCAGCGGTAACCCTCCACCGTGCCGTGTTGGTGCCGCATCCTCACCCAATTTCCGCCTTGTTGATGAGGACGATTGGGACGCAACATGACCTCAAAGAAGTGTTGGGGGAGGTGTTGCGAGGCCGTGACCGACACTGCGGCAGACCGCAAGGCCCCTGACCGGATATTGTTAAGGTTTGGAGTTCAGCATCGACGGTAAATCCCTGCGCCGTGCTTGGTCGAGGCGGCGCGTCTGCTTGAGGAGGCCGATGGCGTGACAAGGAGCGCCCGATGGAACCCGCTTGGGTCGCATCGCACTGGGCAGTTCTTCCCGATCGGACGGGCAACGACGATTGCCGCCGGTTCCACGCCGTCTTCTCCCGACACCGTCACACGTCTTTCGCCGAACCTTCCGACGCATGCGCGGCAGATACCCGCATGGGTTGAGCAGGTGCGCTCGACGCACCCACACTGGCCGCGCGACCTAGGTCCTATGGCCAGGGCCAGCTTCACCGCGGGCTTTCCGGCTATGGAGCCTGAGTGCCTGGAAAGCTCCAGGTGGAGCATTACATTCAAAAATGACTCGTTCGGGGGTCGCCGCGTCGCGAGACGGACCTCTCCCGGCCTTCACAGGACCGTTCCTTACACCAGACCGCTGGCTTCTATCGCTGAGCGGGGAGGCTGCGGACCCTGCGCGGTCCGCGTCTTCCCTGGAGTGCCCCTTGGATCGCGGCATGCGCCGCGCCCTGCCGCCGCAGCCACCGGCGGTCCCCCGGCGCATCGGACCAGATAAGACGGAGCGACGAATGTTCCCGGCCGACGAACTGTTCACGCGCTACACGCAGAATTACGAGACCCGCCGCGAGACCGAGATGTCCCTGATGGACTATCTCCAGCTGTGCCGCGACGACCCGATGTCCTACGCCTCGGCCTCCGAACGCATCCTGGCCGCCATCGGCGAACCGGAGGTGGTCGACACGGCCCGCGACCCGCGCCTGGGCCGCATCTTCATGAACCGGACCATCAAGGTCTATCCCGCCTTCTCCGAGTTCTACGGCATGGAAGAGACGATCGAACGGATCGTCGGCTTCTTCCGGCACGCAGCGCAGGGGCTGGAGGAGCGCAAGCAGATCCTCTACCTGCTGGGCCCGGTCGGTGGCGGCAAGTCGTCGCTGGCGGAACGGCTGAAGTCGCTGGTGGAGAAATGCCCGATCTATGTGCTGAAGGCCGGCAAGGAGATCAGCCCGGCCTTCGAAAGCCCGCTCGGCCTGTTCAACCCGGACGAGATCGGCGACGAGCTTGAGGAACGCTTCGGCATCCCCAAGCGCCGCCTGACCGGGCTGATGAGCCCGTGGGCGGTCAAGCGCCTCGACGAGTTCGGCGGCGACATCAACCGCTTCAAGGTGGTGAAGCTCCACCCCAGCAAGCTGCGCCAGATCGGCGTCACCAAGACCGAGCCGGGCGACGAGAACAACCAGGACATCTCGTCGCTGGTCGGCAAGGTCGACATCCGCAAGCTGGAGATCTACAGCCAGAACGATCCCGACGCCTACAGCTTCTCCGGCGGCCTGAACCGGGCGACCCAGGGCATGCTCGAATTCGTCGAGATGTTCAAGGCGCCGATCAAGATGCTGCACCCGCTGTTGACCGCGACGCAGGAGGGCAACTATGTCGGCTCGGAGAATATCGGCGCCATTCCCTTCCAGGGCGTGATCCTGGCCCACTCCAACGAGGCGGAGTGGCAGACCTTCAAGAACAACAAGAACAACGAAGCCTTCATCGACCGCATCTGCGTGATCAAGGTCCCCTACTGCCTGCGGGTGGCGGAGGAGCAGAAGATCTACGAGAAGCTGGTCAACGGCTCCGACCTGTCGACCGCGCCCTGCGCGCCGGCGACGCTGGAGATGCTGGCGCGCTTCTCGGTGCTGTCGCGCCTGCGCGAGCATCCGAACAGCAGCGTCTACAGCAAGATGCGGGTCTATGACGGCGAAAGCGTCAAGGAGACCGATCCCAAGGCCAAGTCGATGCAGGAGTACAAGGACCAGGGCGGCGTCGACGAGGGCATGGGCGGCATCTCCACCCGCTTCGCCTTCAAGGTGCTCGCCTCGACCTTCAACTACGACTCGACCGAGATTTCGGCCGACCCGGTGCATCTGATGTATGTGCTGGAGCAGGCGATCCGCCGCGAACAGTTCCCGGAGGAGACGGAGAAGAAATACGTCGAGTTCATCAAGGCCGAGCTCGCCCCGCGCTACGCCGAGTTCATCGGCAACGAGATCCAGAAGGCCTATCTGGAATCCTACTCCGACTACGGCCAGAACCTGTTCGACCGCTATGTCGATTATGCCGACGCCTGGATCGAGGATCAGGACTTCAAGGATCCCGACACCGGCCAGCTGATGAACCGCGAGCTGCTGAACCAGGAGCTGACCAAGATCGAGAAGCCGGCGGGTATCGCCAACCCGAAGGACTTCCGCAACGAGGTGGTGAAGTTCGCGCTGAGGGCTCGGGCGGCCAATTCCGGCCGCAACCCGTCCTGGACCTCTTACGAGAAGATCCGCGAGGTGATCGAGAAGCGGATGTTCAGCCAGGTCGAGGATCTGCTGCCGGTCATCAGCTTCGGCTCGAAGAAGGACGGCGACACCGAGAAGAAGCACACCGAGTTCGTCTCGCGCATGATGACCCGCGGCTACACCGAGCGGCAGGTCCGCCGGCTGGTCGAGTGGTACATGCGGGTGAAGCAGGCGGGCTGAGGCCGGCGGGTTGGGACAGGTGGACCGAGGGGACGCTTAATTGCCGCGGGGCGGGGTGTTGCAACGCCCCGCGGCAACCCCACTGTCATAGAAAGCTGTCAGAATCCTAAGGCCGCGTGACGAAACGGGTGGGAGGGCCAGCCCCTTGATGAACATCATCGACCGTCGCCTGAACCCGCAGGGCAAGAGCCTGGCCAACCGCCAGCGCTTCCTGCGCCGTGCCAAGGAACAGGTGGTCAAGGCGGTCCGCGACGCCTCGGGAAAACGGGGCATCCAGGATATCGAGAACGGCGAGAAGGTGACGATCGCCGCCGGCGGCGTGCGCGAACCGTCCTTCCACCGCGCCAGCCAGGGCGGGGTGCGCGACTATGTCGTGCCCGGCAACAAGGAATATGTGGAAGGCGACACTATCCAGCGCCCGGACGGCGGCGGTGGCGGCCGCGGCAGCGAGGGCAGCGCCGACGGCGAGGGCGAGGACGAGTTCCGCTTCGTCCTGTCGCGCGACGAGTTCCTCGACATCTTCCTGGAGGATCTGGAGCTTCCCGATCTGGTGAAGCAGAAGGTCAAGCAGTCGGAATCGCACACGCTGACGCGGGCCGGCTATTCGGTGTCGGGGTCGCCCGCCAACCTGAACCTGGTCCGCACCATGCGGAACAGCCTGTCGCGCCGCATCGCGCTGAAACGCCCGAAGCGCGACGAGATCCGCGAGCTGGAGGAGATGCTGCGCGAGGCCGAGGAGTCCGGCGAGGACGCGACGCAGATTCAGGCGCTGCGCGAACAGCTGGAACACATCGTCCTGCGTTCCCGCCGGATTCCCTTCATCGACCCGATCGACGTTCGCTACAACCGGTTCGAATCGGTGCCGAAGCCGATCGCCCAGGCGGTGATGTTCTGCCTGATGGATGTGTCCGGCTCGATGACCGAGCACATGAAGGATCTGGCCAAGCGCTTCTTCATGCTGCTGTACCTGTTCCTGCGGCGGCGCTACCGCTCGGTCGACATCGTCTTCATCCGCCACACCCACGAGGCCAAGGAGGTGGACGAGGAAACCTTCTTCTATTCCACCGAGACCGGCGGCACCGTGGTGTCGACGGCGCTGGAGGAGATGCAGAAGGTGGTGCAGGAGCGCTACCCGCACAATGAATGGAACATCTACGCCGCCCAGGCGTCGGACGGCGACAACATGTCGTCGGACAATGCCAAGTCGGCGACCCTGCTGCGCGATGTCGTCCTGCCGATGTGCCAGTATTTCGCCTACATCGAGGTGGCGGCGGAACACAATATGGGCCTGTCGGCGCTGGGCCGCGAAACCGAGCTGTGGCGCACCTACAAGCAGGTGCAAAGCCCGGAACGCCCGCTGGCGATGCGCCGCGTCCGCTCCCGCCGGGAGATCTTCCCGGTCTTCCGCGAGCTGTTCGCCCGCGAGAAGGCGGGAGCGTAAGGGACGCCTGAGGGGATAAAGGGAAATCACCGCCCTCATCCCCGACAGGGGGCAGAAGGGCGGCAGGGGGAGATCGAGAATGACCGCTGTGATCACCAGACCCGAGGCGCTGCTGTATGACGGCGTCGAGTGGGATTACGACAAGATCAAGCGCGTCTATGACGCCATCGAGCACATCGCGCTGAAGGAGATGGGCCTCGACGTCTATCCCAACCAGATCGAGGTCATCACCGCCGAGCAGATGCTCGACGCCTATTCGTCCATCGGCATGCCGCTGATGTACAAGCACTGGTCCTTCGGCAAGCATTTCGCCCGCGACGAGATGATGTACCGCAAGGGCTATCGCGGCCTCGCCTACGAGATCGTCATCAACTCCAGCCCCTGCATCAGCTACATCATGGAAGAAAACACCATGACGATGCAGACGCTGGTCATCGCCCACGCCGCCTTCGGCCATAACCATTTCTTCAAGAACAACCAGCTGTTCCAGCAATGGACCGATGCCCAGGGCATCCTCGACTATCTGGAATTCGCCAAGACCTACATCGCCCATTGCGAGGAACGCTACGGCCATGCCGCGGTGGAGCGGGTGCTCGATGCCGCCCATGCGCTGATGAGCCAGGGCGTGCACAAATACCCGAAGAAGCGTTCCGACCTGCGGACCGAGCAGCGGCGCGAGCGCGAGCGGCAGGAATATCAGGACCAGACCTTCAACGACCTGTGGCGCACGGTGCCCAAGACCACCGCCGGCCCGCGCCCGGCCAAGTCGGTGTCGGAGCGCAAGAAGCTGCTGGGCCTGCCGGAGGAGAACATCCTCTATTTCCTGGAGAAGAAGGCGCCGCGGCTTGAGCACTGGCAGCGCGAGCTTCTGCGCATCGTCCGCCACATCTCGCAGTATTTCTATCCGCAGAAACAGACCAAGGTGATGAACGAGGGCTGCGCCACCTACGTCCATTACCAGATCATGAGCCGCCTGCATGAGACCGGCCAGATCAGCGAAGGCGCCTTCCTGGAGTTCCTGCACTCGCACACGTCCGTCGTGTTCCAGCCGGAATTCGACGACAAGCGCTTCTCCGGCCTGAACCCCTACGCGCTGGGCTTCGCGATGATGCAGGACATCGCCCGCATCGCCGAAAAGCCGACCGACGAGGACCGCCAGTGGTTCCCCGAGCTTGCCGGCCGCGGCGACGGCATGGCGGCGGTGCGCGAGGCCTGGGCCAACTTCCGCGACGAGAGCTTCGTCCTGCAATATCTCAGCCCGCACCTGATGCGGAAGCTGAAGCTGTTCAGCGTGCGCGACGACGCCGAAGACCCTTATCTGCTGGTCGATCACATCCACAACGAGCGCGGATACCGCGACATCCGCAAGAAGCTGGCCCGCCAGTACGACCTGGGATATCTGGAGCCGGACATCCAGATCGTCGACGTCGATCTCGCCGGCGACCGCAAGCTGATCCTGCAGCACCGCGTCACCAACGGCGTGCTGCTGGACGAGAGCGACGCCAAGGCGGTGCTGCGCCACATCGCCAATTTGTGGGGCTACGAGGTGCAGCTGATCGAGGTGTCGGCGATCTCCGAAGCGATCCTGAAGGAGCATGCCGTCACCGCGCCCAGTGGAATCGGCGTGGTGTGATGCCTTGCCCTCTCCCCCCGGCCGCCGTACGGACGGGCCGGGGAGGGGGGCCGTCATGGCTCCGGCGGACGCGACCTTTGCATCGGGCTCCGCTACAGTTCCGGCCGATGGAGCGGCGGGAGGGGGCGATGGCGGACGATCTGCTGGGTGGAGAGGGGCCGGTCGGGCTGGTGAAGGCACGGCACGGCCTGATGATGTACCGGCGGACCGACAGCGTCGTCGGGCGTTCGCTTGGCTATTATGGTGAATATTTCGAGCAGGAGGTCGCACTGTTCCGCCAGTGCGTCCGGGCCGGCGACCGGGTGATCGACGTCGGCGCCAACATCGGCGCCCACACGGTGGCGCTGGCGCGGCTGGTCGGCCCCGCCGGCCGGGTGCTGGCGCTGGAGCCGGTCGATGCCAACCACCGGCTGCTCTGCGGAAATCTGGCGCTGAACGGGCTGGACTGGGCCGATGGCTTGCTGGCCGCCGCCGGGGCTGCTGACGGCATGCTGCATCTCGCCGCGGTGGCGATGGACACGGACGGCAATTTCGGCGCGCTGTCCCTTGACGAACTGGCCGGCGACCGGCCGGTGCCGGTGCATCGCCTGGACGGGCTGTGCCGTGAGGGGGCGGGCCGCATCCGCCTGATCAAGATCGACGTCGAGGGCATGGAGGCCGAGGTTCTGGAGGGCGCGCGCGGCCTGATCGCCCGCGACCGGCCGGTCCTGTATGTGGAGAACGACCGTCCCGACCGGTCGGCCGCGCTGATCCGGCTGCTCGGCGAGCTGGGCTATGCCTGCTACTGGTATCTGCCGGCCTTCCACAATCCCGCCAATTTCGCCGGCCGGTCGGAAGCGATCTTCGGCTATGGGCTGGTCGACAACGGGACGGAGATCCACGGGCTCGGCATGGGGATCAACCTGTTCTGCCTGCCGGCGGAAGCGGGCGCGCGGATCAACGGCCTGCTGCCGGTCGCCGATCCGGACGAACATCCGCTGGTGCGCGGCCACAACGGACGCTTCATCGGCGGTTGAGGGCACGGTGCCGGCCTGAGGGCGGCCGCATCAGCGCTCCGGTTCGGGCTTGATGCCGGCTTCCTTCATGGCGTGCATCAGGTCAAGCATCACGGTGCTGATGTCGGGGAAGGACAGGGCCACCGCGCGGCGGTCGGGGTCGAGGCGCACCACATGGGCGATCTGCCGGCCGCCGACCCGATGGCCGGCCTTGTCCGGACGGCTTGTTTCCGGACCGGCTGCCTCCGGAATTTCCGGGCAATGCAGGTCCAGCCGCAGCTTGCCGCCGACGGCATGGGCGAACTCCTCCGGCGGCAGATCGACCAGCAGGCCGCGGGTCGACCAGTTGATCGTGGTGCAGCGCCGGCCCTCCGCCTCCACCGCCAGGACCGGATCGGCATAGCGGATGGCACGGCGGCGTTCGATCCCGTTCGGCGGCTTGGCGCCGACATCGTGCTGGTCGAGCTTGCGTTTGGCCGCCTGCTTGGTGCGCTCGTCCACCCCGTCCTTGCTGGTCATCAGCGTCGCCTGCACGCGCCGTTCGACGCCGTGGCGGAACTCGTCGTCGGCACCGAAACGCAGGGCCTTGGCGAAATGGTCCTTGGCCTGGGTCAGCAGCGCGTTGCGCCCCTTTTCGTCGCCGCGATGGCCGCAGCGTTCGGCCTGGACCAGCAGAGAATCGACGCTGCGCTGGTAGGCGCCGCGCTGGTAGACGCGGGACAGCTCGCGGAACTCGGCGGCGCGCAGGCTGGGGAATTCTTTGGTCTTCAGCAGCCCGGCCAGCCCCTCCGCCAGCGAGTCGACATGGGCGGGATCGCCGGTTTCCGCCTCCCGGCGCAGGATCCGGGCCGCCTCCTCCGCCTTGCGAAGCAGCTGATCTTCCAGTTTACGGCGCTGGTCGGCGTCCATCACGGGCATGGCGCGGCCCTCCACACGGGCGATCGCATCAGGATAGCTCAACTCGTGGGGTGCGTCAGCGGCCGGCTATGGTTAATGGGACAGTTGAGGGGCGCCCCAGTAGGATCGGACCGGATTTTCATTTGCCGGCCGACGGCCTTCTTATCTGTGATGACAAACGGAAACGGCGGCGGGGAGCGGACAGGCGATGGGTAAGGACAGGAACGGGGCGGCCGGGGCGGATCCCGGATTGGCGGTGCTGACCGTGGCGCTCGCCGGCCTGCTGGAGGAGGACAGCGCAAGCCCGGCCCCGGCTTCCACGGCGCTCGTCGCCATCGCCCGCGGCCGGGGCGCCGATGCGGAACCGGTGCGGACGCTGGTGCTGCGGTGGAAGGGGACGCATAGCGGGGCGGCGGGCGAGGATTTGGCCGACCGGCGCGCCCTGGTCTACAGCCTGACCAAGACCATTCTCGCCGCCGCCGTGCTGCGGCTGGTCGCCCGCGGCGTGGTCGAGCTGGATGGGCCGGCGGAGCGCTGGCTGCCGGAACTGGCCGGGCGGCCGGGGTCGGTCACCGTGGCGCAAATCCTGACCCATCGTGCCGGACTGCCCGATTATGGCGGACAGGCCGACTATCACGCCGCCGTCGCCGCGGGTGCGGCGCCTTGGAGCGGCGACGAGTTCCTGGCCCGCTGCGGACTGGAGGGGCCGCCGGTCGGCAGCTTCGCCTATTCCAACATCGGCTATCTGCTGATCGGCCGGCTGCTGGAGCGGGCGGGCGGCGCTTCGCTCGCCGAGGTTCTGGGGCGCGAGGTCTTCGCGCCGCTCGGCCTCGCCAGTGCGTCGCTGCTGCGTGACCGCGCCGACCTCGACGGGCTGTTCTTCGGGCCGAGCCCGGCCTTCGGCGGGGCCGCGGTGGCGGAGGCCTATCATCCCGGCTGGGTATCGCATGGGGTGGTGGCGATGACGGCGGCGGACGCCTGCCGCTTCGTTCATGGTTTGACCGAGGAGTATCTGCCGGGCCTGTTGCTGCGGCGGATGCGCGATGGGCTGCCGGTCGGCGGGCCGATGGGCGGGCGTCCCTGGGTCGAGCCATCCTATGGGCTGGGGATGATGGTGGAGCTTGATCCGGCGGCCGGTCCTTACTGGGGCCACACCGGCGGCGGTCCGGGGGTGACGCCGGCGGCCTACCACGCGCCGGGGCCGGTCCCGGTCTCCGTCGCCGTCTTTCTGGATGGCGAGGACGGCAACCTCGCCGAATGGATGGCGGTGGAGGTGCTGCACCGGCTGCGCAGTCGATAAGGGAGCGCGGCACCACATCCTCCGCTTGTTCATGGCCTGCTTGTTCAGGGGTATCGCGATCCCATCTCCTCTCCAGGGGACAATTCCCCGCTTCCCGGCGTAGGCTTGGGGGAGAAGACGGTGCCGGACGAAACCGGCAACCGGGAGCAAGAACCAATGGGGGAGGAACCGCGCGATGGGAGATGCCGTCCGCAAGCTGCCCGATTATCCATGGCTGGCCTCGTACCCGCCGACGGTGGACTGGGGCATGCCGATCCCGGTCCGGCCGCTGACCGAACTGCTGGAGGGGGCGGTAGCCCGCCATGGCGACAGGCCCTGCCTGAATTTCCTCGGCAAGCGCACCAGCTACCGTGAGTTGGGCCGGCTGGTCGACCGCGCCGCCCGCGGCTTCCAGGCCATCGGGGTGGGGAAGGGGACGCGGGTCGGGCTGTTCCTGCCCAACACGCCCTATTATGTCGTCGCCTTCTTCGCTATCCTGAAGGCCGGCGGCACGGTGGTGAACTTCAACCCGCTCTATGCCGAACGCGAACTGGTCCACCAGATCGGCGACAGCGACATCGACCTGATGGTCACGCTGGACCTGAAGCTGCTCTATGACAAGATGGCGCGGATGCTGGCCGAGACCGGGCTGAAGCGGCTGGTGATCTGCCGCATGGCCGATATCCTGCCCTTCCCGAAGAACTGGCTGTTCCCCATCGCCAAGAAGGCGGAGATCGCGGCGATCCCGCGCGACGACCGCCACATCCCCTTTGCCAGGCTGATCGCCAACGACGGCCGGCCGAGCCCGGTCGCCATCGATGCGCGCGAGGACGTGGCGGTTCTGCAATACACCGGCGGCACCACCGGCGTGCCGAAGGGCGCGATGCTGACCCACGCCAACCTCTACGCCAACACCATCCAGTGCGCGACCTGGTACGCGGCCAAGGAGCGCAAGCCGGGGGAGGGCGGCGCGGAAGACGGGCAGGAGCGCATGCTGGGCGTGCTGCCGCTGTTCCATGTCTTCGCCATGACCGCGGTGATGAATTTCGGCCTGCATCTGGGGGCGGAGATCATCCTGCTGCCGCGCTTCGAACTGGAGCAGGTGATGCGCACCTTGCAGAAGGAGCGGATCACCCTGTTCCCGGCGGTGCCGACCATCTACACGGCGATCAACCATCACAAGCACTTGAAGGACTACGACCTGTCTTCCATCCGCTTCTGCATGTCGGGCGGGGCGCCGCTGCCGCTGGAGGTGAAGGAGGCGTTCGAGCGCACCACCGGCTGCACGCTGGTGGAAGGCTATGGACTGTCGGAATGCTCGCCCGTCGCGACGGTGAACCCGGCGGTGCTGCACAGCGATAAGAAGGGCTCCATCGGCCTGCCGCTGCCCGGCACGATCATCGAGATCGTCAGCCTGGAGGAGCCGCGCCGCGTCCTGCCCCCCGGCGAGAAGGGCGAGGTCTGCATCCGCGGGCCGCAGGTGATGAAGGGCTATTGGCGCCGCCCGGCCGAAACGGCACAGACGTTGATCGACGGACGGCTGCACACCGGCGATGTCGGGATCATGGACGAGGACGGCTACACCACCATCGTCGACCGCATCAAGGACATGATCCTGTGCAGCGGTTTCAACGTCTATCCCCGCAATGTGGAGGAGGCGATCTACCTGCACCCCGCCGTCGCCGAATGCGTGGTGGCCGGCGTGCCGGACGAGTATCGCGGCCAGACGGTCAAGGCCTATGTCCGGCTGGACGACGGCCAGAGCCTGACCGCCGAGGCGCTGATCGCCTTCCTGAAGGACAAGCTGTCGCCCATCGAGATGCCGAAAGTCGTGGAATTCCGCCAGGAGCTGCCCAAGACCATGATCGGAAAACTGTCGCGCAAGGCCCTGCTGGACGAGGAGCAGGGCAGGCGCAACGTGGCAAAGGATGGCGCCGCATGAGCGCTGACGACCGGAAGGCGGTGCGTGTCCGCATCCAGGGCAAGGTGCAGGGGGTGTGGTATCGCGGCTGGACCGTCGACAGGGCCGGCGCGCTCGGCCTGACCGGCTGGGTGCGCAACCGCAGCGACGGCACGGTGGAGGCCCTGTTCGCCGGTCCCGCCGACGCCGTCGACCGCATGCTGGAGGACTGCCGCCGCGGTCCGCCGTCGGCAATCGTCCGCGACGTGGTGTCCGAACCGGAGCAGGATCCGGGCATGGCCGGATTCGAGCAGCGGCCGACGGCGTGAGCCCCGCGTTAGCCTTCCGCTAACCATGACGGCGGCATGCTGGCGGTGGACGCGGGTTTTTGGGCCTTGTGGTTGAGGGGCGACGGCCGGGATGACCGCCAGCAAATCGGATGTGGCCGGGATGAAGGCCATGCTCACCGGTGTCTTCGCCAAGGCGGCGAAGGCCAAGGACAAGGCTGGGGACAAGGCTGGCCGCAAGCCGGGGGCCGCCCCGGCTCCGAAATCCTCCACTGTGCCGGGGCACGACCCCGCCGTCCGTCTCAGCCTGGGGCCGGCGGCGGTGGAGGATGCGCCGGCACGCCCGTTCCAAGCTCCGGCGGGTGATGATGATCTTGCCGACCGGCTGGAACCAGCGATCCGGGCGCTGGCGCGCGATCTGGGGCGGCTGCTGACCGCCTTCGGGATGGACGGGGGCGAGGCCACGGCGGCGGAGGCGGCACTGGCCGCCCGCTTCGGCGATGCCGAGCGCCGGGTAGCCGTCGCGGCGCTGGATGGTCCGGCCGGCGCGTTGCGGCCCTTGGCAGACGATGTCCGGCAGGAGGTGGCGGTCGAACTGAGCGGGATCGGCCTTGTCCTGGGCGATGGGACGGCGGGCTTGCGGTTGGACGGTACGGCTCTTGCGCTGGCGCGGGTGCCGGCTGAGGAGAAGGGGGAGGGGCTGGCGGCCATGCTCGGCGCCCTCCGCTCCGCCATACGGCCGGGCAAGGGGTTGACGGTCGAGACCGACCGGATCGCCATCGACGATCTGGGCCGGGTGATGGAGATGCTGACCGCGGCGATGGCCGCGCCGCCGCAGGGGCTGGAAGGCACGGTGACGCTGTCGCCCTTGGGTGCGCCTGCCGATGGCGGGGCAATGGAGCTGTCGCTGACGCTTTCCGGCCGGCTGGGAGAGGCGGTCGCCCCCGCACCGCCCGAACGCAAGCCGGCAAAGGAGCGGCCGTCTGGCGATGCGGTGGGCAATGTGGCGGGCGAGGGGAAGGAGCGTGGGTTCGATGTCCGGATTTGATGTGCGGTCCCTGGCGGTCCTGTGCTTGTGCGCACTGGTGCTGCCGGGAGCCGCCCCGGCGCTGGCCGGTGCGCTGGAGCGGACGGAGCCCGGCCATCAGGCGCCGCCGCAGCCGGGCGGCAACCTGCCCATCGCGCCGCCCATCGTGCAGTATGCGCTGCCGTCGCAATGGATGACGATCCGCTCCAAGGAGGACTGGCGCAAGGCCGGTACCTTCGAGAAGGAGCTGAGCAAGGATTGCGCCGCCCTGCGCTTCGGCGAGATCGAGCCGATGCGCTTCCGCGCCTATTACAAGGGCGAGGTGCTTGGCGTCGCCTTCGGCCATGGGCTGAACCTGCGCGACCCCGGCAAGAAGGCCGACCGCAAGAAGATCTATCTGTTCCGCAACGGCGATTCGACCAACTGCACCGTGCAGTCGATGGACAACAAGGATCCGCGGGTGAACCCCGCCGGCAACCAGGCCGCCACCCCGGCCGCCGGCGGGTTCAAGAAGTATTAGGCTTCCTCCCCGCCCCGCAGCGGGCCGCCGAACACCTCCGGCCAGGCCGCGATCAGGGCCGAGTCCACATCCTCCATCGTCACCAGCTGGCCCAGCGCCACGATGGAGGTGACGCCATGCTCGGCGATGCCGCAGGGGACGATGCCGCCGAAATGGGACAGGTCCGGCTCGACGTTCAGGGCGATGCCGTGGAAGCTGACCCAGCGGCGCACCCGCACGCCGATGGCGGCGATCTTGTCCTCCTGCCCCTTCAGCCCGCCATAGGGCTGCTTGTCGACCCAGATGCCGACGCGCCCCTCGCGCCGCTCGCCCTTGATGTTGAAGGAGGCGAGCGTGCGGACGATCCACTCCTCCAAATCGCGGACGAAGCCGCGGATGTCGGCGCCGCGCGCCTTCAGGTCCAGCATGACGTAGGCAACCCGCTGTCCCGGCCCGTGATAGGTGTACTGGCCGCCGCGGCCGCTGCGGTAGACGGGGAAACGGTCGGCCTCCAGCAGATCCTCGTCGCGCGCGCTGGTGCCGGCGGTGTAGAGCGGCGGATGTTCCAGCAGCCAGACCAGTTCCGGTGCCGTGCCGGCGCGGATCGCCTCGACGCGCGCCTCCATCTCGGCGATGGCGTCGGGGTAGGGCACGGGCTGGTCGGAGATGCGCCACTCGATCGGCTGGCGCGGGGGGCAACTGTCGGGCTGGCTGGCGGAAAGGCTGGCTGGCTGGCTGGTGGGGGAGGTCATTCGATGGGGTCTCTGGCGCTATGGGCGGCGGTGCCGGCAAGGGTCTCGTGGGACCGGCCGGAGGGCCGTTCCGAATTTTTCTTCGCAGAAGATGATTGTAGCGCTTGATCGACCGTCGGGAAGCTGATATCTACCCGCTCCACCCGATGAGGCGCGCAAGCGAGCGTCGGGGACTACCAGCCTGATGCGGTCGTGGCGGAATTGGTAGACGCGCAGCGTTGAGGTCGCTGTGGGGCAACCCGTGGAAGTTCGAGTCTTCTCGACCGCACCACTCTCCCATGCAGATGGGACCATCCCGGGGATACGGGAAAGACGAAAGGCCCGCAGGTCGCAAGACCGAGCGGGCTTTTTCGTGTCCGGGCCTTGCCGGGTTCTAGCCGGCCAGCGCGTGCAGCAGCTTCGATGCTCCGCCTGCGGCGCGGCGGACATCTTCGAACAGCACCATCATCTCGTAGATCGCCAGGAAGGCGCCGCTGTAGAACCAGGGGCGCCAGCGTTCCTCGATCCAGGCGACCAGCCGGTGGGCGCCGTCCATCGGCAGCAGCCGGGCAACCGCCACGGCGCTGAGGATGCCCAGCAGCGCGCCGCCGGTGACGTCGCCGGGGTAGTGCAGGCCGAGATAGACCCGCGGCAGGGAGATCGCCAGTGCCGCCCACAGGCAGGCCAGCAGTCCCCACGGGCGGGAGGCGCGGACGAAGGTGGCGGCCAGTGCGAAGCCCAGGGCGGCATTGTCGCTGGGGAAGGAACTCCAGTTCTTCAGCGCCTCGCGGCTCTGGCCGATGGGCGGGACGAAGGGCAGGCCGGCGTCGTGCAGCGGTCGGGGCCGGGCGGGCATCACCGCCTGGATCAGAATGGATGCCGCCACCGCCAGCACCACGGCGGCGATGGCGTCCACCACCAGCCGGCGTCCGCCCTGCGTGTCCTCCCGGCGGAACCAGAGCCACCACAGCGCCGCGCTGAACAGGCCGAGCTTGACCAGATAGATGTTGGCGATCCCGCGCACCGCCATGTCCAAGGCCGCGCTGTGCCCGGCAAACTGGTTCAGCCAGAGCAGCAGCGTCTGGTCGAGGCGATGCAGCGACTCCACACGGCGTCTCCTCTGGTGGATGGGGGCGGAGGAAAGTGTTGCGGTTTCATGACAAGGGCGGTCAACGGAGCATCGGAAGGCGCCATCCGGGTCAGGGGCAGAGGCTTCGGGGTGCCCCCTCCCGCCAATCCTTGCCGCCGATCCTCGCCGCCGTTGCCGGGATATCCACTGCGGCTGGCGGGCAGCCGGTGCTTTCATGAGATGGCGCAGTATTTAATATCGCCTTTGATAATATAAAGAAAATGTCATCGTCAAAATGATGCCGGAAGAGAATGATTTGGCCAGGATTCATCTGGACTGCTCTTGCTGCTTATCGAAAGTGGTAATATCCTGCGCTGCGAAAGACGGAATGGATGGCGATACGCCAAACCATTCAAGATACGGATTGCATGGGGGATTTGATGGCGACTGTCGTGATGATGAAGCACCCGCAGACGGGGCTTACCAAGAAGGGGCTGGTCGGGTTCAGCTGGACCACGCTGTTCTTCGGCGGCTTTCCCGCCCTGTTCCGCGGCGACTGGGGAATGGGGCTTCTCCTGACGCTGCTGGCCTTCTTCACCGGTAACATTTCCAGCATCATCGCCGCGTTTCTCTACAACAAGAGCTACACGTCCAAGCTGATCGAAAAGGGCTACCTCTTCGCCGATACCGAGGCGCTGAACAGCCTGGCCCGCGCCAAGCTCGGCGTCGAGGCGGCCGCTGCGGTCCCGAACCCGACCTGATCGGCCCTGACGGATCGATCTCGGGAGTTGAAAAGACGACGGGCGGCGCACGGTACGGCGCCGCCCGTCGTCTTTTCAGCTTTTCGTCTTTTTCAGTGGAACTCGATGTAGCGGTCCAGCGCGGCGCGGCGCAGCGCGCGGACGATATGAGGGGGTGCGCCGCTGGCGACGATGTGGCCGCCGGCCTCCCGGCAGCGGTTGGCCAGGATGAACATCATCCCGATGGCGGCGGAATCGATGAAGGTGACGAAACGCAGGTCGAGCCGGACCACCGGGTTGGCTGCGAAATCCCAGTCGCGCAGCATGTCATGGAAGCGGTTGCCATCCTCATAGGTGCAGCGGCCGGACAACAGGATGCCGTCGCAACCGTCGACAGTGGTGAAGGCATACTCCATCGGCCCGTCCAGTCCCTCTCCCCATGATGCGGCGCCTGCGATGCGCCGCCGGCCCATGGGAGCATGAAGGGTTGCGGCGGTGCAAGGGTATGGTGGCAAAAGCGGCGGAACCGGCCGGCCGGTGCCGAAGCGGGCTGGACAAACCGGGGCGACGCCTCTATGTCGGGGTCGCTTCCGCCGACACCGGTCCCGCTCCTGTGCAGCGGGCCTCCGGAACCGGCCGGAAGGCTTCCACAACCCGCAAACCCTGAACGCCGCCGGCCACCGTCCGATGTCGCGGAGGTGTCAGCCTTTCCCTTGCCGCCGTTCCCTCGCCGCGGGACCTCTGGCATTCCGGCTCGGCATCCGGGGATTGCATCGTCGAAGGGAGGGTGCCGGCATGCACACCGATCCCCATGCACCGGTTCCGCGGACGGACAGCGCCGCCAACCCCCATGGCCATGCCCAGGAGGTGGAGGACGAACGCCGCTATGGCGTCGAGCCGGACTTCGTGGAGGAGATCGCCGGCCTGCTGCGCGCCCGCGAGCGCGATGCCGTGCTGGCGCGGCTGGACGGGCTGCATGCCGCCGACATCGCCGACCTGATCGAACAGGCGGAGCCGGCCGAGCGCGCCGACCTGATCGACCTGCTCCCCACCGAGCTGGACGGCGAGGTGCTGTCCTACCTGAACCCGGACCTGCGCGAATCGCTGATCGGGCGGTTCGAGCCGCAGGAACTGGCCGACGCCGTCGCCGACCTCGACACCGACGATGCGGTGGAACTGATCGAGGATCTGGACGCGGAGACGCGGGCGCAGATCCTGGCGAAGCTGCCCGACGCCGAACGCGCCCTGGTCCAGGAGAACCTGACCTACGACGAGGACAGCGCCGGCCGCATGATGCAGCGCGAGCTGGTCGCGGTGCCGGAATTCTGGACGGTCGGCAAGACCATCGACTTCGTCCGGGCGGCGACCGACACGCTGCCGGAGGATTTCTACGACATCTTCATCGTAGACCCGATGCACCGGGTGGTCGGGGCCGTGCCGCTGTCGCGCCTGCTGCGCCAGCGCCGGGCCGTGCGCATCGCCGATCTGGTGACCGGCGAGGTCGACGCCATCCCCGCCACCATGGAGCGGGAGGAGGTGGCGAACCTGTTCCGGCAATATGCCCTGGTCTCGGCCCCGGTGGTCGATGCCGCCGGCCGGCTGATCGGCGTCATCACCGTCGACGACGTCGTCCGCATCATCGACGAGGAGGCGGACGACGACCTGCGCAAGCTGAGCGGGTCGGGCGACACCGGCGTGTTCAGCGGCATCGGCGACATCGCCCGCAGCCGTGTCGGCTGGCTGACCATCAACCTCGGCACCGCTTTCCTGGCGTCGGGCGTCATCTCGCTGTTCGAGGGCACCATCGAGCAGATCGTGGCGCTGGCGGTGCTGATGCCCATCGTCGCCTCGATGGGCGGCAATGCCGGCACCCAGACGCTGGCCGTCGTCGTCCGCGCGCTCGCGACTCACGACCTGTCGTCGGCCAACGCGATGCGCGTGGTGGGGAAGGAGCTGCTGGTCGGGCTGATCAACGGCGGTATCTTCGCCGTGATGGTCGGGCTGATCGCGCTGGTCTGGTACGGCCCTCTGATCGGCGTCGTCATCGGGCTCGCCATGATCATCAATCTGGTCGTGGCGGGCCTGAGCGGTGCCCTGATCCCGCTGGGGCTGGAAAAGTTGGGGGTGGACCCGGCGGTGTCGAGCGCGGTGTTCCTGACGACGGTGACGGACGTCGTCGGGTTCCTGGCGTTCCTCGGGCTGGCGTCGGTGTTCCTGCTGTAGGGAGCAGGGTGCGGGGCGATGGCGCCCGCTGCCTCATCCATTCCCCGCCCCGCTCGACCGAGGAGCGGGCCGAACGCGGGGAGGGGTGGAAAAGGGTAGAGGAATGGAGAGGCGGGAAAGGGCCGGGCCTCAGCCCAGCCCCTTCTGCCCCATCTCCAGGAACTTCTCGCGGCGCTTGGCGCGCAGGGTGACGCCGTCCAGCCCGTCCAGCTCGCCCAGCGACTCCTCGATGCAGTCGCCCAGCTTCCTGATCGTCTCGGCCGGGTCGCGGTGGGCGCCGCCGATGGGCTCGCTCACCACATGGTCGATGACGCCCAGCTCCTTCAGATCCTGGCTGATCAGGCGCAGCGCGATGGCCGCCTCGCCCGCCATGTCGGAGCTGCGCCACAGGATCGACGCGCAGCCTTCCGGCGAGATCACCGAATAGATTGCGTGTTCCAGCATCAGCACGCGGTCGGCGGTGGCAATCGCGATGGCGCCGCCCGAGCCGCCTTCGCCGATGACCGAGGCGACCATCGGCACGTTCAACCGCAGGCAGCGCTCGATGCTCTTGGCGATGGCCTCGGCCTGGCCGCGCTCCTCCGCCTGGACACCGGGGAAGGCGCCGGCGGTGTCGACCAGCGAGACGACCGGCAGCTTGAAGCGGTCGGCCAGATCCATCAGGCGCTGGGCCTTGCGGTAGCCTTCCGGCTTCGCCATGCCGAAATTGTGGCGGACGCGCGTTTCGGTGTCGTTGCCCTTTTCCTGGCCGATCACCACCACGGACCGGCCGCGGAAGCGACCCAGACCGCCGATGACCGCGCGGTCTTCGGCGAAATGGCGGTCGCCGGCCAGCGGCGTGAAGTCCTCGATCAGGCCATGCACATAGTCCAGGCAGTGCGGCCGGTTGGGGTGGCGGGCCACCTGTACCTTCTGCGCGGGCGTGAGCTTGGCGTAGGTCTGCCGCAGGAGCTTGTCGACCTTGGACTGCAGCTTGGCGACCTCGTCGGCGATGTTGATGTCGCCGGCGTTGGTCAGGTGCCGCAACTCCTCGATCTTGCCTTCAAGCTCGGCGATGGGCTTTTCGAATTCCAGGAAGGTCTGCATGCCGGACACAGGTGGTTGGCGAGGCGCACGAAAAATCGCGCGCTTGGTAGCACGCCCGGCGCGCCTGCGCCACAGCGGAAAGGTGCGGGTCACCCTGGGAAGGGTTCCGCGACGAACCCACAGGGTTTATCCTCATCGCCCGGGAAATTCCAAGCCTAATCGTTGTCCCGGTTGATCGAGGCGATCCCATCCCATGCGTTCCTTCCCCCCGCCTTCCTTCCCCTCGCCTTCCTTCAAGGACCATTTTTCCGGCCATGCCGGTGATTACCGCGCGTTCCGGCCGACCTATCCGCCCGGATTGGCCGCCGCCCTGGCCGATGCGGCGCCGGCGCGCGGGCTGGCCTGGGACGTCGGTTGCGGCAACGGGCAGTTCTCCGTGGCGTTGGCCGGCCACTTCGCGGCGGTCCAGGCCACCGACGCCAGCGCCGAGCAGATCGCCCAGGCTGAAGCGCACGATCACGTTCGCTATGCCGTCGCCCCGGCGGAGGAAAGCGGCCTGCCCGACGGCTGCTGCGACCTGATCGTCGCGGCGCAGGCGGCGCACTGGTTCGACCTCGGACGCTTCTATGCCGAGGTGCGGCGGGTGGCGAAGCCGGGGGCGGCGGTGGCGCTCGTCTGCTATGGCCGGCAGTGGCTGGACGATCCCGTGCTGGACCCGGTGGTGGAGCGATTCCACAACGGCACGCTGGGACCGTACTGGCCGGCCGACCGCTGGAAGGTGATCGAGGGCTATCGTGGCATGGACTTCCCGTTTCCGGAACTGCCCGTGCCGCCGCTGGCGATGGAGGCGGTGTGGCCGCTGGCGCGGCTGCTCGGCTACATGAACACATGGTCGGGGGTGAAGGCGGCGACCAGGGCGCTGGGCGGCAATCCGCTGGAGGATTTTGCCGAGGAGATCGTGCCGCTGTGGGGCGATCCGGAAACGGAGCGGCGGATCCGCTGGCCGCTGACGGTCCGGCTGGGGCGGGTGGGGTAGGGGGCGCTGCGTCCCCCTGCCGCGTTGTCCCTTTACGCCCCCTCCGCCACCACGCGCTCATAGGCCGGCAGGGTCAGGAAGTCGGTGAAGTCCTCTCGCGCCACCAGATCGCGGAACAGGGACGCGGCGTCGGCGTAGCGACCCTTGGCATAGGCATCGGCGCCGACGCGGGTTTCCCAGGCCGACAGCTCTTCGGCGACGATGCGGTCGATCAGATCCAGCGTCACGGCCTGACTGTCGTCCAGCGCGGTGCCGGTGTGGACCCACTGCCAGACCTGGGTGCGGCTGATCTCCGCCGTGGCGGCGTCCTCCATCAGGTTGAACAGCGGGACGCAGCCCTGGCCGCGCAGCCATGCCTCGATATAACCGATGCCGACCGCCACATTGTTGCGCAGGCCCGCCTCGGTCTTCGGCCCGGCGGGCACCGCCAGCAGGTCTGCGGCGGTGACGGTCACGTCGGTGCGCTTGCGGGCGATCTGGTTCGGCGTCGGCATGTAGGCGTCGAACACCTCGCGCGCCACCGGGACCAGTCCGGGATGGGCGACCCAGGTGCCGTCATGGCCGTTGGACGCCTCGCGCTCCTTGTCGGCGCGCACGCGGGAGAAGGCGACCTCGTTGGCCTCCGGGTTGTCCTTCACCGGGATGAAGGCGGCCATGCCGCCGATGGCCGGCGCGCCGCGGCGGTGGCAGGTGCGGATCGCCAGCTGGCTGTAGGCCGACAGGAAGGGGGTGGCCATCGTCACCTCCGCCCGGTCGGGCATGACGGCGGCGGGGTCCTTGCGGAACTTCTTGATGAAGCTGAAGATATAGTCCCAGCGCCCGCAGTTCAGGCCGGCGGAATGCTCGCGCAGTTCATAGAGGATCTCGTCCATCTCGAAGGCGGCGAGGATGGTCTCGATCAGCACCGTCGCCTTGATCGAACCATGCGGCAGGTGGAGATACTCCTCCGCCACCAGGAAGACCTCACGCCACAGCCGCGCCTCGAAATGGCTTTCCAGCTTGGGCAGGTAGAAGTAGGGGCCGCTGCCGCGCGCCAGCAGCTCGTGCGCGTTGTGGAAGACATGCAGGCCGAAATCGAACAGCGCGCCCGACATCGGCTCGCCGTCCATCAGCACATGGCGCTCCTCCAGATGCCAGCCGCGCGGCCGGACCTTCAGCACCGCGGTCCTGTCGCCGAGGCGGTATTTCTTCCCGCTGACGGGATCCTCGTGGGTGATGGTCCGGCGCACCGCGTCGCGGATGTTGATCTGCCCCTCGACCAGATTGGTCCAGGTTGGGCAGGTGGCATCCTCGTAATCGGCCATGAAGACTTTGGCGCCGCTGTTCAGCGCGTTGATGACCATCTTGCGGTCGACCGGTCCGGTGATCTCCACCCGGCGGTCGAGCAGGTCGACGGGCAGCGGGCTGATCGTCCAGTCGGCGTCGCGGATCGCGCGGGTTTCCGGCGGGAAGTCGGGCTTGTGGCCCTGGTCAAGCAAAGCCTGCCGCTTGGTTCGCACATTCAGCAGCCGCAGCCGTTCGCCGCCGAAGCGCCCTTCCAGCTCCGCCAGGAAGGCCATCGCCTCCGGCGTCAGGATCTCCTCGAAACCGGGATTGATCGGACCGCGGACCTCGAGACCTGAAATGACTGGACCGGACATGCTGGTGGCCATCGTGCTGCTCCCCATCCCGTAGCGTGACGAACCGCTCTCCCGGCGGTTGGGCACCCGGTATAACACGGGAAACGGACGGTCCGGGGACGGCCTAAGGTCGCAGATGGGCTGGCGGGATCAGCCCATGCTTCTTCAGCATGCCGCGCAGCTGATGGTAGCCCAGCCCGAGAGCCTCGGCGGTCTGGCGCTGGTTGAAGCGATTGCGCTCCAGCGCGTCGCGCAGGATCGACGCTTCGAAGGTGCGGACCTGATCGAGGATGCCGCCGTCGAAGGTGGGGGCGGGGGCTTTCGCCTGGGGGGACGCTATGTCCTGACGGGCGGCCTCCGGACGGGCGGTCGGGGCCACGGCCGGACGCCAGGGCGACTCGAAGGGATCGAGGACGATGTGGTCGAGCGGCTCGTCGGGATCGGCGGCGGCGACGGAGCGCTCCACCGCGTTGCGCAGCTCGCGCACGTTGCCGGGCCAGTCATGGCCGCATAGCCGGTCGAGTGCCGCATCGGTGAAGCCGGGGAACAGCGGGCGTTGCAGCTCGCGGATCATGCCCAGCGCGAAATGCTCGGCCAGCGGCGGGATGTCGTCGGGGCGGGCGCGCAGCGGCGGCAGGGTCACCACGTCGAAGGCCAGCCGGTCCAGCAGGTCGGCGCGGAAGCGGCCGGCGGCGGCCAGCGCCGGCAGGTCGGCGTTGGTGGCGCCGACAACCCGGACATCGACGGTGGCGGTGCGGCCGCCCACCCGCTCGATCTCGCCATACTCGACGGCGCGCAGCAGCTTTTCCTGAACGGCGGGAGAGGCGGTTGCGATCTCGTCGAGGAACAGGGTGCCGCCGTCCGCCTGCTCGATCCGGCCGATCTGCCGGCGGGTGGCGCCGGTGAAGGCCCCGGCCTCATGCCCGAACAGCTCCGAATCCAGCAGCGACTCCGGCAGGGCCGCGCAGTTCATCTTGATGAAGGGACGGTCCCACCGCTGCGACAGGTAGTGCAGCCGGGCGGCGATCAACTCCTTGCCGGTCCCGCGCTCCCCGATCACCAGCACCGGCCGCTCCAGTGGCGCCACCCGCGACACATGGGTCAGCGTGGCGAGGAAGGCCGGCGATTCGCCGAGGAGGGAGGGCGGAGTGACCGTCATCGTTGATTTCGCCATCAGTTCGCTGATCTTGCGATAATATCGCCTGAATGGCGATACGGCAACGGATGGGTCCTGCTGGTCCGGAGCGCCGAACGCCCAAGCGCTTCAAGGGGTTCGTTGCCTTTCGGCGGAATTGGCACGGCGGTTGCGATAGCTCTGTCATGGCAAGGAGGTCATCCATGAGCGACTTCAGCGATTTCCGCCGCCGCTACGGCGGTGACCGCTTCAACGCTTCGCAGGGGCGCCCGCTGGCGCGCCGCGTGCGCAACTATCTCGCCACCCGGCCGGCCGAAAGCTGGCTGTTCTTCTTCGCCGGCATCGTCGCCGGCGCCATCCTCGGCTGATTGACGGGACACGTATCATGAGCATCTTTTCGCGCCTGACCGACATCGTGCAGTCGAACCTCAACTCCCTGCTCGACCGCGCCGAGGAGCCGGAGAAGCTGATCCGCCTGATCATCCAGGAGATGGAGGACACGCTGGTCGAGGTGCGCTCCTCCACCGTCAAGATCATCGCGGAGAAGAAGGAGATCGAACGCCGCGTCGCCGATCTGCGCCGCGAGCGCGATGAATGGGACCGCAAGGCCGAAGTGGCGCTGACCGCCGGCCGCGAGGATCTCGCCAAGGGCGCCCTGATCGCCAAGTCGAAGGTCGCCGAACAGGCCGACACGCTGACCGAACAGCTGGTGCAGGTCGAGGCCGCCCTGTCCAAGGCCAACGAGGACATCGGCCGCCTGCAGGCCAAGCTGACCGATGCCAAGGCCCGTGAGAAGGCGCTGGTCGCCCGCACTCAGACCGCGGCCAACCGCGTCAAGGTGCGCGGCGCCCTGCATGACGAGCGCATCAACGAGGCGCTGTCGCGCTTCGAGCAGGTCGAACGCAACCTGGACGAGCTGGAGGGCCGCGTCGAGTCCTACGACATCGGCCGGACCAAGAGCCTGACCGAGGAGATTGCCGAGCTTGAGGCGAGCCAGAAGGTCGAAGAGGATCTGGCGGCGCTGAAGGCCCGCATCGCCGCCCGCCGCAACGGCTGAGGGCGGATCGGACCCGGCTGCCGGGGTGGGGCGGTGACGCCCCGCCCACTCCCCTCACGACAATAAGAAGGCCCGACGACCATGGGGTTCCTGGGTTTCGTCCTTGCGGTGCTGTTCCTGGTGGTGGTGGCGCCGGTCTGGATCGTCTTCCACTACATCACCAAATGGCGCTCGCAGCGCGGGCTGTCCGCGCAGGACGAACGGCTTCTGGCCGAACTGTGGGAAATCTCCAACCGGCTGGAGACCCGCGTCCATGCGCTGGAACGTGTGCTGGACGCCGAGGCGCCGAACTGGCGCAACAAGCTGTGACGGCGGCTTTTACGGTGGTTTGCCGGCTGTAGCGCGCCTTTTCAGGCTGTGTCATTCAATTCTTGGGAGGAGTCATGGACCGCGCGTCCCCCTACGACTCGCCGAATCCGCACCGGCTCTACCGCGACCCGCAGCGCGGGGTGCTGGGTGGGGTATGCACGGGCATCGCCGATTACTTCGGGATGCAGCCGGGCGTCGTCCGGCTGGCGATGCTGGTCGCCCTGTTCTTCTTTTCGGTGCCGCTGGTGATCGCCTACGTGATCGCGCTGATCGTGCTGCCGGTGCGGCCGCCGCAGCTGTACCGCGATGCCGAGGAAGAGGCGTTCTGGCGCACGGTGTCGACCAAGCCCGACCGCACGCTCGCCGGTCTGACCCAGCGCTTCCGCGACATGGAGAAGCGGATCGTCGGGATGGAAGCCTACGTCGCCTCGAAGGAATTCGAGTTGAACCGCGCGATCCGCGATCTGGATCGCTGATTGGCCTGAAATTTCCCGATGACAGTCCGGTCCGCCGATCCCCGACCGGGGTCGGGGGGCCGGTGACGTCAGCGCCGCTGGCGGCGCCGGTCGCGGACGCGGATCGGAATCGGTTTGGGTGTCGGCATCGTGGCGATCAGACCGGCCAACGCCGCAGCCGTCGCCACCGCACCACCCAGCAGAACGAGATCCATCATAGGCCCTCCACCATCGAGATCCCCGCGTTCACCCACATGGTGAAGCAGATGGTTACAACATGGTAGCGAAAAGAGTGACTGACAACATCTCCGCCACTGCGGTCGCCCCTAGGTCACACCGGTAGGGGACACCCGAGGCGGCGTCCAAGCCTTGATCCAAATCACGGACTGGGCCGTTATTGGTCGAAAGGACAGAGCGCCGTCTTTTCCAGATGGGAAGGGACGGCGCCTTTGTCGAATCCCCGCCCTTCGACGGAGCCCCGCCCCGATGTCCGACAGCAGCCTTCAGCAACGCGCCTCCCGCCGGCGCAAATCCCTGCTCCGCGGCGCCCTGATGCTGAACGGGGCGTCGGTCGTCGTGACCGCGCTGCTGTTCGTCCTGCTGCTGTCGCTGGTGGCGCCGCCGATGGGGCTGAACGCGCCCGGCGCACGGATGGCGCTGTGGGCCCGGCTGGCGCTGTGGCCGGCGCTGCTGCTGTTCGGCATGGTCGTCGGCGTGATGGCGATGCGCGGCCGCACCCAGGCCTTCAATCCGATCGAGGATCCCGAGTCGCGCGGCCAGCGCGTCTGCCAGCGGGTGCTGGCCAACAGCGTGGAGCAGTCCGCCATCTTCGTCCCGGCACTGGCCGCCCTGGTCGCCACCCTGCCGCAGCCCTCGCTGGGGGCCGCGGTGGTGGCGACCGGGCTGTTCGTGCTGGGGCGGCTGCTGTTCTGGGCGGGCTATCTGGTGCATCCCTTCGCGCGGGCACCGGGCATGGCAATGACGCTGACCGTCAATCTGATCGTGCTGGGCTGGGCCGTTCTGCTGCAACTGGGCGGGATGCAGCCCGGCTGACGGGCTTGTCCGCGGGGGGAGCGCTGGCCGGAGCCGCGGTCTTCGCCAGATGCAGCCAGCGGTTATAGGCCTCCACACTGACCGGCGCCCGGTGCTTCCGCCCGATGCGGACGATCTCCGGCAGGGCCAGAAGCACCTTCAAATCGGTCAGGCGCGGGCCGTTGCGCAGGTTCTTCCAGCTGTTGCCGGCCCAGGATCGGGCCAGCCGCCACGCCATCAGCGAGGAGGGGCAGCGCGCCACCTCGCGGATCAGGTCGTTGCGGTGGTTGTAGAAGCGCTCCATCCCCGGCTTGCGGCCCTTCTCGCTCTTGTCGTGGTAGACCATGATGTCGGGCAATGCCACGACGCGGTATCCGGCGCCGATCAGCCGCAGGCAGCGGTCCTTCTCCTCGCCCTGGCGGTAGAGTTCGGGCATATAGAGGCCGACCCGCTCCACGGCGCTGCGCCGCAGCAGGTGACCGCAGCCGACATACCAGGGAACGTCGAACGGAGCGGCGCCCTTGGGGAAATAGACCAGCCCGTCGCGCGTCTCGATGTTGCAGGCGACGGCGGCGACCTCCGGATTCTCCTCCAGATAGGCGACGCAGCGGGCCAGCCCGTCCGGATCCTCGAACCAGCTGTCGTCGTCGACCGACAGGATGCAGTCGCCGGTGGTGTTCACGAAACCGAAGTTGCGGGCCAGGATCAGCCCGCCATTGTGCGGCTGGCGGACATAGCGGACGGTGGGGAACTCCGCCCGCATCATGGCACCGGTGCCGTCGCTGGAGCCGTCGTCGATGACGATGATCTCCATCGGCGGGGTGGTCTGGTTCATCAGCCGGGTCAGCGCGATGCGCAGCTCCGGCCCGCGGTTGTAGGTGGCGATGACGGCGCTGACGCTCAGCGTCATGACGGCCTCCTTCCGACGTAATTGGGCGGTGCCACCACCGGGCGAAGCGGGTCGTCGTCCAGGATGCCCCAGGCGCGCAGCGCCCGCGTCAGCCCGATCCACAGCAGGATCGGCAGCAGCGAGAAGAAGCCGAACTTCACGATGGTGATGTTGCCGTCGCGGAACCATTGCAGGCACAGCGGCAGGAAGGCGCAATAGAACAGCACGGCGTAGCGGTTGCGGAACCCGCTGGTCCAGAACCAGCGGTGCAGGCGGCCGAGGATCAGGCCGACCACCACCATGGTGACGACCATGCCGATCCAGCCGGCGCTCATCCAGCCGTCGCCGGGCAGCGAGGTGGTCAGGTTGTAGAAGACGCCGTAGTCGTTCAGATCCACCCACTTCACCGGCGCGCCCACCGGCTTGCCCGGCCACAGCAGGCGGGGGATCGGCTCGGTGAACAGCTGCAGATACTGGGTGAACCAGGTGTAGGTCGCCGACTGCTTCGGCACCACCCACAGGATGTAGGCGAGGAAGTCGAAGTTCGCCAGATCCTGGCCGGCCAAGGCGTCGAGCGCCCGGCCGCTGCCGCTGCCGCCGTTGAACTTCAGCAGGACGGAGGCGGGCGCGTCGCCGGCCAGCACGTCGCGGAAGGCGTCGCGGTTGTTGCCCAGCACGGTGAACAGGCCCATCACCGGGATGGCGGCCAGCACATGCCACAGCCGGAACCACTTGGTGCGGCTGCGGTACAGCATCAGCAGCACCAGACCCAGGATGCCCATGATGATGGCCCAGCGGCCCCAGCCCAGATAGGCGCGGTAGGCGACGAAGCCGGCGAAGGGGATGAAGGACAGCGGGTGGAAGCGGCAGACCCAGATCAGCCCCAGCGTCAGCGGCAGGCCCATCGAATGGGCTTCCGCGATGTAGCCGGTGGTGTTGGTGTAGATCGGCTGGCCGGTCAGCGGGTCGCGCTCCATCTGCACGTCGCCGGTGCCGTCGAAGCTGGCGCCGCCCTGGCGCTGGACCGCCGAATAGATGGCGAGCGGACCCAGCAGTGCCGCGGTGGTCAGGAAGGCGACGATGTCGACGCGGTCGAAGGTGAAGACCGGCGCCGGCTCGCCGTTCGGGGTCCAGTCGGGCCGGACCAGACCTGCCCAGATGCAGGCGGCGGCGAAGGCGATCAACGCCACCGAACTGACCACCAGCGTCATGACGAACTGCTGCTCACTCGGCCAGAATCCCATGAACAGCCAGACATCGTCGAAATGCTGGGTGTGGACCAGGATCGGCCGCATGACGAAGACCAGGGTGTGGAAGATCAGGTACAGCGTCAGCGGATGGAACATCGACGCGCTGCCGGAGCTGAGGTACACCGCGGTCACCAGCACCAGCACCAGGACCTGCGCGATCAGCGCCATTTCGATCATCGGCAAACCGTCCCCGGTTGTAGGCTCCGCCTGAACAGACGGGCACTCCGCAGGCAAACGGGTACGACCGGCCGGTCAGGCTAGGATGAAAAGCCAGCCTATACGTCCCGTCCCGGTCGGGCAGGTGTGCAGAGGGCGTGGCCCCTTCGCACCCGCACACCCCCTTCGCGCTTTTGCCGGTGCCGTTGGCCTGGGTCAGTCTCCCTCCTTCGGCGGCATCTGCCGCTGTCTTTGAGGAGGTTCTCCCATGTTCCGTTCCCAAACTCGTCTTCGGAGTGGAGCGGCCCAAATCCTGCCTCGGGTTCTGCTGACTTCGGCGTTTTTGCTGACTGCCGCCGGATGGGGGCCGGCTGTGGCGGCACAGACCGGTTCCAATGAAACGACCTTCTACGTCTCGCCCACCGGCAACGACCGCTGGTCGGGACACCTGGCCCAGCCGTCGGCCGACGGGCGGGATGGTCCGTTCGCCACACCGGCCCGTGCGCTGGCCGCCGCCAAGGGAAGCGGCCCGGCGACCGTGCGGCTGCATGGCGGCACCTATCGGCTGACGGCGCCGCTGGTGGTGGATGCGTCGCTGCCGGGGCTTCGGTTGGCCGCGGTGGAGGGCGAGCAGCCGGTGCTGTCGGGGGGCGAGGCGGTCGGCGGCGCGCAGACGGCCAACGGCGTGCTGTCGGCGCCGCTGGCGCGCGATCCGGCGCTGGACGTGTCCATCGGCGGGCAGCGTTTGGATGCTGCGCGCAGCGGCGACTTCACGCCCGGCGATCCGCGCAGCGGCTGGTTCCCGGCCAAGGCGGTGCAGTCCGATCCCAAGAGCCATGGGAGCAAGCGGCAGATGCGGCTGCCTCCCGGCGTGCTGGAGGCCGGCTGGGCCGGGCCGGGGGTGCGGGCGCAGGCGCTGGACCGCGAACGGCTGTCGGACGACCTGCTGGGCGTGGTGTCGGCCGATCCCGGCGGGCTGCTGAGCTTCGACGGCGACGGGCAGTATCCGTATCGCGACGGCTCGACCGTGCGGCTGCTCGGCCATCCCGACTTCCTGACGCGGCCGGGCGAATTCGCCTGGGACGCCAGGGCGAAGCGCCTGCTGGTCAGGCCGCCGACCGGGCTGAACGCCGCGGGGGCGGACCTCATGGTGGCGCGGCAGCCGGTGCTGCTGCGGCTGGACAATGCCCGCAACGTGTCAGTCGAGGGGCTGACCTTCACCGACGTGCCGTGGGACGGCAATGCGGTGGTGGTGAAGGGCGGCAGCGGGGCCAGGGTCGCCGGCAACCGCTTCGCCCTGGTCGGCACCGCGGTGATGCTGGACGGCGCCAGCCGGACCGAGGTGTCGGGCAACCGGATGGAGCATCTCGGCCGGTCCGGCGTGGTGCTGGCGCCGGGCAGCAGCGACAACCGCATCCTCGCCAACCGCATCAGCGACATCGGCGAGGTGCGCTTCTTCAGCGGCGGGGTGATGGGCGCCGGCATCCGCAACACGCTGATCGCCCACAACGACATCCGGCGGTCGGCCCGCTACGGCATCTCGATCAAGAACTGGAACCCGCAGACGGTGAACAGCGACAACACCATCGAGTTCAACCGCATCCGCGACACATCGCGCCAGACCGCCGACGCCGGCGCCATCGAGATGCTGGGCCGCAGCGGCAACGACACCCGCAGCGTCGTCCGCTTCAACGACATCCGCGACACCGGCGGCCTCGCCACCGACGCGCAGGGGCGCTGGCTGGCCCGCTACAAAGGCTTCGGCATCTATCTCGATGACATGACCAGCGGCGTGACGGTGCAGGGCAACCTGCTGGAGAACACCGGCATGGCGGCGATCTTCCTGCATGGCGGCGACAACAACCGGGTGGCCGACAACATCACGGTGATGAATGACGGCAAGGACCGCTTCCTGCGGCTGGAATGGGTGCCCAGCGCCGGACAGGCCGGACGGATGCACGGCAATGTCGCCGACGGCAATGTCGTAGCCGGCCCGTCGCCGAAGGAGCAGCTCGTCAACAGCCTGTCGGGCGGCGAGTACCGCATCGACAACACCCGGCTGGAGAGCGCCGCACCCGTTGCGGAGGCGGCCGGTGCCGCCAATGCCGCCAGGGCAGCGGCTCCGCCGGCCAACGCGCCTGCCGGGGGGCGTTTGCTGGACCGCCTGCTGGCGATGAAGGAACTGCCGCTGGACCGCGTCGGGCCGGAAGGGATGCGGTAGGGCTGCGACGTTCGGTGGGGAGATCGCAGGCGCGGTGGACGGGAGACCGCTGACGCCTGCGTCTGTCCCATAAAGAAAAAGCGCCCTTCCCGGTGGGGAAGGGCGCTTTTTTCGTGCGTTGCAACGATCCCTTACGCGGTCGCCGGACGGGCCAGCGCCGGGGGGATGTCGGTCGGCTCCATCACTGGGACGGCCACCGTCGGGGTCTTCCAGGTCAGGCTGTCGAAGGCGCCGCAATGGCCGCACAGACCGCCCCAGTTGTGGCTGACCGCCCCGCAGGAGCCGCAGGTCCACACCGGATCCTCCGGCGCGTTGGCGGCCTGGGCCAGCCAGTCCTTCGCCGCCTCTTCGTCATGGCGCTCGCTGCGGTCCAGCTCAGCCATCAGGCGATAGGCGCGGCGGGTCGGGCCGATCTCCATGGCGCGGTTCAGGTGCTGGCGCGCCTCGCCCCACAGTTGAGCATCGATGGCGGCCTGGGCGACGGCGAGGTGGGACTCGGCCGAATCGGGGGCTTGACGCACCAGCTTCTGGAACAGACGCACGCGGGTCAGCGCGTCATAGCTGGAAACGATGGTCCGGTAGATGTCGGCAAGTTCCGGGTGCGGCGCGTGGCGCCACGCCCGCTCGACCACCTTGGCGGCCGGCTTCAGCCGGTCGGCGGCGACCTGGAGACGGGCCAGACGCACGGCGGCGGGGGCGAAGCCCGGCATCATGTCGTGCGCGGCTTGAGCATGCGACAGGGCGGCGTCGGCACGGCCGCGGCGCTCCGCCTCGAAGCTGCGTTCCAGCAGCAGGACGGCCCGGTGGCGGCGGCCCTCCTCGGTCGGGATGGCCCCGGTCTGGATCGCCTGCTGCAACGTGCCCTCGGCGGCAGCCCAGTCGCCGGCCTGTGCCTCCAGGTCATAGAGCGTGCTGAGCAGCCAGGGTGTGTTGGGCTGGAGCCCGCGCGCCTTGCGGGCGAGGTTCAGCGCCTCCACCCGGTCGCCCGACTTGATCGCCTGGGTCAGCAGCCCGCGCATGCCGAGGAATGCGGTTTCCGGCCGCTCCAGCATCGCTTCGAAATACTGACGGGCGGCGCGCTCGTCGCCTTGCAGCTGAGCGGCCTGGGCCGACAGCAGCATGGTCAGCGGCGGCTCGTTCAGCAGGCCGTCGGCCTTGCGCGCCATCTTGCGCGCGGTCGGCGCGTCGCCGGCGGCGATGGCGACCATGCCCTGGGTCAGGGCGCGGTAGCCGCGTTCGCGGCGGCGGGCCCGGCTGTGGCGGCGGAGGCGCTGCGGCGTGCGGATCATGCCGCGGAGCAGGCGGTAGCCCAGCGCCGCGATGCCCAGCGCCACCAGCGTGACCAGCAGGGCGACCCAGAAGGGCGCCTCGACGGCGTAGCCCAGCCAATGGACGCTGACGGTGCCGGGACGGTCGGCAAGCCAGATCGCGGCGGCGATGACCACCGCGACCTTCAGAAGGAACCAGAGGGCGCGGATCATTGGGCCGTCCCCTTCCCGCCGGCGGCGGTGGTCATCAGGGCGATGGCGCGGTCGTTCAGCTGGCGCGCGGCCTGATCGGCGGCCACGCGCGCCTTGGCGTCGGCCAGCCACGGCGCGGCGGTCTGGGCGGCCGGACCCTGGAGGGTCGACAGCTCTTCCACCGCCTTGGCCAGATTGCCGGCGGCGAGAGCGGCCTCGGCACGGGCGACGACGGCGTCGGCGGTGGTGCCGACCACCCCGCCGCCCTCACGGCGCACGGTGACCAGGGTGGACAGCTTGCCGACCGCCGAGTCGATCCAGCTGTTGCCCTCGCCGCGGATTTCGGCACGGACGATCTCGCCGGCCAGCGGCTGGAAGCGGTCGGTCAGCTGGGCGCGGGTCGGGATGCCCTTGGCGGCATAGGGCGCCACGGCGTCGAGCGGCTGGGTCACGCCGGCATCGGCGATGTTGAGCGCACGGACGGCCTGGAGGTCCTGCTGGAACGGCTGCCCGCCCGACAGCGAGGCGCGCAGCTGACCGGCGGCCAGCACCAGCGCCTGGGCGGCGGTGGCGGCATCCTGCCGCTCGCTGACGGCCTGGTTGACGCTGGTGACCTGCTGCTTGAGCGCATCGACCTCGCCACGCAGCTCCTGCGCGGCCTGGGCGTTGCCGGAGGCGGCGGTGACCTTCTGCTCCAGGGCGGCGAGGCGGTCGGCCAGCGCCTTCTGGGCTTCGGCGGCGCTGGCGGTGGCACCGGTGTCAGGGGTGGCGGCCGGGCGCTTCTCAAGCGCGTCGATCCGCTGGGTCAGTGCGGAGACGTCGACGCTGGCGCTGCCGTTGCCGGCGGCGGCCGGACGCTGTTCCAGCTTGCCGACGCGGTCGGCCAGCTGCTGGATCTGCGAGCGCAGCGCCGGGTCGGCCGCAGCAGGGGCGGCGCCGGAGGCGGCGGGCGGCGGGGATGCCGGCCAGCCGGGCAGGGCCGGACCCCACCAGGGCTCCGACAGGGCGGCGGCGCCGACGAGCAGGGCCACGACCGACAGGGCGGTGGCGAAACCGCCACCGGAACGCGGCTCCTCGATATAGGACGGGGTCGGGGCGATGGTCGGACGCACCGGCTCGGCATCGGCGCTGCGGCTGTAGCCCGCGCTGCCGGTGGTGCCGGAGGGCGTCCAGCTGGTGGTCGAAGAGGTCGTCTTCGTCCCGCCCGACTTGATGGACTCCGTCTTCGTGTCTTCGGCCTTCTCCGCGTCGCTCTTCGGCAGGTCACCCAGGCTGTCGGTGGCGCCGATGGGCGTGGCCGGCGGGATCAGGGCGTCGGCGGATTGCAGCTCGGTCACCGCACCGGCGGTCGCGCCGGGGGCCGGGGTATCGGCGCCGGAAATGGTGTCGGGGATGGTGTCGGCCGGGGAGGCGGCCGGGATCGGCTCGACCACCGGAACCACGTCGATCGTGGTGACGGAGGCAGCGGCGGGCGGGATGATGACGGTGGCCGCGGAGGCATCCGTCGGACGGTCCTCGCTGGGGGTCGCCGCGTCCAGGTCGGCGTCGTCCAGCTTGATGCGGTGCTTGGCGGCGGCGGCGCGCAGGTCGGCATGGCGCGCCAGCGGGATGGCGCCGCGCTTCTTCCAGCCCTGGACCGTCGTCACCGGGGTGTCCAGCTTATGGGCCATCGGGCGGATGCCGCCGAAACGTTCGACGATGCGGTCGACCGCCGCATTGCCGGTGCTGGCGCCGTCGCCGTCACGGTCGGTGCCGGGGCGTTCGGAGCCTGGACGAGAGGTCATGGGCTGTACCTTCGGTTCGCTGTTGTTCGTTGTAACGTCACAGCCCCCTGACCGGTCCCCCTCGTCCCCCGTACGGCTGACCCGACCATCCGGAAGCACCGGAGGCGTAAGCCGTACGGCCGGACCGCGCCGGGGTTACCCGGCGACCGGCAACAGATCGAGCAGGGAGTCCTGCTCCGGCCGAGCCGCCACCCGTACGCTTCGCCACGGCATCTCTCCCTGTCCGCCGTACGCACGGGCAGCCTCCGCGACCGCGGGGCTGAGGCAGAACGCATCGACCGTACGACAACAGTCGACCAGCCCCGCCTCGGCGAGCAGCCTAACAAAGGATGCTGCGGTACGGGGAGAGAAAAACAACACGCCGTCGAGTGCGGACGTACGCAAAAATGTCGCGGTATCGTCCGAGAGGGTTAGTGCGGGTACGGCATCGTACATCACGCTGCGCCGCAGCGTGAAACCGTCCGCCGCCAGCAGGCCGGCAAGGTCGCCCGCCACCTTGCTTCCCGCCACATGCAGCAGTGCCCCGGCGGCCGGATCGCGCAGCGAGCGCACCCGTTCGGCCAGCGCGTACACGTCGCCCGATGCGCTGTCGACTTGGCCGAAGCCGGCCGCCCGCGCCGCCCGCGCCGTGGCATCTCCGACGGCTTGCACCGGACGGTCGCGCCGGCTCGTACGTTTGGCGTATGCGCGTACGCCGTTTGCGCTGGTGAACAAGAGCGCTTGTACGTCCGAAAGGTCGGGTTCCGGCCCGTCGAGCCAGACCATCGACAGCATCGGCTCCACCGCCGCCGCATGGCCAAGCGCTTCCAGCCGGCGGACCAGCGGCTCGGCATCCTCCGCCGGGCGGGTCACCAGCAGGCGCGTACGGGGCTGCCGGCGAGGCTGTTCGGGCTGCTTTTCCGTCATGCGGAAAACCTGACCGGAGCGGGGGATCAGTGGGGTGAGGCGGCGAAGAAATCGGGCGGCAGCTGTGCCCGGATCTCGGCGCCGGCATCGCTGCCGAGCGACTCGGCATCGGCCGACCGGCCGCGGCGTTCGGTCCGGAAAATGATGCTCCCGTCATGCGACAGCACCTTGGCACGCAGATGCAGCCCGTCGCCGTCCAGCACCGCCAGCGCGGCGATGGGCGTGCGGCAGGAGCCGTCCAGCGCGGCCAGCAGGGCGCGCTCCGCCGTGACGCGGACCATGGTCTCCGCACAGTTCAGCGGGGCCAGCAGCGCACGGGTGGCGTCGTCGTCGCTGCGGATTTCGATGCCGATGGCGCCCTGGGCCACCGCCGGCAGCATGGTTTCCGGTTCCAGAACCGCGGTGATGCGGTCGGTCAGGCCGAGGCGGCGCAGGCCGGCCAGCGCCAGCAGGGTGGCGTCGACCTCGCCGGCGTCCAGCTTGGACAGGCGGGTCTGCACGTTGCCGCGCAGCGGGAAGATCTTCAGGTCGGGGCGCAGTTCCAGGACCTGGGCCTGACGGCGCAGGCCGGCGGTGCCGACCACCGCGCCCGGAGGCAGATCGACCAGCCCGCAGCCGGTGCGGGAGAAGAAGGCGTCGCGCGGATCCTCGCGCGGCAGCAGGGTGGCGATCTCCAGCCCGTCGGGAAGCTGGGTCGGCACGTCCTTCATCGAATGGACGGCGAGGTCGGCGCGGCCGTCGAACAGCGCCTCCTCCAGCTCCTTGGTGAACAGGCCCTTGCCGCCCGCCTCCGCCAGGGTGCGGTCGAGGATGCGGTCGCCGGTGGTCTTGAAGACGACGATCTCGATGGCGCCGGGCGCGGCGAGATGCGGATGCGCGGCGATCAGGCGGTCGCGGGTTTCATGGGCCTGCGCCAGCGCCAGCGGGCTGCCGCGCGTCCCGATACGGAGCGGGTGGGTCGTCATAGGGCGTGTTCTAGGGGATCCGCGCAGCTTTGCAAGGATTCGTCTGCCCTCCATACGTAAGATTGAGGCGGATCAAATCTGCGGCTCAAATGTTGGGCGCGCGGCCACCCGCAACTCCATCCTGTACCCGGACCGCCAAGGCGGCTAATTTGGCGCCATGATCGTTCTTGGAATCGAAACGAGCTGCGACGAGACGGCCGCCGCAATCGTCACCGACGCGCGCGAAATCCGCGCCGACGTCGTGCTGTCGCAGCTGGACGACCACACGCCCTATGGCGGCGTCGTCCCGGAAATCGCCGCCCGTGCCCATCTCGAGCATCTGGACGGGTTGATCCGCCGCGCCATGAGCGAGGCCGGGATCGGCTTCGGCGACCTGGATGCGGTGGCGGCCACCGGCGGGCCGGGGCTGATCGGCGGCGTCATCGTCGGCGTGATGACCGCCAAGGCCATCGCCGCGGCGCGCGGGCTGCCCTTCGTCGCTGTCAATCATCTGGAAGGCCACGCGCTGACCGCACGGCTGACCGACAATGTCGCCTTTCCCTACCTGCTGCTGCTGGTGTCGGGCGGCCATTGCCAGCTGCTGGCGGTGGAGGGGGTTGGGCGCTACCGCCGGCTCGGCACCACCATCGACGATGCGGTCGGCGAGGCGTTCGACAAGACCGCCAAGCTGCTGGGGCTGGGCTATCCCGGCGGGCCGCTGGTGGAGAAGGCGGCGGCGCGGGCCACCGATCCGGCGCGCTTCGAACTGCCGCGGCCGATGCTGGGGCGTCCGGGCTGCGATTTCTCCTTCTCCGGGCTGAAGACCGCGGTGCGGCGTCATGTGGAGGAGTTGGGCGGCATGGCGGGCGGCGTGCTGTCGGATGCGGATCGCGACGACCTCGCCGCTGCCTTCCAGGCGACGGTGGCGGAGGTGCTGGCCGACCGTTGCGCCCGCGCCATCCGCCGCTTCAAGGAGGATCATCCGCAGGGCGGTGCCCTCGTGGTCGCTGGTGGCGTGGCGGCCAACAAGGCGATCCGCAGCCGCCTGTCGATCCTGGCGGAGACGCATCGCATGCCGTTCGTCGCCCCGCCGCTGCGCCTGTGCACCGACAATGCGGCAATGATCGCCTGGGCCGGGATCGAGCGCTTCCGCATGGGCGAGAGCGATCCGCTGAATTTCGCCCCCCGTCCGCGCTGGCCGCTGGACCCGAACGCCGCGCCGGTGATCGGGCGTGCAGGCGTGGGGGCGGGGGTGAAGGCGTGACGAGTGTGCGCATACCCCTCTGTTTCCTATGCGTGAGTGACCTGCCATGAGTGCCTTGCCCACCTCCTCCCTCAACCGCATCGGCGTCGTCGGTGGCGGCGCCTGGGGTACTGCGCTGGCGCTGGCGGCGTTGCGGGCCGGGCGGGAGACCTTGTTGTGGGCGCGCGAGCCGGCGGTGGTGGAGGCGATGAGCATCCGCCGCGAGAACCGCGATTATCTTCCCGGCGTGCCGCTGCCCGATGCGCTGCGGGTCACCGGCGATCTGGCCGATCTGGGCGGCTGCGACGCGGTGCTGCTGGTGTCGCCGGCCCAGCATGCGCGTAGCGTCACCGCACAGATGGCGCCGGTTCTGAAGCCGGGCGCGCCGGTCGTCGTCTGTGCCAAGGGGATCGAACTGGACAGCCACGCGCTGATGAGCGAGGCGGTGGCGGCATCGCTGCCGGCCGGCAATCCGGTGGCGATCCTGTCCGGTCCGACCTTCGCGGCGGAAGTGGCGCGCGGGCTGCCGACGGCGGTGACGCTGGCCTGTGCCGACGAGGAGTTGGGCACGGCGCTGGTCGCGGCGCTGGGCAGCCGCACCTTCCGGCCCTACCGCTCGGACGATGTCGTCGGCTCGCAGATCGGCGGGGCGGTGAAGAATGTGCTGGCCATCGCCTGCGGCGTGGTCGAGGGGCGGCGGCTGGGCGACAATGCGCGGGCGGCGCTGATCACCCGCGGGCTGGCGGAGATCACCCGGCTGGCGCTGGCGCTCGGCGGCCGGGCGGAGACTCTGATGGGGCTGTCGGGGCTGGGCGACCTGACGCTGACCTGCTCCAGCCTGCAATCGCGCAACATGTCGCTGGGGGCGGCGCTGGGCGAGGGCAAGGCGCTGGCCGAGATCCTGGCGGTGCGCCGGTCGGTGGCGGAGGGCGTCTATACCGCCGCCGCAGTGGTCGGGCTGGCCGGGAAGCTTGGCGTCGACATGCCGATCTGCGCCGCCGTCGACGCCATCCTGAACCGCGGCGCCGGGCTGGACGAGACCATCGACGGGCTGCTGTCGCGGCCATTCCGCGGGGAAGGCGTTTAAGGGACGGGCTGATCTGCGGTCGCCATGGTCGCGTACTGTACCGCGAAGCACCCGGCCGGTCGGGTGCCGCCAGGGGAGAACGGGGAATGACGGCACGGCGACGGTTCGCGCGTTGGTCCACACGCTGGTCCACAAGGATGATCGCCCCGGTGACGCTGCTGGCGCTGGCCGCCATGGGATCGGGCGCGGGTACCGCTACGGCCGGGGAACTCCGCGCGATCGTGCGCAACGTCAAGCCCAACCAGGGCAAGGTGATGGTCGCGTTGTTCGACAGCGCCGAGGCGCAGAAGGCGAAGGCGCCGCGCGCCGGCTATTTCGCCGCGGCGCTGGGGACCGAGGTGCAGGTGGTGTTTCCGGACCTGCCGGCCGGGCGCTACGGGCTGATCGCCTTCCAGGATCTCGACAACAATGGGGAGATGGCCACCGGCCTGTTCGGCATCCCGGCCGAGCCGCACGGTTTCAGCCGCTCCGCCCGCGGCAGCTTCGGTCCGCCGGGCTTCGACGACTATGCCGTTGCGGTCGGGGCCTCCGGCGTCGCGACGACGGAGATCCTGCTGGTCGAGTGACGGGCTGGCGGCATCCTCACACCTGCGCCACCAGGAGCAGCCATTTGGTCGGGATCAAGGCGCCGCCGCTGGAATGTTCGGGATAGGCGGTCTCCAGCCGGCGGCGGTAGGCGGCGAGGAAGCGGTCGAGGTCGGGTCCGGCCAGACGGTCCATCACCGGAACCAGCGCCGACTGGTGCAACCATTGCAGAAGCGGCACGTCGCCGTCGAGCGCGTGGAAATATTCGGTTTCCCACAGGTCGATCACGGCGCCCTGGGGAGCCAGCCAGTCATAATAGTCCTGGGCGTCGTGGCTGGGGCTTTCCGTCCGCTCGGCCGCTGGCCAGACATCGTGCAGCCGGTCCGACCAGGGGCCGTCGGCAGCGGTTTCCAGCAGCAGGCGATGGGCGGTCTGGGCCTGCGGACGGGGCAGGGCGACGGCAAGGATGCCGCCGGGGCCAAGCGATTGCAGCAGGTCGGGGAGCAGCCGTTCGTGCCCGCCCACATGGTGGAGCCCGCCGGCGGAGATGATGAGGTCCACCGGCCAGTGCGGGCGCCATTCGCCGAGATCGGCCTGCTGGTAGCGCACGCGCGACGGCGTGTCGGCAGCCCAGCGCAGCATCGCCGGGGAATGGTCGACCGCCAGCACGTCGGCCTTGGGCCAGCGCGCCGCCAGCAGCCGGGACAGCTGTCCGGCTCCGCAGCAGAGATCGACGACGGTGTGCGGGGTTAGGGATAAGGGAAGCGCCGCCGTCAAATCCATGACGGGACGGCGGCGCAGGACATCGATGGTCGCGAAGGCGTTGGGGTCCGCCGTTGTTGCCCGTGTCATAGAGCATGTCATGTGGCACCCGTTTCGTTGGGCGCCTGCCCCCGGGTGGTTCACCCGGCCTTCGCGTTACCGGTCGCCTGGCGCGACCGTCAGTGGGCGGAGCCCGGACGGTCGAAATAGCGGCCGATCGATGCGAAGATGAAGAGCACGCAGCCGAGGAAAACGATCAGGCCGCCGGCCGCGAAGGCTTCGTCTGCCGCGCGCGAGGAGGCGAGCAGCCCGACGAAAGCCATGATGCCGGCGAGGATGGGGTTGATCCAGAAGGAGAAGGCTTTCACGTCGCGGAGTCCTTTCAGAACAAGGCGTTGGCGGTGGGGAAGCGCCCGCCTCCCGCCCCGCCGGGCTGCTCGCGAACGCTTCGGCTTTGAAGGAATTCTGCGGGACTGGCCCGGCAGAATCAATGCGACACAAACGACTTGTGCGCTGCAACGGCTACAGCACCGGTGTCCGCATTGCATTGCGGTATGTCAAGGGCGAAGGCTGTTCCGGCGGCGTCGCTTTCCACCAGCCGCAGCTCGCCGCCATGGGCGCGCAGCACCTCCCGCGCGATGGCGAGGCCAAGGCCCACTCCGCCGGCCCGCGCCGATCCGGCGAAGGGCTGGAACAGGTTTTCCCGTGCCCGCGGCGCAAGTCCGGGGCCGTTGTCCGCGACGGTCAGGGTCAGCCGGTTTGCCGGTTCGGCCTGGATGGAGATGCGCACCCGGTCGGCGCCGGCCTGCACCGCGTTGCGGCCGAGATTGACCAGAGCGCGGCCAAGCTGGGCGGCATCGACCTGCGCCAGCGTGCCGGCGGGGACATCGTTGACCCAGTCCGCCTCCACCCGGCCGCCATCGGGCCGGGCGGTGGCGAGAACCTCGGCGCCGACCTCCTCCACCAGCCGGCGCAGGTCCGTAGGTGCGGGAGAGAGCGGCAGGACGCCGTCGCGGGTGAAGGACAGGGTCTGGCTGCACAGCTCCACCGCCCGGTCGAGCGAGGCGACCAGCCGCGGCGTCACCCGCCGCACCTCGGGATCGGCGCTTTCGGTCAGCCGCTCCGACAGGAGGGAGGCGGTGGACAGGATGCCGCGCAGGTCGTGGTTGATCTTCGCCACCGCGGTGCCCAGCGTGGCGAGCCGCTCGCGCTGGCGCAGGGCGGCGCGCACCGTGCCCTGCATGGCGGCCAGCTCGCGCTCCGCCACGCCGATCTCGTCGGCGCGGGTGCCGGGCACCAGTGGCGGGGCGCCGTCGGGGTCGCGGCGGAAGGCGACCACCTCGGCGGTCAGCCGCCGCATCGGCCGCACCAGCAGGGCATGCAGCGTGACATAGACCAGGATCGCCGCGATCAGCGAGATGGCGACCGACACCGCCAGGATGCGGCGGGAGAAGTCGAGCATGGCATCGATCAGCGGCCGCTCGTCCATCGTCACTTCGACGCGCTGGGCCGGGTCGTTGGGAGACCGGTCGATCACCCGGATCACCCGGTTGCGCTGCGGCCCGACGGTTCCCTCCACAGCTCCCTCCAGGGCGAGCCACAGGGCGTTGCCGGCATCGACGAACTGCATGCCCATGCCGGTGCCGCGCAGGTCGTACACCGCATCGGCCTGCGGCGGCATCGGACGCGACAGCATGTAGACGCGGGCACCCGGCTGGATCAGGTCGATGACGTGGGTGCCGGTGTAGGCCAGCAGCTTGGCCTGCAATTCCTTCGTCACCATCAGGTCGGGGGCCGCTTCCACCGACAATGCTGCGATGTGGGCGGCGGCCAGCCGCTCCTCCAGGTAGCTCATCCGGAAGCGCGCGATGGAGGGGGCGTAGATCAGCACCTCCGCCAGCAGCACGAACAGGATGGTGAGCAGCAGGAGCTTGGCCGACAGGCTGGTCGCGACGGTGGAGCGGGGCATGGTGGCTCGCAGTGTGCCGGATGCACCGGCGGAGAGGGCGCGTGACCTTACGCGCCGGACAGTCATCCACTACACTAAGCCACCGTCAACGGCTCGGATGTCGGAAGGCGGTGGAACCGGAGGACATGCTATGCGGAGCTTTCTGAAATACGAAGCGATGGTCGCCATGGAGCGCAATGCGGCGCTGACCGTGGTCGCCGACGCGCTGGGGGCGGCCGGCGGCTGGATCGTCGACCACACGCTGTTCTCCGACATCATGGCGACCGTCCGCTTCGCGCTGCCGGGCGACCGGGCCGGAATGTTCGAAACCGCGCTGGCCGATGCCGGCCTGACGGTCGAACCGGCCGCGGGGACTACTGGTGCGGAGGAGGTGAACGGGGCGATCACCCTGACCTTCGCCCGCGGAACCGGCGATCTGCGCCGGGACGTTCCCGCTTTTTCCTGACGCCTTCATTCCTGCCGGCGCAAACTTGTCCTCTGGCGTTACCGCTTTGGCGTTGGTAAGACAGGCGCCATGAGCGACCTTGCCCGTCACATCGACACCCTGTCGCGCGCCAACGTGCTGTGCATTGGCGACGTGATGCTTGACCGTTTCGTCTATGGTTCGGTGGACCGGGTGTCGCCGGAGGCGCCGATTCCCGTCCTGCGCGTTGACCGCGAAGTGCCCAAGCTGGGCGGCGCCGGCAATGTCGCGGCCAATCTGGTGGCGCTGGAGGCGGACTGCCGCTTCGTCTCGGTGGTCGGGCGCGACGGCGTCGGCACCGATCTGCTGGCCCTGCTGCGGCGCGAGGGCGTCAGCGACGGCGCCATCGTGATGGAGGACGGGCGCCAGACCACGGTGAAGACCCGCTTCATCGCCGGCCAGCAGCAGCTTCTGCGCACCGACATCGAGACGGTGGTCCCGATCACCGTGACCGACCGCGTGCTGGAGCGGGTGCGCGACCTGCTGCCCGAGGTGGGCGGCGTCATTCTGTCTGATTACGGCAAGGGCGTGCTGACCGACGAGCTGGTGGTGGCGGTGATCGCCGCCGCGCGGCAGGCCGGGCGCACCGTGGTGGTCGATCCGAAGGGGCGCGACTACCGCCGCTATCGCGGGGCCGACATCGTCACGCCGAACCGCAAGGAGCTGATGGAGGCGACCGGCCTGCCGGCGCGCACCGACGAGGAGGTGATCGCCGCCGCCCGCCACCTGATCGCCACCTGCGGCATCGGTGCCGTCGTCGCCACCCGCAGCGAACAGGGCATGTCGGTGGTGACCGCCGAGGATGCGGTGCATCTGCCGGCCGAGGCGCGCGAGGTGTTCGACGTGTCCGGCGCCGGCGACACCGTGGTGGCGACGCTGACGGCCGCGCTGTCGGTGGGGATCGATCTGGTCGATTCGGCGCGGCTTGCCAATCTGGCGGCCGGCATCGTGGTGGGCAAGGTCGGCACGGCGGTGGTCCGCTCGGCCGAACTGCTGTCCGGCCTGCACGAGCAGCAGTGGCGCCATGGCGAGGAAAAGGTGCTGACCCGTGACGCCGCGGCGGAACGTGCGGAGCGCTGGCGGCTGCGCGGCAAGCGGGTCGGCTTCACCAACGGCTGCTTCGATTTGCTGCACCCCGGCCATATCGCGCTGCTGAAGCAGGCCCGCTCCGCCTGCGACGTGCTGGTGGTCGGGCTGAACAGCGATGCGTCGGTGAAGCGGCTGAAGGGCGAAAGCCGGCCGGTCCAGAACGAGACGGCGCGCGCCACGGTTCTGGCGTCGCTGGGCTGCGTCGATCTGGTGGTGATCTTCGGCGAGGACACGCCGGAGACGCTGATCCACGCCCTGCGCCCGGACGTGCTGGTCAAGGGGGCCGACTACACCATCGCGACGGTGGTGGGGGCGGATTTCGTCCAGAGCTATGGCGGAAAAGTGGTGCTGGCCGAACTGGTCCAGGGACAGAGCACGACCAACACGATCAAGCGCATGAAGGGCTGAGACAACTCGGCGCGCATGGCGGACCAGCGTCGTTTGTCGCTTGTAACTGTCCGATGCATGCCCTATCTGTGGGTAGTCGACGTTGCTCTGGGCTTTGTTATTCTGATCCGTCACACGGATTTGGGTCTCTTCCCCGAAGTGAAATTGATGCATCTGCGCAAACTCGCGCGGGTGCAACGCCAGGAAGGGAACTGACCCATGGCTATCGGTACCGTCAAGTTTTTCAATTCGACCAAGGGCTTTGGCTTCATTCAGCCGGAAGACGGCACGCCCGACGTGTTCGTCCATATCTCGGCTGTCGAGCGCGCTGGCATCAGCAACCTCGGCGAAGGCCAGAAGCTGTCCTTCGACGCGATCCGCGATCCGCGCCGCGGCAAGGTTGCGGCTGAGAACCTGCGCGCGCTCTGAGCGCAGCAGGTTCGAAGAGAAAGGGCGGCTTCGGCCGCCTTTTTTTGTACCGGAATTCGGGAGCGCCGCAGCCGGGACCTCTTGTCCCTGGCGCCGCATCGCCATTTTTGGCGGCTTGTGCCCGGTACGGGATTTGTTCGATGGCCTGCCTTGTGGGCAAGGCCGACCTCACGAAATGGATGGATATGAACGGTTTTAAGAATGCAGGGCTTTCCGAGCGTCTGGCCACCGCGGCCGGCGCAAAAAAGGCACTGTTGGAAAAGTTCAAGGCGCAGCCCGGTGTGAACGATCCGGTCTTTGCCGAGCGCGAAGAGGCCCGGCGGGCCATCCGCGTCGCCCGCGAGGCCCGCGAGGCTGAACGCAATGCCGCCCGCGATGCCCGCAAGGCCGCCGAACAGGAAGCGTTGAAGGCCGAACAGGCCGAGCAGGCCGCCCGCGAGGCGCTGGCGGTTCAGGAGATTGCCGAGCAGGCCAAGCGCCAGGTTGCGACCGCAGCGGAGGCGAAAGCCGCCCGCGACGCCCGCTACGCTGCCCGCAAGGCCAGAAGCCGCTGAGGCGGATCGCAGGACGCCGGCAACCGATCCGGCCCGCGGCGCCGATTGTCCAACACAGCAATGGCCTCCCATGCGTTCGATCCGAACCGCATGGGAGGCCATTGCTTTTTGGGGTCGGCTCCGGAGGGCGTTTTCCGAGGCCGCGAGTGCTTCGGGATTACATCTTCTTCTGGACGTTGTCGGCGCCGCGCTCGATGGCGCGGCCACCGGCCTGCACGTCCTGGCCGGCGCCCTCGACGGTGTTGCAGGCGGCCAGCGTGGTGCCCAGCAGGGTGCCCAGGACGGCGAGCAGGGCGAACTTCTTGATGGTGGTCATGGCGGTGGTCTCCGTTGCGGTGGCGCTGTGATGCCGCTTTGAACGCAAGCGGGGCCGTAAAGGTTTCCGGAATCGGAAGGAGAGGGGCCTTGCGCAAAAGGGGTGCCCTTCGCTTCGCCGTTCCCGGTTCCGGCCGCAGCCCTGCGTGCAGAGACGAAGTGTCCCGTTGCCACGCGGCGTGAGCGCGGGCATAAATCGCCCCGCGGATGATCCCGCGTGCCCTCCCCGCTGGATGGGACGGCTTTTGGCAACGAGCAAGAATGGCGAAAGGAAAGCCTCTCATGGCTGAAAGCACTTTTGACGTCGTTGTGATCGGCGGCGGCCCCGGCGGGTATGTCTGCGCGATCCGCGCGGCGCAGCTCGGCTTCAAGGTCGCCTGCGTCGAGAAGCGGGGGACGCTGGGCGGCACCTGCCTGAACGTCGGCTGCATCCCGTCCAAGGCTCTGCTGGCGGCGTCGGAGAAGTTCGAGGAAGCGGCCCACGGCCTCGCCAAGTTCGGCATCAAGGTCGGTGGCGTCGAACTCGACCTGCCGGGCATGCAGGCCCACAAGGACAAAGTCGTCAAGGACAACGTCACCGGCATCGAGTTCCTGTTCAAGAAGAACAAGATCGCCTGGCTGAAGGGTGCCGGCAAGATCACCGCCGCCAACACCGTCGAGGTCGAGGGCGTCGGCGCCATCACCGCGTCGAAGGCGATCGTCATCGCCACCGGGTCGGACGTGACCCCGCTGCCGGGCATCGCCATCGACGAGAAGCGCGTAGTGTCCTCCACCGGCGCCCTGTCGCTGCCGGAGGTGCCGAAGCATCTGGTCGTCATCGGCGGCGGCGTGATCGGGCTGGAGCTGGGCTCGGTCTGGGGCCGCCTGGGCGCCAAGGTGACCGTGGTCGAGTATCTCGACCGCGTGCTGCCGACGATGGACAACGAGCTGTCGAAGCAGGCCCAGCGCATCTTTGCCAAGCAGGGCATGGATTTCAAGCTGAGCACCAAGGTGACCGGCGCGTCCGTGACCGGGACCGGCGTGACCCTGACGGTCGAGCCCGCTGCCGGCGGTGCCGCGCAGACCATCGAGGCCGACACCGTCCTGGTCGCCATCGGCCGCCGCCCCTACACCGAAGGCCTCGGCCTGGAGACGGTGGGCGTCGAGCTGGAGCGCGGCCGCGTCAAGATCGACGGCCATTTCCAGACCAGCGTGCCGGGCATCTACGCCATCGGCGACGTCGTCGAAGGCCCGATGCTGGCCCACAAGGCCGAGGAAGAGGGCGTGGCGCTGGCAGAGCAGCTGGCCGGCCAGAAGAGCCACGTCAACCACGACCTGGTTCCCGGCGTCGTCTACACCTGGCCGGAAGTCGCCGCCGTCGGCAAGACCGAGGAGCAGCTGAAGGCCGCGGGCGTCGCCTACAAGGCCGGCAAGTTCCCGTTCACCGCCAACGGCCGCGCCCGTGCCGGCGGCAACACCGACGGCTTCGTGAAGATCCTGTCGGATGCTTCCACCGATCAGGTGCTGGGCGTCCACATGATCGGCCCGAACGTATCGGAGATGATCGGCGAGCTGGTGCTGGCCATGGAGTTCAGCGCGTCCGCCGAAGACGTCGCCCGCACCTGCCACGCCCACCCGACTTTGTCGGAAGCGGTCAAGGAAGCGGCGCTGGCGGTGGATGGCCGTCCGCTGCACATCTGATCGGGCTTTCCGAACAGATACTGGTGTTGAGCGCCCTCTCCCGCATGCGCGGGAGGGGGCGTTTCGTTTCAGGAATGTGTCGGGCGACCGGATTTGAGGAAGGACAGCGCCCGTTCCGCAGCTTCGCGCGTCATGTAACGCTGCCCGCCGGCGGTTGGATTGATGTCGGTCGCCGCGGCGTCGGCATAATCCGGAACCAGCCGCTCGACCCGGTCGATGACCTTGTCCAGGCGATCCTCCACTTCAGGCAGGCAGGCTGCCAGGCCGGCAGGATCCCGGTCGAGCACCGCCGCCAGATCGAAGAGATCGCGGATCTTGAAGGAGGACGGCCGATAGAAGATTTTCTTGATCGCGATTTCCCATGGCGTTTCGATCAGGATTTCTTCGCCATCGAACGTCCAGGGACGTGTCGGAGTCTCCGTGCGGCGCCCGGCGACGATGAAGTCGATTTCGCCGCTTTCCAGATTGAGTTTGAGGTAGTTGCCCGGGTATTCGAACCCACGCCCCGCCAGCAGTGCGCGGGTGGTCGCGTTGCGCGCTGGAGTCAGGTCTCGCAGCACGTCTGAGTCACGGACGAAGATGTCGATGTCGTAGCTGACGCGGTGGTCATACTGGGCGGCGAGCGCCGTGCCGCCGCCGAAGCTCCAGCGCGGTCTGTCCGGGAGCGACCGTAGCAGACGGAGGGCGTCCGAGAGCAAGGCAGGCCAGCGTGAGGGCGGCCATTTCCTTGATCCAGGGATGGTTTCTTCCATCGGTCACACCCCATATGTCAGCCGCCCGGTCCAGCTGATCGAAATCCACCACGCCGGCCAGCACCAGATCGTGCAGCGCCTCGATCGACACCTCGTCGAACAGGGCTTCGATATGCGGGCGCCAACGCGGATCGGGGCGGTCGGCGCCGAGGCAGTCGAGCAGCGTTGCCTCGTCCATCGTGGCCGGACGGGGCGCGTTGATCGTGCCGAGCACGAGGGCGACAGCCCGGCGGGCCCGCTCCGACAGCGTCACATCCAACATTTCCATCTCCGACCAACGGCCCACAGTGTGGGGAGATGGCGAAGGGGCGTCAACAGCCGGAGAGGCGACGGGCGGCAAAGTTGGTGGATGGCAACAGGTTCCCCCGCCGTCCGGCAGGGGAGCCTGTCTGCGTGTGCAGACCGTCAGGCGGCGCGGATCGTCGACAGGAAGCCGTTCACCGCGGTGCGCAGGCGCCCGGCGTCGTTGGCGAGCTGGCCGGAGACCGACAGGACGTTCTCGGCGGAATGGCCGGCCTCGACGGCGGCGCTGCGGACATCGGCGATGGTCTTCGTCACCTCCTGGGTGCCGCTGGCCGCCTGCTGGACATTGCGGGCGATCTCGGCGGTGGCGGAGCCCTGTTCCTCCACCGCGGCGGCGATGGCGGTGGAGATCTCGTCGATCTGGGCGATGATGCCGCCGATGCCCTTGATCGCGCCGGCGGTCTCGCCGGTGACCCGCTGCATGCCGGTGACGTGGCCGGCGATCTCCTCCGTCGCCTTGGCGGTCTGGCTGGCGAGGCTCTTCACCTCCTGGGCCACCACGGCGAAGCCCTTGCCGGCCTCTCCGGCGCGGGCGGCCTCGATGGTGGCGTTCAGCGCCAGCAGGTTGGTCTGGCTGGCGATGTCCTGGATCAACTGCACCACGGTGCCGATCTTCTCCGCCGCCTCCGTCAGGCTCAGGACCTGACCGTTGGCCTGCTGGGCCGCCTCCACCGCCTCGCGGGCGATCTGGGCGGAGCGGTTGACGCTTTCGCCGATCTCCTGGATCGAGGCCGACAGTTCCTCCGTCGCGCTGGCGACGGTCTGCACGTTGCTGCTGGCATCCTGGGAGGCGTTGGCGACCACGCCCGCCTGCTGGCTGGTCTGGGTCGCGGTGGCGGTCATCGTCTGGGCAGTGCCGGTCATCGACTGGGCGGCGCGGTCGACGCCGTCCACCACGTTCATCACCTGGGCTTCCAGAGTGTCGGCCAGCTGCAGCATGGCCTTGCGGCGCTCGGCGTCGGCCTTGGCCTGATCCTCGGCCCGCTGGTCGATCATCCGCTTCAGCTCGGCCATCATCTTGCGCAGGGCCTCGGCCAGCGCGCCGACCTCGTCGGTCTGCCGGACATCCAGCGTCTGGTCGAAGCGGCCGGCGGCGATGCCTTCGGCGAAGGCGACGCTGGCGCGGATCGGCCGGGCGACGCCGCCGGCGACCACCCACATCACCGCGACGGCACCGAGCGCGACCAGGGCGCCGACGGCGACCTGCCAGAGGATGTTGGAGTTGGCCCGCTCCCCCAGCGCCGATGCCAGGGCCATGCCGTCGGCCAGCACGATGTCCTTCGGTACCTGGACCAGCACGGCCCACGGCTTCTCGGTGTTGCCGAGCGTGATGGGAGCGAAGCTGCGCAGCATGTTGGTGGAGGCTTCGATGTCGACATGCGGCTTGCCCGCCTGGACGCTCGCCAGATCGGCCTGCCAGGAGGCGTCGAAGGTGGAGATCGACTGGCCGATCAGGTCGGGCCGGGCGCTGTGGGCGACGATCAGGCCCATGTTGCTGATAATGACCACCTGGCTGCGGCCGTTGAACACCGCGGCGCTGACCTTGGTCGACAGCTGCTGGACGAAGTCGAGGTTGAAGTCGGCGCCGGCCACGCCGCGGAACTTGCCGCCGATGACCACCGGAACCGACAGGGTCGCCAGGAACACCTGCTTGCCCTGTACGATGTAGGGCAGGGGGTCGAGCACGCTTTCGCGCCCGGTTTCCTGCGGGCCGATGTACCAGCCGCCCTTCATCACGCCGTTGGGATGACGGTCGCGGCTGTCGTATTCGACCAGCGGCTGCATGGCGATGCGGCCGTTCTGGTCGCGGTTCCAGTAGGGGATGAAGCGGCCGGTGGCGTCGGTGCCGGTCTCGCGGCGGCCCCGGAATTCCTCGTCCCGGCCATCGAGCGTGTCGGGCTCCCAGGCCGAATAGGTGCCGTTGAACAGCGGGTTGCGCTTCAGCACCGACAGCAGCACGCCGTTGAAGGCCTCACGCCGCCGTTCCGGCAGGACATTGCCGGGCGCCCCGTCGTCGGCGAGGCTGGAGAAGCTGCTGGCCATCGTCCGCGCGGCATTCAGCGCGGTGTCGAACTCCGACCGCAGCAGTCCGGCCTGGGTGGCCGCGAGATTCTGCAGGGATTCCGTCGTTTTGCTTTCGAGGATCCGTTCGACGTTCCCGGTGACGAACTCATTGCTTGAGCGGGTCGACAGTACGGCGAAGCCGACCAGCACGGCGACGGTGCCTGCCAGGCAGAAGCCCGACAGCATCGCAATCTTCGATTGGATGGATTTCGTCTGCATAAAGTCTTTCCCCCGTCTTCGCCGCATGTATGGGGGGAACTGTCGATCTTCAGAATTAATGATAGATTAACGAGAGTTAAGGGGTCAAATCTCGTCTTTCGTCCTTAAGTATCATCTCCGAGTTGCTCTCTGGGATAATTTAAAAAGTCTGGCGGGGAGGTTTGAAAGTCTTAGAGGATAATTTTATTTCAATGAAGGGATCTTATCGTGAGCGTCGGGGGCCAGCTGGCTGCCCCACGGCACGTGACGCCGCCATAGGCGTAGAAATGAATACCCTAATATGCACAGACGCTTAGAGGCGGTGAGCGTCAGCCCTTGCGCGCCCGCGGATGGGCATTGCGGTACACGTTCATCAGCTGCTCGTTCTCGACATCCGTATAGCGCTGGGTCGTGGAGAGCGACGCGTGGCCGAGCAGATCCTGGATGGCGCGCAGATCGCCGCCGTCCGCCAAAAGATGCGTCGCGAAACTATGCCGCAGGGCGTGCGGGGTGGCGCTGTCCGGCATGCCCATCAGGGCGCGCAGCTTCTGCATCTGGTGTTGGGCGACCCCGGCGTTCAGCCGGCCGCCGCGGGTGCCGACGAACAGGGGGCCGTCGGGCGCGAGTGTGAAGGGGCAGGACTCGATATAGGCGCGCACCGCGTCCGTCACCGCCGGCAGGACCGGGATCATGCGGTCCTTGCGCCCCTTGCCGGTGACGCGCAGCGTGTCGCCCAGCGGGGCGTCCTTGCGCGCCAGCCCCAGGGCTTCGGAAATGCGCAGGCCGCAGCCGTAGAGCAGGGTGAACAGGGCACGGTCGCGCTTGCCGATCCAGGGCTCCTCGCGGTCGCGCTCGGCCTCCTCCAGCAGGCGGTCGGCGTCGATCTCGGTCAGCGGGCGCGGAGCGGGGCGCTTGACCTTCGGGGTCGCCAGCGTGGCGACGGCAGGGTTGTGCAGCCGGCCGCTGCGGTCCAGCCAGCGGAACAGGTTGCGCACCGACGCCAGCTTGCGCGCCCGGCTGGCCCCGACCAGCCCGTCCATCGCCAGCCGGGACATCCAGGCGCGGAAATCCACCGCCTTCAGGTCGCCCAGATCGTTGAGCGAGGGCGGGGAGCCGCCGCGGAATTCGGTGAGGAAGCGCAGGAACTCTCCCACATCGGCAGTGTAGGCCGACAGGGTGTGGCGGGAAACCGCCTTCTCGCTCTCCATCCAGCGCCGCCAGTGGGCCAGCACGTCCTGGACATCGGGCTTCGCTGAAAAACCCAAAATTGGTTCGGTCACGCCGGCAGCTCCAGCCAGCCGCGGATCACCCGCTCGATCACGCGGGCGAGGAAGCCGACCAGCTCGGTGCCCTGGCCGCTGTGGAAGGTGTCGGGTTCGCGGCTGCCGAAGGCGAGCAGCCCGTCGGGCGTCTCGCTGGAGACCTGGATGCGGATCAGCGCCTCCGACCGGACGAGGCCGGCGCCGGGGCCGTAGATCTCGGGATCGCCCTGGATGTCGGTGTTCAGCACCACGTCGGCGCGGCCCAGCCGGTCGGCGATGGCGCCCGGCTCCACCACCCGCACGCCGGAGCGGTGGACATGGGGGATGTCGGTGCCGTTGGATTCGATGACCAGACAGGCGACGTCGAGGTCGAGCAGGACCGCGAGGTCGGTGGTGATGGTCTGGATCAGCTGTTCGAAGCTCTGGGCGTCGAGCAGGAACAGCACCGCGGCATGGATGCGGTTCTGGCTGTTCAGGTTGGCCCGGCTGGTGCCGATCAGCTCGCGCTGCTGGTCCTTGAGGGTGCGGACCTCGGCGCGCAGCCGGTCGACCATGAAGGCCTGGAGGTCCACCACCCCACGCCCGCGGTCGAGCGACGGCGGGGTCAGGTGGTGGACCAGATCGGCGTTCTGGGCCAGGAAGTCCGGGTGGGTCCGCAGATAGGCGCGCACATCCTCCGAAGAGAGCGTCGACGCCTGACGCGGGGGGTGGCCCGGTTCGCGGCCCCTGTCGGCCATGATCGCTCCGGCCCGCCTTACAGGATCGACTGGCCGGTCTTCTTCCAGTCCTCGACGAACTGGGAGAGACCCTTGTCGGTCAGCGGGTGGTTGAACAGCTGCTTCAGCACCGACGCCGGCGCGGTCACGACATGGGCGCCCAGGCGGGCGGCCTTGACGATGTGCATCGGGTTGCGGATCGAGGCGACCAGCACCTCGGTCTTGAAGGCGTCGTAATTGTTATAGATCTCGCAGATGTCCTTGATGATGCCCATACCGTCCTGGCCGATGTCGTCCAGGCGGCCGACGAAGGGCGAGACGAAGCTGGCGCCGGCCTTGGCCGCCAGGATCGCCTGGGCGGGGGAGAAGCACAGCGTGACGTTGACCATCGTCCCTTCGGACGAGATGATCTTGCAGACCTTCAGGCCGGCCGGGGTCAGCGGCACCTTCACCGCGACGCGGTGGGAGATCTTGGCGATCTTGTGGGCCTCGGCGAGCATGGTCTCGAAGTCGGTGGACGCCACCTCGGCGCTGACCGGACCGTTGACGACGTCGCAAATCTCGGCCACGAGGTCGAGGAATTGACGGCCGGACTTGGCGATCAGGGAGGGGTTGGTGGTAACACCGTCCAGCAGACCGGTATCGGCCAGATCGCGGATCTCGGCGATGTCGGCGGTGTCGACAAAGAACTTCATGACGAAGGGTCCATGCTTGCTGATGTTGACCGGAACCGGCCGCGCCGGAAAGCTGACCGACGCGCCGTCCCGCCCGGTGCCCGGGACATGAGGCCACTCTAGCCGATGCGTTCGATTTCCGCCAGTTCCGCCCCGGGCTTTCAGGGGGATCTTCTTGGGGACGCGCCCGAAACGGGGCAGCCCGAAGGCGATTCCACGGCAAATTCCGCAGATTTCCCGGCGAAGCCGCAGCAGCACGGGCCCGACCGCCGCGTCGCCGTGCTGCTGCCGCTGCCCTTGCGCGAGGCCTACGACTACCGCGTGCCCGACGGAATGACGCTGGTTCCCGGCGATTTCGTTGAGGTGCCGCTGGGGCCGCGCCGGCTGATCGGCGTGGTCTGGGGTCCCGGCGCCGGGACGGTGGAGTCCGGCCGGCTGAAGGCGGTGGTGCGCCGGTTCGATGTGCCGCCGATGACCGAGGTCGGCCGCCGCTTCGTCGAATGGGTCGCCGCCTACACCATGACGCCTCCGGGCTTCGTCCTGCGCATGGCGGTCAGCGTGCCGTCGGCGCTGGAGCCGCCCAAGCCGATGCTGGCCTATCTGCGCAAGCCGGATGCGGAACCGCCGCCCGGCTTCAAGATGACCGACCCGCGCAAGCGCATCCTGGCGCTGCTGACGGATGGGCCGCCGCGGACACCGGCGGAACTGGCCGAGGAGGCCGGCTGCGGCGTGACGGTGGTGCGCGGGCTGGCCGAGGCCGGGCTGCTCGACCCGGTGATGCTGCAACCGACGCGGCTCGGCCGACCGGACTGGCGCCGGCCCGGACCGACCCTGTCGGCGAACCAGCAGGGGGCCGCCGACGATCTGCGCGAGCGGGTGATCTCCGGGAGCTATTCCACCGTCCTGCTCGACGGCGTCACCGGATCGGGCAAGACGGAGGTCTACTACGAGGCGATCTCCGCGGCACTGGAACAGGGCAAACAGGCGCTGGTGCTGCTGCCGGAGATTGCGCTGTCGGCCCAGTGGCTCGACCGCTTCGCCCGCCGCTTCGGCGCTCCGCCGGCGGAATGGCATTCGGAGCTGACCGGGGCGCAGCGCCGCGACACCTGGCGCGCGGTGTCGAAGGGCGAGGTGCCGGTGGTGGTGGGTGCCCGCTCGGCGCTGTTCCTGCCTTATCCCGACCTGGGCGTCATCATCGTCGATGAGGAGCACGACTCCGCCTACAAGCAGGAGGAGGGGGCGATCTACCATGCCCGCGACATGGCGGTGGCGCGGGCGCATCTCGGCGGGCTGCCCATCGTGCTTGTGTCGGCCACGCCGTCGCTGGAGACCAAGGTCAATGCCGACAGCCACCGTTATGCCCGGATCGAGCTGCCGTCCCGCCATGGCGGCGCCGTGCTGCCCGACGTGGAACTGGTCGATCTGCGGCGCGACCGTCCTCCGGCCCGGCACTGGCTGGCGCCCAGCCTGCGCAAGGCGCTGACCGACACGCTGGCCGGCGGCGAACAGGCGATGCTGTTCCTGAACCGCCGCGGCTATGCCCCGCTGACCCTGTGCCGCGCCTGCGGCCACCGCATGCAGTGCCCGAACTGCACGGCGTGGCTGGTGGAGCACCGGCTCGCCCGCAAGCTGCAATGCCACCATTGCGGTTTGCAGCAGCCCTTGCCCCATGCCTGCCCGGACTGCGGCGAGGAAGGGACGATGGCCGCCTGCGGTCCGGGGGTGGAGCGCATCGCCGAGGAGGTGGCGGAGCTGTTCCCCGACGCCCGCGCCGCCATCATGGCGTCCGACACCCTGCACGGCCCGCGCGCCATCCAGGAGATGGTGGAAAGCATCGGCCGGCACGAGCTGGACATCATCATCGGCACCCAGGTGATGGCCAAGGGCCACCATTTCCCGATGCTGACGCTGGTCGGGGTGGTCGATGCCGATCTGGGGCTGAACGGCGGCGACCTGCGGGCGGCGGAGCGCACCTATCAGCTGCTGCATCAGGTGGCGGGACGTGCCGGGCGCGGCGAGCGGCCGGGCCGGGTGATGCTGCAGACCTTCATGCCCGAACATCCGGTGATGCAGGCGCTGGCCGCCGGCGACCGCGACGGCTTCTATCAGTTGGAGGCGGAGATGCGGCTGGAGGCCGGCATGCCGCCCTTCGGCCGGCTGGCGGCGCTGATCGTGTCGGGTGAGGATCCGACGCTGGTGGAGCGGGTGGCGATGGCGCTGGGCCGCGCGGCACCGCGCAGCGACACCGTCCATATATTGGGGCCGGCCCCGGCGCCGCTGGCGCTGCTGCGCGGGCGGCACCGCCGCCGCCTGCTGATGAAGGCGCCGCGCAGCACCCAGGTTCAGCCGCTGATCGCGGAGTGGCTGGACCGGGTGGAGATCCCGCCGGCCATCCGCGTGCAGATCGATGTCGATCCCTACAGCTTTCTTTAGGTGCGGTTAATGCGATCGGACCAGGCTGCGGCGAATTGACACGATGCGGTCCCGCGGGCGATCCGGCATGGCACCTGTGACGTTTGGCCCGTTGCACAGCGCGGGGCATGGTATTACCACGACAGGGATGGTTCCGAATCCAAACATCCCTGCCGGGATGAAACCCGCGGAGCCAAACGTCACAGGGACAGGTTCGGGCTGATGGTCGGCATGCTCTCCAAGCTTCGTCTGCGCGTTCAGCGGCAAACCCTGCTGACCGTGCTGCCGGTTCTTCTGCTGCTGGTGGTCATCGCGTTCGCCGCCGGCGCCCCGGCCCGCACCCGCGGCACCGATGCCGAGGCGCTGACGATGATCGACCGTGCCCAGCAGCTGCTGGAGCGGATCGGTCCGGACGCGGCGGCCGAAGCGTTTGCCGGCCATGATAGCGCTTTCACCGACCGCGACCTCTACCCGATGCTGCTGGACGACAAGGGGGTGATGGTCGCCCATGGCTGGACCGCGACGCTGAACGGGTCGAACTTGAACGAACTGCACGACATCGAGGGTAAGCCCTTCATCCGCGAGGCGTTGGACGGGGTGGCGCGCGACGGACGGACCGACGTCACCTATCGATGGATCGATCCGCTGACGGGCCATGTCGCGCGCAAGACGATGCATGCCCGCCGTCTGGTGCTGAACGGCAAGCCATATATGCTGGCGGTCGGCGTCTATCGCTGAGGTGCCGTGTATCGTTGAGGTGTTTGTGAAACCGGTGCGGCGGGTTGCCGCACGTCACTTTTTTACATGGTGAAATTTCGGGGCGGCCGCCGGTCCAGGCCTGAAGCGGGTCAGAAAGCCCGCGGGCGGCGCGGGCGCCAGATCGACAGGCAGTCCGCGGCGCTGTCGCCGGCGCCGATGCCGTACCAGCCCGACCGGTCGTGGAAGGACAGGCTGTAGCGGCCCTTGGCGTCGCGTTCGAAGCGGAAGACGGGGCGGTCCACCTCGGGCAGCAGCACCAGAAGCCGGTCGTGATCGCGTCCCGACTCGCGCAGCACACCGACCCAATGACCGTCGCGAATCTTCGGTTCGGCCACGGCGGCGAAGGCATCCATATCGTCCGGGGTAAAGCGGGCGCGGCAGAACTGGATGACGGTCGCCCCGCGCTCTTCCCCGCGGGAGCCGGCGCCGGCGGCGGTGTCCGCGTCGGCAGTCGCAACGGTGTCGGTCGTCGGCAGGATGGTCATCGCGGATAAGGTCCTTGGTCGCCTGGAGCGGCTGCGGCGGGGCAAAGTGACGGGAAACCAAGGTCGGATCGCCCACCCGCGCGGTTCCGGCCGACCGTGGATCAGATTGGTTAACCTTGAATTAAACAGGCAATAGGGCCACATCGAAGTCACAGCCGGTATGACCAGTCGAGAGCGACTCGAGTCATTGGCGAACGCAGTTGCGACCAATGATTCCGCAGTTGCTCAAAACGCCGCAGCCAAATTGTCCAGACCCCGTTGCGTGGGCGCGATTCCTGTGATATTGGACCGCTCGCTTTCGCGGCCGGGGTGTTTGTGCCTCGGGTTGACACCCTATAAGGCCGCCGAATTCACCGTCTACCGAACTCAATTCGAGGGATCAGGTGGCATCCGAAGGAACAGGCGTATCCGAACTCGCCGCGCGTTACTCCATCGCGCTGTTCGAGCTTGCGGACGAAAACCAGGCGTTGGACACGGTCGCGAGCGATCTGACCACGCTGAAGCAGATCCTGGCCGAGAGCGCTGACCTCCGTCGCCTCGTCCGCAGCCCCGTCATCAGCCGCGCCGACCAGGGCAAGGCCATGGCCGCTGTCCTGGACAGCGCCGGCGTGTCCGATCTGACCAAGCGCTTCATCGGGCTGGTGGCGGCCAACCGCCGCCTGTTCTCGATCGACGGCATGATCGAAGGCTTCCTGGCCGAACTGGCCCGGCGCCGCGGCGAGGTCACGGCGCAGGTCACCTCGGCCCAGCCGCTGAGCGATGCCCAGCGCAACGCCGTCATCGACGCGCTCAAGGCGTCCATCGGTTCCAAGGTGCTGGTGAACACCTCCGTCGATCCGGAGTTGATCGGCGGCATGATCGTTAAGTTCGGCTCGCGCATGGTCGATACCTCGGTGCGAACGAAGCTGAACAAATTGCAACTCGCCATGAAGGCCTCAGGGGGATCAGTCTGATGGATATCCGCGCCGCAGAAATCTCTGCGATCCTCAAGCAGCAGATCGCGAATTTCGGGACCGAGGCGGATGTCGCCGAGGTTGGTCAGGTCCTGTCGGTGGGTGACGGCGTCGCCCGCGTGCACGGCCTGGACAACGTCCGCGCCGGCGAAATGGTCGAGTTCCCGGGTGGCCTGCAGGGCATGGCGCTGAACCTCGAGACCGACAATGTCGGTATCGTGATCTTCGGCGACGACCGCGGCATCAAGGAAGGCGACACCGTCAAGCGCACCGGCACCATCGTCGACGTTCCGGTCGGCCGTGGCCTGCTGGGCCGCGTCGTGGACGGCCTGGGCAATCCGATCGACGGCAAGGGCCCGCTGGTCGACGTGACCCGCACCCGCGTGGAAGTGAAGGCCCCCGGCATCATCCCGCGCAAGTCGGTGCACGAGCCGATGCAGACCGGCCTGAAGGCCGTCGACAGCCTGGTTCCGATCGGGCGCGGCCAGCGCGAGCTGATCATCGGTGACCGTCAGACCGGCAAGACCGCCGTCGTCATCGACACCTTCCTGAACCAGAAGCCGATCAACCAGGGCGACGACGAGAGCAAGAAGCTCTACTGCATCTACGTCGCCGTCGGCCAGAAGCGCTCCACCGTCGCCCAGATCGTCAAGACCCTGGAAGACGCCGGCGCCATGGAATACTCCATCGTCGTCGCCGCCACCGCGTCGGAGCCGGCTCCGCTGCAGTTCCTGGCGCCGTACACCGGCTGCACGATGGGCGAGTATTTCCGCGACAACGGCATGCACGCCCTGATCGTGTACGACGATCTGTCCAAGCAGGCCGTCGCCTACCGTCAGATGTCGCTGCTGCTCCGCCGTCCGCCGGGCCGCGAAGCCTATCCGGGCGACGTGTTCTACCTCCACAGCCGCCTGCTGGAGCGCGCCGCCAAGATGGGCGACGCCCACGGCAACGGCTCGCTGACCGCCCTGCCGGTCATCGAAACCCAGGCCGGCGACGTGTCCGCCTACATCCCGACCAACGTGATTTCGATCACCGACGGTCAGATCTTCCTGGAAACCGGCCTGTTCTACAAGGGCATCCGCCCTGCCATCAACGTCGGTCTGTCGGTGAGCCGCGTCGGCTCCGCCGCCCAGATCAAGGCGATGAAGCAGGTCGCCGGCACCATCAAGATGGAACTCGCGCAGTACCGCGAGATGGCCGCCTTCGCCCAGTTCGCCTCGGACCTCGACGCCTCGACCCAGCGCCTGCTGGCCCGTGGCGCCCGTCTGACCGAGCTGCTGAAGCAGGGGCAGTTCCAGCCGCTTCCGGTTGAAGAGCAGGTCGTGTCGATCTTCGCCGGCGTGAAGGGCTACCTGGACGCCATCAAGGTCGAGGACGTCAACCGCTTCGAGGCCAAGTTCCTGTCGGAAATCCGCGCCAAGGGCGCCGATATCCTGGCGGCGATCCGCACCGACAAGCAGATCACCTCGGCGACCGAAGAGAAGCTGAAGGCTTTCCTCGACGGCTTCGCCAAGGTCTTCGCCTGACCGACCGCGCGTGGGGGCGGGAAACCGCCCCCCACCGTCTTAAAGACGGTCACGGAACGACCTCGAGCGGAATTGAAGGGCCGGCATGCCTAACCTCAAGGACCTAAAGAACCGGATCGCGAGCGTCCAGTCGACGCGCAAGATCACCTCGGCCATGAAGATGGTTGCGGCTTCCAAGCTGCGCCGCGCCCAGGAGCAGGCGGAAGCCAGCGGTCCCTACGCGGAGCGTATGGGCCGGATGCTGTCGTCCCTGGCCGCCAACGTGCAGGACAGCGGCAACGGGCCGAAGCTGATGACCGGGACGGGCGCCGACAAGGTGCATCTGCTGGTCGTCATCAGCTCCGACCGTGGTCTGTGCGGCGCCTTCAACGGCTCCATCGTCCGCGAGGCCAAGCGCCAGATCACGCGCCTGCAGGGCGAGGGCAAGACCGTCAAGGTGCTGACCGTCGGCCGCAAGGGCCGCGACCAGCTGAAGCGCGACTTCGCCTCGCTGATCGTCGAGAGCTACGAGGATGTCGGCCGCCGCCGGCTCGGCTTCAGCGACGCCGACATGGTGGCGACGAAGGTGCTGGCGATGTTCGACGCCGGCGAGTTCGACGTCTGCTCCGTCGTCTTCAACAAGTTCAAGTCGGCGATCTCCCAGATCGTCACGGTTCAGCAGCTCATTCCGTTCGCCGTCCCCGGCGAGGCGGTCGCGGCCACCGACGAGGTGAAGCCGCTCTATGAGTTCGAGCCGGACGAGGAGCAGATCCTCGCCGAACTGCTGCCGCGCAACCTGTCCATCCAGATCTACCGCGCCCTCCTGGAGAGCGCCGCGTCCGAGCAGGGCGCCCGGATGACCGCGATGGACAACGCGACGCGCAACGCCGGCGACATGATCAACAAGCTGACGATCACCTACAACCGGACGCGCCAGGCCTACATCACCAAGGAGCTGATCGAGATCATCTCCGGTGCCGAGGCCCTGTAACGGCGGCATCCGACCCGTAGGGTCAAGCCCATTTGCGCCGGCGACGGCATACCGACACTTACCGAGTTCCTAGGGAGCTTTACTCCATGGCCACCACCAATTCTGTCGGCAAGATCACGCAGGTCACGGGCGCTGTCGTGGACGTGCAGTTCAGCGGCGACCTGCCGGCGATCCTGAACGCCCTGCACACCCAGAACGACGGCAAGACCCTCGTTCTGGAAGTGGCGCAGCACCTGGGCGAGAGCACGGTCCGCACCATCGCCATGGACAGCACCGACGGTCTGGTGCGTGGCTCGGAAGTGACGGACACCGGCAACCCGATCGCCGTGCCGGTCGGTCCGGAGACGCTCGGCCGCATCATCAACGTCATCGGCGAGCCGATCGACGAGCGCGGCGCCGTCAACGCCGCCCGCACCCTGCCGATCCACCGTCAGGCCCCGGACTTCGTCGACCAGTCGACGGACGCCGAAGTGCTGATCACCGGCATCAAGGTCATCGATCTGCTGGCCCCCTACGCCAAGGGCGGCAAGATCGGCCTGTTCGGTGGCGCCGGCGTCGGCAAGACCGTGACGATCATGGAGCTGATCAACAACGTCGCCAAGGCGCACGGCGGTGTGTCGGTGTTCGCCGGCGTGGGTGAGCGTACCCGCGAGGGCAACGACCTCTACCACGAGATGATCGAGTCGGGCGTCATCAAGCTCGACGGCCCGGGCTCCAAGGTGGCCCTGGTGTACGGCCAGATGAACGAGCCGCCGGGCGCCCGCGCCCGCGTCGCGCTGAGCGGCCTGACGCTCGCGGAATATTTCCGCGACGAGGAAGGCCAGGACGTGCTGTTCTTCGTGGACAACATCTTCCGCTTCACGCAGGCCGGTTCGGAAGTGTCGGCTCTGCTGGGCCGCATCCCGTCGGCGGTGGGCTATCAGCCGACGCTGGGCACCGACATGGGCGCCCTGCAGGAGCGCATCACCTCGACGAAGAAGGGCTCGATCACCTCGGTGCAGGCCATTTACGTGCCCGCCGACGATCTGACCGACCCGGCCCCGGCCGCCTCCTTCGCCCACCTGGACGCCACCACGGTGCTGTCGCGCTCGATCGCCGAAATGGCCATCTTCCCGGCCGTGGACCCGCTCGACTCGACCAGCCGCATCCTCGACCCGCGCGTCGTCGGTGAGGAGCACTACGGCGTCGCCCGTTCGGTGCAGAAGGTTCTGCAGACCTACAAGTCCCTGCAGGACATCATCGCCATCCTGGGCATGGACGAGCTGTCGGAAGAGGACAAGCTGGTCGTCGCCCGCGCCCGCAAGATCCAGCGCTTCCTGTCGCAGCCGTTCCACGTCGCCGAGGTGTTCACCGGCACCCCGGGCGTGCTGGTCCCGCTCGAGGAGACCATCAAGGGCTTCAAGGGCATCGTGAACGGCGACTACGATCACCTGCCGGAGGCCGCCTTCTACATGGTCGGCACCATCGACGAGGCGATCGCCAAGGCCAAGAAGCTGGCCGCCGCCTGATCCCACACCAGGGATTGCGGCATTCCGACCCGGCCCCATCGGCCTTGTGAAGAGGCGTGAGACGGCCGGGCGGAAATCGACATCAGCACACCCCCTCCCTCCGTCAGCGGGGGAGGGGGTTCCTATGAAGAGGCACCAGGAAACCCATGGCCGATAAAGTCGAATTCGAGCTGGTCTCGCCGGAAAAGCTGCTGAAGTCGCAGCCCGTGGACATGGTCGTGGTGCCGGGTTCGGAAGGCGATTTCGGCGTCCTCGCCGGTCATTCGCCGATGATCTCGACCGTGCGTCCGGGTGTCATCGACGTCTATGAAGGCGACCGCATCGTCGACCGCGTCTTCGTCGCCGGCGGCTTCGCCGAGGTCACCGAAGCCCGCTGCACCGTCCTGGCCGAGGAAGCGGTTGCGCTGACCGATCTGGACCGCGCCGCGGTCGAGAAGCAGATCAAGGACCTGTCCGAGGATCTGGACGACAGCAAGTCCGACGCCGAGCGGGCCGCCGCCGAGTCCAAGCTGGCCGTCGCGCGTGCCAAGCTGGACGCGCTGAGCCAGGGCTCCGCTCACTGAGCGGCAGCGGCCGTCGGCCTGCATTGGGGCGAACGGCATACATCTCTTCGACGGAACGGGCGGCTTGGGCTTCCAGGCCGCCCGTTTTCCGTTGCGACTTGGTTGCATCGCGGCGAAGACCGATTACATTCGAAGGCCTGAACCGTGAACCCCGCCGCATCCGACGGCAAAAGACGGGGACACGGGAGACAGACCCTTTCCCGGAACGAACCTTTCCCGATATGAACCGGCCGCCACGGCAGGGCGGCCCAAAACGAGGCGGTAGAGCGGATCATGGCGCGTGCGCATTGGCGGATCGACGAGCTTCCCTGGGACCGTTTCGATGCCAGCAAGATCGATCCGGACCTGCTTCCGCTGATCAAGGCGGCGGCGCTGGTGGAGTTCAACGCCGACGACTACACCGCCTATCTGTGCAACGTCTTCAGCGACGATCCTGAGTTCCAGGAGGCCGCCCACGCCTGGTCGGTCGAGGAGGTCCAGCATGGCGAGGCGCTGGGCCGCTGGGCCGAGCTGGTTGACCCGACCTTCGACTTCCGGGCGGCGGTCGAGCGCTTCCGCGCCGGCTATCGCGTGCCGATCGACCTCGACGCCTCGGTCCGTGGTTCGCGCACCGGCGAGATGATCGCCCGCTGCATGGTGGAGACCGGCACCAGCTCCTATTACGCCGCCATCGGCGATTCGACCGACGAGCCGGTGTTGAAGGAGATCTGCCGCAACATCGCCGCCGACGAGTTGCGCCACTACAAGATCTTCTACACCTACGCCAAGAAGTATCTGGACCGCGAAGGGCTGAACAAGGTCCAGCGGCTGAAGGTGGCGCTGTCGCGCATCGGTGAGTCGGAGGACGACGAACTGGCCTATGCCTATTACGCGGCCAACGCGCCGGCCGACGCCGTCTACGAGCACAAGCTCTACAACGCCGCCTACAAGCGCCGGGCGTTCGGCCGCTATCGCCGCAAGCATGTCGACCGTGCCATCGCCATGGTGTTCAAGGCCTGCGGGTTGAAGCCGCACACCCGCCTTTGCAGCGTTGCCTCCCGCGGGGCCTGGTGGTTCATCGACCGTCAGGCGCGGAAGCTGGCGGCGCAGGCCGTCTGATCCCTCGGGAAAGCTGGCGGCGCCGCCCTCTTTGGAGTAGCCATTGCGGCGCCAACCACCCAAAGAGGGTTCCGGAGACATGAAGCTCTATTACAAGCCGGGCGCCTGTTCCTTGTCGCCGCACATCGTCCTGCGCGAAGCGGGACTGCCCTTCGAACTGGTCAAGGTCGATCTCGTGACCAAGACGCTGGCCGACGGCAGCGATTTTCGCGCGGTGAACCCGAAGGGGCAGGTGCCCACCCTGGCGCTCGATGAGGGCGGCATCCTGACCGAGGGTGCGGTGATCGTGCAGTACATCGCCGACAAGGCGCCGGCCAGCGGCCTGATCCCGGCGGCCGGCACGATGGAGCGCTACCGCGTGCAGGAACTGCTGAACTTCATCGGGTCGGAACTGCACAAGGGTGTCGTCCCGCTCTTCCCGATGTTGAACGACGTGGTGTCCGACACCCACCGCCAATTTGCAACCAAGGTCCTGAGCGGCAAGCTGGCGGTGCTGAACCAGCAGTTGGAGGGCAAAGCCTACCTGACCGGCGACAGCTTCACCGTCGCCGACGCCTATGCCTACACGGTGCTGAGCTGGCTGCCGCGCATCAAGTTCGACCTGTCGCCCTTCCCGAACCTTACGGCCTTCGCCGAACGCGTCGCCGCCCGTCCGGCGGTGCAGGCGGCGCACGCTGCCGAAGCCCAGGGCTGAACGCCGGCTGGCCTGGATGAGGACCGGATGAAAAAAGGCCCCGTCTCGCTGGAGACGGGGCCTTTTCCTTGTGGGCGCGCTGTCGGGGTCAGGCGGCGTTGGGCTTGCGCCGCATCGGGGTGTTGCCGCCGGGGGTGCCGGCCGCACGCGACGCCTGCTTGCCGCTGCCGCTGCCATGGCTGTTGCCATGCGACACGGCGTGCGGGGCCGGGCGGCGGTCGTGGCGGGTCTGGTCGTTGCGGGCGGCGTCCGGACGCGGGGCGCCGGCCGGCTTGCCGGCCTTCTGCGGCGCCTTGGCGGGCTGCTGGGCAGCCTTGGGCGCCGCCTTCGGCGCGGCGGGGCGGGCCTGCTGCTGGTTGCGGTTGTTCTGGTTGCGATTGCTGCCCGGCGCCTTGGGGCGGGGCGGCGGCTTGGACGACGCGTGGATCTGCGCCACCTCCACCGCATGGTAGGGATGGGTGGTGTCGGCCGGGATTGGCTGGCGGATCGTCTTCTCGATGTCCTTCAGATAGCCGACCTCTTCATGGTCGCAGAAGGACACCGCGCTGCCGTCGGTGCCGGCGCGCGCGGTCCGGCCGATGCGGTGTACGTAGCTTTCCGGCTCGTTCGGCAGGTCGAAGTTGATGACGTGGCTGATGCCGTCGATGTCGATGCCGCGCGCGGCGATGTCGGTCGCCACCAGCGCCCGCAGCTCGCCGTTGCGGAAGCTTTCCAGCGCGCGGACGCGGGCAGACTGCGACTTGTCGCCGTGGATGGCGTCGGCGGTGATGCCGGCCTTCTTCAGATGGTCGGCGATGCGGTCGGCGCCGTGCTTGGTGCGGGCGAAGACGATGGTGCGGGCCATCGCCGAATCTTCCAGCAGATCGGCCAGCAGGCGGCGCTTGTCGGCGCGGTCGACGAACAGGACGCGCTGGTTGATGCGCTCCACCGTGGTCGACTGCGGCGTCACCTCGATGCGCTCGGCATCGGTCAGGATGCTGTTGGCGAGGTCCACCACGGCGTCGGGCATGGTGGCGGAGAACAGCAGGGTCTGCCGGTCTTTCGGCAGCACCGCGACCACCTTCCGCACGTCGCGGATGAAGCCCATGTCGAGCATGCGGTCGGCCTCGTCGAGGACGAAGAACTCGATGGTGCCGAGATTGACGTGGTTCTGCGCCATCAGGTCGAGCAGGCGGCCGGGGGTGGCGATCAGCACCTCGACGCCGCGGGCGATGGCGGAGACCTGCGGGCTCTGGCCGACGCCGCCGTGGATGACGGTGCGGCGGATCGGCAGATGGCGGCCATAGGTGGTGAAGCTGTCGCCGATCTGAAGCGCCAGTTCGCGCGTCGGCGTCAGGATCAGCACGCGGGGCGACTTGGCGGCCACGCGCTTCTTGTTCTGGAACAGCCGCTGCAGGATCGGCAACGTGAAGGCTGCGGTCTTGCCGGTGCCGGTCTGGGCGAGGCCGAGCACGTCGCGGCCGGCCAGCAGCAGCGGGATGGCGCCGGCCTGGATCGGCGTGGCCGTGGAGTAGCCTTCCTCGGCGACGGCGCGCAGAAGAGGCTCGATCAGGCCGAGGCCGGAAAATTCGGTCATGGAAGCGATGGTCCTGGTCACCAGAATGGGGGCCGCGCCAGGAGGGAGCGGCCGGGCTTGCGCGCTCCGCGGCGGGTTGGCGCGGAGCCGTCGGGCGGCGGGCGATCAGGCGCGCGCAAGTCCTGCGCGGCGCCGGGCGCCGTCCGACCCCGGACAGATAGGGCCGATGGCTTGATTTGGCAAGCAAACTCGGCGCGCGGCAGGGGTGCGCCGTGCCGGTTCGTCTGAACAGGCGGAGGCTTGGCGGCAGGAAAGGGGCGCGAACCGGCTATGCTCTCTTGCGGCATATGGTCGCGCCCCGATGCCTGCGGACGCTTACGGCTTCTTGATGACGCCGCAGGCGAGGCGGTCGCCGGAATTGCCGGCCGGCTGGCTGAGGTAATCGTCGGGCTGGGCGTGGACGATGATCGAGGTGCCGCCCTGCTTGAACAGGCCGTCGGCTCCGTCGGTCAGGGTTACCATGTGGGTGATCGCCTCGAACCCGGCCTTGCCGGCCTCGTTGGCCCAGATGTTGGGCAGCTCGCCGTAATGCATATGCTCGGCCTCAAGCCCGTGCTTGGCGCCCTGGGCGGCGAAATGGCCGCCGGCCGCCTTGAAATCGGGGGTGCAGGCGCCGTTTTCGTGGATGTGGATGCCGTGCCAGCCCGGCGAGAGTCCTTCCAGCTGGCCATGCACCAGGATGCCGTGCGGGAACTTGGTGAAGGTGACGGTGCCCAGCGGCTTGCCCTGCGCGTCGGCGACGGCGGCCTGGGCGGCGGGAGCAGGGGCTGGGGCGGACTGCTGGGCCAGTGCCGGAGCGGCGGCCAGCGACAGGCCGGCGAACAGCAGGGCCGGGGCGAGGGACAGGGTGCGGGGCATTCTGGTGGGTCCTCCGTCTTGAGTGTTGGCCTGTTGGCCGGCGCGCCTGGACGGCCGGCGGGTGACGACTTTACGCCGCTGCGAAACCGCTCTGGGATTGCGAACGGTTTTCAGTATGATGGGGGCATCGGCAAGCAAAGACCAGGGTTGGGGTTATGACGTCGCGTCTGGAAGCGTTGTGCATGGAAAAGGGCCTGAAGATGACCGGCCAGCGTCGTGTCATTTCACAGGTGTTGTCGGAGGCGGACGACCACCCCGACGTCGAGGAGGTGCATCGCCGCGCCGTGCAGATCGACCCGCGCATCTCCATCGCCACCGTCTACCGCACCATGCGGCTGCTGGAGGACGCGCAGGTGATCGAGCGCGTCGACCTGGGCGACGGCCGCGCCCGCTATGAAGAGGCGACGGCGGACCACCACCATCACCTGATCGACACCCGCACCGGCCGGATCATCGAATTCGCCAGCCCGGAGCTGGAGGCGATGAAGGAGCGGATTGCCCACGAGCTTGGCTACAGGATCGTCGGCCACCGGCTTGAAATCTACGGGGTGCCGCTGGACGACGCGGCCGACGGCGCCCGGGATGAGGAGGAGCGTCCATGACCGATCCCCGTTTCCCCGAGGCCGACCAGCCCATCGCCGAGGCCATCGCCTGCCGGAATGCGGTACAGCGCTGCTACTCCGGCCTGTGCCGCTGCGGCCAGCCGGAGCGCTATGCGCTGGAGGCGGCGGTGACCGTCTACCGCTACCACCATCCGGAGATTCCGCCGGCCCAGGCGGAGACCATCGTCAGCCATTGGGTGGCGGGTCCGGTCCGGCATTGAGGTTCCCGGCGGCAAGACAGTCTCCGGCGGATGGTTTTATGAAAATAGTCCTTGATCACCACCGCATAAAATCCTAAAACCAACCCTGTCAAGGCGACGGGTCCGCCCCCGGACCTTACGCCCGACAGCACCAGAGCTCCCCCCTCGCTTCGGTCCGAAAAGGGCCGGCCGGACACTCTCAAGTCCGGCCGGCCCTTTTTGTTTTCGCGTTTCGCCCGCGGCCGGCGCTGCGTCCTGCACGCACCCCCGACAACCGGATGGCGGAACGAATCCCCCCGCCATGCTCCCCGCGGGATCCGCAGGAACGCGAAAGGAAATCATACCCATGTCGACCAGCATCGCCCAGGCATTCGTCAAGCAGTTCGAGCGCGAGGTCCATGAGGCTTACCAGCGCATGGGCTCCAAGCTGCGCAACACGGTGCGCGGCAAGAACAATGTGCAGGGCGCTTCCACCGTCTTCCAGAAGGTCGGCAAGGGCGCCGCCGCCACCAAGTCGCGCCACGGCGCTGTTCCGGTGATGAACCTGGACCACACGCCGGTGGAGTGCGCGCTGTACGACTTCTATGCCGGCGACTGGGTCGACCGGCTGGACGAGCTGAAGACCAACATCGACGAGCGGCAGATCATCGCCAATGCCGGCGCCTATGCGCTGGGCCGCAAGACCGACGAGCTGCTGATCGCCGAGCTGAACAGGTCCGTCAACTATGCCGGCAGCGCCACCGACGGGCTGACCAAGGCCAAGATCCTGACGGCCTTCGAGATGATGGGCGAGGCCGACGTGCCGGACGACGGCCAGCGCTATGCCGTCGTCGGCTGGAAGCAGTGGAGCCAGCTGCTGGGGATCGAGGAGTTCGCCAGCGCCGACTATGTCGGTTCCGACGAGCTGCCTTGGCGCGGCACCCAGGCCAAGCGCTGGCTCGGCACGCTGTGGCTGCCGCATTCCGGCCTGACGCTGAGCGGCAACGTCCGGCTCTGCCACTGGTACCACAAGACGGCGGTCGGCCATGCGGCGGGTGCCGACGTGAAGACCGACATCACCTGGCACGGCGACCGTGCGGCGCATTTCGTCAACAACATGATGAGCCAGGGCGCCGCACTGATCGACACCAGCGGCGTGGTCACCCTGCGCTGCCTGGAGAGCTGAACGGAGGAGGGTGAGCTGCCCTCCCGTCCGCATCCCCCACACAAAATCCGGAGTTTTCGATCCATGGCCTATGCGTCCAAGGATTTGAGCGTGCTCGCCTATGCGAACGGCTTCACGCTCTGGCACTACACCACCCATGACGTGGCGACCGACGTCGACACCGCCGGCTATTTCAACGGGGCGGCCGATCTGTTGCGGGTGGGCGACATGCTGCTGGCGAACTGCGCGGTCGGCAGCGCCACCCCCGCCACCGGCGTGCTGGTGGTGGCGGCCAGCGCCAACGGGGCCGTCGATGTCGCCAACCTGACGCCGTTCGGTAGCGTCAACAGCGACTGATCCACCGAAGGGAAGGGCGCCGTACCGACGGCGCCTTCCGCTCGCCTCCCGCTTCACGTCCGCTACCCGGAGACATGTCCCATGTCCCTGACCGCCATCGGCCTGTGCGGCCGTGCGCTGATCAAGCTCGGCGCCACCGCCATCGCTTCCTTCGAAGACGGCTCAGCCGAGGCGGAGGTGGCCGCCGCGCTTTACGGGCCGACGCGCGATGCACTGCTGTCGGCCAACGCCTGGAGCTTCGCCAACGTGCAGGCCACGCTGCCGCGGCTGGCCGAGCCGCCTGTCGCCGATTATGCCAATGCCTTCCAGCTGCCGGCCGGCTTCCTGCGGGCGCTGGGAGCGGGGGGCGGGGGGCGGGGGCGCGGCCTGTCCTACCGCATCGTCGGACGCACGCTGCTGTGCGATGCCGGCACCGTCACCCTGTCCTACATCGGCCGCCCGGCGGAGGAGGAGTTTCCCGCCTTCTTCGATCAGGCGCTGATCGCCCGGCTGGCTGCCGAGTTCTGCCTGCCGCTGACCGAAAGCTCGACGCGGGCGGAACTGCTGGCCCAGCAGGCCGAGAGCGAATTCCGCCGCGCCCGCCAGATCGACGCCCAGCAGGACAGCCAGCCCGGCTTCGAGGACTTCACCCTGATCGACGCGAGATCCTGACGGGGAGGGCGTGATGGGACGGCTGCATCAGGTCAAGACCAACTTCACCGCCGGCGAGGTGTCGCGCCGCCTGCTGGGGCGCGGCGACCTCAAGGCCTACGACAACGGTGCGCTGGCTTTGCGCAACCTGTTCATCGACCCGACCGGCGGGGTGACGCGGCGGTCGGGGCTCGCCTTCACCGCGCTGGCGCGTGGCGACGGGCGGCTGGTGGCGTTCGAGCGCAATGCCGAGCAGACCTATCTGCTGGTCTTCACCGACCGCTGGATCGACGTGTTCCAGGGCGGCACCCGGTTGGCGTCGGTCGCCGCCCCCTGGACGTTGACGCAACTGGCGCAGATCACCTGGACGCAGAGCGCCGACACGCTGCTGGTCTGCCATCCCGATTTGCCGCCGCGCAAGCTGACGCGCAGCGACGATGGCGGGTGGACGCTGTCGGACTGGATCTTCGCGGTCGAGGGCGAACTGGTGCGCATCCCCTTCCACCGCTTCGGCGATCCGGCGGTGACGCTGACGCCGTCTGGCACCACTGGGGCGATCACGGTCACCGCGTCGGCTCCCGTCTTCGATCCGCGCCATGACGGCACCCGGATCCGCATCAAGGGCAGGCAGTTGCTGGTGACCGGCGTGGTGTCGGCGACGCAGGTGAACGCCACGGTGAAGGAGACGCTGGCCGACACCCAGCCGACGACGGCTTGGGAGGAACAGGCTTTCTCTGCCTATCGCGGCTGGCCGGTGTCGGCGGCCTTCCATCAGGACCGGCTGGTGATCGGCGGGTCGCGCGACCTGCCCAACCGGCTGTGGCTGTCGCGCTCCGCCCAGATCTGGAACTTCGATCTGGGCGAGGGGCTGGACGATCAGGCCATCGAGTTCGGCATCCTGTCCGATCAGGTCAATGCGGTGCGCGCCGTCTTCTCCGGCCGGCATCTGCAGATCTTCACCTCGGGCGCCGAGTATATGGTGACCGGCGACCCGCTGACCCCGCAGAGCATGCAGGTCAACCGGCAGACGCGCATCGGCTCGCCGATGGACCGCGCCATCCCGCCGCGCGACGTGGAGGGGGCGACGCTGTTCGTGCCGCGCAACCGGCGCGAAATCCGCGAGTTCCTCTACACCGACACCGAGGCGGCCTACCAGGCGAACGACTTGGCATTGCTGGCCCGCCATCTGATGGCCGGCCCGCGCGACCAGGATTACGACCAGAACCGCCGGCTGCTGTTCGTCGCGATGGAGGACGGCACGCTGGGGGCGCTGACCGCCTACCGAGCGGAGGATGTCACCGCCTGGACCCTGCTGGAGACCGACGGGGCTGTGCGCTCCGTCGCCGCGGTGGGGGACGAGGTCTACACGCTGGTGGAGCGGCGGGGCGTGTGGACCGTCGAGCGGTTCGACGACGGGCTGAACCTCGACACCGCCATCACGGCGGAGCGGGGTGAGGCAACCGCCGTCTGGGGCGGGCTGGCGCATCTGGAGGGACGGACGGTCGCCGTCGTCGCCGACGGGGTGATCCGCAACCCCGCCACCGTCCAGGCCGGCAGCGTCACGCTCGACCCGCCGGCGCGCAAAATCGAGATCGGACTGCCCTACACCCACCGGATCGAGCCGTTGCCGCCCAACCTGCTGGGGCAGGCGGCCGGGGCCGACATCGTCCGGCTGGTCGCCGTCACCTTCCGGTTGGAGGAGACAGCGGCACTGCGCGTCGATCTGGGACGCGGGTTGCAGGAACTTCCGCTTCACCGGCTGGGGCCGCAACCGGCCGGCGGGGTGCCGCCGCGGGTGTCGGGCGACCGGCGGCTACGGGCGCTCGGCTGGCGCCACGACACCGATGTCCCGCTATGGCGCATCGAACAGGATGCGCCGCTGCCTTTCACGCTGCTTTCCGTGACCATGGAACTGAAGGTGAATGACTGATGGGTGGAATCACTCCCCTCGTGACCACGGCGCTGCCGCTGGCGAACTCCGTCATCGGCACCGTGCGCAATGCCGGCGCCGCATCGTCCAGCGCCGCCACGCAACAGGCCGCCGCCCAGCAGGCCGCGGCCGAACTCGAATACAAGCGCCAGCAGGATGCGGCGCAGGCCGCAGCCGCGCAGGCGGCGCTGGAACAGAAATATCGCGAGGAAGCGGCAGCGGCCGAGCGCAGCGCCCAGGCGGCAGCGACTTCCCGCCAGCAGCAGGCCCAGCTGGAGGCCGAGGCGCAGGCCCGCCAATGGGCGCATGACGCCGAGTTGCGTCAACAGGAACAGGAGCTTCAGCGCCAGAAGGACGAAACTGCGGCGGCCGCGGCGGCGGCGGCGCGGGCCAAGGAGATGGACGATTTCCGCGGAGCACAGGAGCAGACGCTGGCTCAGCTGCGCGCCGGCCAGGACGAGACCGTCCGCGCCAGGGAGACCGATGCGCAGACCCAGCTCGCCCAACTGACCGCCGCGGCGGATGCCGCGGAACAGCGGCGGCTGGCCGCCTTGCGCCAGGCTGTCAGCAAGACCCGCGCCGGGTTGGGTGCGCGGGGAGTCACCGCCCAGGACGGGTCGGGCGAGGCGATCCTGCTGGGTCTGACCAACTCCAGCGAAACCGAGCGCAAGGATGCCCAGGCGACCGATCAGCTGAAACGCGCCGCCATCCAGCAGGGGCTGGACGATGCCAAGCGCCGCAACCTGCTGGAGTTGTCGCAACTCGCCGACCGTCAGCGACTGGAATACATGAGCAAGTTCTTTTGAGGAACGGCTCCATCCTCCGGAGACCCCCCGATGTCCACGCCGCTTCTCATCCCGCGCGGAACCCCGCGCGTCCAGTATCTCGCAGACGGCATGCAGCGGGTCTTTACCTACCCGTTTCCGATCTTTGCCAGCGAGGATCTCCAGGTCTTCCTGGGTGCGGCGCTCCAGAGCACCGGCTATGCGGTCAGCGGATCCGGTACGACCGCGGGCGGCGCGGTGACTTTCGCCGCCGCACCGGCCGAGGGGACCGTCGTGCTGCTGCGCCGGCGCCTGCCCATCGAACGGCGCAGCGATTTCGGCGAGAGCGGGCCGCTGCCGGCCGCCGCCCTCAACGGCGAGCTGGACCGGCTGACGGCCATGCTCCAGCAGGTGGCGGGCGATCAGGAGTTGATGCTGCGCTATGGCGACAGCGACCTGCCGGCCTCCCCCCTGCTGCCGGAGCGGGCCTTGCGCCGGGGCAAGCTGCTGGCCTTCGACAGCGCCGGCAACCCGACAATCCGCCCGCCGGTGGACGAGGAGGCGCTGGCGACCTATGTGCCGCCGGGGGCCGGGGCCACCGCCCGGCCGGTGCGCGACAAGCTGGCCGATCTCGTGTCGGTGAAGGATTTCGGCGCGGCAGGCGACGGGCTGGTCGACGACACGCTGGCCTTGCAGGCGGCGCTGACCTCCGCCCGTGCCGTGTTCGTGCCGCCGGGCAGCTACCGCATCGCCAACACGCTGACGCTCGGCCATGGCCAGACGCTGTATGGGGCGGGGCAGGCGTCGGTGATCCGGGGGGCGTCGAACGGATTCGACCTGATCCATCTGCCGGACGGCTACGCCACCCTGTCGGGCCTGCGGCTGGAGCAGGGCAAGGCGGGGGTACGGCTGTTCGGACGCGACGGCGCTTGCGTGCAGAACAGCCTGACCGACCTGACGCTGTGGGAGCCGGAGGTGGGGCTGGTCTTCGACGGCCACACCGATCCGAACCTGCCCTGCTATTGGAACAACATCGCCCGCGTGCTGGTGGCGCGGCCGTCGCGCCATGGGGTGTGGCTGACGCGGACGGGGGCGGGCGATACGCCGAACGCCAACCGCTTCCAGGCCGTGCGGGTCTATTCGCTGTCGGCGCCGATGAGCGGCTGCGGCTTCTTCGTCGAGCAGGGGCGGTTCAACAACGCCTTCTTCGACTGCGAGGCCAATCTGTGGCCCGAGGCGGAAGCCTGTTTCCGTGTCGGTGCCGTCACCGACAAGACGCTGATCGTGAATTTCTACGCCGAATCGCTGGGCGCCCTGCCGAACCTGCAACTGGATGCCGGATCGGTGGAGACGGCGGTCGTCAACCTGTTCTCCGCCGCCGCCGGGCCGGCGATCCTCGACCGGTCGGGTGGGCGCTATACGGCGGTCAATGCTGGCTATCCGGAGAAGAACCGGCTCCAGCGCAGCCGCATCACCGAGCTGGTGGTGGAGGCCCTGCGCTACGACACCGAGTATGTCGAGCCGGCCGGGGGCGGGGTGATGGCGCTGGACCTGACCAGTTCGGTCTATCTGGCCAGCGCCTATGCCGGGGCGGTGGAGTTGCGGCTCCCCAAGGCCGAGGACGCCAACGGCCATGCGGTGACGATCAAGCGCACCGATGCGTCGACCAACCCGCTCACAGTGACCGAGACCGGCGGGCCGGGGCCGGACGGGCGGGTGCTGTCGCTGGGCAACCGGTACGACTTCGTGACGCTGGTGTCGAACGGGGCCGGCTGGTGGATCGTCGCCGGCAACAGCCCGCCCGGCAACGCCCGCTATCACGAGGCTCCCGGCCTGTTCGAGCCGGACCTGAACCAGCAGCTCTATCTGGTCAGCGCCTGGAACGGGGCGGTGGAGGTGCGGCTGCCGACGCCCTCGGCCCTGCATGCGGTCGGCCGCACGGTCACCATCAAGAAGTCCGACACCGGCGGCAACCGCGTCACCGTCACCCAGGCCGGCGGCGGCGGGCCGGACAGCGAGGCCATCGCGCTGACCGCGCAGGGCCATGCGGTGACGGCGATGTCGAACGGTGCCGGCTGGCACATCCTGGGGCGGAATCCATGAAGGAAAAGGACGACGACGGTTTCCGCGCCTTCGTCCAGGGCTGGAACGCCATGGTGGAGCTGAAGACCCCCGCCCACCATGCGCGGATGGCTGGCTGGTTGGAGGATCATATGGCCGGGCAGAGCCGGCGCATGCTGCTGATGGCCTTCCGCGGGTCGGGCAAATCGACGCTGGTCGGGCTGTTCGCGGCCTGGCTGCTGCTGCGCGATCCCAACCGGCGGCTGCTGGTGCTGGCCGCCGACCTGAAGCTGGCGATGAAGATGGTGCGCAACGTCAAGCGCATCCTGGAACGCCATCCCGATTGCAGCCACCTGAAGCCGCCCTCATCGGTGCGGGATCAGTGGGCGGCCGACCGCTTCACCGTGGTGCGGCCGATGGAACTGCGCGACCCGTCGATGGCGGCGGCCGGCATCGGCGGCAACATCACCGGCAGCCGTGCCGACGTGGTGATCTGCGACGACGTGGAGGTGCCGCGCAACGCCGACACCGCGGTGAAGCGCGCGGCCCTGCGCGAACGGCTGTCGGAGCTGGAGTATGTGCTGGTGCCGGGCGGGGCGCAGCTCTATGTCGGCACGCCGCATGCGCAGGACAGCCTCTATGCCGGGGAGAGCGACGACGGCGGTCCGCCCTTCCTGGACGGGTTCGAGCGGCTGGTCCTGCCGGTCTACACCGAGGATGCCGAAGGCAACCGCAGCTACGCCTGGAAGGAGCGCTTCGGCGAGGCGCATGTCGCCCGCATCCGCAAATCGACCGGTCCCAACAAATTCACCAGCCAGATGCTGCTGCGTCCGGTCAGCGTCACCGACGGGGTGCTGAATGTCGAAAAGCTCGGCCGCTACGACGCGGAGCTGGAGTATCGCGAGGCGCTGGGGCGCGCGGTGCTGACGCTGGACGGGGTGAAGATGGTCTCCGCCACCTGCTGGTGGGATCCGGCCTTCGCCCGGCCGGCGGGGGAGGGGGACGGCAGGTCCAAAGGCGGCGACGGCAGCGTGGTCGCCGCCGTCTTCGCCGGGGAGAATGAGCACTTCTACCTGCACCGGGTGCTGTATCTGTCCGTCGATCCCAGGGCGGAGGAGACGGAGGCCGACCAGCAATGCATGCAGGTCTCCCGCTTCCTGGCCGACAACCATCTGCCGGCGGTCCACATCGAGATCAACGGTCTCGGCCGTTTCCTGCCCGGACTGCTGCGCAAGCGGCTGCGCGACGACCGGCTGGCCGCAGGCGTGGTCGAGCAGAACAGCCGGACGCCCAAGGCGCAGCGCATCATCAAGGCCTTCGACGCCCTGCTGGCCGACCGCCGCCTGCTGGCCCACCGGCAGGTCTGGCAAACACCGCTGATCCGCGAAATGCGCGACTGGCGCCCGGATGGCCGCTATCGCGGGCCCGACGACGGGCTGGACGCGGTGGCCGGCTGCCTGGGCGCCGAACCGTACCGCTTCGACCGCAGCACCACCCCGCCCGAGCGCCGCGCCGACTGGCGCGGTGCGGGCGCCGTGGTGGCCCCTGCGGACTGGGAGCTTTGAGTCGTTTCCACACCCACATGAACGGGAGACCCCGATGCATGAATCACTGACCGCAGGCCTGGATCTCGCCTGGTGGATCACCGCCGTCGAGTTGCCGGCGCTGGGCGGGCTGTTCTGGCTGATCGCGCGGGTGCGCAAGGATGCGGACAGCGCGCTGGACGATCTGCGCAACCGGGCGGAGGAGGCCCAGGCGCAGGTGCGCGAGAGCCTTGCCGCATACAAGCTGGAGGTCGCGAAGACCTATGTCTCCTTCGCGACTCTCAAGGACGTCGAGCAGCGTCTGACCGACCATCTGCTGCGGATAGAGACCAAGCTCGATTCGGGCTTCATGCCGTTCGAAGGCGGACGGCGCTGACTGGAAAAGCCGGGTCAGTCGGCGTGGTGGATCATCGCCTGGTAGATCTTCCAGGCGATTTCGACCGACACGCCGCCGGCCCGCGCGCCCGCCGCCAGCATCGTGGCGCTCGGCTTCAGTGGGACCGCGGTCTGACCCGGCTCGCACAGCGCGCCCATGGCGGTGACCGACGCGCCCAGATCCGTTTCGCAGGACGAGGTCTTCTTCAGCAGGCTCATGGAGATGGCGTTCATGGCGGGTCCTCCGTTGACTTGCTTCTGTCACAGCAAAAGCGGTGCCAACCGCCTGAGGCGGCCCAAAGCCAGGAATTCCGGGGGATTCGCGGGGGTTGAGCGGGCAATGCCCATAATCTAGGGACGAATGCCGCAGCCGAATTTCAAAAATACCCGCAAAATGCCGAATAGTTTCGAGTGTGCTTTGCAAAATGCAACGCGCGAAGCGTGCGGAATTGCAATCGGGGAGTCGATCTTGCGTTGTGCCATCGGTCACGATCCGCGGGCTGCGACCCGTTACGGCGAAGCTGCGGCTTCGAGGTCTCTGGCCGCTGGGCATGCATTGCGTTAGTGTCCGACCGTCATGACCGACCGAATCATTCACCACATGTGCCGTGCGGACGAGTGGGATGCCGCCCGCCCGGCCGGCCGCTATCCCGGCTCGTCCCAGGACGTCCAGGACGGCTTCATCCATTTCTCGACCGCCGCACAGGTGGTGGAGAGTGCGGCCAAGCACCGCGCCGGCCAGGACGGCCTGCTGCTGCTGACGGTGGACGCCGACCGGCTGGGCGATGCCCTGCGCTGGGAACCGTCGCGCGGCGGCCAGCTGTTCCCGCACCTCTACGGGCCGTTGCCGGTGGACGCCGCGCTGCGGGTCGATCCGCTGCCGCTGGGACCGGACGGGCGCCATGTCTTCCCGGCCGGCTTTCCCTTCACCCTTCAGGACCTCGTTCCGTGATCGACCTCTATCCGCTTGCCGGGCCGCTGCTGTTCCGCTTCGACCCTGAGACCGCGCATGGCCTGACCATCAAGGCGCTGAAGTCCGGACTGGTCCCGCCGGCCCGCGGCAGGGACGAGCCGGCGCTGCACACCCGCGTGTGGGGGCTGGACCTCGCCAACCCGGTCGGGCTGGCCGCCGGCTTCGACAAGAATGCCGAGGTGGTCGACGCCATGCTCAACCTGGGCTTCGGCTTCGTCGAGCCCGGCAGCGTCACCCCGCGGCCCCAGCCCGGCAACCCGCGCCCCCGCCTGTTCCGGCTGGTGGAGCAGCGCGCGGTGATCAACCGCATGGGCTTTAACAACGAGGGGCTGGAGGCCTTCGCCCAGCGGCTGGAGCGTCGCCGTGACTCGGCCAAGCGGGCGCCCGGCATCGTCGGCGCCAACCTGGGTAAGAACAAGGACACGGTGGACGCCGCCGACGACTATGTGATCGGCGTGCGCCGGCTGGCGCCGCTGGCCGACTATCTGGTCGTCAACGTCTCCTCCCCCAATACGCCCGGCCTGCGCGCGCTCCAGGGCCGCGACCCGCTGCGTGCCCTGCTGGAACGGGTGCTGGAGGCGCGGGCGTCCTGCGGCCTGACCCGCAATCCGCCGCTGCTGCTGAAGATCGCCCCCGACCTGACGGTGGAGGACAAGAGCGACATCGCTGCGGTGGCGCTGGAGTCCGGCATCGATGGGCTGATCGTCTCCAACACCACCATCGCCCGGCCCGACAGCATTCCGGCGGCGATGCGCAGCGAGGCCGGCGGCCTGTCCGGCCGTCCGCTGTTCGAGGCCTCCACCTCCGTCCTGCGCGAGATCTATGCGCTGACCGGCGGCAAGCTGCCGATCGTCGGCGTCGGCGGTGTCGCGACCGGCGAGGATGCCTATGCCAAGATCCGTGCCGGCGCCTCGCTGGTGCAGCTCTATTCGGCGATGGTCTATGCCGGGCCGGCGGTGGTCCACCGCATCCGCCGCGAACTGGCGGGGCTGCTGCGCCGCGACGGCTTCCGGTCGGTGGCCGAGGCGGTGGGGGCCGATCACCGCTGATCCCGCGCAGGGTGGGGCCGGCGGCGGCGTAGCATTAACGGATCGTCAAGCGGGCGTCCCGACAGTGGGTCCCACGGTTGGAACGCCCGCAAGGTCCGCATCATGCTCCTGCCGGAGGCTGCGAACCCGTGAAGGCCCTGACCGCCGATTTCCGCCCCGGCACCGCCGTCCCGACCGCGGCGGCGCCCACCACTCCGGTTCCCGCGATGACCCTGCTGACGCACCTCGTCTATGCGCTGGCCTATCTGATCGCCGGCGGTTCGGCCGGTGCGGCGCTGTGGGCGCTGCGTCCGGAGGCCGACCCGCTGGTGGCGTGTCTGGTGGGCGCGCTGGTGGTGCTGGCCGGCGCGCTGGTCCATGAGGCGGTGACGCGGCTGGAGCGCGAGCGCAAGGCCGCCCGCCGCATCGCCCGCCTGAACGACCGGGTGGAGGAACTGGCCCAACTGCTGGAGCGGCGGCTTGCGGCCGATCCCGACGCCCAGCCCGACGGTGGGGTGCGGTACGACGCGGTGATGCAGGAGGTGAAGCTTCTGCAGTCTCTGGTCGCCCGCCTGACCGAGCGGCGTGCACCCCGTCCGCCGTCCGCCAGTGGGGAGCGCCGTCCCGCGCCGTCCGCACCGCCCTCCGCACCGCCTTCTGCCGCCGCCGTTCCCGCCGCGCCCCCGATGGACGATGCGGCGGTGCTGGAGGCGGTGCGCGACGCGCTGAAGGCCGACCGCATCGACGTCTATCTCCAGCCCATCGTCAGCCTGCCCCAGCGCAAGCATCGCTTCTATGAAGTGTTTTCGCGCGTGCGCGCCGCCGACGGGCAGCAGATCATGCCCGACCGCTATCTCGACATCGCCGAGCGCGAAGGGCTGATCGCCACCATCGACAATTTGCAGCTGGTGCGTTGCGTCCAGCTGATCCGCGAGACGGAAAGGCGCCAGCACGCCATCGGCTTCTTCGCCAACATCTCCGCCGCCACACTGGCCGATGCGGAGTTCATGCGCCAGTTCCTGAACATGATGGCGCAGAACCACGCCCTGGTGCCCAAGCTGGTGTTCGAGCTGAGCCAGCACGCCGTGAGCGCGGGCGGGGCAGTGACGATGGGCATCCTGTCGCAGTTGGCGCGGCTGGGCTTCCGCTTCTCGATGGATCAGGTGACCGACCTCGCCATCGACCTGGACCGGCTGCTGCGCCACGAGTTCCGCTGCATCAAGCTGGACCGTGCGCTGGTGCTGGATCCCGCCAACGCCGGGCGCATCCGCGAGCTGCGCCACCGCTGCGCCGCCGAAGGGATCGACCTGATCGTCGAGAAGATCGAGACGGAGAACCAGCTGGTCGACGTGCTCGACACCGGCTTCGACTTCGGCCAGGGCTATCTGTTCGGCGAACCGCGGCTGAGCCGGAAACCGGAGTGACGGCGGGGGCAGCTGTCCGCATGGGACCGATGCCGGGTTGTGGCGGCAATGCAGCGTTGGCCTGTCCACAGCCTTGATTTCCGCAGCCGCGCTTGACATTCCCCCACGCGGCGATGGAAATTTCGCGTTCCCGGCCAAGTCCGGGCACCCGATGCGGGTGAGACCAACACTAGTAAATGGTGACTTCGGTGACGTCCAACATCGCCATCACGCTGCCCGACGGCAGCGTGCGGGAGTTCGACCGGCCGGTGACGGGGCTCGAGATTGCCCAGTCCATCGGTTCGCGCCTGGCCAAAGATGCGCTTGCCGTCAAGATCGACGGCACGGTGAAGGACCTCACCACCACCGTCACCACCAACGCCAAGATCGAGATCGTCACGCGCAACCACGGCGACGCTCTCGAGGTCATCCGCCACGACGCCGCCCATGTGCTGGCCGACGCGGTGCAGAAGCTCTATCCCGGCACGCAGGTCACCATCGGCCCGTCGATCGCCACCGGCTTCTACTATGACTTCGCGCGCGACGAGCCGTTCACGCCCGAGGATCTGGAGAAGATCGAGGCGAAGATGCGCGAGATCGTCGGGGCCGACATCCCCATCGTCCGCGAGGTCTGGGACCGCGACGAGGCGGTCGCCTACTTCAAGAAGCTTGGCGAACATTACAAGGCCGAGTTGATCGAGGCGATCCCGCAGGGCGAGCCGGTGTCGATCTACCGCCAGGGCGACTGGCTGGATCTGTGCCGCGGCCCCCATGCCATGACGACCGGCAAGGTCGGCCAGGGCTTCAAGCTGATGAAGGTGGCCGGCGCCTACTGGCGCGGCGACAGCCGCAACCCGATGCTCCAGCGCATCTACGGCACCGCCTGGCGCGACGAGAAGGAGCTGAAGGCCTACCTGCACCAGATCGAGGAGGCGGAGAAGCGCGACCACCGCAAGCTGGGCAAGGAACTCGACCTGTTCCATGTCCAGGAAGAGGCGGTCGGCTCGGTCTTCTGGCATCCGAAGGGCTGGACGCTCTACCAGACGCTGGAAAACTACATCCGCACCAAGCTGAAGTCCGCCGGCTATGTCGAGGTGAAGACGCCGCAGCTGATCGACAGCTCGCTGTTCAAGGCGTCGGGCCACTGGGACATGTATGGCGACAACATGTTCAAGGTGGAGGCCGACGGCGGCGAGAAGCTGCTGGGCATCAAGCCGATGAACTGCCCCGGCCATGTCCAGATCTTCCGCCATGGCCTGCGCTCCTACCGCGACCTGCCGATCCGCATGGCGGAGTTCGGCGCCTGCCACCGCAACGAGCCGTCGGGCGCCCTGCATGGCATCATGCGCGTGCGCGCCTTCACCCAGGACGACGCCCACATCTTCTGCACCGAGGATCAGGTGCAGAGCGAGGCGGCCGAGTATTTCAAGCTGCAGCTCGGCGTCTACAAGGATCTGGGCTTCGACAAGATCTCGGTGAAGCTGGCGCTACGTCCGGACGTCCGCACCGGCGCCGACGAGCTGTGGGACCGTGCCGAAGGCGCGCTGGCCCAGGCGTTGCGCGACGCCGGGCTGGAATATGAGGAGCTGCCCGGCGAGGGTGCCTTCTACGGCCCGAAGGTGGAGTTCCACCTGACCGACGCCATCGGCCGGACCTGGCAGTGCGGCACCTTGCAGTATGACCCGAACCTGCCGGAACGACTCGATGCCAGCTATATCGGCGAAGATGGCGCCCGCCATCGTCCGATCATGCTGCACCGCGCGATCCTGGGGTCGATGGAGCGCTTCATCGGCATGCTGATCGAGCATTACGCCGGCAAGTTCCCGCTGTGGCTGTCGCCGGTCCAGGTGACCGTCGCCACCATCACCAGCGAGGCCGACGGCTATGCCGAGGAAGTGGCCAAGCTGTTGAAGCGCAAGGGCCTGCGCGTTGAACTCGACACCCGCAACGAGAAGATCAACCTTAAGGTCCGCGAGCACAGCCTGCAGAAGGTGCCGCTGATGCTGGTTGTCGGAAAACGTGAGGCGGAAGAGCGGACGGTCGCGCTCCGCGTGCTGGGCGGCAAGGATCAGGAAATTCTTGCCCTCGACGCGGCGGTTGCTAAACTGCTTGAGGATGCGAAATCGCCAGCCGGCGATGTCGTGACCGACCCGCCATTCTAACAGACCGCGTGACGCCGCCGGCCGCTCCTCCGGACGGCCGGCTTCCACGTGGTTTCAGACCATGGAGAAGCGTCCATAGCCAGGATCACGTCCGAAGCCGCCCCGACCCGCGATGGCCCGCGGGTTAACCGGGAGATCTCGGCTCGTTCCGTCCGTCTCGTCGGTGCAGATGGCGAGATGATCGGGGTGGTGTCGTTGCGCGATGCTTTGCTGGCTGCCGAGGATGCCGGTCTCGATCTGGTCGAGATCGCTCCCCAGGCGGAGCCGCCCGTCTGCAAAATCCTCGACTATGGCAGGTTCAGGTACGAGGCGCAGAAGAAGGCGAACGAGGCCCGCAAGAAGCAGAAGATCATCGAGGTCAAGGAGATCAAGCTCCGGCCGAACATCGATGACAACGATTATGACGTGAAGATGCGCTCGGCGCGCCGTTTCCTTGAGGAAGGCGATAAGGTCAAGGTGACCCTGCGCTTCCGCGGCCGTGAAATGGCGCACCAGGATCTGGGGATGAATGTGCTGGTCCGCGTCCGCGACGAGTTGGAGGCGCTGGCGAAGGTCGAGCAGATGCCGAAGCTCGAAGGCCGTCAGATGGTCATGGTGCTGGCACCGCGCTGACCTGTGGTGACGGTGTGAAAAAGGCCCGTCCGGGATGCCGGACGGGCCTTTTCATTTGCGGTGACGAGGCTGGCGCCTCAGCGCATTGGCCGGTCGTCGACGATGACGACATAGCAGGTGTGGCGGGTGAATTTGGCGCAGTTGTCGAGTGCGGCGCGGCGGGCGGTGTCCTCGCTCGGCATGCCGGCCTTCCAGCCGAAGGCGCCGTCCTGCGACACGGCGAAGGCCTTGCGTCCGGCTGCCGAGACATAGGCGTCGAACTTCTCGCGTCCGGCGGCGGACAGTTCCGGCGGCGGCTCCAGCCTGACGCGCGTGCCGCGCGGCCCATCCGGCGCGACAGCCATCGGGGCGGCCATTGGGGCGGCAGCCGCCATGTCGGCGGCCCCACCGGCCGGGCGGTCGTTGAGATAGGCGATGCGGCAGCCCTTCTGGGTGTGCGACATGCAGTTTTCCAAGGCACCCTTCTGCGCCTCGTCCAGGCTGCGCAGGCCGGACTTCCAGCCGAAGGCGCCGTCGGGCGAGACGGCGAAGGCCTTGTTGCCGCCGGCTTCGACATAGGCGGGGAACTTGGCCCGGTTGGCGGCCGACAGTTCCGGCGGCGGCGGGAGTGCCGGCAGCGAGACCATGATCGGCGTGCCGCGCGGAGCCAGCCCGGTCCTCGTCAGGAAGCCGTCGACCATCGGCGTCCATTGCGGGATGGCGGCGCTGAAGAAGAAATGCCCGTCCTTGCCATTCGGCGGCGCGGCGACGAACTCAGCCTGTCCGCCCGCTTGGGTGAAGGCCTCCCACAGGCGCCGCGCGAGATCGGGGCCGAAGAACAGGTCGTTCTCGGCATAGATCCACAGGGTGGGAACGCGCGACGTGCGGCCCATGGTGCCGAAGGCACCGACCAGCCGGTCTTCCTGGCAGACCTGATTGTCGGCGATGGAGCCGCGGCCGCCGGCGAAGCTGATGACCGCCTTCAGTCCCGGCGGCGGATCGGCGCTGAGCGCGATGCTGGCGAGCCCGCCGGCCGACACGCCCACCGCCAGGATGCGGCTGGCGTCGGCGAAGGGCTGCGCTGCCACATAGCGGATAGCCTGCCGCAGATCCTCGGCGCTCTGGCGGGCGGAGCGCAGATAGTCCGGGTTGTTGCAGGAGCCGGTCGTTTCGCTGTAGGGGCCGTCCGACCCGCCATAGCCGCGCCGCATCACCGCCACCACGGCCCAGCCGCGCCGCGCGAACTCGCGTGCTTCCGGCAGGTAGCGCAATGGTGTCATCTGCGCCCGCTCCGCCGCGTCGCGCGGCGTGCCGTGGCTGAGGATGGCGATGGGGTAGGGGCCGGGCCCGTCCGGCCGCAGCAGCATCGCCTCCAGCGTGGCGGATGTGCCGTCGGGGAAGCGCGCCGGGATCGGCAGCGCCGTCTGCGTCAGACCTTCGGCCAGGGCGGGACCGCAGCACAGCAGCAGGAAGAACAGGGCGAACAGGCGGCGCAGGGTCATGGCGGGAATCATGGGCTGGCGCAGTCTCCGCAAGGGAAGGGCTCTTGCGCCTTTGTACGCCATCTTGGACTTGGCGTCAGCGGGGGAGGTGAGCGGGGAAGGGGCAGCTGACGACTGCCTCCTCCCTGACCTTTCCCTCTACTCCATCCCCTGCCGCGCCGCGCGCAGCGCCTCGGCCAGAACCTCCGCGTCGCCGATGTGGTTGGCGAGCAGCAGGATCAGCTTGGCGTTCAGGCGGGTGCTCTGGTCGGGCGTCAGATCGCGGTGGCTGTCGATCAGCAGCTGGTAGACGTCGTCCGGGCTGGCGAAGCGCTGCTCGGTCATCAGTTTGGCCATGGGAAGGGCTCCGGAAATTGCGGGGAATCAGCAGCCGGCAGCATGGCCGACCGCGCGGTCCAGCGCGGCGGACAGTGCCGCTGCGTCGAAACGGCGCCAGCGGGCGGCGATGTGCTGGTCGGGGCGGATCAGATAGACGCTGCCGGGGGTCAGGTCATAGCGCTCGCGCAACCGGCAGGCGCTGTCCACCAGTTCCCCGGCGATGCCGCGGCGGCGGTCGGTCACCGCGTGCCAGGCCAGCGGCAGCGGCCCGGCGGCAAGGCTGTCCAACGCCTCCGCCACCTCTGCCGGGACCGGCCCGTCACCTGCGGCGTAGAGCACGGTGAAGCGGCCGTCCAGCGCCTCCATCAGCCAACCGGACTGGCCGTCACGCTCCACCGGCGCGTCGGTGGCCGGGGCGCCCGGCACCATCCTTCCGGCGAAGCTGTCGGCGTCCGGCGTGTTCAGTGGGCTGTCGGTGTAGGTGGTGGGGGTCGACAGCCGGCCGGAATTGACCAGCGCGCGGGCGAAGGGCTGGTCGACCGCCAGTTCCAGCACGGCGTCGCGGAAGACCCGGCTCATCTCGCTTTTCGGCGTGATGAAGTCGGTGGAGCGGGTGGAGTTCAGGATGTTCTCCTTCGCCGCCGCCACCCGTTCGTCGCTGTAGCTGTCCAGCAGCGATTCCGGCGCCTTGCCGTCCAGCACCAGGGCCAGCTTCCACACCAGATTGTCGGCGTCGGGCACGCCGCTGTTGGCGCCGCGGGCACCGAAGGGCGAGACCTGATGGGCGCTGTCGCCGGCGAACAGGATGCGGCCATGGCGGAATTGCTCTAGCCGGCGGCACTGGAAGGTGTAGACCGACACCCATTCCAGCTCGAAGGGCGTGTCGGCGCCCAGCATCGCCTGGACGCGCGGGATGACCCGCTCCGGCTTCTTCTCCTCCTCCGGGTCGGCATCCCAGCCCAGCTGGAAATCCAGGCGCCAGACATTGTCGGGCTGCATGTGCAGCAGGGCCGACTGCTTGCGGTGGAAGGGCGGGTCGAACCAGAACCAGCGCTCCGCCGGGAAATCGGCCTTCATCACCACGTCGGCGATCAGGAAACGGTCCTTGAACACCTCGCCCTGGAACTCCAGCCCCAGCATCTTGCGCACCGACGACTTGGCGCCGTCGCAGGCGATGACCCAGCCGGCCTCGACCGCGTGGACGCCGTCGGGCGTCTCGACCTGAAGCACGACATGGTCGGCCTCCTGCCTGGCGGAGATGACGCGGGAGAGCCAGCGCAGGTCGATCAACTCGCTCTTGCGGGCTTGCGCGACCAGGAAATCCTCCAGGTAATATTGCTGGAGGTTGATGAAGGCGGGGATCTTGTGGTCCGGCTCCGGCAGCAGGTCGAACTGGTAGACCATGCGGTCGCCGTTGAAGACCTTGCCGATCTTCCAGACGACACCCTTGTCGATCATGCGCTGGCCGACGCCCAGCCGGTCCCACACCTCCAGCGCGCGCTTGGCATAGCAGACGGCGCGGCTGCCGACGCTGACGGTGTCCTCGGCATCCAGCACCACCACCGGCACGCCCTTGCGCGCGAAGTCGAGTGCCGCGGTCAGCCCGACCGGGCCGGCGCCGACGATCACCACCGGATGGCGCCGGACGCTGCCGGTGCGCTGTTCCTCGGAGGGTGTGAAGCTGTATTTCGGATAGCTGAAGGTCGCGTGCATTGGGCGTTTCCTCCCCCGGAAACCAAGATCGCCGAAAAGCGTGACTGGGCGCGTTGGCGGATTGTTATTGTTGCCAACGATACAGTTTCATTTGATACCAATCAAGCCCCTGCATCGCTCCCGGCAAGGGAGCCGGCGAAACGATACAGGTATGTTCACTATGCCGGAAAATCAGTATCGCGTACAGCCTGCGGCGGTGTAGCCTTGCGGCAAAAGATCGGCCGCAGACAGCCGAACAAGACAGCCGAACAGCGACACCGAGGAACGCCCGCTCATGACCGCCGCGACCGCCTTTCCCACCTTGCCGCGCCCGACCGTCTATGCCATCGACGGCGTGATCCCGGTCATCGACCCGACCGCCTTCGTCCATCCCTCCGCCGTGCTGATCGGCGACGTGGTCGTCGGACCCGGCTGCTATGTCGGTCCCTGCGCCAGCCTGCGCGGCGATTTCGGACGGATCGTCCTGCACCGGAGCAGCAACGTTCAGGACAACTGCACGATCCACGCCTTCCCCGGCCATGACGCCATCGTCGAGGAGGACGGCCATGTCGGCCATGGCGCGGTGCTGCATGGCTGCGTCGTCCGCCGCAATGCGCTGGTGGGCATGAATGTGGTGGTGATGGACGGGGCGGAGATCGGCGAGGAGTCCATCGTCGCCGCCATGGCCTTCGTCAAGGCCGGCTTCGTCGTGCCGCCGCGCACGCTGGTTGCCGGCCTGCCGGCCAAGGTGATGCGCGAATTGCGTCCCGACGAGGTCGCCTGGAAGTCGGAGGGGACGGAGGAATACCAGCGCCTTGCCCGCCGCTCGCTCGCCACCATGGTCGCCTGTGCGCCCCTGGAAGCGGAGGAGCCCGGCCGCGGCCGCGTCGATGCCGGCACCAGCCAGCCGCTTCACAAGGTGAAGGGAGCCTGAGCGGCGTCCTTACTCGCCCGCCGCCTCCGCCTGCGCGCCGGCCGGCGCCGGGCGGGCGGCGAGCTGGTCGGCGCGGGCCTGGAGCTTGGACAGCAGCGTGTCGAGCTGCGCCCGCTCGTCGATCGACAGGGCGTCGGTGACCTCTTCCTCGTAGGTCAGCGCCATCGGCACGATCTCGGCATAGATCGCCAGCGCCTTGGGCGTCAGGGTCAGCAGGGCCTTGCGCCGGTCGGTGTCGCCCGATTCGCGCAGGATCAGCGCCGAATCCAGCATGCGGCTGATGGCGCGGCTGACCTGCACCTTGTCCATCGCCGTGCGTTGGGCGATCTCGCCTGCGCTCATCGTCTCGCCGCCACCCAGCACGGCGATGATCCGCCATTCCGGGATCGTGATGCCGAACCGCTTCTCGTACAGCTTGGCCAGCGTGTGGCTGACCGTGTTGGCCAGCACCGACAGCCGGTAGGGCAGGAAGCGCGTCAGATGCAGCGCCGGCAAATCCGTCTGGCCGGATGCGGAACTGGGGGAGGCGGTGCGGGAACGGCGGGCAGGCGGCATCGGTGGCGCATCGTCTGTAGGGAGGGTCGCGGGTGCCCCATCCTGCGCTGTAATTTGGCTCTTGCAACAGTTTCAAACGAAACTAAAATGGCGGCAACGGAACAAGCCTGCCGGCGCCCGATGCGGAAACGCCCGGCGGCATTGAGTGGGGAAGCGCCATGAAGAACTGGATTTCGTTTCCGAAGGTCGAGGGTACCGCGTCGCGTCAGGCCCATGTCCGGCTTCCTGCCGGCACCTACGAGCGCGAGATGGGGCGCGAGGGCTTCTTCGGCCCGGCGACCCAGATGCACCATGCCCACCCGCCGACCGGCTGGACCAGCTTCGACGGGCCGCTGCGCCCGCGCGCCTTCGACCTGAACCATGTCGACCATATGCCGGGCTGCCCGCTGGAGGCGCCGGCCCTGATGGGCAACGGGGCGACCCAGGTGCGGCTGTGGCGCTTCAAGGGCAGGATGGAGCATCTGGTCCGCAACGCCGATGGCGACGACCTGCTGTTCTTCCACCAGGGCGGCGGCCACCTGTTCTGCGACTATGGCCATCTTGAGGTGCGCGAGGGCGACTATGTCGTGCTGCCGCGCAACACCTGCTGGCGGCTGGAGACGGACGAGGCGGTGATGGTGCTGATGGTAGAGGCCACCAACGACGCCTACCAGCTGCCGCACAAGGGGCTGGTCGGCACCCATGCCATCTTCGATCCGGCGGTGCTGGACGTGCCGGCGCTGGACGATGCCTTCCAGGCGCAGAAGCACGAGCGCGAGACTCTGGTCCGGGTGAAGAAGCGCGGACAGATCTGCGCCATGACCTATCCGTTCAACCCGCTGGACGCGGTGGGCTGGCATGGCGACCTCGCCCCGGTGCGGCTGAACTGGCGCGACATCCGGCCGCTGATGAGCCACCGCTACCATTTGCCGCCCTCGGCGCACAGCACCTGGATCGCGGGGCGATTCATCGTCTGCACCTTCGTACCCCGGCCCATCGAGTCGGACCCGGAGGCGCTGAAGCTGCCCTACTATCACTCGAACGAGGATTTCGACGAGGTGCTGTTCTATCACCGCGGCCAGTTCTTCTCGCGCGACAACATCCATCCCGGCATGGTCACCTACCACCCCTCGGGCTTCCCGCACGGGCCGCACCCGAAGGCCTACGAGGTGGCGCAGAAGTTCGAGCGGAAGGAGACCGACGAGGTCGCGGTGATGATCGACACCCGCGATCCCCTCGACGTCTATCAGGCGATGGAAGGCGTCGAATGGGGCGGCTACGCCGACAGCTGGAAGGCGAAATGAGCGGCCTTAAGGCCGCCGGACGCTGGATTCCGAGGAAGGGAAGAGACGAATGAAGCTGGCAAGTTTGAAGGCGGGCGGGCGCGACGGCACCCTGGTCGTGGTGTCGCGCGACCTGACCCGCGCCGTCCCGGTGCCGGAGATCGCCCGCACGCTGCAGGCGGCGCTGGACGACTGGACGGCGCTGGCGCCGAAGCTGGAGGAGACCTATCGCGCGCTGAACGGCGATCCGTCCTCCGGCCGGCCCTTTGACCCGGCGCTGGCGGCCGCGCCGCTGCCGCGCGCCTACCAGTGGGCGGACGGGTCGGCCTACGTCAACCATGTGGAACTGGTCCGCAAGGCGCGGGGGGCGGAGATGCCGCCCAGCTTCTGGACCGACCCGCTGATGTATCAGGGCTGTTCCGACAGCTTCCTGGCGCCGACCGACCCGATCCCGGCGGCGACCGAAGCCTGGGGCATCGATTTCGAGGCGGAGATCGCCGTCATCACCGGCGACGTGCCGATGGGCGTTTCGGCCGAGGCGGCGCGCGGGCAGATCAGGCTGCTGATGCTGGTCAACGACGTCAGCTTGCGCAACCTGATCCCGGCGGAGCTTGGCAAGGGCTTCGGCTTCTTCCAGTCCAAGCCGGCCTCCAGCTTCTCCCCTGTCGCGGTGACGCCGGACGAGCTGGGTGAGTCCTGGGACGGCGCCAAGCTGCACCGCCCGCTGGTGACGACGCTGAACGGCGAGCCCTTCGGCAAGCCGGATGCCGGCGTCGACATGACCTTCGACTTCCCGACGCTGATCGCGCATGCCGCCAAGACCCGCCATCTGGCGGCCGGCAGCATCGTCGGTTCGGGCACGGTGTCGAACAAGCTGGACGGCGGTCCCGGCAAGCCGGTCGATGCCGGCGGCGTCGGCTATTCCTGCCTTGCCGAGCTTCGGATGATCGAAACCATCGAGCAGGGCGCGCCGAAGACCCCCTTCATGCGCTTTGGCGACCGGGTGCGGATCGAGCTGTTCGACGCTGCCGGCGCCAGCGTGTTCGGCGCCATCGACCAGCAGGTGGTGCGGTACGACGGGCTGTAAGGGGGCCCCTCCGCACCGGTGCCCTGTCATTGTCCTGGGTGTGGGACATGGCGCCGGCGGGGCTTCTTCGCTCCGCCGGCGCACCCTTTTCGCAGTTGCAGCAATATCGCTCGCTTGACCGCCCGGGCATGGCGCCTGGTCCGGAAGCGGTCCAAAGGTTGCGCCGACAATTGTCAAATCATGAGAATTGACGTGCCTTCCAACCGTTATCGATTATAAAGTGCCGCCCCTTACCCCCTATTTGGCACCGCCTTGGCGTTCATTCCGGAACATTTGGCCCGGAATATCTGGCGGACCGGGAAAAGGCGTGCGGCATGAAGGCTCGGTTCAGGACGAAGATCATCATCGGCGTGGCAGCGGTTCTGGCGGCGGGCGCCGCCGCGGTGACGGCGGTGTCGCTCACCCTGTCGCGCGACGCCGGGCACAAGGCCGCCCAGACCCTGGCGGCCGAGATGGCGGACCGCCATGGGGCGCGGGTCGCCGCCGACCTGTCCGCCGCACTCGACGCCGCCCGTGCCGCCGCGGCCCTCGTGGAGGTCGAACGGTCCACCGGAACCCCGCGGCGTGAAACGGTGAACCGTTACCTGGCCCGTGTGGCGGACGCCAATCCGCTCTATGCCGGGGTGTGGGTGGACATGGCCGACGATGGGTTCGACGGCCGGGATGCGGCGTTCGCCGACCATGACCGCTCGACCGAGATTCTCGGCCTGCCCAAGACCGGCCGGATGAGCCTGCTGTGGCTGCCGGGGGACAAGGGGGTCCATGCCGACGACAGCGAGGGCTATCCCTTCTCCGACGTACAGGAGAAGGAATATTATAAATCGGCCGCCGCCGCCCGGAAGCCGGTCCTGACCGAGCCCTATCTCGACGACTTCACCAAGCGGCTGATGACCAGCGCCGCGGCGCCGGTGATCGACGGGACGGCAGGTGGGGGGCGGGTGATCGGCGTCACCGGGGTCGATATGGCGTTGAGCGGCCTGACCGACCTTGTCCGCTCGGTGAAGCCCTATGGCGACGGTTTCGCCGCGGTGCTGACCGGCTCCGGCCTCTATGTCGCCCATCCCGACGACGGCAGGCTGTCGAAGACCGCCGACGACCTGCCGGAGGCCGCCCGCCGTGCCGTCGCCGAGGGCCGCGCCTTCGACGGCCTCGTCATGCTTGCCGGGGCGCCGCATTATCTGCGGCTGGCGCCGGTGCGCTTCTCCGGCACGGAGGGGGCCTGGTCCTTCATGGTGGCGGCGCCGCAATCCAGCGTGATGGCCGATGCGAACCGGCTCGCCGTCCTGATCGTGCTGGTCAGCCTGGGCTGCGTCGCGCTGGGCTGCGTGGTGGCCTGGAAGGTCGGCGACGGCATCGCCCGGCCGGTCAGCGCCGTCACCGTCGCCATGGACCGGCTGGCGGCCGGCGATCTGGCGGTGACGGTGCCGGGTGCCGACCGCGACGACGAGGCCGGCGGCATGGCCCGCGCCGTCGAGGTGTTCAAGGAGGGGCTGGTTCGGGCAAAGGAGCTCGACCGCCAGCAGCAGGCCGACTGGCACGCCAAGGAGGTCCGCGTCGCGGCTCTGGCCGATTTGCAGAAGAGCTTCGAGGTCCGCGTCGGCGGCCTGACCGGGGCGCTGGCCTCGTCCGCCCAGCAGCTCGAATCGACCGCCCGCGCCCTGACCGGCATCGCCGACCAGAGCCTCGGCCGGTCGGAGCAGGTGGCCGCCTCCGCCAGCGCTGCCGCCGACAGCGTGCAGACCGCCGCCGCGGCGACGGAGGAATTGTCCGCCTCGGTCCAGGACATCGGCCGGCAGGTGGCGGACTCCGCCCGCATCGCCGATGCCGCGGTGTCCGACGTGAAGCGGGCCGACGAGGCGGTCACCGTTCTGGCGGAGAGCGCCGAACGGATCGGCGCCGTGGTGGAACTGATCAACTCCATCGCCGGCCAGACCAACCTGCTGGCGCTGAACGCGACCATCGAGGCGGCGCGCGCCGGTGAGGCAGGCAAGGGCTTCGCCGTCGTGGCGTCGGAGGTCAAGGGCCTCGCCAACCAGACCGCCAAGGCGACCGAAGACATCGTCGCCCAGATCAAGGGCATCCGCGATGCGACGCAGGAGGCGGTGACCGCGGTCCATGGCATCAACGAGACCATCGCCCAGGTCAGCCGCATCGCGTCGGGGATCGCCGCGGCGGTGGATCAGCAGGCGGCGGCGACCCAGGAGATCGCCCGCAGCGTGATCCGGGCGGCCGATGGGGCGCAGGAGGTCAGCGGCGGCATGGGCAACATCCGGGCGGGTGCCGGCGAAACCGGTGCTGCCGCCGACCAGCTGCTCGCTGCCGCCGCCGCGCTTGCCGGCCAGTCGAAGGATCTGACCCGCGAGATCGACGGCTTCATCGCCGGTGTCCGCAAGGCCTGAGGGGCCTGTTTCCCGTTATCCCACTGCCATCAGCCGGTCGGCTGGCAGCGTTTCCGGGATGTGCTGCGAGACATAGCCTTCGCTGTGGAGCTGGTCGTCCCTGGCGCCCAGCGCGCGGGCGGCGGCGACGCAGGAGTCGACGAAGGCGGGGCTGCCGGCGGTGAAGATGGCGTGGCCGGACAGGTCGGGGAACAGGCCGGGCAGGATGGCCGGGATGCGTCCCGCCAGATGGCCGGCGGTCTCCTCCCGCGTCAGGGTCACCTTGACCTTGAAGTTGCGGTATTTGGCCTGCCAGTAGCTCAGCAGGCCCAGCTCATACACGTCGGCCCGCGTGCAGGCGGAGAACAGCAGCGTCACCGGCGGGCGGTAGCCGCGGCGCAGCGCCGCGTCGGTCAGCGCCAGGATGGGGGCGAGGCCGGAGCCGGCGGCCATGCACAGCACCGGGCTGTCCACCGACGGGTCGCCGATGAAGGTGCCGTAGGGGCCGGACAGCTTGACCATGCTGCCGACCGTTAGCGTGTCGTGGATCCAGCCGCTGGTCGGGCCGCCGTCGACGCGGGTCACCTGCAGCACGATCTCGCCGTCCGGACGGGGCGCGTTGGCGATGGAATAGCAGCGCGGCGGCGCACCGGCGGCGGCATCGCCCAGCATCACATACTGGCCCGGCCAGTAGCGCAGCGGCTGGCCCAGCGGGCGCAGGCGCAGCTCCACGATGCGCGGCGTGCGCGGGATGCGGTCGGTGACGATGAACAGCACGTTCTCGCGCGGCGGGAACAGCTTGGGCTGGGCGTCGGCGGTGCCGTATTCGATCACCAGCTCGTCGGAGATCGGCTTGGCCATGCACATCAGGCCATAGCCGTCCTTCCGCTCCGGCTGGGACAGCGCCATGTCCAGGACCATGCCCTGGTCGAACTGGCCGCTGAGGACCTTGACCTTGCATTCGCCGCAGGCGCCGGCGCGGCAGTTGTTGGGCAGGGCGTAGCCGGCCTGTTCCAGCGCCGACAGGACGGTCTCGCCGTCACGGCACTCGACCGTGCGGCCCGAGGGGTGGAGGCGGATGCGGCTCACCGGCGGGATCCTTGGGCGGGATTGGAGATGGGCGGGATTGGAGACGTGATGCCCTCTCCCTGACCCTCGAAAGAGGGCAGGGAGAGGTGGAAGAGTTCAGGCAGGCTTGGCTCAGAACACCGGGATGATCTCGTCCATGTCGACGTCCCGGACTTCCTCGCCGGTGATGCCGACCTCGGGGATGGCCGGGAACGGGATGTCGTAGCGGTCCAGCACGCCCTTCAGGTTCAGCATGGCGTTGCGCCAGTTCTCCTTCTTCGCCTCGTAATCCGGGATGTGGAAGCCGGCGTTGCGGGCGATGGCCTCGGCCTCGCGCTGGGTGGCGATGAAGTCGTCGGGCAGATCCCAGAACTGGGGCGGCGGTTCGAACAGGACGGCGGACAGGAACAGGTAGCCGGCACGGATCTGCTTGGTGATGATCGAGCGGTCCTCCACCGCCAGATGGGTATAGTCGCGCTCCATCACCGACATGCAGATCGCCATGTGGCGGCCCTCGTCGCGTCCAATGTTGCGGAAGGCCTCCTTGAACACCGGCTCGCTGCAACCGGCCGCCATCTGGTGGAAGATGGTCGCCGCCGCGATCTCGCCCATCAGGAAGGAGCTGAACAGCACGGCCAGCGAGTATTTCGGAACCGCCTTCTTGTAGCCGTCCCAATAACGCCCGCCATTGTAGTAGAGCCAGTGGGCGTTCTTCTGCAACCGGCGGCCCAGATCGGTCTTCGGTTCGTAAGTCAGCGGGCTGGTGGCCTCCAGAAGCTTGGTAATGGCGAGGCCGCACATCTGCTCGTGGTTCTGCTCGTCGCGGGTGACCGAGAAGAAGCAGCGGCGGACGGGGTCCTCCTCATGCACCTCGTAGGTCTTGATCAGGGCATGGGCGAAGACCGGCGGCGCGGAGGCGTCGAACACCGACAGGATGGTCCACCAGTAGGCGATGGCCTCCCGCTCCTCCCAGCTGTAGCGCGACACGTCGAAGCTGTCCCAGGGCAGCTTGGCCGGGTCCCAGTTCTCGCGCTGGGCGGCGGCATAGACCTCTTCCAGCTTCTTGGTCTGCGACACCCAGGACAGCGGGTAGACGTTCGGCTGCGGCGTGGCGGGGGGCAGCTCCATCGTGTTGGCGATGGGGGTGTAGTCCTTGGACATGGGGGCGTTTCCTCCGGGGCATTTCGGCGGGCGCTCACATTTCCATCGGCGCCCTGTGGTCTTTATATGACACAGAAAAACAGCACTATCAACAATATGTGTATCGCTTTAAATCGGGAAGAATGCCCAGGTAATCCATTGATTTTAAAAACATAAGCGTGGGAAGGCGATGAATTGATCCAGATCAATTCGTTCGATCGACCAACAAAAATCGCGGGGTGGGTATCGGGATGCCCGGCGGGCAGGGCCGTGTTCAGGACCGGACGAGGACGGGAATGTTGCCGCGCACCAAGTCGCGGGCGGCGGGGTCGACATTGGCGACGATGCAGGCATGCATGTAGGCGCGGCTAAGCACATCGCGCGCGAACCCGACCCCGTGCGACCGTTGCCGGAATTCCTCGCTCCGCATCGGAGTGCCGAAGATCGCCTGCCAGAAGGTCGGCGTGTCGAGCGGGCCGAAATTCATCGCCCAGAAGCCGAATTCGGGGGCCTCGCCCGAGGTCTCCCGCAGCAGCGGCGTCACGTCGCGATGGCGCGGGTCGACGACGATGCGGGCGAACAACCGGTCCACCACCTCCGCTTCGCCTTCCAGAACCTGGAGGAAGATGCCCCCGAACTCGACCAGGAAGCCGGTGATGCCCTGTTCAGAGTTCTTGCGGGCGCTGAACAGACAGATGTCGGCAAGCGCACTGTAGGGAAGCCGGTCGATGGCCTCGCTGCGGTAGACGATGGTCAGCATCGACAGCTTTCCAGCCTTCGGTCGATTGGGAACGATCGTCGACTGTATCGTCTTTTTCTGGGCCTGACGTGTGGTGTTTTGGTGTGACTGCTCCCAGGACGCGGGAATTGCCCGATCCAAGAATGCTTATATTAGCCGGCGGCAATGGTCTCCAGCCCGCCGAACCGGCTCTGGAAGGCGGGCTGGGCTTCCGGCAAGGGGCCGTTGGCGGTGGTCGCCGCCTGCATCAGGAAGGCTTCCGACGGGCCGGCGAGACGGCGGTAGAGGTTGCGCGTCAGCATGCGCGATTCCTGTCCCGGCCAGTCCGCCGGCAACAGGTCGGGCGGCAGCATCGGGTCGCGCAGCAGGATGCGGCGGAAATCGTGGATCATCAGCGTGCGCAGGACGAAGCAGGCCGCCGGGTCCGGCGCCTCCGCGGCATCGACCGCCGCCCAGACCGGACGGAAGTGATCCAGAAACGCGGCATAGTCATGTTCGAGCTGATCGATGTCCCAACAGCCGCGCACCAGATCGCGCAATGCCCCGAAGCCCTCCGCCCGGTCCAGGCTGGCCTTCATGTGGACGATCCTGTCGGCCACGCCCAGCTCCGCCAGCGAACGGTGCATCGCCGCCTCGTCGCAGTTGGGATGGGCGTAGACGGTGGCCGACGCGGCGCCGAAGCCCTGCCAGGTCAGTTCCCGGCGCAGGGCATCCCGCGTCTCGGCATCCAGCGCGTTGGGCGGCACCATCAGCAGGTCCCAGCCGCGGTCCCATTCGCGGGCCAGCGGGGCGTAGATCCGCCGCTCGGCCGCCGCGAAGCGTTCCTTTCCGCTCTCGGTGACGCGGTAGAAGCTGCGCCGGCCGATCTGGGTGTTGGTCAGCCAGTCGTCCTTGCACAGCCGGAAGACCGAGGTGCGGACGATCCGCTCGCTCATGCCGAACAGGCCCATCAACTCGATCAGGCTGCCCAGCCACAGCGATCCACCATGCGGCAGAACCGCGTCGCCATAGACGGTGATGATCAGCGACTTCGCCCGCGGCGCGATGGTCTCGGTCAGCTGGGCGGCAAGGTCTTCGGGGCGGCGCGGGCGGGCCATGCGGAGGGGGCGTCCTTATCGATGCGGCTTTGAGTCGTGTGTCGAAGCGGGTGGCGCGACGGAGTTGTATACGAAACCCGGGGCCGGTTGGGCCAGTGCCACGGCAGCGCGGGCCGGGAGCGGAAAGCAGGGCGGCGGCCGATAGGAGGCAATTCGGACTTTCCGTTTGACAATCATTAATGTGATACACTAGGTTGGCGTATCAAAGTAAATTTGTGTCATAAAACGAAATGACGGTTTCCCGGCGCCAAGCCGGAGGGATCGCAAAGAAAAGGGGAGGCAGGCGGCAACATCCGCAATTCGATTGTGGTTGCGCCCGCCGAAATTTTTCTTTCGAAACCATTTCGTTTGAAACATTATGCGAGACAAATCGTTCCGCAGCGCCGGGATCGGGCCGCCGCCCGGTCCGGCGACAAGCGGGACAGCACTGGGAGGACATCATGCGCAATCGCCTGCTTGCCACCATCGCCTTCACCGCCATGACGGCCATGACGGCGGTGTCCGGTCTGACGCCGGGGGCCGCCCAGGCCGCGGACCCGATCAAGATCGGCGCCATCGTCTCGGCCACCGGCCCGGCCTCCTTCCTCGGCGACCCGGAGAAGAAGGTGCTGGAGCTGTATGCCGACCGCATCAACCAGGCGGGCGGTGTCGGCGGCCGGCCGGTGCAACTGACCGTCTATGACGATGGCGGTGCCGCGGACAAGGCGGCCTCCTTCACCAAGCGGCTGATCGAGAGCGACGGCGTCGACGTGATCGTCGGCGGCACCACGACCGCGGCGACCATGGCGGCGGTGCCGCTGGTGGAACGCGCCGGCGTGCCCTTCATCTCGCTGGCCGGCGCCGTGGTGATCGTCGAGCCGGTGAAGAAGTGGGTGTTCAAGACCCCCCACACCGACCGCATGGCAGCGGAAAAGGTGATGGAGGACATGAAGAAGCGCGGGCTGACCAAGCTGGCGCTGCTGTCGGAGGACAGCGGCTTCGGCAAGTCGGGCCGCGAGCAGACCGTCGCCGTCGCCAAGGAGCGCGGGATCGAACTGGTCGCCGACGAGACCTACGGCGCCAAGGACACCGACGTCACTGCCCAGCTGACCAAGGTCAAGAACAACGCGGCCGCGCAGGCGGTGCTGGTGTTCGGCCTGGGCCAGGGGCCGGCGGTGGTGACCAAGAACTACCGCCAGCTCGGCATCTCGCTGCCGCTCTACCAGTCGCACGGTGTCGCGTCGAAGGAATACATCCGTCTGGCCGGCGGTGCCGCCGAGGGTGTGCGCCTGCCGGCCGCCGGTCTGGTCGTCGCGGCACAGCTGGCCGACAGCGACCCGCAGAAGAAGGTCGTGACCGAATTCACCAAGGTCTACGAGGACAGCTTCAGCACCGAGGTGTCGACCTTCGCCGGCCATGCCTATGACGGGCTGATGATCGCGCTGGACGCGGTGAAGCGCGCCGGCGGCACCGACAAGGCCAAGCTGCGCGACGCCATCGAGCAGACCAAGGACTATGTCGGCACCGGCGGCACCGTGACCATGAGCGCCAAGGACCACATGGGCCTGACGCTGGACGCCTTCCACATGGTGGAGGTCCGCCAAGGCGATTGGGCGCTGGTGAAGTGACGAGCGCGGCCTGGATCCCCTCTTCCCCCTGCTCACGCGCAAACTTCGTTTGCGCTGACGCGACAGGCGGACCTCCGGTCCACCGAAAGCGGGGAGAGGGTTAGGGTGAGGGGGATGCACAGCGTGGCTTTTTTCGACAAGCGACGCCGTAGCTCCCCGTTCAATCCACTCCACGCATCCCCCTCACCCCGACCCTCTCCCCGGGGGGGAGAGGGGGAGTTGTGCGCGGGGGGAACATCAGGAACCCAACGATGTTCGCGGAACTGCTGCAATATCTGCTGTCGGGGCTGACCATCGGCGCGATCTATGCGCTGGCGGGGCTCGGCTTCTCGATCATCTACAACGCCAGCCACGTCATCAACTTCGCCCAGGGCGAGTTCATCATGATCGGCGGCATGGCGTCGGCCACCCTGACGGCGTCGGGCGTGCCGCTGCCGCTGGCGATCATGATCGGCTGCGGCGGCGCCATGCTGGTCGGCGTCCTGGTGGCGAAATTCGCGGTCGAACGCGCCCGCAACGCCTCCACCGTCACGCTCATCATCATCACCATCGGCGCGTCGATCTTCCTGCGCGGCGTCGCCGAGCTGGTCTGGGGCAAGGATTTCAAGCGGCTGGACGCCTTCTCGGGCGAGACGCCGATCCAGATCATGGGCGCCTCGATGCAGCCGCAGTCGCTGTGGGTGGTGGGCACCGCGGGCGTGCTGATCGTCGCCATCGGCCTGTTCTTCGCCAGGACGCTGACTGGCAAGGCGATCCTCGCCACCTCGCACAACCGGCTGGCCGCACAGCTGGTCGGCATCGACGTGAAGCGGGTGGTGCTGGCGTCCTTCGCGCTGTCGGCGGCGCTGGGCGCGGTCGGTGGCGCGGTGGTGGCACCCATCACCTTCTCCTACACCGAGATGGGCATCATGCTGGGGCTGAAGGGCTTCACCGCCGCGGTGCTGGGTGGGCTCGGCCACGGGCCGGGCGCCGTTGCCGGCGGGCTGATCGTCGGCATCGCCGAGGCGCTGGGCGCCGGCTACATCTCGTCTGCCTACAAGGATGCGGTGGCCTTCGTCATCATCCTTGCTGTCCTTCTCTTCATGCCGAACGGGCTGTTCGGCAAGCGCGGCACCGAACGGGTGTAAGGATTTATCTCCGATGAACGCACTCCTTCACGGGCGGCTGACCGGGCTTCTGGCGCTGGGCGCGGTGATCGCGGTCCTGCCGGCCTTCCTGCCCAACAACTTCTATCTCGACATCGCCATCCTCGCCGGCTTCAACGCCGTGGTCTGCGTCGGGCTGAACCTGCTGATCGGCTATGCCGGACAGATCAGCCTGGGCCATGCCGGCTTCTTCGGCATCGGCGCCTACGCGTCCGGCGTGCTGGTCGGCACTTACGGCTGGCCGCCGATTGTGGCGCTGCTGGCCGGCGCCGCCTTCGTCGGACTGCTGGCCTTCCTGGTCGCCAAGCCGATCCTGCGGCTGAAGGGCCATTACCTCGCCATGGCGACGCTCGGCATCGGCATCATCGTGTCCATCGTGCTGCGGACCGAAAGCGGCCTGACCGGCGGTCCCGACGGCATGATGGTGGAGCCGTTCAGGATCTTCGGCGTCGAGCTGTATGGCGAGAAGGTCTGGTACTGGGTGGTCGGCGTGCTGCTGGTCGGCGTGGTCTGGCTGTCGCTGAACCTGATTGATAGCCCGATGGGCCGGGCGCTCCGCGCCGTCCACGGGTCCGAGGTGGCGGCCGAGGTGGTCGGCGTCGACACCGCGCGCTTCAAGGTGCTGGTCTTCGTGCTGTCGGCGGTGTTCGCCAGCGTGGCGGGCAGCCTGTTCGCCCATTACGCCGGCCTGATCACCCCGGCCAAGGCCGACTTCTTCAAGTCGATCGAGCTGGTCACCATGGTGGTGTTCGGCGGCATGGCCTCGACCTTCGGCGCCGTCGTGGGTGCGGTGGTGCTGACGCTGCTGCCGCAGGCGCTGACGATCTTCCAGGATTACCAGCAGATCGTGCTGGGCGGCATCCTGATGGCGACGATGGTGTTCATGCCCAAGGGGCTGCTTCCCACCCTGGCGGCGCTGCTTCCGGCGCGGAGGCGGGCATGAAGATGCTGGCGACCACAGACCTCTCCCCGGACATGACCGCACAGGCCCGCCGCGTCGGCCCGCCGATCCTGAAGGTGGAGCATCTCAGCCGCGAGTTCGGCGGCGTGCTCGCCATCGGCGACCTCAGCTTTTCCATCGCGGCCGGCGACATCCATTCGATCATCGGGCCGAACGGGGCGGGCAAGACCACCCTGTTCAACCTTGTGACCGGCGTCTACAAGCCGTCGGGCGGCCGGGTGCTGTTCGACGGGGCCGACGTGTCGGGCATGGCGCCCTACAGGCTGGCGGCCCGCGGCATGTCGCGCACCTTCCAGAACCTGCAGATCTTCTTCAACATGACGGCGCTGGAGAACGTCATGGTGGGGCGGCACCTGCACCTGAACACCCGGCTGCTGCCGGCGCTGTTCCGCTTCCCCTCGCTGGTGCGCAAGGACCGCGAGGCGAAGGACCGGGCGGTGCAGCTGATGGCCGATGTCGGGCTGGAGAAGTATGTCGACGCCGACGCCTCCTCCATGCCCTACGGCGCGCTGAAGCGCCTGGAGATCGCCCGCGCGCTGGCGTCGGAGCCGAAGCTGCTTCTGCTGGACGAGCCGGCGGCCGGCCTGAACGCCACCGAAAGCCGCGAGATCGACGAGGTGATCAAGACGGTCGCGGCCAGCGGCGTGACCATCGTCCTGGTGGAGCACGACATGAAGATGGTGATGGGCATCTCGCACCGGATCACCGCGCTGAACCAGGGCCGCATGCTGGCCGAGGGCACGCCGCAGGAGGTGGGGGCCAACCCGGACGTCATCGCCGCCTATCTCGGCGCCGCACCGTAAGGAGGGCCACCCATGCTTCTGGAGATCGAGGGCCTCAACAGCCATTACGGCCGCATCCACGCGCTGAAATCGGCCAGCCTGACCGTGCGGGAGGGCGAGCTGGTGGCGCTGGTCGGCGCCAACGGCGCCGGCAAGACGACGCTGCTGCGCACCCTGTCGGGCGTCCATCCCGCCAGCAGCGGGCGCATCACCTTCGACGGCTGCGACATCACCCGGATGAAGGCGTCGCGCCGCGTCGCCGAAGGGGTGGTGCAGGTGCCGGAGGGCCGGCAGCTGTTCGGGCCGCAGAGCGTGGAGGACAATCTCCGCCTCGGCGCCTACCGCCGGGGTAGCGGCAAGCCGGACGACGACATCGACCGGCTCTACGAGATGTTCCCGGTGCTGAAGGTCAAGCGCGACCAGCCGGCCGGCACCCTGTCGGGCGGCCAGCAGCAGATCGTCGCCCTTGGCCGCGCGCTGATGGCGAAGCCGCGCCTGCTGCTGCTCGACGAGCCCAGCATGGGGCTGGCACCGCTGCTGGTCGCGGAGATCTTCGACGCCGTGCAGCGGCTGAAGCGCGAGGGCACCACCATCCTGCTGGTCGAGCAGAACGCCCATGCGGCACTCGCCATCGCCGACCGCGGCTATGTGATCGAGACCGGCGAGATCGTACTGAGCGACAGTGGTGCCGCCCTGCTGAGCAACGAGCGGGTGCGACAGGCCTATCTGGGGCTGTGATAGAGTCCCGTATCCGATCACCGCCGCGACACTTCAACGGACACACGCCCCTTGAAACTCCACACCTACTTCCGCTCCTCCGCCGCCTACCGCGTGCGCATCGCCCTGAACCTGAAGGGGCTGACGCCGGATCAGGCCTTCGTCCATCTGCGCAAAGGCGAGCAGGCCAAGCCGCCCTATTCCGACCTCAACCCGGAACATCTGGTGCCGGCGCTGGAGGTCGACGGGCCGGACGGTCATCATGTGCTGACCCAGTCGCTCGCCATCATCGAGTATCTGGACGAGACGCATCCCACCCCGGCGCTGCTGCCGGCCGACCCGCTGGGCCGGGCGCGGGTGCGGGCGCTCGCCCTGGCGGTCGCCTGCGACCTTCACCCGCTGAACAATCTGCGGGTGCTGAACCACCTGAGGACCATGGGCCACGGCCAGGAGGAGGTCGATGGCTGGTACCGGCACTGGATCGCCGTCGGCCTGACCGCGCTGGAGGCGCAGCTGGCCGGCGATCCGCGCACCGGCCGCTTCTGCCATGGCGACGAGCCCGGTCTGGCCGACATCCTGCTGGTGCCGCAGATGGCGAACGCCCGCCGCCTGGACTGCCCGCTGGACGGCTATCCCACGCTGCTGCGCATCGACGCGGCCTGCCGCGCCCTGCCGGCCTTCGCCGCCGCCCTTCCGGACCGCCAGCCCGACGCCGAGGCCTGAAACGTTGCCGCCTGCCGGCATCGCGAGCCCGACCTTTGTCCCCGCCAGATCACACGTCTCCCGTTGGTGTTAGCGGTTTCGCGACATCCTTCCGTGGTATAGAGGTAACGGGAAATCGGGTGCGGACGGCGGCCGGGCGATGTTGGGCAACTTCTCTTCGATGGCGTACGATCTTGCCGAGAACATCGCGGCGAGCGCCTTCGTCGTTCTTGCCTACACGTTTCTGATCCGCCGCTCCGGCGGCTGGAGCCTGTACACCCGCCAGATCGTCTTCGGCGCGGTGATGGCGCTGACCGCCATCTTCTCGATGGTCCACCCCATCCATATCGGGCCGGGCATCTTCATCGACGCGCGGGCTCCGCTGATCGGGCTGAGCGCGCTGTTCGGCGGTCCGCTCTCCTCCGCCATCACCGCCGTGACGGTCGCGGGGTACCGCATCTTCCTGGGTGGGGTGGGGATGGAGGCCGGCGTCGCCAACGCGCTGCTGTCCTTCCTGACCGGCGTCGGCTTCGCGATGTGGTCGAAGCGGCGCGGGATGGCGATGGGCGTCGGTCCGCTGCTGGGCTTCGGGCTGCTGCTGACGCTGGTGTCGACATCGACCCTGCTGCTGCTGCCCACCTGGGACCTTGCCTTGCAGGTGGGGCAGCGCACGGCGCCGGCACTGCTGGCCATCATCCCGCTCGGCACCCTGTTCCTGGGCGGCCTGCTGCTGCGCGAGCAGCGCCACCACGACGCCGAACGGCGGCTGGGCGAGAGCGAGGCGCGGTACCGCCTGCTGGCCGACAACGCCACCGACATGATCCTGGAGATGAAGGCCGACGGGGCGGTGCACTACCTGTCGCCGTCGGTGCGCGACATTCTGGGCCATAACCCGGCCGAGATCGTCGGCTCCGCCCCGGCCAACCTGCTGCACCCGGACGATCTGGAGAGTGCGGCGATGGCCTTCGCCGGGTTGCAGCCGGGATCGCCCCCCGTCACCTTCACCCACCGGCTGCGCCACCGCGACGGTCACTACCTGTGGGTCGAGTCCAGCATGCGGCCGACGGTGGGGTCCGACGGCGGTTTCGTGGTGGTCGGCGTGGTGCGCGACGTGACCGAGCGCAAGCGCTACGAGGAGGAACTGTCCGCCGCCCGCGCCGAGGCGGAGGCGGCCAACCGCGTGAAGTCGGAATTCCTGGCGTCGATGAGCCATGAGATCCGCACTCCGCTGAACGGCGTCATCGGCTTTGCCGACCTGCTGCTCGGCACCGAGCTGACGGCGGAACAGCGCCAGTATGTGTCGCTCCAGCGCGAGGCCGGGCGCGGGCTGCTGGCGATCATCGGCGACATTCTGGATTATTCGAAGATCGAGGCCGGCAAGCTGGAGCTGGAGGAGCGCGCCTTCGACCTGCACCGGCTGCTGCGCGACTGCCGCGACCTGATGAGCAATGCCGCCTCGCAGAAGGGGCTGCTGCTGCAACTGTCGCTGGGCGGCACCGTTCCGCGCTATGTCCGCGGCGACGAGGCGCGCATCCGCCAGATCCTGCTGAACCTCGTCGGCAATGCGGTGAAGTTCACCGAACGCGGCTCGGTGCTGGTGTCGGCCGGGCTGCTGTCGGGCCAGGGGGGCGGCGAGGGAGAGGCCGTTCCGGCGGCGCATGTGCGGCTTTCGGTGAGCGATACCGGCCCCGGCATCCCGGCGACCGATCAGGCCAACCTGTTCCAGCGTTTCAGCCAGGGCGACCGTTCCACCACCCGGCGCTATGGCGGCACCGGGCTCGGCCTCATCATTTCCAAGCAGCTGTCGGAGCTGATGGGCGGGCATATCGGCGTGCAGAGCAGCCCGGGGGTGGGCAGCACCTTCTGGTTCGAGCTGCCGCTGCCGGTCGCCACCGCGCCGGGGCTGTCCACCGTCGAGCGCAGAGATGCGGCACCGACCCGCAGCGCCCGCATCCTGCTGGCCGAAGACGTGCCGATGAACCAGATCGTCACCTCCTCCATCCTCTGCAAGGCCGGCCATACGGTCGAGGTTGCCGAGGACGGCATCCTGGCGGTGGAGGCGATGCGCCGCGGCGAGTTCGACCTCGTCCTGATGGACATGCAGATGCCGCGGATGGACGGCTTGCAGGCGACTGCGGCGATCCGTCAGCTTGGCGGGCGGCGCGGCGCCGTGCCCATCATCGCGCTGACCGCCAACGCGCTGACCGATCAGCTCCAGCTTTGCCTGGATGTCGGCATGAACGACCATGTGACCAAGCCGATCGAGCGCGAGACGCTGCTGTCCGCGGTCGGCCGCTGGCTCGAGGCCGGGACGGATGGGATGCTGCCGGAGGGGGATGCCGTGGAAGAGGCGACGGTGCTGGCCGGGGTGGCGACGGTGTCGGACAGCGCGCCGGTGCTGAACCGCGCCACGCTGGACACGCTGGCCGAAACGCTGGGCGCGGACGTGCTGCCCCGCTTCATCGCCGGAACCTTGGCCGAGTTGGCCCTGCGCACCGACCGCATCAGCGAGGCGGACTCGTCGAAGGCCGCCGCGGCCGACGCCCATGCCATGGTGTCGCTGGCGGGCAATGTCGGCCTCTTGGAACTGTCGCGCACCGCTCGCAAGCTTCAGCATGCCTGCGAGCAGCAATGGCCGGACGAGCCGGTGCTGAAAGCCGACCTGCGCGACGCCGTCAACCGCGCCTCCTCGGCGCTTCAGGCGGCGCTGCCCACGCTCGGCGTGGCGGTGGAGACGGCCCGCTGAGCCGCCCCCCTACCGATTGACGATCAGGGCGACGCCGGCCACCGCGACCGCGGCGCCGGCCCAGGCGCCCAGCGACGGGCGCTGGCCGGTCAACAGCCACATCATCGGCAGGATCAGGACCGGGCTGAGCGCCGACAGGGTGGCGACCACGCCGGCATTGCCGTGGGCCAGCCCGACCAGCAGCAGCGTCATCCCCAGCCCGACGCCGAGCAGCCCGTTGCCGGCGATCTGCAGCATCAGCTTGGGCGTCAGCCCGCGGGGGACCAGCAACCCGCCGAACCCACCGGCACCTGCCACCGCCGCGCCGCCGTTAACCCCGGCGCGAACCCCCTCGCGAACCGCCGACAGCACGCCGATGGCCGTGAACATCAGGGCCGCCGTGGTGACCCGCACCGCGGCCGACGCAATCGGATCGGCGCCCGCCGTCATCACCGGTTTGGCGATGATCGAGCCGGCGGCCTGACCGACCGCCGCCAGCAGGCAGACCGAAACGCCGGCCAGCAAATTGCCCTGCATCGCCTCCCAGCTGTGGGTGGAGCCGGAGCGCAGGGCCACCGCCAGCATCACCCCCAGCGTGACCAGCGCCACGCCCAGAACGGTCCACGGCCCCAGCGCCTCCCCCAGCAGGGCATAAGCGAGCAAGGCGGTCAGGGGCGCGTTGGCGGCATAGATCACCACGTTGCGGCGCGGTCCCAGGCGGCTGAGCGACCAGAACAGCGCCATGTCCCCCACCACGATCCCCAGAAGCCCCGAGAGCGCCAGCGTCAGCGCGGCCCCGGTGTCCAGCGTCTGCCAGCCGCCCAGCAGGGTGGTGGCGACCAGCAGGGCCGCGGCGACGATGGTCAGGCGCACGCGGTTGAAGGCGATGGAGCCGAGCACCCGCACCGGTCCGATGGCGATCAGGCCGCCCGCGGCCCAGCACAGCGCCGCGCCCAGCGCGGCCATGTTGGCGATCATGATGGAACTGCGGACCGTCGGTTGAGGAGGGGGGACAGGCACTCTACAGCCGCCGCCCTCTGCCTGCGAAATGAGCAAGATGCATGGCCGGGCAGATCTTCGACCGCTCCGCCGGAACCGTGCCCGGCCCAAGACCGTTGATTCCATCGGAACACGCCCCCCCGAGCGGGATCGCCATGGGCATGACCGGATGGACATGGTCAACCCGAGGGGCCAACCCCGAGGAGCCAACCCGAGGAGCACGCGACCGATGCGGACAAATTTCACAAGGTTCGGCCCCGTCGCCCTCGTCATGGCGGCCGGGCTCCTCGCCGCCCACGGGGCAGCGGCCCAGGCGAGTTGCGGCGCGATGGTGGACCAGTTCGCCGCCGATCTCGGTCTGTCGACCGACCCGCCGCCGGTCGCCGTCCCCGGTCCCGGTGGCGGTACCGGCACGCCCGGCCTGTCGGGCTCCACCCCGCGCGACGAACCGGGGTCCGGCAGCGGCAGCGACCGGCTCGCCCAGTCCGGCGGCATGGTGGCGCCTCCCGCCGTCGGCGACCGGTCGGTGGTCGAACCGCCGGCCATCGGCAGCAACATGCCGACCGCTCCGTCCATCAGCCCCCAGGCCAGTTCGCAAGCCGGCCCCCAGGCCAATTCGCGGACGCCGCCTGACAGCGGTCCCGGCGGCTCCGGCGGTGGGGACGGGCTGATGGGGCAGGCGGCGCGGAACGCCCAGGTGGAATCGCTGGTCACTGCGGCCCGCAGCGCCGCCCGCGACGGCGACGAGACCCGCTGCATGACCAGCCTGAACGATGCCCGGCGCCTGTCGCGGACCGCCCCAGGCGGCCATGGCGGCTGATGACATCGATTGCCTTATCAATGATTTCGAGGAACCGCGCATGATCTTCGAACTTGGACCCTTTCCGCCCTCGCCGCCGCGCGAACCGTCGGTGCCGGATGACTCGATGCCGGTGCCGGGCGATCCGGCGCGTCCGCCGCTGGGAGAACCGCCGGGCCCGATCCCGGTTCCGCCGCGCGAGCCGCCGCCGGCACCGGACCGCCTGATGGACCGCCTGATGGGCTGAGGCCCGTCCATCGGGCCCCCAGGGGTGTGATTTAACGGCCTGTCCGGCTTATTCGGAGCGGTCCCGACTTGCCAAGAGCGCGCGGACGGGCGATGTGTCAGGGGTTGGCGTCCACCGGTCCATGAGATGGACCGGCAAGGGCGCCGCTTCTGTTTGCCGGAGTTCGGGTTTCCCATGCACAATCAGCCGCCCCGCAGCCACGTCTATCGCCAGCCCAACGTCGTCGCCACCCAGGTGACGGCCACCGTGAAATGGTTCAACCCCGAACGTGGCTACGGCTTCGTCAAGGTCGGCGACAGCGGCAAGGACGCCCTGCTGCCGGCCTCGCTCGTCGTGCCCGCCGGCCACACCACCCTGCCGGACGGCGCCACCGTCGTCGTCGACCTCGTCGAGGATCGCAAGGGCCAGCAGGTCAGCGTCCTGCACTCCGTCGACCTCTCCACCGCCGCCGCCCCGGCCCGTCCGCAGGGGCGCGAGCGCAGCTTCGGGGACCGCGGCGACCGGGGCTTCGGTGACCGGGGTGGGGATCGGGGCGGTGACCGCGGCGGAGATCGCGGCTTCGGTGCGCGCCGCGATGCCGGCGGCCCGCGCGACCGCGGCTTCGGCGACCGTGGTGGCGACCGGGGCGGCTTCCAGAGCCGCAACCAGGATCGCGGTTTCCAGGATCGGGGCTCCGACCGTGGCTTCCAGGATCGAGGCCAGGACCGGGGTTTCCAGGATCGTGGTGGCCCCCGCCGGCCGCAGCAGGCCAGCGGTCCGACCAGCGAGATGGGCGCCACGGTGAAGTGGTTCAACGGCGGCAAGGGCTATGGTTTCGCGCAGCCCGACGACGGCGGGCGCGACGTCTTCATTCCGGCCCGTGCGCTGGAGAGTGCCGGCCTGCGCGGGCTGGATGACGGGCAGCGCGTGCGCATGACCGTCCGCCAGGGCGAAAAGGGCATGGAAGCGGTCAGCCTCAAGATCGAGTGACCGCCTCCATCCGGTGATCAGCTGTCCGACGGAACCGAGGACTGGCCCAGATGCGCCGCCGCTTCCCGCTGGTTGCGGGCGGCGGCGTCATCGGGAACGGCCAGCCCGGCATCCGGGCTGTTGACGCGGGGACCGCCGGAGTTGCGGCGGTCCTCCTCCTCGATCTCGCGGGCGGCCTGCGCCCAATGGTCGAGATGGCGGTTGTCGGGCCGCCCCTCCTCTTCCCAAAGCCGGTAGGCCCGTTCACGGACCCGCGGGTCGTCCGGACCCGATGTGTCTTCCATGATGGTCGGTTCCTGTTGTCGAGGGAGGCCGCTCAGGTCCGGTCCGGCTCGGAGGGGGAGGAAATCCGTTCCAGCGTGTCCTGGACCGCACGGTCGTTCTTGGCATCTGTGGCAAGGTCTCCCAGCGAGACGATGCCGGTCAGCCGGTCGTTGCGGTCCACCACCGGCACCCGCCGGATCTGCTGGCCCGCCATCAACTGGGTCACGCTGCCAACCGGGTCGTCCTCGTAGCAATAGCGGGGATTGGCGGTCATCACCTCCGACACCTTGCAGCGGTCGGGCTGCTTTCCGGCGGAGATCGCCCGGATGGTGATGTCGCGGTCGGTGACGACGCCGACCAGATCCCGCCCTTCGCAGACGGGCAGGATGCCGACGTTCAACTGATCCATCAATTGCGCGGCCCGGCGGATGCTGTCGTCGGGCCGTACCGTCTGCACGTCGCGGGTCATGATCTCGCGGATTTTCATGCGGGGGCTTCCTGAAGCAATGGCGGGGAGAGCAGCGGCGAGGGCAGGCTGGAGGTGGTACGCGGTCCTCCTGTCCCGTCCTCAACAGATGCACCGGTCCGCCGTCCCGCTCAACCTACCCAGTAGAGTGGATCCACCCCGAAGAGCAGGGGGTGCAGCATCAGCATCCCACCATAAACGGCAAGCCCGCCGATCAGTCTTGCCGGCCCCATCTCCGCCAGTCCGCGCAGCGCTCCGCGCCAGCCCTGCGGCCCGGTCAGCGGCAAAAGCGAGGTCTCGTCCCGGTAGGCGCGGCCGGCGGGGCTGCGGCGCAGCACGATCTCGTTCTTCACCAGCGCGAACAGGGCGATGGCCGCCATGGTGCCGAACAGCAGCACCCGGCGCCCGTCGCCGGTGGCGTTCAGGTGCGCGCATGCCCACAGCAGCAGCGCCAGGCTGCCCGGCGCGCGGGTCAGGCGGTAGATGCCGCGGGGCGGGTTCGGCGCGCCCTGGCTGCCGAAGCGGGTGGTGACGCGGGCGACCAGCAGCAGGAAGACGACGGGCATCGCCACCGCCACCAGCGGGGCCGCCCAGTCGAAGGGCGTGAACACCACATCCCCGCCGTCGGCGGCGCGGTAGGCCAGCACGAACAGGGTCAGCGTCAGCAGCGAGCCGACGGAATGGATCGTCACGAAGCCGCCGCGGCCGAGCCGGGCGATCAGGGCGGGCCGCACCCCCGGCCAGGACGGCAGGGCATGGCTGAGGAACAGCAGGGCGGCGGCGAGGGCGAGGGATGCGGTCATGATGGAGACACTGAACCGTGTACGAACGGCCTCTGCCTTGATTGGGGTCAAGATTGGGGTCAGGGGGGATGGAAAAACGGGGAACGCCGGCAAGGTCCGCACGGTTCACTGGAGACGGCTTTCTTTTCCCCGACCCCCCGTGGACCCAATGACCGAGTGGATCATCCAGATCGTGCAGCAGTTCGGCTATCTCGGCATCTTCCTGATGCTGATCCTGGCCCGCGTGCTGCCGCCGGTGCCGGCAGAGACGGTGATCCCGCTGGCCGGCATGGGGGCCGCGACGGGTGAGTTCAACCTGCTGCTGGTGGCGCTGGCCGCCGGGGCGGGGTCCGCGGTGGGGGAGCTGGTGTGGTACCTGCCGGCCCACTGGATGGGGCGCGAGCGGTTCGAAGCCTTCCTCCGCCGCCACGGCCATTGGCTGACGGTGAAGCCCGAGCAGGTCCACCGCGCCACCGAATGGTTCGCCCGGCGCGGCGGCGTCGCCGTTCTGCTGTGCCAGCCGCTGCCGGGGCTGCGCACGCTGATCTCGGTTCCCGCCGGGGCCTGCGGGCTGCCGATGGCGGTTTTCCTGCTCTATGCCGCCGCCGGGGCGGCGCTGTGGTCGCTGGTGCTGGCCGGCACCGGCTATCTGGTGCGGGTCGGCTTTCCCTGGATCGCCGACTGGATGGTGCCGGGGGCGCTGGTGCTGTTCATCGTCCTGCTGGCCGCCTATGTGCTGCGGCTGGTCCGCCACCGCCGCGACAACCGCCGGGCGGAGCGTGACGGGATTTCGCGCAGCGGCGGCTGAACCGGCGCGGAACCTTCGCCCCGGCTGGTGCGTTTGAGGCGCGAGACGTCCCGAAAGGACATGGCCGAAGGGACATGGCTTGAGGGGGACACGACCTTGGCCCGCCCCCGGTTTCCGGCGTGAAGCCCGATCCGAAAGGAACCGACCAGATGACCCGCAAATCCGCAATGACGAACCGGTGGCGAGCCGCCGCCGTGTTGTCGGCGGCGCTCGGCATGGCCGCCTGCGCCTCCGACGTGCCGCCGCCCACCGCCCAGCTCGGCGCCGCGTCCCAGGCGGTGCAGGAGGCCGAGCGCGCCAACGCCCTGCAATATGCCCCGGTGGCGTTGCAGAGCGCCCGCGACAAGCTGGCCTCCGCCGACAAGGCGATGCGTGCCGACGAGCGCACCCGCGCCCGCCGCCTTGCCGAAGAGGCCCGCGTCGATGCCGAACTGGCGACGGTGACCTCGCAGCGCGCGGTGACCCAGCAGGCCGCCACCGCGGTGGCCAAGTCCGCTGTCTCCAACACTCCGCGGTCGGCCGCCGCGCCGGACGTGGCGCCGGTCTACAGCGGTTCGACGTTGGGCAGCACGCCGTCCGGCGGGGCCGGCTATGGCGGTTCCGGGATGACCGGTTCCAGCTATCCGGCTCCGTCCGCGGTTCCGCCGGCACCGGCCGGCTCGCTCGGCACGGTGGGCGGTTCGGGTGTCGGAACCAGCGGCGGCAACAGCTGGGGCTACAGCTATCCGGAGGTGCGTCAATGACCGCGTTCGCTTCCCGCACCATTCTTGTCCTCGCAGGTCTCGGCCTCGGGCTGGCCGGTTGCGCCACCCAGCCCACCGACAGCGCCGCCCTGACCCAGGCGCGGCAGGATTACAGCCTCGCCGCCGCCAACCCGCAGGTCGCCGGCAACGCCCCGCTTCAGCTGCGCGACGCCGAGACGGCCTTGCGCCGTGCCGAGGCGATGCGCGACCAGGGCGCCGATGCCGCCGAGGTCGACCACCAGGCCTATATCGTCAGCCGCCGGGTCCAGATCGCCCAGGAGACGGCCGGGGTGAAGGGCGCCCAGACCGTGGTCGCCAACGCCGACACCTACCGCCTCCAGGCCCGCAACACCGAGCTGGAGCAGCAGCTGCGCGACCTCCAGGCGCAGCGGACCGAGCGCGGTCTGGTCATGACGCTGGGCGACATCCTGTTCGCCACCGGCCGGGCGGAACTGACCCCCGGCGCCTATGAGCGCATCGACCGGCTCGCCCAGTTCCTGCAATCCCAGCCCGGCCGCACCATCCGGATCGAGGGCCACACCGACAGCACCGGCAGCGACACCACCAACCTGCGCCTGTCGGAAGCCCGCGCCAACTCCGTCCGCGACGCCCTGACCATGCGCGGCGTCTCGCCGGCGCGCATCGTCACCCAGGGCATGGGCGAGGCGCAGCCCGTGGCCGCCAACAACACCGATGCCGGCCGCCAGCAGAACCGCCGTGTCGAGATCGTCATCTCCGACGATGGCCGCGTCGCGGAAACGCGATAAGTCCAGACATGGAAATCCTCTCTCTCACGGTGGGAGAGGGGATTTCGGAAAGCGGGCCCACCCCTTGCGTGACGGTCAGTCGCGCGGGGGGCGGGCTTTTTCGCGTCCGCTCCGAACCGCGCCCCAGACCCCGGCGGCCAGCCCGACCGTCAGCAGGGCGGCGGCAGCGGCGCGCAGGGCGGAGCGTGGCGGCGGCGGCAGACGCTTCCACGGCGCCCAGGCCTCGTTCGGGTCGTCGGGGTCGGCGATGCGCAGGGCGGCGAAAGCCTGTTCGGTCAGGCTGGGATCGCTGGCGGGCAGTTCGGCCAGCCGGCGGCCGGACTGCGGACAGAGCCGGTCGATGGCGGCGACGACGCTGTCGGCCGCTTGGATTTCCGCCTCCAGCCGGGGCTGGTCGATGCCCATATGCTCGGCCAGCAGGCGGTTGCGCACGCCCATGATCGCGGCCTCCGCGCTGGTCCGGTCCGGCCCATCCTCCCGCGGCGCCTCGATGGTCAGGTCGCATTCGCTGTCGTAGCCCATCGAACGGTTGTTCAGGTTGGACGAGCCGATGCGCAGCAGCCGGCCGTCCACCGCCACCACCTTGGAATGGACGATCACCGGCCCGCCGCCCTCCGTCACCGGGGTCAGGGCGCGCAGCCGGCCGTAGCGGTCGGCTGCGCGCAGGCAGCGCAAGGCCACCGAGCGGGGCGTGTCCATCGCCATGCGGTCGAACCAGCTCGGGCTTTCCATCGACACCACCAGCACCACCTCCGGCCCGTCGGGCTCGGCCAGCCGGCGGGCCAGCGCCTCGGCGACGCGGGCGGAGGCGAAATACTGGTTTTCCAGATAGATGATGCGCTCGGCCGCGGCGATGGCGGCGAAGGTCAGCGCCTCGCTCTCGCGGATCGCCGGACGATCTTCGGTCTCCGGCACGGTACGGGAGATGCCGATCCGTGCGTCGGTCAGGATCGGGCTGGTGCAGTCGGGCAGGGGGCAGTCCGGCCAGGGATCCTGCTCGGCCCGGTCGGTGTCGGGTGGCGGGCAGGGCTCCAGCACCTCGCCGGTGGCGCCGCGCCAGCGCTCCCTCGCCAGTTCGGACAGGGCGCGGGCGGCATCGCCGTCGACCATCATCATCACGTCGTGGCGCGGGCCATAGGGCTCGCCGTTCGGGCAGCGACGGCGCGGATCGTCGTCGCGATGCTCCGACGTGTCCCAGCGGTCGAAGGAGAAGTCCATCCCGCCGCAGAAGGCCAGGGCATCGTCGATCACCAGCAGCTTCTGGTGCTGGGCGGCGCCGACCGGCAGTTCCCCGTCGAGCCGGGCGTTCAGCCGGTGGCCGGTGCTGCGGTCCAGCCGCTCCAGCGGCTCATGCGGATGGTCGAGCGCGATGGGAAAGGGCATGTCCCATTTCAGCGCCCGCACATGCAGCCCGGGCCGCGACCGCATCAGCCGGGCGAGGAAACGGCCCAGCGTCTCATGGCTTTCGGGGTCCAGGCGCATGCGCGGGTCGATGTCCCAGCCGACCAGCAGGATCGACCGCTTCGCCTGTTCCATGGCGGCACGGGCGGCAACGAAATAATCGGCGCCGTCGACCAGCACCGCCACCCGCCCGGCGCGTTCGGTCCGCCAGCAGGTCAAACCGGGACGGAGCACTGGGCCGGAGGTTCCGATGGCACCGGAAGGATCGGGGGGCAGCGGGGGCGTTGCAGAATGATGGGGGGCGGAATGTGGGGCGGCGTCCTGGGAGGCGTCGGGCACGGCTGGAACCCTCATTGAAAACGCGTCGGGAGGAGGCTTTGCACGGACCACCCGCCTCGCGGCTTGAACCCTCTGGCGCGCCTGTTGTTCCCGCCTCGCCGGCTGTGCGTCGGTGGCTCGCCGAAGGAACCCGCCGGGCGCGTTCTTGCCCCTCTTTTGCCGGCGTTTTTCCAAAAAAAGCGCATGGACCGACCGAGATCATGCCCCGATTGCCCTGTTCTAAACCCATGAAAGACAACGACGCCCTGGCCGGACGCCGATTGCGGCTCCAAACACGGCGTCCGTCCCGTTCCAAAGACGCCCAAATGCGAGGCGTTGCCACCATGAAGGAGTTCGAGGATGCGTAACCTGATGATCGGTGCTGTTTCGGCAGTTCTCCTGATGGCCGCCCCGGCCATGGCCCAGACCGCTCAGCAAGCCAACCCCGGCGCCGTCAAGGGCAGCGGCGCATACACCACCGCTCCGAGCAGCACCACCAACGTCGGACCGGACGGCATCGTCCACACCCCGCCGGGCGCCACCACCTCGCCGTCGGCCGGCTCCACGACCGGCGGTGCGGGCATGTCGGGTTCGACCGGCACCACCGGCACCATGTCGGGCTCCTCGACCTCGCCGGTGCCGGGTGTGACCACCGCGCCGTCGGGCATGGGCAACAACACCGGCAGCAACGTTCCGCGCGACAACCAGACCGCCACCGGCACCCACTGCCCGCCGGGCACCCCGAACTGCGGCCCGGACAACGGCGGCAGCCAGTAACACCCCTCTTGCGGCAACAGCGCGGGCGCCCCGGAGCCATCCCTCCGGCGGCGCCCGCGTCGTTTCCGGTGCCGCGATCCGTCTGGATCGGATGTGCGAGCCGGCGGCCGCTGCGCCGGCGGAATCAGCCTGTGAAGTTCAGTCTGAATCGAAGATCGGCTTAAAGGCTGCGGGTATCAGCCGGATGCGCGGACCGACCGGTGGGACGGAACCTCCACCAATTCGTCCAGCGGCGCGGTTCCGGCGGCGGTGTCGACCAGACGGCGGAACAGCGCCTGCTGCCGGCTGTCGGCGACCAGATATTCCGGATGCCACTGTACGCCGATCATGAAGGGCTCGTTCGGTGCCTCGATGCCCTGGACGACGCCGGCGCGTTCGCGGGCGACCACGCGCAGACCGTCGCCGACGCGGTCCACCGACTGGTGGTGCAGGGCGTTCACGCGGCATTCGGCGATGCCGAGGATGCGGTAGAGCCTGCTGTCCGGTGCGATCCGGATGCGCTTGCGCGGCAGCACGGTGCGCATGTGCGGCGCTTCGTCGTAGACCTCGTGGATGTCGACGTGGAGCGAGCCGCCGCGGTGGACGTTGATCATCTGGGAGCCGCGGCAGATGCCCAGCACCGGCAGTCCGATCTTGGCGGCGCAGTCCAGCGCCAGCATCTCCAGCCGGTCTCGTTCGGGATCGATGCGGATGTGCGGGCGGGCGGATTCGCCGTAGAGCGAGGCGTCGATGTCGTCGCCGCCGCCGACGACCAGCGCATCCAGCCGGTCGATGGGGAAGGGCGACTCGGCGGTGATACGGACCGACGATGCACCGGCCCGCCACAGGGCAAGCCGGTTGGCCATGGCGGCGATGCGGCTGCCATGGATCGAGGCGGTGATGCCGACCAGCGGCCGGGACCTGCCGACGATGGCTGCCATGGAAAACTCCCTCAGAAAACTCCCTCAGCCGGCCTGACGGGCGGGGTCATCGACCCCATCGACCCCATCGACCCCATCGACGTGCCCGGCCCTGTCTGCCCCAGCGTCCGCCCCGGCGCCGTGAATGCCCGGATTGACGGTCAGCACGGCGTCGATGCGCTCGGCCCAGCCGTCGAGCTGCTGCGCTTCGGCTGCCCGGCGGTACTCGGTGCCGAGGCCGTCCAGCAGGGCGCGGTCGGCGGCCAGCCGCTCCACCGCCACCCAGCGGTTCCAGTCGGCGGCAAGCGACCAGTTGGGGTCGCTCAGCCGCGCGTTCGGCAGCCGGTAATGGAAGGTCGGGCGCGGCCGGATATGCGGGTCCTCCATCGCCGCGGCCAGACGGTCGCGGTCGAGATGGGCGAACAGCGGGAACAGGTCCAGCTCGCGGTTGCGGGTTGGGTTGTCGGCCAGATAATCGTCGATCAACCCGCCCAGGTCGGGACGATAGCCGGGATCGACGACCTTGGCGGCATAGGGCGTCGGGAAGGCGGCGATGAAACCGGACAGACGCCGGGTGACATCGACCCGGATTTCCCGCCGCAGCCAGGGGGCCAGCAGCAGGAAGGCCTTTAAAGTGTCCAGCAGGTAATCGCCGTCGGTCCGCGCCACCTCGGGATTGAAATGCAGGCCGAAGGCGAACAGCGGGCTGGCCTCCGTCCCGGCGGCGCCCAGCGCGCGCAGGCGGGCGACCATCTCCTCCAACTCCGGCATCTGCTCCACCGTCACCGGCGGGGCGGCGATCTCGAAGGGCATCACCAGACTGCCGATGTTGCCCCACAGCGGCCGCAGCAGGTCGAGGATCGCCGCACCCCCCTTGCCCTTGTGGGCGGAGCGCATGTCCAGCTCCACCGTGAAATCGCCGAGCCGCGTCTCCGTCACCAGACATCGGTGCGGGTTTTCGACGGTGACGCTGCCGCCGAACAGCCGGTGCACGCAGGCTGCGGCCGACGGCGCGTCCAGATCGGCGAATTCAAGTTCCACCCCCACGCGGCGCGGCGTGCCCTGGGACGTGGTGCGGAGCGGGGGGAGAAGGAAGGGTGTGGTCATTGCAAGGCTTCAACAGCCCACCCCGCAGCCTGTTCCATCGATGGATCCAAGTCGGAATTCCAGTTGCATGAGAAGTCCTTGAGCACTGCAATGACGCGAATTCAAGCAGGCTGCGGGACATATCCCTTTCGACCGTAACCACTCGATGGTGGTATGTTTTGGTTTTTGATGTAAATGCTCTCCAGTTGGCGGCAAATTGGGAGAGGATAACAGCTCTTCGATCGGGTTCTCCCCTCTGTTCCGGCCCATTCTTTTCTAAATTAACCGGCGCTTAACCATAAGTGCGTTAGCGATAGGCCTGCCGCAGGGTGGCGCATCCATCGTTCCATCCGGTCGGCTTTGCGGAGGAGCCTCGTCTACGCCATGACCCTTCTGGCACGCCTCTTCATCCTGGTCCTGCTCGCGGTCCTGCCGGCGATCGGCATCCAGATCTACAGCGTGCTCGAACAGCGGGCGGAGCGCGAAGGCGAGGTGACGCTCCAGGCCGAACGGCTTCTCCGGCAGGTCGAAAGCGAGCATTTCCGTCTCATCGACAGCGCCCGGCTGATGGTCACCGCCGTGACCGAGGCGCGCTTCCTGCGCCGGGGCGAGATCGACAACTGCCAGAGCTATCTGGAGCGGCTGGCGACCCGTTCCGCCGACTACCGCACCCTGTCGATCACCGATACCGAGGGGCGCATCCTGTGCAGCGCCGATCCGTCGCGCATCGGTGCCTCTCTGAGCGTCCAGCCGCATTTCCGCCGGGCGATGACGCAGGGCCGTTTCGCCGTCGGCGAATGGACGATCACCCATTCCGGCGCCGACGGCGGCGAACTGCCGGTCGCCGCTCCCTATTCGGACAGCAACGGCCGGCGGGCCGGCGTGGTCGCCCTGTCGCTCGACGTGCCGCGGCTGACCGCCCTCTTCGCCTCCCGTCCGATGCCGGACAACACCACCCTGACCGTCGCCGACCGTTCCGGCACCATCCTGGTGAAGCTGCCGGGCACCCAGGGCCGTTCCGGCGAACGGCTGCCGGACAGCTATCTGGGGCTTCTGTCGGAACGGGAAGCCGGCGTGACCATGCTGCCCGGACTGGATGGCGTGTCGCGCATCCTCGCTTTCTCCCCGCCGTCCGCCGGCATCCGCGACCTGTTCATCAGCATCGGCGTCGACCGCGGCGCCGCCATGGGCGCGGTGGACCGCGCCACCCGCGACGGGCTGCTGATGACGCTGTCCGGCTTCCTGGTCGCCGCTGCCGCCGCCTGGATCGGCGGCACCCTGTTCATCCGCCGCCCGGTCGATGCGCTGGTTTCCGCCGCCCGCGACTGGAGCGAGGGCAAGACCGCCACCCGGGTCAAACTGTCCGACCGCTCGTCGGAGATCGGCCAGCTCGGCTACGCCTTCGACATGATGGCCGAACGTCTGGAAGCGCGCGAAGCGGCGCTGCGCCAGTCCGAAAGCCACATCCGTGCCGTGCTGGACGCGCTGCCGGCCTATGTCGGCGTGCTGACGCCGGACGGGGCGGTGGCCCAGGTCAACCGCGCCGCCGCCGATGCCGCCGGGCTGCCGCCCGCCCGCATCGTCGGCCGCCCCTTCGACGAGATCTGCTGGCTGTCCTTCGACGAGGCCGGGCGGGAACGGCTGCGGCAGGCGCTGGCGCTGGGCGCCGGCGGACGGTCCTCCCGCTTCGATGCCGGGCTGCGCGTCGCCACCGGGCGGGACACCGCTCCGCGGGAGATGACGGTGGACGTCAACCTGACCCCGATGGTCGATGCCGACGGGCATGTCACCCACCTGATCGCCACCGGCATCGACATCACCGAACGCAAGCGCACAGAGGAGGCGCTGCGCGTCGCCGAGGAGCGCGTGCGCACCGGCCTGCGCAATTCCGGCGTGGTGGTGCTCAACCAGGACCGCGACCTGCGCTACACCTGGGCGCATTCGGAATGGCTCGGCTTCTCTCCCGACGCGCTGATCGGCCGTACCGACGCCGACCTGTGCAGCCAGCGCGAGGATGCCGACGGCATGATGGCGCTGAAGCGCCGGGTGATGGAGAGCGGCGTCGGCGCGCGCGAAGAGGTGCGCATCCGTTGCAAGGGCGAGGACCGCTTCTTCGACCTGACCATCGACCCGCTGCTCGATCCCTCCGGCCGTGTGGAGGGCGTCACCTGCGCCGCCGTCGAGGTTACCGACCGCAAGAAGGCCGAGGCCGAACTGCGCCGTGCGCGGGAGGAGGCCGATCAGGCCAACGACGGCAAGTCCAAGTTCCTCGCCGCCGCCAGCCACGACCTGCGCCAGCCGGTGCAGTCGCTCTATCTCTTCACCGCGGCGTTGAGCGACCGGTTGCAGGGCCATGCGGCGCTGCCGATCCTCGACAACATCCGCCAGGGGCTGGACACGCTGAAGAGCCTGCTGGACGGTCTCCTGGACATGTCGCGGCTGGAATCCGGCAAGATCGTCGCCACGCCGGTCGAGGTGCGGCTGAACCAGATGCTCGGCCGGCTGGTCGCCGAATACGGCCCGCGCGCCGCCCAGAAGGGGTTGGAACTGCGCGCCGTGCCGACCCGCGCCTGGGTCCGCACCGATCCGGCCCATCTGGAGCGCATCCTGCGCAACCTCGTGGAAAACGCGTTGCGCTACACCACCAGGGGCAAGGTGCTGCTGGGCTGCCGCCGGACGCCGTCCGGCATGCGGGTGGAGGTGTGGGACACCGGCGCCGGCATCCCCGCCGACCGGCTGGAGGACATCTTCGAGGAGTTCACCCAGCTGGGCGAACGCAGCGAACGCGGCCTCGGCCTGGGGCTGGCCATCGTCAAGCGGCTGTCGCGGCTGCTCGGCCATCCGGTGACGGTGCGCTCGTGGGAGGGCAAGGGGTCGGTCTTCGCGGTCGAGCTGCCGCGGGTGATCCTGGGCAACCCGCGTCCGGCCAGCGGCACTGCCGCTGCCGCCGCGACGCTCGCGCGGCGGTCCGTGGCCAACGATGCCGCGGCCGCCAACGACCGCGGACAGGCGATCAGCGCCATCGCCAACGCCTTCGGCGGCGGGCGGAGCGCAGGCGGGACGACCAAAACGATTGCCGCGCCGGCTGCGGTTGCAACCGGCGCCGGGGCCGGGGCCGCCAAGGGCATGGTCCTGGTGATCGACGACGAGGCGATCATCCTGCTCGGCCTCAAGGCGATCCTGGAAGGCTGGGGCTATGACGTGCTGACCGCCAAGTCGGGCGATCAGGCGTTGGAGCGGTTGCGCGCCGACGGCCGCTGCCCGCAGATCGTGCTGGCCGACTACCAGCTCCAGCAGGGCCGCACCGGTCCGGAGGCGGTGTGTGCCGTCCAGACCATGCTGGGCCAGTCGGTTCCCGGCATCATCCTGACCGGCGACACCAGCTCCGAACGCCAGGAGGAGGCAGAGCGCCGCGGCTTCCGCATCCTGCACAAGCCGGTCTTCCCCAACGACCTCCGCCGCATGATGGCGAGCGCCGGGGCGGCGTGAGGCGCCGGCTTCGGTTGCGCCGGCAGGAAAAAGGGCCGCTCCCCACCGGGAAGCGGCCCTTGTCCCATCCGAACTCCGGCAGCCTTACTTCGCCAGATTGCGCAGCACGAAGTTCAGCACGCCGCCGTTCCGGTAATATTCCACCTCGTCCAGCGTATCGATGCGCAGCAGCAGCGGGTGGGTCTCCACCGTGCCGTCGGCGCGGGTCAGGGTCAGGGTGACGTCCTTGCGCGGGCGCAGGTCCTGTTCGATCCCGGCGATGTCGAAGCGTTCCGACCCGTCCAGCTTCAGGTCGTTGCGGGTCAGGCCGTCCTTGAACTGCAAGGGCAGGATGCCCATCCCGACGAGGTTGGAGCGGTGGATGCGCTCGAAACTCTCGGCGATCACCGCGCGGATGCCCAGCAGCCGGGTGCCCTTCGCCGCCCAGTCGCGGCTCGATCCCGTGCCGTATTCCTTGCCGGCGACCACCACCAGCGGCACGCCTTCGTCGGCGTAGCGCATGGCGGCGGTGTAGATCGGCAGCCGTTCGCCCGACGGGTAATGCCTGGTCTCGCCGCCTTCGACGCCGGGGATCAGCTCGTTGCGGATGCGGATGTTGGCGAAGGTGCCGCGCATCATGACTTCATGGTTGCCGCGGCGGGCGCCGTAGCTGTTGAAGTCCTGCGGACGGACCTGATAGCTCAGCAGATACTCGCCCGCCGGGCTGGTCTTCTTGATCGAGCCGGCGGGGGAGATGTGGTCGGTGGTGATGGAATCGCCCAGCACCGCCAGCGCCCGCGCGCCGCGCACGTCCGACACCGGGTCCGGCGTTTTGGTCAGGCCGGTGAAGAAGGGCGGCAGCTTCACATAGGTGGAGCCGTCCTGCCACTGGTAGGTCTGGCCCTCCGCCGTGGCGATGGCCTGCCATTGTTCCGGACCCTTGAACACGTCGGAATAGCGGCTGCGGAACATCTCGGCGGTCAGCGAGGCGTCGATGGCGTCCTGCACCTCGCGGTTGCTCGGCCAGATGTCCTTCAGATAGACCGGCTGGCCGTCGGTTCCGGTGCCCAGCGGATCGGTGGTCAGGTCGATGTTCAGGTTGCCGGCCAGCGCATAGGCGACGCAGAGCGGCGGCGAGGCGAGGTAGTTGGCGCGGGTGTGCGGGTTGACGCGGCCCTCGAAGTTGCGGTTGCCCGACAGCACCGCACCGACCACGAGGTTGCCTTCCTCCACTGCCGCGGCGATGGCGTCGGGCAGGGGGCCGGAATTGCCGATGCAGGTGGTGCAGCCATAGCCGACGATGTTGAAGCCGATGCGGTCGAGATAGGGTTGCAACCCGGCTTTGGCGAGATAGTCGGTGACCACCTGGGAGCCCGGCGCCAGGGAGGTCTTGACCCACGGCTTCTGCGTCAGCCCTTTTTCGACCGCTTTCTTGGCCAGCAGGCCGGCGGCGACCAGCACCGCCGGGTTGGAGGTGTTGGTGCACGACGTGATGGCGGCGATGACGACGGCACCCTGTTCCAGGCTGTAGTCGGCGCCCTTCACCGCAACCGCCTTCTTCGGATCGTCGGCCTTGTAGGCCTCGGTCATGTCCTTGGCGAAGCCCTGCGCCACCGCCGACAGCGGCACGCGGTCCTGCGGGCGCTTCGGACCGGCCAGCGACGGCTCCACCGTGCCCATGTCCAGTTCGAGCACGTCGGTGAAGACCGGGTCGGGGCTGTTCGGCTCGCGCCACATGCCCTGCGCCTTGGCATAGGCCTCGACCAGCGCCACGCGGTCGGGATCGCGGCCGGTGAAGGTCAGGTAGCGGATGGTCTCGGCGTCGATGGGGAAGATGCCGCAGGTGGCGCCATATTCCGGCGCCATGTTGCCGATGGTGGCGCGGTCGGGCAGCGTCATGCTGTCCAGGCCCGGCCCGAAGAACTCGACGAACTTGCCGACCACGCCCTTCCTGCGCAGCATCTGGGTGACGGTCAGCACCAGGTCGGTGGCGGTCATGCCCTCCTTCAGCCGGCCGGTCAGCTTGAAGCCGACGACCTCCGGGATCAGCATGGAGATCGGCTGGCCCAGCATCGCGGCCTCCGCCTCGATGCCGCCGACGCCCCAGCCCAGCACGGACAGGCCGTTGACCATGGTGGTGTGGCTGTCGGTGCCGACCAGCGTGTCGGGATAGGCCACCGGCTTGCCCGACGGGTCGCCGTCGGTCCACACGACCTGGGCCAGATATTCGGTGTTGACCTGATGGCAGATGCCGGTGCCCGGCGGCACCACGCGGAAATTGTCGAAGGCCTTCTGGCCCCAGCGCAGGAATTCGTAGCGTTCCAGGTTGCGCTCGAACTCCAGATCGACGTTCTTCTGGAAGGCATCGTTGCCGCCGAAGTAATCGACCATCACCGAATGGTCGATGACCAGATCGACCGGCACCAGCGGGTTGATCTTCGTCGGATCGCCGCCCAGCGACGCCATTGCCTCGCGCATCGCCGCCAGATCGCAGACCGCCGGCACGCCGGTGAAGTCCTGCATCAGCACGCGCGCCGGGCGATAGGCGATTTCACGGTCGGACCGCTTGTCGACCAGCCATTGGGCCACCGCCTTCACGTCGTCGACTGAGACGGTGCGCCCATCCTCGAACCGCAGCAGGTTTTCCAGCAGCACCTTCATCGAGAACGGCAGCCGCGACAGATCGCCGAGACCCGCCTCCTCGGCGGCCTTCAGGCTGAAATAGTCGTAGCTCTTGCCGCCCGCGCTGAGCGAGCGGCGGGTCTTGAGCGAATCCTGACCGGTGAAGGTGGTCACGGGAAGCCTCCTTAATTCTTGAATTGGGGCCTTTGGGTCGGGCATGCGCCTTGATCGGCGCTTGGGAGAGCGCTTCGGTTACGGTCCAGGTGATGACGGTCCGCAAGACGATCGGTCAAATGACTTGAGGATCATCCAAAAGACTGAGGCAGCCATGCCGGCGCCCGCACGTCATCCAGCCAAGATGTAGGGCGGGGTCCCGGCAGATCAAACGCATGGCTCCAAGAAAGCACGGGCATGGGCACGGTCATGAGCATGATTGTAAGGGGGCCATCCGGTCGCAGCCCGTTCGACTGGCCACGGCATGGCTCGTCTATCATCCTATGACCGCGACGCGGTTTCTTTCTTTACTCATATGAACATTGGGTGCGCCAAGTCAGGCGGCCATGTCAGGCGGGCTTCATCGCCACGTAGCGGACGAAGCGCAACCCGCTGCCCAGCACCCGCAGCCTTGCCCACCACAGTGCCAGTTCGCGCTTCAGCGCGGTCAGCACCGGTGCCGGCGGCGCGGCGGCAGCCAATGTGTCGGCCAGCTTGCGCACGCGGTCGATGATGTGGCGGCGGTGCAGCTGGGTCAGATCCTCCGAAATGCGGAGGTCGAGGTTGCGCTGGGTCAGTTCGTCGGCCATGCGGGTTGCGGTCCAGGGATAGACCTCCATCGGCTCCTCCTCCCGCCAGCCGTTCCAGCTGTCCCACGAGCCGGGGGTCCCGTCGATCACATAGTCGTACAGGGCGATGCCGCCCTTGGGCTTCACGCAGTCGCCGAGCCGGTCGAGGAACAGGTCCTTGTCGCGCACGCGGTGGAGGATGCGGTCGGCCATCACGAGGTCGAAGCTGCCGGCCTGGTTGAAATGCTCCGGGTCGTAATGGGCGATGGGTGCCTTCTTCGACAGGCCCAGCGCCTTCGACCGGTCCATCGCCAGCTTCGCCAGCAGCGGCGACGATTCCAGCCCGGTCACCCAGGTGTCGCAGCTCTGCACCAGCGCGCGGGCGGTGCCGCCCAGGCCGGCCGACAGGTCCAGCACGCTCTTGGCCGGGTTCAGCCCGAAGGACCGGACGGAATCGACCATCCACGCCGCTTCCTCCGGCCCGGTCATGTCCTGGCCCCACAGAAGCTGCGCCCCCTCGCTGCGCGCCGGCGACCAGACCGGCTCGCCGTGACGGTCGAGTTGCATCAACGCTAGCCGGTCCAGTTCCGGGTTGCCGGTGGGCGGTGTCGGCAGCGCGCTTGCGCCCGACGGCGCCGGAGGTGTGGCGCTGCCCACCGCATCGACCGGGCCGGGCTGCCGGCGGCCCGCCAGAGCGCGTGGGTCGGCCCGGTTCGAAATGCGGGGCAGGCGGGACAGGTCATAGCCTTCCCACCACGCAGCCAAACGGATGCGCCAGTCGGGGTTACGCCACCTCTCCAAATCCTGCGGACTGATCTGCGGCACCACGCATCTGCCCTTTCCAGGTCAAGCGGCGGATCACCAATCTACCACTTTTGGGTATAGTCACGACATTCGGCACCGTGATTTAGAAGTAGGTTGGCCTGATTTGTCTGTCAAGAAACCATTATTTAACGATTTCGACTTCGTTTTCGCCAATTGTCGAAAAATTTTACCGGTTTTTGTCTGTCCACCCGCCCTGTGCGGCCATTGCGGCAGCCGGGGCGCCTCCCTATACTCCCGTCGCAACCGACGAAGGGGGCTTCGCGTGCCGATCGAAACCGGTGAGTCCACCGGCAATCCCTGGACCGTGCTGACCAGCACGACGAAATATGAGAATGCCTGGATGGAGGTGGTCGAACACAAGGTTCTGACCCCGAAGGGCTCTCCCGGCATCTACGGCGTCGTCCATCCCCGCAGTCTTGCCACCGGCGTGGTGCCGGTCCATGCCGACGGCACGGTGACCCTGGTTGGCCAGTACCGCTTTCCCTTGAAGCAATACAGCTGGGAAATCCCCGAGGGCGGCGGGCGCAAGGGCGTCGAGCCGCAGGAATCCGCCGCGCGCGAGCTGCGCGAGGAAACCGGCCTGACGGCGCGGCGCTGGATGCCGCTGATGACGCTGCACCTGTCCAACTGCATCACCGACGAGGTGGCCCACACCTTCGTCGCCTGGGATATGGAGCAGGGCGAGTCCGCCCCCGACGAGACCGAGGTGCTGGCCGTGCGCCGCGTGCCCTTCGCCGAGGTGATCGACATGGTGCTGGCCGGCGCCATCACCGACGCCATGGCGGTGGCCAGCCTGCTGAAGCTGCGGGTGCTGGCGGCGGAAGACGCGCTGCCCGAGGATCTCGCCGGCATTCTCCGCCTCTGACCTGCCGGCGATTTGAACCGCCAACAAATCGGACCTCAATGACCGTCATTTCCGGCCACGCCGTCGCCATCGATTTCGAGACCGCCAACGAGACCCGCACCAGCGCCTGCTCCATCGGCGTCGCCTGGATCGAGAACGGCCGCGTGACCGGGACGGAAGAGCATCTGATCCGCCCGCGCGAACCGCGCTTCAACCCCTTCAACAGCGCCATCCACGGCATCCGCGAAGAGGACGTGGCCGACGCGCCCGAATTCCCGGAGGTGTGGGCAAACTTGCGGGAGCGGGTGCAGGGCCGGCTGATCCTGGCCCACAATGCCGCCTTCGACGTCAGCGTGCTGCGCCATACCCTGACTGACTATGGCTTGGACCTGCCGGCCTGCGACTATCTCTGCACCGTCATGATGGCGCGCCGGGCCTGGCCGACCCTGACCGGACACCGCCTGAACCATCTGGCCGATTTCCTGGGGATCGCGCTTCACCACCACCATGCCGGCAGCGACGCCGAGGCCTGCGGCCGCATCGCGCTGGCCGCGGCGCTGGAGATGGGGCTGGGCGGCTTCGGCGAGATCGAGCGCACCGGCATCCGCCTGGGCCGCATCGCCCCCGGCGGCTATTCCCCCTGCAAGGGCGGCAAGGCGCCGCCGCGCCGCCCGCGCGTGGTGGCGTGACCGGCAAGCTTCAGTCGACGCTTTCCCCCCAGCTTCCCCTGCGTTCGAATTTTGCGATCGGCTTTGCGCTTCAAATCGATTCCGATTTTTCGCGATCCGATCTAGGCTCCCGCTCCACCGTGTGAAGGAGCGAACCGCATGCTGTTCATGTTCCATTGCGTCGACAAGGCGGGTGCCGCCGATGTCCGCGCCGCCAACCGTACCGAGCATTTGGCCTATCTGGAAGCCAATGCCGCCCGCATCTTCGCCGCCGGCCCGCTGCTGTCGGACGACCAGAGCGGCATGGTCGGCAGCCTGCTGATCGTCGAGTGCGCCGATGCCGCCGCCGCGCAGGCGTTCGCCGACGGCGACCCCTATGCCAAGGCCGGCCTGTTCGACAGCGTGACGATCCGGCCCTGGCGCCGCGTCTACCCCAAGGCCTGAGCGGGAGAGCGCTGGCGATGGCCTACTGGCTGGTGAAATCCGAGCCGTTCAAATATTCCTGGGACCGCATGGTCGCCGATGGCCGGACCCATTGGGACGGGGTGCGCAATTACCAGGCGTCCAACAATCTGAAGGCGATGGAGGTCGGCGACCGCGCCTTCTTCTATCACTCCAACGAAGGGCTGGAGATCGTCGGCATCGTCGAGATCGTCCGCACCTATTACCCGGACCCCAGCGACGAGGCCGGCCGCTTCGGCATGGTCGACGTGGCGCCTGTGATGCCGGTGAAGACGCCCGTCACGCTGAAGCAGATCAAGGCCGATCCGGAACTTCAGTCGATGGCGCTGGTGCGTCAGTCGCGGCTGTCGGTCTGCCCGGTCACCGACGAGGAGTGGGCGCGGGTGTGCGATCTGGCGGGGGTCGGCGTGCCGGCCTGAGGGGCCGAGCGGGGCGACGGCGGCCCCGCTCTCCGCCGCCCTGTTCTTCGCAGAAAGACCTACTCGGCCGCTTCCTGCATCGCCGCGTGGAAGTCGTTGGTCGCCTGCAGCATGCGGCGGGCGATGTCCGCCATGCCGGCGGCCGAGACGGCGTCGAGGGGGCCGCCGAGCGTACGCAGCGTGGCGTCGATGGCCATCAGGCTGGTGCGGTCGGCCATTCCGGCGAGACGGTCGCTGCGGTCGCCGGCTTTCGGAAGATCGTCCGCGTTCGTGGTGCTGGGCATTGCGATCCTTGCCGCCGCTGATCGTTACCGTAATGCAGCAACTCTATAGCTGCCGGCGGGTTAAGGTCGGGTTAAGCAAGGGATCGTCCGTTACAGGACAGACATCCCCGCATGATGCGCCGCGGCGCGGCGGATGGTCGCGGAGTCGGACTGCTGCCCTTCCGGCCTGGTTGGCGGCGCGGTCACGGAGGCCTTGGCATGCCTCGGTATGCTTGGGGAAGAAACAGTCTCGCGCTGCAAAATCAGCGACACAATCCTCCTTTGGTCGGGGGGCCTGCGGGGGCCGATCTGCTTGTTCGTCCCGCAACTTGTGTGGATAATGCCGCTCAATTCCGGGCGGCGGCCCGCCGCCCTCCAATCATCTTCCGGCCAATACCGGAAGCACCACGGGGGAATCGCACTCATGACCGACAACAGCTTCTTTCCGGTGAAGCCCGAGATCGCGGCCGCCGCCCATGTGAATGCGGAAGCCTACGCCCGCATGTACGAGCAGTCGGTCAAGGACCCCGAGGCGTTCTGGGGCGAGCAGGGCAAGCGGCTCGACTGGATCCAGCCCTACAGCAAGGTGAAGGACGTCAACTTCAACGACGACGTCCATATCCGCTGGTTCTACGACGGCACGCTGAACGTGTCGGCCAACTGCATCGACCGCCATCTGGCGACCCGCGGCGACCAGACCGCAATCCTGTTCGAAGGCGACGACCCCGGCGTTTCCAAGGCCATCACCTACAAGGAACTGCACGAGAAGGTCTGCCGTCTCGCCAACGTGCTGAAGAAGAACGGCGTCAAGAAGGGCGACCGCGTCACCATCTATCTGCCGATGATCCCGGAGGCCGCCTATGCGATGCTGGCCTGCACCCGCATCGGCGCCATCCACTCCATCGTCTTCGGCGGCTTCTCGCCCGACAGCCTGAAGGACCGCATCGTCGACTGCGACAGCCATTTCGTCATCACCTCCGACGAGGGTCTGCGCGGCGGCCGCAAGGTGCCGCTGAAGGCCAACGCCGACAAGGCGGTGGCCGGCGCGTCGGTGGTCAAGCATGTGCTGGTGGTCAAGCACACCGGCGGCAACGTCGCCTGGACCGAGGGCCGCGACCTTTGGTACCACGAGGAGATGGAGAGCGTCTCCGCCGACTGCCCGCCGGAAGAGATGAACGCCGAGGATCCGCTGTTCATCCTCTACACCTCCGGCTCGACCGGCAAGCCGAAGGGCGTGCTGCACACCACCGGCGGCTATCTCGTCTATGCGTCGATGACCCACCAGTATGTCTTCGACTACAAGGACGGCGAGGTCTACTGGTGCACGGCCGACGTGGGCTGGGTCACCGGCCACAGCTACATCGTCTATGGCCCGCTCGCCAACGGCGCCACAACGCTGATGTTCGAAGGCATCCCGACCTACCCGGATGTCTCGCGCTTCTGGCAGGTCATCGACAAGCACAAGGTCAACATCTTCTACACCGCCCCGACCGCCATCCGCTCGCTGATGCGTGAAGGCGAGGGCCCGGTGAAGAAGACCTCGCGCGCGAGCCTGCGCGTCCTGGGTTCGGTCGGCGAGCCGATCAATCCGGAAGCGTGGCTGTGGTATTACAATGTGGTCGGCGACGCCCGCTGCCCGATCGTCGACACCTGGTGGCAGACGGAAACCGGCGGTATCCTGATCAGCCCGCTGGTCGGCGCCATCGGCCAGAAGCCGGGTTCCGCGACCAAGCCCTTCTTCGGCGTCCAGCCGGTCGTCGTCGACAACGAAGGCCAGATCCTGGACGGCGAGACCGAGGGCAACCTCTGCATCGCCGACGCCTGGCCCGGCATGATGCGCACGGTCTACGGCGACCACGAGCGCTTCATCCAGACCTACTTCTCGACCTTCGCCGGCAAGTACTTCACCGGTGACGGCTGCCGCCGCGACGCCGACGGCTATTACTGGATCACCGGCCGCGTCGACGACGTCATCAACGTGTCCGGCCACCGCATGGGCACCGCCGAGGTCGAAAGCGCGCTGGTCGCCCACCCGAAGGTCGCCGAGGCCGCGGTCGTCGGCTATCCGCACGACCTGAAGGGCCAGGGCATCTACGCCTACGTCACGCTGAACGCCGGCGAGACGCCGACCGAGGAACTGCGCAAGGAACTGGTCGCCTGGGTCCGCAAGGAGATCGGCCCGATCGCCTCGCCCGACCTGATCCAGTGGGCTCCCGGCCTGCCGAAGACCCGTTCGGGCAAGATCATGCGCCGCATCCTGCGCAAGATCGCCGCGAACGAGCATGACAGCCTGGGCGACACCTCGACGCTCGCCGATCCGGGCGTGGTGACCGATCTGATCGACAACCGCATGAACAACGCCTGACGGCGGATTTCATGAGAAAGGGGCGCTCCGGTGGGGCGCCCCTTCTTTTGTCGTGTCAGGCCCTTGCCCCGACGGTACGACCATCCTCAACGCTCCGGCAGCACCAGCGGAGCGGCGGGGGAGATGGTGAAGGCAGTGGGGGAGGGGTGGCGTTCGACGATCCGCTTGCGGGCGTCTTCCGCACTATCCGCGGCAATGGCATAGGTGCGGATGCCGGTCCAGGGGACGGTGGCGTCCAGCGCCTCCACCGCGACATACCACAGCGGGCCGCTGGACCGGGCGACGCGGTCGACGCAATAGAACTCCATCGGCGTCAAGGCGGCATCGTCGGTGACGGCCGACTGCAACGACAAAATCTCGCCCTCCACCTCCGCCGCCTCGCGGCGCAGGCCGGCGAGGGTTTCCTCCGCCTCCACCCGGCGGACCGAGGCGAGCTTGGCGTAGTTGGCGTAGACGTTCAGCCGCTCCTTCAGCGCGGTCAGCTTCTCCGACTGGCGGCGGGCGCGGATGCCGAGGATGCGCTCGGCCAGCACACCGATGACCAGGCTGGTGACGGCTCCCAGAAGCCAGACGGGGCTCATGGTGCGGAGGCCCCGGCAACAGCGTCTTCGTCCGCCTCCTCGCTGGAGACGGTGACGCCCACGCCCTCGTGGAAGATGTTGCGGGTCAGCATCTGGGCGGCGGCAAAGTCGGAGGCCCAGACCTGCGCCTCGTTCCCGAAGCGCCAGATGGCGGGGTGGACCACGACCTTGGCATCGGGCCGGGCGGCGAAGCCCGGGGTCATCGCCAGACGGAAGGTGAAATGGTTGCGCCCCGGCTCTGGCCGGCCGATCTCGTGGATGAAGCGGCGCGCGGCGGCGGTGCGCTTGCCGCTGCGGCGGTTGAGGACCAGCTTGTCGGTCGACAACTCCACCAGCCTTGCCTTCGTCGCCTCGATTTCGGCCTGCATGGCCTCCAGCTCGTTGGCCTGGAGTTCCAGCGCGTCGCGTTCGGCGGTCAGGGTCGCGCCGCAGCGGCGGATTTCCCGGTCCGTCCGCAGGATCAGGCCGCGGCGGATGCCCAGAAACAGCAGGGTGGCGCCGATGCTGAACAGCGCCAGCAGCATTTCCGACGTCATACGCGCCCGCTCCGCAAACCATTCGGCAGTGGGGGAGTTGTAGCGCAATCCGCTTGGGCACGCATCACAAGCAAGTGCCTCAGAAGCTTAAAAAACCGGGCCAGACAATTGGGCCTGAAAAACGGCGCCCCGCAGGGCGCCGCATTCGTCAGCCAAGCGAACGGACGGTCATTTCCGCTCGCCGATGGCGGCCTGGGCCGCCTTCACCAGATCGGGGCCGATCTGCTTGGCCCACTTGTCGAAGACCGGCTGGGTGGCGGTCTGGAAGGCCTTCTGCTGGTCCGGCGTCAGGCGCACGACTTCGACGCCCTGGGCGGTGATCTCCTTCAGCAGGCTGTCGTCGTCGGCGGTGATGCCCTTGCGGGAGATCGCGACCTCTTCCGCAGCGGCCTGGACGGCGGCGGCGCGCACGGCCTCCTGATCCTCCTTCGACCAGCTGGCCCAAACCTCCTTGTTGACCACGAAGATCAGCGGATCGGCGACATAGCCCCACAGGGTCAGGTTCTTCTGACCCAGCGTGGCGAGCTTGGCGGCGACGAAGATCGCCAGCGGGTTCTCCTGCCCGTCGACGGCGCCCGTCGACAGGGCCGGCTGTGCGTCGGCCCAGCTCATCTGCGTCGGGTTGGCGCCGAGGGCCGTGAAGGTGTCGAGGTAGAGCGGCGAGCCGACGACGCGGATCTTCAGCCCCTTCAGGTCGGCCGGCGTGCGGATGGGGTGCTTGGAGTTGGAGATCTCGCGGAAGCCGTTCTCGCCCCAGGCCAGCGGCATCACGTCCTTGCTGGCGAGCAGCTCGAACAGCTTCTTGCCGACCTCGCCCTGGGTCAGGGCATCCAGCGCCTTGTGGTCGGGCATCAGGAAGGGCAGAGAGAAGAGGTTCAGCTCCTTCACCTGCGGCGACCAGTTGATGGTGGAGCCGACCGCCATGTCGATGGTGCCCTGGCGGAGTGCGGTGAATTCCTTGGTCTGGTCGCCGTTCACCAGCGAGGTGCCGGGATACATCTTGATGTTGATGCGGCCGCCGGTCTTCTCCTTGACCAGTTCGGCCCAGCGGTCGCCGCCGACACCCCAGGGGAAGGGCTTGCCCAGAACGGTCGAAAGCTTGTACTCCGCCTTGTAGTCGGCAGCGTTCGCCGCACCGGCAACCAGAGCCGGAACCGTCAGAGCGGCCAGCGCGATGCCGGCGAGCAGAGCCTTCAGCGATTTCATGCTTGTTTCCTCCCAAGCGCCCTATACGAAAGATACGGACCGGGATCGTACAGATGCACGCAGGACTGTTCCACGCGCAATTTGAAGCGACCGTCCGCGGTCCGAACAATGCGGCCATGCGGCTGAGCCTCATGCTCGGCGCTTTCGTCTGGCTGACGTCGCCCGTCGCGGGCCTCGCTCAAGGACTGCCCGGCCCGGCGACCCCGATGGGGCCGAACCCCAGCGAGTGCGAAATCCAGGCGGCGCTTCTCGGCACCACCGGGCCCAACTGTCCCCCGGTGGCGATGCAGCGGCCGGCCGCCCCGCCGCCGGCCACATCCCCCGCCGCATCCCCTGGTCAGCGGCCGGGACCGGTGACGGTGCCGCCGCTGCCCGGACCGACCGCCATGCAGGCGCCGGAACTGCGCGCCGCCTTCCGGGTCGAGTTCGACTTCAACTCCGCCGTCATCCGGCCGGAATCGCGGGAGATCCTGGACAAGGTGGCGGCGGTGATGGGAACGGCCGGAACCACCCGCTTCCGCATCGTCGGCCACACCGACGCCGTCGGCGGCGACGCGGCCAACCTCGCCTTGTCCAAGCGGCGGGCGGCGGCGGTGGTCGAGTATCTGGTGTCTCGCCACCGCATCCACGCCGACCGGCTGGAGGCGTCCGGCATGGGCGCGCGGGACCTGCTGCTGCCCGACCAGCCGAAGGCGGCGGCCAACCGGCGGGTGGAGATCGTCAATCTGGGCGGCTGAAGTTTTTTCGGATCCGCCGGGAACCTTCGGCAGGGTGGGGTGTTGCGCAGGAGCGCCGACGGGCCTATCGGCCCTGCGCGATCCCCTTCCCTCCAACCCCCGACCCCAACCCCCGACCGGGAGAGCCGATGCCGGATCACACCCCCATTCCCATCGACAGCCACCGCATCGCCGACGACGAGGTCGGCAAGCCGGCGGTCTTCGGCGCCATCCTGTCCGGCCAGCCGCTGGAGATTCACCGCAACATCTTCGAGGGCGACTACAGCCGCTTCCGGTCGGGGGTGTGGCAGTGCACGCCGGGCCTCGTCGCGATGAAGGACTGGCCCTATCACGAGTTCTGCGTCCTGCTGTCGGGCCGGGTGATCATCACGCCGGAGGGCGGAACCCCGCGGGAATACAAGGCTGGCGACGCGCTGGTGCTGCCGATGGGCTTCACCGGCACCTGGGAGATCCTGGAGACGGTGCGCAAATACTATGCGGTCCAGGCACGCCAGCCGCTGCTGCGGCGGATGAAGGCGCGGGTGAAGGGCTGGCTGCGGCCGGAAGCCAAGGGCGGGCCGGCGGCGAACGCGCAGCCCGGTACCGCGTTCTGACACCTCGCCATCCGCCGGACGCCCGTGTTAGGGTCCGCCGCGCCGTCTGCCAGGACGGCCCCCGTGCAAGACACTGACACCGGTGCGTCCCATCATGACCCAGGCCCCCCGTACCCTCACCGAGATCGCCGAAGCGCTGGGCGCCGCGGTCGAAGGCGACGGCTCCCTCACGATCCGCCGCGCCGTCCATCCGTCGGAAGCGGAAGGGCCCGAGGACTTGGCGCTGGCGATGGACAAGGACCTGCTGGCCCTGCTGCCAGGCAGCAAGGCGGTCGCCGCCGTCGTCGCCGAAGGGGTCGAGGTGCCGGAGGGCATCAAGGGCCGCATCGTGGTGAAGCGTCCGCGCTACGCCATGGCCGGGATGCTCGACATCTTCGAACGTCCGGTCCATGCCGAGCCGGGGGTGTCGCCGCAGGCCTATGTGGCGCCCGACGCCGTGGTGGCGCCCGATGCCTCCATCGCACCCTTCGCCTATGTCGGCCCGCGCGCCCGCATCGGCGCCGGGGTGGTCATTCTGCCGCATGTGACGGTCGGGGCCGATGCGGTGATCGGCGAAGGCAGCCTGCTGCATCCCGGCGCCCGCATCGGCGAACGGGTGGAGATGGGGGCCCGCTGCATCGTCCATCCCAACGCCGCCATCGGCAATGACGGCTTCAGCTTCGTCACGCCGGAGCCGGGCAGCGTCGAATCCGCCAAGACCACCGGCCGCGTCGTCGGCACCAACGTGTTGATCCGCCGGGTGAACTCCATCGGCACCGTGATCATGGGCGACGATGTCGAGATCGGCGCCGGCGCCACCATCGACCGCGGCACGGTGACGGCCACCCGCATCGGCAACGGCACCAAGATCGACAACCTCGTCCAGATCGGCCACAACGTCCAGGTCGGCACCAACTGCATGCTGTGCGGCCATGTCGGCATCGCCGGCAGCACGGTGATCGGCGACCGCGTGGTGCTGGCCGGCAAGGTCGGCGTCGCCGACCACATCAAGATCGGCAGCGACGCGGTGGTGGCGGCCAATTCCGGTGTCGGCAGCAACATTCCGCCGAAGTCGGTGTGGATGGGCTATCCCGCCGTGCCGCGCACCCGCGCCTTCGAGCAATACAAGGGCCTCGCCCGCCTGAAGCGCCTGTTCGCCGACGTCGCCGACCTCAAGGCGCGCCTGACCGCCATCGACGGCGGCCCGGTGAAGGCCGAGGCGGAGCCGGCGGAGCAGCAGGAATAGGCCGGCGATCCGGCCGTCTTCGCCCGTCATCGTTCAACCACAATCGTTCCCATGACCTCCGGCCAGAACCCCACCCGTGAATCGATCCTTGGCGGCCCGGCCGTCATCCTGGTGCAGCCGCAGCTCGGCGAGAACATCGGCGCCTGCGCGCGCGCGATGCTGAATTGCGGGCTGACCGACCTCCGGCTCGTCAAGCCGCGGGACGGCTGGCCGAACCCGAAGGCGAATGCCGCGGCGTCCGGGGCCGACCTCGTCATCGACAATGCGAAGATCTTCGAGACGACGGCCGAGGCGGTCGCCGATCTGGAATCGGTCTTCGCCACCACGGTGCGCACCCGCGATATGATCCAGCGCTTCGTCACCCCGCGCGTCGCGGCCGGCGAGATGCGGGAGCGCTATGCCGCCGGCCAGAAGGTCGGGGTGATGTTCGGGCCGGAGCGCACCGGGCTGTTCAACGACGACCTGACCCTTGCCCAGACGCTGGTGACGGTGCCGCTGAACCCGGCCTTCTCCTCGCTCAATCTGGCGCAGGCGGTACTGCTGATCGGCTACGAGTGGTTCCAGGCCGGTGACCGCACGCCCGACCGTTTCCTGCACACCGGCCAGACCCGTCCGGCGACGATGGCGGAGCGGGTGAATTTCTTCGAGCGGCTGGAGGCGTCGCTGGACCGCACCGGCTTCTTCACCAGCGAGGCGAAGCGCCCCTCGATGATCCGCACCCTGCGCAACGCCTTTGAGCGGATGGAGATGACCGAGCAGGAGGTGCGCACCCTCCACGGCGTCGTCACCGCCTTGGTCGAGGGCGACAAGCGGAAAGGCGGGAGTTAGAGTCTGTCTGATGCTTATTGAAGCACCAGACAGACTCTAAGCTTTTGGTTTTCCGTGTGATTCACGCTTCAAGCGATTCCGCTTGAACCGATCACACTCTAAGCCGCAAGTACCGCTATAGTGGGCGTCCATGGACTATGCGTTGCAGAACATGGATGTCGGGCTGGTGCTGCTGGACAGCGCGCGGCGCGTGCTGGCCCTGAACCCGGCGGCGGTGCGGCTGCTGGGCGACCGCGCGGCCGGGCTGGTCGGCGCCTATCTGCACGACCTGCACCCGCCCTCCCACCGCGCCAAGGTGGAACTGCTGATGGCCGCCGCCACCGATCCCGCCGCCCCGGCATCGGCCTGTTCGATGATGGTGGCGTTGCCCGGCCGGGTGCTGGTGGTGAAGGCGACCGCGCTGGCGCTTGCCACCGCGGCGGGAGAGAGCAGCGCGGTCACCGCCCTGATGCTGATGGAGGCGGCGCGGCCATCAGCCGCCGATGCGCAGATCCCGTCATCGCAAGCTCCCGCATCGCAGGCACCTGAACCGCTGGTCAAGCTGCCGGTGGAGAAGGGGCAGGGGATCGTGCTGCTCGACCCGGCCGATGCGGTCTATCTCCAGGCCGACGGCCATTACACCACCGTCCACACCGCCGACGGCGCCTTCTTCTGCGGCCTTCCCCTGTCGGAGCTGGAGGCACGGCTCGACGCCCGGTCCTTCGTGCGCACCCATCGCGGCTACATCGTCAACCTGCGCCATGCCCGTGCGGTGGAGCGGCAGGACGGCCGCGCCGCCTTCGTCATGGCCGCCCCCGGCGCCCCCCGCGTGCCGGTCAGCCGCAACCGGGCCGAGGCGCTGAAGAAACGGCTAGCGCTGTAGCCGCTGCTCCATTTGCCGCGCCAGCGCAGGCCAGTCGCGGCCGGGCGAGGCCCAGTTCGGTTCGCCATGGGTGGCATGGCCCGGCAGCGGGCAGGCCAGGAAACGGCCGGCCGCTCCCAGCGTGTAGTGCAGGCAATAGTCGATGGACCGCCGTTCGATGCAGAAGCGGTCCCAGACAGCGCTGTCGTCACGCAGGGTCGACAGCCGGCAGGCCCAGGTCATGGTGGTGCTGGCGGTGAATTTCCAATGGCTGAGCGGCCGGCGCAGCACGCAGGTTTCTTCGCCGCCGGCCGCGATCACCCCATCGAGGCCGGTGGCAGCAGGGTCGGCGTATTTGTCGGCATGGTCGTACAGCGTCACGTAATCGGCGATCTGCAGCCCCTCCGCCAGCAGGGCGCGGGCGCCCGGCAGATGCAGATAGTCGTCCTCCAGGAAATAGACGATGGCGTCACGGTCATGCTGGCGGTCTGACAGGTCGGCCAGAGCCAGCGCCTTGGCATGCAGGAAGGAGCCGTGATGGCCCAGCGTCGTGCGCTGGACGACGGTCCCGTCGGAGCCGAGGCAGCCGGCCTGGGCCAGCATCGCCTCCACCCGCTCCACCGTATCGTCCCGGCAATTGTCGGCGATCACCCGCAGCTCGTCGGCGGCCGGACGGAAGACGTCGAGGAAATTGGCCAGACAGGCGAAGGGGCCGGCGATCTTCTCCTTGGGGTTTCCGCGGTCGCTCAGCCGGTAATAGATCCGCAGCCGGCCGGGAGCGGGCGGAAACCGCCGCCGGTCGTGATGCCGCCAGCGGGCTCCACCGCTTGCGATCTGCCGGCGGTGCAGCGCCAGGGCCAGATCGCAGAAGCCGTCCTCATGGTCAGGCTCGACCGCCAGCAGCCGGGACAGCCAGCCCACCGATGCCTCCGCCGGACCATGACGCAGGGCCGCGACACCGGCATTGCGCAGGGCGGCGGCATCGCCGGGGGCGAGGGCGAGGGCGTTGCGGAAGGCCTGCACGGCCGTGGCTCCGTCCTCCTGCTGCAAGGCCAGCGCGCCGAGCTCGGTATGGAGGTCGGAGCGCAGCGGATGCCGGGCGGCGGCCTCGCGGAGGGCATCGACGGCGCCCGCCCGGTCGCCGGCCTGCCGGCGGGCGGCGGCCAGACGGCGCCACGGCGTGGGATCGGCCGGGGTCAGCAATGCGGTGCGGCGCAGCCAGACCATCGCCGCCCCGGTGTCGCCGCCGGCCTTCGTCATGGCGGCGAGGTTGGCGGCATAGTCGGCGCGGGCCGGGTCGCAGGCGCAGGCACGGCATTGGCGCGCGACCGCATCCGCCGCGCCGCCGGTCCCCTGCTGGAAGCGGACGATGGCGGAGAGCTGCCAGGCGTCGCCGGTCTCCGGCTCCCGGTCCAGAATCGCGGCGCAGGCATCGTAGGCCTCCTGCCGGCGCCCTTCGCGGAAATGCCCGGCCGCCACCGCTAAGTCCTGGACCGCCATATCTCCGTCCCAATCGCCCGCCGGTTGCATCCGTGGCGCGAGAGTGGTCCGTGGACTGGGCCGCGGTCAAGCCTTGGCGACGGTTCCGTTCATGCAGCGATCCCGCCATTCGCGCAGGCCGGATGCCGCTGGTGCAGGGCCGCTTGATCGCAGGCATGCCGGCGGGGAAACATCGGGCCAATCTTCCCCGCCCCTGCCAACCGGCCCCTGCCAACCAGAATGAGGAGCCCGCTTCCGTGGACAGCATCGACGCGCCCGACCGCTATGTCTCGTTCAAGGGGATCGACTGCGAGGGCAACAGCCGCCGCATCATCGACCGCCTGTACAGGCACATCGACGACCCCGCCAAGACCAACGCCTTCTGGGAGCGGTTCCGCGCCAAGCTGGCGGTGGCCGAGGACCCGCAGAAACGGCAGGCCGACGGGCTGTGCCTGCTCTGCGCCAACATCTATTACATCGCCGACCTGTTCGAGGAGCATGACGACGAGGACGGGCTGGCGATGCTGCGCCAGTTGGAGGACGAGTGCTGCTGAGCCGTCAGGGCCTGGGAGCCGTCCTGGCTGCCGGCTCCTTCTCGGCCTCCTTGTCCGCCGCGGCGTAGGCGACGCGCCAGACCGTGCCGGAGGCGTCCTCGGCGATCAGCAGGGCGCCGTCGGCGGTCACCGCCAGCCCGCTCGGCCGGCCCCAGACCTTCGGGGTCTCGTCGCCCTCCGCGGCACTCCCCGTTGCGGTCCCCGCGGCCGGGGTGACGCGGAAGCCGGTGACGAAGGTCTCGTAGGTGCCGGTCGGCCGGCTCTTGTCGAAGGGCGCGGTGTCGAAGGGCACGAAGGCGATGGCATAGCCGGTCGGACGCGAGCGGTTCCACGACCCGTGCAGCGACACGAAGGCGCCCATGCGGTAACGCTCCGGGAAATGGGTGGCGTCGCCGAAGGCCAGCCCGATCGGAGCCGAATGGGCCTGGAACAGCAGCCCCGGCACCAGCGCCGCCTTCACCAGATCGGGCCGCCGCCCGGCAAGGTCGGGCTGCGGGTTGTCGCCGATGTAGGAATAGGGCCAGCCGTAGAAGCCGCCCGGCTTCACCGCCGTCAGGAAATCGGGAACCAGCTGGTCGCCCAGCCCGTCGCGCTCGTTGACGACGGCATAGAGGTCGCCGGTTCCGGGTTTGAAGGCGAGGCCGACCGCGTTGCGCAGGCCGGCGGCGTAGGTGCGCTGGCCGCTGCCGTCGATGCGGAATTCCTGGATGGTGGCGCGCGGTTCCGGCTCCACCCCGATGTTTCCCTCCGAGCCGATGCCGACATAGAAATGCCGCCCGTCCGGCGCCACCGCGACGGAACGCGTGGCATGGCCGCCGCGCTTGCCGAAGGCGCCCTCCGCCGTCAGCCGCCGCCGTTCCCCCGCCTGGGTCGTCCCGGCGGTCCAGGGCAGCCGCCACACCCCGGCCAGATCGCCGACCAGCACCGACCCGTCATGGAAGGCGAGGCCGAAGGGATGGTCGAAGCCGTCGGCCCAGACCTGGGCCATTTCCGCCCGGCCGTCGCCGTCGGCATCGCGCAGCAGGGTCAGGGTGCCCGGCCGCTGTTGGGCCACCAGCACGTCGCCGTTGGGCAGGACCAGCAGGTTGCGGGCATTCTCGACATGGTCGCGGAACAGGGTGACGGTGAAGCCGCGCGGCGCGCGCAGAGGCTGCTCGGCGGGACGCTGCACCAGCACCGCCTCGTTGGCGACCGCGGGCGTGGCATAGGGCTTCGGCAGGGTTTCGATCCGCACATGCACCTCGGCGCCGACCGTCTGCATCGGGTCCGACCGCACCGGGCCGGTCAGCGCCGATTGCGCCAGGGCCGGGCCGGCGGCCAAAGCCAGCAGAATGGCGAGCAGGAAAGGCTTGGGCGGCGGGGGGCGGCGGTCGGCCATCGGACGGGCGCTTTCACGGCGGAGGCGAGGGCGAAGGGGGCGGGCCGGCATGACAAATATCGGACGTGAATATGGGGACGATGCCCCAGCCGTTGTACGAACGCAGGCGGTGCAAGGGGGGCTGTACCGGAGGGGTCCCCCGCAAGCGCCGGGTGTCGCGAACGTCGCCCTTGCGCACATCAAGTTGCTTGCGGACGCAGCCGGCGCCAGACCATACTCCGACCGATGTAGGCGGAAGGACCGGCGGGTGGCGCCGGTTGCCGGCGGCGGTGCGGCGACAACTCTGCAATGATGGACAGACACCCGATCGACGCTGCGGCACCCACGCTTTCCCCCACGCGCACCCGTCTGCTGCTGGTCGCGGCCTTTGCGCTGATCGCGCTGCTCGGTGCCGGGTTCTGGGGCTATGTCGTCTGGGCCGACCGGGAAGAGACGCTGCGTCATAGCCGGGAACAGGCCCAATCCACCGCCCGCCTGCTGCAGGAGCATGTCCGGCGGACGGTAGCCACCGCAGACCTCGCCATCGGCCGTGCGCAGGATCTCATTCGCCATTACGGCATGCCCGGTCTGGACACCAATCGCGAGGCCTGGATCACCGTCCGCGACATGGTGGACAGCCTGCCGGAAATCGCGGCGCTGTGGATCGATGCCGCAACCGGCGACGCCGTGCTGACCAGCAGGCAATACCCGACACCACGCGTCAACGCGTCGGATCGCAGCTTTTTCAAGGCGCATCTCAACGGGACCGATTTCCATGTCGGCGAGCGCATCGCCGGTCGGCAGACGGGGACGGAATTTTTCACCGTCAGCCGTTCGATCATGCTGGAAGGACGCTTCCAGGGTGTCGTTCATGCCAATGTCGACCTCGACTATTACAGTCAGCTCTACGAAAGCCTGGATCTCGGGGCCGGTGCGGCGATCGCGGTGTACCGTACCGATGGAAAGCCCGTGCTGCGCTTTCCCACCAGCGAGCCGCTGGACGGCCCGGACGGGAATATCGTGCTGCGCCATGCGGCCGATGCAGCCATCGAAACCTTCGAGGCAGACGGACCGACGCCGGGGAGCAGGCGCATCCTGTCCTACCAGCGGGTGCCGAACCTGCCGCTCGTCGCGTTCGTCGCCCTGTCTGAGCGGACGGAACTGGCGCCCTGGCGGGAGCGTACGCTCCGGGGCAGCGTCCTGGTCGGGCTGGCGGTGCTGGCCTGCGCCGGTCTGGCCTATACCGCGCTGCGCAGCCTGGAGCGCGAGGTGGCCGGCCGCCGCATGCTGGCCGACACCAACGCCGAGCTGGACACCAAGAAGAGTGAGCTGGAAACCGCCAACGAGGCCTTCGCCAGCGCCAACCGCCGTTTGAACCTGATCCTGCATTCGGCGTCCGACAGCATCTGCGGCATCGACCGCGACGGGACGATCACCTTCGCCAACCCCGCCACCTCGGCGCTGACGGGCTATTCCAACGAGGAGCTGCTGGGCGGCAACCTGCATGCGCTGATCCATTCCCGCCGTGCCGACGGCAGCCATTTCCCGGCCCTGGAATGCCCGGTGACCGAGGTGCTGCTGAGCGGGGAGAGCCGGCGCGGGCTGGAGGACACCTATTGGAGCAAGGGGGGGACGCCCTTCCTGGTGGAGTACACGGCCTCCCCGATGCTGGCCGAAGGCAAGGTCGAGGGTGCCGTGGTGGTCTTCCACGAGATCGCCGAGCGCAAGCGGGCGGAAGCGGCGATGCAGCGCGCCCGACTGGCGGCGGAGGCGGCGAGCCGTTCCAAGAGCGAGTTCCTGGCCAACATGAGCCACGAGATCCGCACGCCGATGAACGCGATCCTCGGGCTGATCCACCTTTTGCAGCAGACCGATCTGAACGGCCGGCAGGCCGATTACGTGCAGAAGGTGCGGGTGTCGGCGCAGTCGCTGCTGGGCATCCTGAACGACATCCTCGACTTCTCGAAGGTGGAGGCCGGCAAGCTTGAACTGGAGCGGGTCGATTTCCGGCTGGACGACCTGTTGCAGACGCTGGCGGTCATCGTCGGATCGGCCGCGCAGGAAAAGGACATCGACGTCCTGTTCTCCGTCGCGCCGGACGTGCCGCTGGATTTGATCGGCGATCCGCTGCGGCTCCAGCAGGTCCTGATCAACCTCGCCGGCAACGCCATCAAGTTCACCGAGGCCGGCGAAGTGGTGGTGTCGGTCGCGGTCAAGGCGCAGGGGGACGACCGCGCGGTGCTGGAGTTCGCCGTGCGCGACACCGGCATCGGCATCGCGCCGGAACAGCGCGACCGGCTTTTCCAGGCATTCAGCCAGGGCGACAGCTCCACCACCCGGCGGTTCGGCGGCACCGGGCTGGGGCTGGCGATCTGCGCCCGGCTTGTCCGGCTGATGAAGGGCGCGATGGATGTGGAGAGCGAGCCCGGCAAGGGCAGCGTCTTCCGCTTCCAGGCGGAGTTCGACCGCCATCCCGGCGGAGCCGGCCGGCGAACCGGCGGGGCCGCGGCCGGCTGGCCCGATTCCCACCCGCGCCCGGTGCCGCGCGACCTGACGGTGCTGGTGGTCGACGACAACCCCACCGCGCGCGAGGTGCTGGGCGCCATCGCCACCGGCTTCGGCTGGACCGTCACCGCCTGTTGCGACGGCCGGAGCGCCATCGCCGAGTTGGAGCGTGCCGCCGCGGCAGGCCATGCCTATGACATGGTGCTGATGGACTGGAAGATGCCGGGGATGGACGGCATCGAAGCGGCGCGCCGCATCCGCGCCGATGTCCATGCCGGCACCCCGATGATCATCGTCATCAGCGGCTATGGCCGCGAGCGGCTGGGCGCCCGCTTCGAGGAGGCCGGGATTTCCGGGTTCCTGGTGAAGCCGGTCACCGCCTCCACCCTGCTCGACGCCGTGACCGTCGCCTATGCCCAGGCCGGGCATGGCGCGCCCCTCCTGCCATCCCCGGTTCCGGCGCCGTCCGGCGGCAGCGGGTTGGGCGGGCTGAGCGGGGCGGCCTGGGACGCCAGCCGGGCGCTGCATGGCCGCCGGCTGCTGCTGGCCGACGACAACGACATCAGCCGGCAGGTGGCGTTCGAGATCCTGGAGCGTGCCGGCGCGTCGGTCACCACGGCATCGACGGGGCGGGAGGCGTTGGAGTGCGTGCGCGCGGCCGGCCAGCCGTTCGACGCCGTGCTGCTCGACGTGCATATGCCGGATATGGACGGCTTCGCCGCGACCGCCGCGATCCGCGCGCTGCCGGGCGGGCAGCAGCTGCCGATCATCGCCATGACGGCAAGCGCCCTGCCGGAAGACCGGCAACGCTGCCTCGACAACGGAATGGACGCCCATGTGCCGAAGCCGCTCGACCTGCCGCAGCTGTTCGCCACGCTGGCCCGCTGGATCGGGCCGCCGCTGGTGGCGGTGCGGCCCTGCGCGCCCTGCGGTGCCGGCCCCGTCCCGCTGCACGGCGACGCCATGCTGACGCGCGCCGCGGCTCCGCCGATGCCGGTTGGCGGTCCGGCCGGACCGCTGGCCGATTTGCCCGATGGATTGCCGGGTATCGACCTTGCCGATGCGCTCAACCGGCTGGGCGGAGACACCGACCTGTTCCGCCGTTTCATCGGCCAGTTCGCCGACGGCTATGGCAATGTCGCCGAACGGATCGCCGCGGCGGTGAACGGCAACGATCTGGCCACCGCCAAGTCCATCGCGCATGAGCTGAAAAGCGTCGCCGGCAACCTCGGTGCGCGCCGCCTGTCGGTCGCCGCCGACGCATTGCAGACCGCCGCCTACAGGGACGATGCCATTGCGGCTGCGGCCCAGGTGCCGGTGCTGCGCAGCGAACTGGCGCTCGTGCTGGAAAGCGCGCAGCGGCTGCGTGCGGCGCCCGGCGGAAAGACGGGGCCGGCAGGAGGGCCGGGGATGCCAGGCCGGTCGGCGGAGAGCCGGGCGCAGCTGGCGAATCGCCTGCCCCAATTCGCAACTTTGTTGCAAGAGAGTAACTTCGCAGCGGCGGAGGAGTTCGCTATGCTGGCGCCGTTGCTGACGGACTGGGTCGAGCCTTCGACGATGAAGGGGCTGTCCGCCGCCATCGACGGTCTGGACTTCACCAAGGCGCTTGGGATCGTGCAGCGGATCGCGCGAGACCTCGGCCTCCCGTTAGCGACGGTCTGAACGCGCCCATGGCCGACCTCCGCCCGAAAATCCTGGTGGTGGACGATATTCCGTCCAACGTCCATGTGCTGAGCCGCATCCTGAAGGACGATTACGACATCTATTTCGCCACCGACGGCGAGAGGGCGCTGGATCTGGTCCAGGCGCGGATGCCGGATCTCGTCCTGCTGGACATCATGATGCCGGGGATGGACGGGTTCGAGGTGTGCCGGCGCATCAAGGCCGATCCCGCGATCCACGACATCCCCGTCATCTTCATCTCCGCCAAGAGCGAGGTGGAGGACGAGACCCGCGGGCTGGAGGTGGGGGCCATCGACTTCATCACCAAGCCGATCAGCCCGCCCATCGTGAAGGCGCGGGTGCGCAACCATCTGCTGCTGAAGCGGCAGACCGACCTGCTGCGCAGCCTGTCCTTCCTGGACGGGCTGACCGGCATCGCCAACCGCCGCCGCTTCGACGATGCGATGGCGCGCGAATGGCGGCGCTGTGCCCGGTCGAACCTGCCGCTGTCGCTCATCATCCTCGATGTCGATCATTTCAAGGCCTACAACGATCATTACGGCCATCAGGCCGGCGACGAATGCCTGCGCATGGTGGCCGAACTGCTGTCGGACCGTGCGCGGCGGCCGAGCGACCTCGTCGCCCGCTATGGCGGCGAGGAATTCGTCTGCCTGCTGCCGGAGACCGACGGCCCCGGCGCCGTCCGCGTGGCGGAAGGCTTCCGGACCGCCGTCGCCGAATGCCGCATCCCGCACGCGCAGTCGCCGGTCATCCCCTATGTCACCATCAGCCTGGGGGTCGCTACCGTGATCCCGTCGGCCGACGGCAGCCCCGAACAGTTGGCGGAGATGGCCGACCAGCTGCTCTACCGTGCCAAGCGCACCGGCCGCAACCGCGTGCAGGACGCCACGGTGCCGGCGCTGTGACGGCGCCGCTGCCGGGCCCGTCCTTCTACGATGTCCGCGGCCGCGGTTTCCCGCGCCGTGCGCCGCTGGCCGATGGCTGGGACTGGATCGACCGCCGGGTCGCCGTGCCTGCCGCAAGGGTCCTGCCCGTGGCGGGCTGCGGCGGGTTGCGGTTGGCCGACGCCGTCGCTGCGCTGCGTGACTGGCCCCCGGCCGACCGGGCCGCGGTGGACGGCTATGCCGTGGCGGCGGCCGACACGCTCGGCGCCGGCTCCTACAACCCGGTGCCCTTGACGGCGGCGGTTGCGGTGAGCGCCGGCGACCCTCTTCCGGCGGGCTGCGACGCGGTGATCCCCTACGAGGCGGCGCAGGCCGTCGGTCCCTTCATCGAGGCCATCGACGCGGTGGCGCCCGGCAGCGGGGTGGAGCGGCAGGGCGCCTGGACCGCCGCCGGCAACGCGCTGCTGCCGGCCGGGCGGCGCCTGCGCTCCGGTGATCTCGGCCTGCTCGCCGCGGCGGGGCATGACACCGTATCGGTCCTGCCGGCGCCGCGGGTGCGGATTCTGATTGCCGGCGGTCCCAAGGCCGGCGCGCCGGAGCAGGTCGCGGCCATGCTGGCGGCTCTGGTCGGGCGCGACGGCGGGGGTGTCGAAGCGGTCGAGGTTATGCCGGCCGACCCGGACGCCCTGGCCGAAGCCTTCGCCCGGCCGGGCGCCGACCTGATCCTGTCGGCCGGCCGAACCGGCACCGGTCCCGACGATGTGGCGGCGCCCGCCCTGGCCCGGGCCGGCAGCATCGATCTGCACGGCATCGCCATGCGGCCGGGCGGCAGCGCCGGGCTGGGCATCGTCGGCGCCGTGCCCGTGCTGCTGCTGCCGGGGGAGCCGATGGCGGCGCTGGCGGCTTACGAACTGCTGGCCGGCCGCGCGGTGCGGCGTGCTGCCGGCTTGCCGGCCGATCTGCCCCATGCGACGGTCCAGGCGGTGACGGTGCGCAAGCTGGTGTCGGAAATCGGCTGCCTCGACCTCTACCGGGTCCGGCTGGACGGGGACGGCAGGGTGGAGCCGGTGGCCTCGCCCGGCTGGCCGGGACTGGCGGCGGCGGCGCGGGCCGACGGTTTCGTCCTGATCGGCGCGGACAGCGAAGGCGTGCCGGACGGCGTTCCCGTCACCATGTACAGGTTCGACTGAGGGGCGAGGAAGTATCCCGCCGCTCTTATCCAGCAAGGGTTTGCCGCGTGCACAGTTCCGACCGCAGCCGCGAGGACATCCGCCGTTTCGTCGCCCAGGCCGCCCGCCAGGACCAGTTCCTGGAGGTGGTCGGCGGTGAGGAGGCGCGCGCCCGTTTCCACCGCCATCTCGACCTGTCGCCACGGGGGGAGGAGCGGGTGCCGCTGTCGGCCGCCCTGGGGCGCGTGCTGTCCGCCGATGTGACGGCCGATGTGGATGTCCCCGGTTTCGACCGCTCGGTGGTCGACGGCTTCGCCGTGCGCGCCGCCGACACGGCGGGTGCTGCCGAGGACCGCCCGGTCGCCCTGCGCCTGAACGACGAGGTGCTGGCCGCCGGCCATGCTCCCGAACTGACGGTGGAGCCCGGCACCGCCACGGTGATCGCCACCGGCGGCATGCTGCCTCGTGGCGCCGACGCCGTGGTGATGGTGGAGACGACGGAGGCGATGGAGCGGCCTGACGGCCTGTTCGTCACCCTGACCCGCCCGGCCACCCCCGGCGCTTTCGTCGCCGCCGCCGGCTCCGACATCGGCCGGGGCGAGGTGGTGCTGCGCAAGGGCCAGCTGCTGACCTCGCGCGAGATCGGCGTGCTCGCCGCCATCGGGCTGGGCGAGGTCGCGGTGGTGCGCCGGCCGCGCGTCGCCATCCTGTCGACCGGCGACGAGATCGTCGCACCCGGCCAGCCGATCCGCACCGGAGCGGTCTATGACAGCAACGGCGCCATCCTGGCCGCTGCCGTCGCCGAACTGGGCGGGGAGCCGGTGCCGCTGGGAATCGCCCCGGACGAGGACGAGGCGCTGGAACGGCTGGTCGCCCGGGGGCTCGACTGCGACGCGCTGCTGCTGTCGGGCGGCACGTCGAAGGGGGCGGGCGACCGTTCCCACCGCATCGTGGCGCGGCTGTCGGACCCCGGCATCGTCGCCCATGGCGTGGCGCTGAAGCCGGGCAAGCCGCTGTGCCTCGCGGTGACCGGCGGCAAGCCGGTGGTGATCCTGCCGGGCTTTCCGACATCGGCCATGTTCACCTTCCACAGCTTCGTCGCCCCGGTGATCCGCGCCCTGGCCGGCCTGCCGCCGGCATTGGCGGAGGAGGTGCCGGCCACACTGCCGGTGCGGCTGGGGTCGGAGCGCGGGCGCACCGAATATGTCATGGTCTCGCTGGTCCATATCGCCGATGGGGGCGCAGGTGGGGGCGAGCTGGCGGCCTATCCGCTGTCGAAGGGGTCGGGGGCGGTCACCGCCTTCAGCCATGCCGACGGCTTCCTCGCCATCGACGCCCAGGCCGAGGCGGTGGAGGCCGGCACGCCGGTGTCGGTCCAACTGCTCGGCCGCTCGCTGACGCCCGCCGACCTGATCGTGGTCGGCAGCCAGTGCATCGGCCTGAACGCCGTGCTCGGCCGCCTGATCGGCGAGGGTATGACGGTCAAGGCGCTGAATGTCGGCTCGATGGGCGGGCTGGCGGCGGCGCGGCGCGGGGAGTGCGACATCGCCCCGGTCCATCTGATGGATCCCGCCACCGGCACCTACAACACGCCGTTCCTGGCACCGGGTCTCGACCTCGTCACCGGCTACCGCCGCATGCAGGGCATCGTCTTCCGCCGCGGCGATCCGCGGTTCGAGGGGCGGACGGCGCAGGAGGCGGTGGCCGGTGTCGCCGGTCTGGCCGACTGCATCCTGATCAACCGCAATGCCGGCAGCGGTACCCGCATCCTGACCGACCGGCTGCTGGGGCCGGCGCGGCCGACCGGCTATTGGACACAGGCCAAATCGCACAACGCCGTCGCCGTCGCGGTGGCGCAGAACCGTGCCGACTGGGGTGTCGCCATCGAAACCGCGGCGACCCTCTATGGCTTGGGCTTCCTGCCGTTGCAGGAGGAGCATTACGACTTCGTCGTCCCCGCCGCCCGTCGCGACCGCCCGGCCGTCCGCCGCTTCGTCGAGGCGCTGGAGATGCCGGAGGTTGCCGATTCCCTGCGCGCCATGGGGTTCATCAGATAGGGTCTGGAGAGAGGGTTTGGCCCAATCATCCGGCGGATCCGAATAAAATGCCGCAGGCCGGGTTTTTTCGTGATCCAGCGGCCGGGCGGTTGCGTACCGAAGGTCACGATGCGACATACAGCCCGGCGTGAAATGCCGCGGGATGCAGGGCAGAGTGCAGGATTGACGCAGAGGTCTTGAAAACGGGGCGGCTGCCGCGAATTCCGGGAATGGGTGCCATCCCCGGCTTGTGCGGAAGCCGATGTTCCCCTTGAATGGGACCATGCAGGACCAGCACACCCCCGCGGCCGACATGGCCCCCAGCCTGGAAGACCTGCTCGTTGCCGTAGGGCGCGAGCGGGACCGTCAGGCGTTCGGGGTTCTTTTCGGCCACTTCGCGCCACGGTTGAAAACCTATCTGCGCCGGTTGGGATGCGATTCCGGCGCGGCGGAAGAGCTTGTTCAGGAGGTCATGCTGTTGGTCTGGCGTCGTGCCGAAACCTACGATCCGATCCATGCCTCGGCCGGCACTTGGGTGTTCACCATCGCCCGCAACAAGCGAATCGATGTGTTGCGGCGCGAACAGCGGCCGGAGATCGACCCCGACGATCCCGCCCTGGTGCCCGAACCCGATGAGGCCGCCGATCGCCGGATCGAGGCGAAGGAAAGCAGCGGGCGCCTGCGCGCCGCGCTGAAGGATCTGCCGCCGGAACAGGCCGAGCTTCTGCGCATGGCTTATTTCGAGGACAAGCCGCACAGCGTCATTTCCGCGGAGCACGGCATCCCGCTCGGCACCGTCAAATCGCGCCTGCGTCTGGCGATGGAACGCCTGCGCCGGTCGCTGAAGGATGTCGGATGAGGCATTTCCGATGAACCGGCCGAGCCACCACCCCGGCGACACCCTGCTGATCGACTATGCCGGCGGTGCCCTGTGCGAGGGCGCGTCGCTGGCCGTCGCCACCCACATGGCCTTCTGCCCCGCCTGCCGCCACGCCGTGGCGGAGATGGAGGCGGTCGGCGGCGCCCTGCTGGACGATCTGGAACCGGAGCCTCTGTCCGACGGCTGCCTGGAAGCGCTGATGGCCCGCCTGGACCACGAGCGGCCGGCGCCCTGCCGCCCGGCCGTCAAGCCGTCGGCGCAGCAGTCGCGCTATCCGGAACCCCTGCGCAGCTACCTGCGCGGACGGCTCGACCGCGAGGGGCGGCTGGGGGAGGGCGGCTGGCGGTTCCTCCAGCCGGGCATGCGCAGCATGGACCTGCTGTCCGGTCCGGACGGGACCACCAAGCTGATCCGCATGAAGGGCGGCGTCGGCGTGCCGGTGCACACCCATGGCGGCATCGAGCTGACCGTGGTGCTGGAGGGCGGCTTCTCCGACGAGTTCGGCGCCTTCCTGCCCGGCGACATCGCCGTCGGCGACCCGTCGCTGATCCACCGCCCGGTGTCCGACCCGGAAGGCTGCCTGTGCCTCGCCACCACCATCGGCGGGCTGCGGATGACCGGACCGCTGGGGCGGCTGTTCAACCGGTTCGTGAAGCGGTTCTGAAGGAGAGGCCGAACCTCCGCCTATCCTCCCCCGCCCGGCGGGGGAGGATCAAGACGGGAGCGTTCGAAGCCAGCCCCTTACGCCGCGACCGCCACACGGCCGTCGCGGGCGCGCATCAGCAGCCAGACCACCGAGACGCCCAGCAGCTTCGACGCGAAGCTGGCGGCCCAGACGGTGGGGTCCCAGACGTCCAGCATGCCGAAGAAGATGGCGGTGTCGACCGGCACCGACAGGGCGGCGCTGATCCACAGCCGGTCGCGCAGCGGGCGGCGGGTGACGGTGAAGACCGCCCAGTCGATCATCTCCGACACGGCGAAGGCGACGACGCTGGCGGTGGCGACGAAGGGGTCGGTCAGCAGATAGGACAGCACGGTGCCGCTGAGCATGGCGGCGAGCGCCCAGTGGCCGAAGCGCACCTGCACCATGTCGCGCAGGATGAAGATCAGGCCGGCCCAGCAGGACCAGACCAGATCCAGGTGCGGAAACAGGCTGAAGGCGAAGTTGATGGCAAGAATGCTGCCGATATAGGCGGCGAGCCAGAGCATGGCGATGATCCTCCGAGAGCGGACCCGCGGCAATACGGGCGCTGATGACCGGAGCCGGCCCCGCGTGAATGCGAGCGCCCCGAAACCGCTCTAGCTAACAGAACATCGCCATGCTGGGAAGGTGCCGCGTGGCCCTTGCACCGCCGGTCCTTACACCGGCTTCGCGTCGTCCTTCATCAGGGCGTAGGTGTAGCTGTCCACCAGCGCCTCCATCGAGGCTTCGATGATGTTGGTGGACACGCCCAGCGTCGACCATTCGGTGCCGTCGGTCCGGGCGCTGCGGATCAGGACGCGCGGCATGGCGCCGGTGCCCTCCTTGGCGGCCAGGATGCGGACCCGGTAGTCGGACAGGCTGACCCTGGCGAGTGCCGGATAGGCCGGCTCCAGCGCCTTGCGCATGGCGACGTCCAGCGCATGCACCGGACCGTTGCCGTCGGCAACCTCCATCCGCACGGCGTCGCCGACCCGAACGCGTACCACCGCTTCCGACTCCACCACCAGCTTGCCGACCGCGTTGTAGCGGCGCTCGTCGGTGACGTGGAAGCGCAGCAGTTCGAAGAAGCGCGGCACCTCGCCCAGCTCGCGCCGGACCAGCAGCTCGAAGCTGGCCTCCGCCGTGTCGTAGGCGTAGCCGTCGCTGTCGCGCTGCTTCACCAGATCGAGCAGGCCGGCAAGCCGCTCGTCCTTCGCATCCACCGCCATGCCGATGTCGCGCAGCCGCACGATCAGGTTGGAGCGGCCGGCCTGGTCGGACATGACGATCTGGCGGCGGTTGCCGATGGCTTCGGGCGCCACATGCTCGTAGGAGGACGGGTCCTTCTCCACCGCCGAGACATGCAGCCCGCCCTTGTGCGCGAAGGCGCTGGCGCCGACATAGGGAGCGTGGCGGTTGGGCGCGCGGTTCAGCCGGTCGTCGAAGGCGCGGCTCAGCTGGGTCAGGAGATGCAGATCCTCGCGCCGGATGCCGGTCTCGTAGCCCATCTTCAGCATCAGCGTCGGGATCAGCGAGACGAGGTTGGCGTTGCCGCAACGCTCGCCCAGCCCGTTGATGGTGCCCTGGATCATCCGCGCGCCGGCCCGCACCGCGGCCAGGGAGTTGGCGACCGCGTTCTCGGTGTCGTTGTGGCAATGGATGCCGAGCCGGTCGCCGGGGATGCCGTGCGTCTCCACCACCTCGCGAACGATGGCGTCGACCTCGTGCGGCAGCGTGCCGCCGTTGGTGTCGCACAGCACGATCCAGCGTGCGCCGGCCTCGAACGCCGCCCTGATGCAGGACACGGCATAGGCCGGGTTGCGCTTGTAGCCGTCGAAGAAATGCTCGGCGTCGAACAGCGCCTCGCCCTTGGCGGCGTGCAGGGCCGCGATGCTGTCGCGGATGAGGTCGAGGTTTTCCTCGCGCGGGATGTTCAGCGCGACGTCGACATGGAAGTCCCAGCTCTTGCCCACCATGCAGACCGCCTTGGCGCGCGACTGCGCCAGCGCCGTCAGCTGCGGGTCGTTGGCGGCGCTGCGGCCGGGGCGGCGGGTCATGCCGAAGGCGGTGAAGGTGGCGCGGGTCATCTCCGGCGCCTCGGCGAAGAACTGGTCGTCGGTCGGGTTGGCGCCCGGCCAGCCGCCTTCGACATAGTCGATGCCCAGCCGGTCGAGATCCTTGGCAATCGCGATCTTGTCGGTGACCGAGAAATCGACATCCTGGGTCTGCGCCCCATCGCGGAGCGTGGTGTCGTACAGATAGATGCGCTCGCCCGTCATCGCCGCCTGACCTGTGAAGATGTCCTGTGAAGACAAAGGGGCCGGCAGTGCTTTGCCACCCTGCGGAAAGCCGGGAGAATGGACGATGCGGCGCTTATCCTCAACCGTTTTGAGAAGAAACTTGCGGAAAGCGGGGCTTTGCCGCAACGGAGGGAATGACAGGCCGGAGAATGGCGACCGGTGGGCGGAGCGGTGCGCTCCGCCCCCGGCCACCCGCCGGGATCAGCGGGCGAACAGGCGGTAGAGGGCGGAATGGTCCAGCGCGCCGTCGCCCTGGTCCACCAGCATCTCGAACAGCTCCAGCGACAGGCCGAGCGTCGGCAGGTCGATGCCGGACTGCTGCGCCAGCTCCTCCGCCTGTTTCAGATCCTTGACCTGGGTGGTGACGCGGCCACCGGGCGTGAAGTCGCCGCTGACCATGCGGCCGCCATGCAGGTCGAGGATGCGGGATTCGGCGAAGCCGCCGCGGATGGCGTCGCGCACCTTGGCCGGATCGGCGCCGGCCGCCCGGGCGAGCGCCAGCGCTTCGGCCACCGCGCCGATGGTCAGGGCGACGATGACTTGGTTGGCCGACTTGGCGATCTGGCCGGCGCCGCTGTCCCCGACATGGGTGATGCGGCGGCCCATCGCCTGCAACACCGGCAGGGCGCGGGCGAAGGCAGCCTCGGACCCGCCGGCCATGATGGTGAGGATGGCGCCCTCGGCCGCCACCGTCCCGCCGGAAACCGGCGCGTCGAGCCACTCCGCCCCGGCGGCGGCGACGCGCTGGGCCAGCGCGCGGGTGGCGGCGACGGCGGTGGTGCCCATGTCGATCACCAGATGGCCGGGGCGCAGGACCGGCAGCAGAGCCTCGGCCACCGTCTCCACCGCATTGGTGTCGGTCAGCATCAGGATGACGATCCCCGCCTGCCCGGCGACGGCGGCCGGGCCGGTGGCGGCGATCATGCCCTCCGCCGCCAGCTCGGCGACCGGGCCAGGGCTGCGGCTGGCCACCACCAGTTCCGCGCCGGCACGGGCGAGCGCTCGGGCCATCGGCTTGCCCATCAGGCCAAGCCCGATGACGCCGACGCGCTGGCCGGCGAGATCGGGGCGGATGGTTTCTTCGGTCATGTCGAGGCTTTCACTGTACGTGGATTAGGGTCACAGGCGCATGTGGCGGGCGCGGGCGCCGCGCTCGATGGCGGCGGCGCACAGCCGGTCGACCCCCAGCCGGTGGCGGATCAGTTCCAGCATGCGCAGTTCCTCCTGCGATGCCTTGGGGTCGGCGGCGGCGATGTCGCAGGCCACCGCATAGGCGGTCTCCCGCAGCTTGGACGGCAGCGCCTGCTCGATGATGGTCAGCACGGTGTCCAGCCCGTCATTGTCGGACAGCATGGCGGTGCATTCGCGGGTGGCGGCCATCACCTGATCGCCGCTGTAGTCCTTGAAGATCGGCAGGTAGCGCACATTCTCGCCGATGGCTTCCAGTTCAAGGTCGGTCATGTCGCCGTCGCAGGCGGACACCAGGACCATGACGTAGATGAGTGCGCTGTGGTGGTCGATCATGGAATCGGTCGGCTTTCTCATGGGGCGGTCTCCCTTGGGGAGTGGTCGCGTGTAAGGTCGGCAATCTCGAACGCCGCACCAGCCGCGTCAAGGGTGCCATGCCGGGAGTGGAGGGGTCGGCCGCTCGACGCGACGGTTGGCGTTGCCTATTGTCGCGCACCATGAACGTCGTCCTCAATGTCGCATTTCCCGTATTCGCCATCATCCTGGCCGGCTTCCTGTCCGGGAAGTCGAAGCTGCTCGGCGCCGCCTCGTCGGAGGCGCTGAACAAGTTCGTCTATTGGATGGCGCTGCCGCCGGTGCTGTTCCTCGGCACGGCACGGCGGTCGATCCCGGAGATCTTCAACGGCCCGTTCATCGGCGCCTTCCTGGGGTCGATGCTGCTGGTCTATGCCCTGGGCGCCGTGATCGGCCGCCTCGTCTACCGCGAGCGCACGCAGATCCAATGCATGCAGGGGCTGAACTCGGCCTTCTCCAACACCGGCTACATGGGCATTCCGCTGTTCCTGGCCGCCTTCGGGCCGGACCGGCTCGCCCCCACCATCCTGGCGACCGTCATCATGAGCGCCATCATGGTCGGCATCGCCGTGATCTGGATGGAGTTCGCCAACAGCCAGGGCAGCGGGCTGGGCAAGGCCCTGCGCGATGTCGGCCGGGCGCTGGCGAAGAACCCGCTGATCCTGTCCACCGCCGCCGGCCTCGCCTGGTCGGCGCTGCTGCCCGGCGTCGCGGTGCCGAAGCCGATTGCGACGTTCTGCGAGTTGATGGGCTCCCCCGCCGGACCCTGCGCGCTGTTCGCCATCGGCCTGTTCCTGGCCTCGCAGCGGCTGACCGCCGGGCTGGTGGAGGCGGGCTGGATCAGCGCCCTGAAGCTGTTGGTCCACCCGGCGCTGGCCTGGGTGCTGACGCAGACGCTGTTCCCGATGGACCCGTTCTGGACCGGCAGCGCGGTGATCCTGGCGGCATTGCCGACCGGCGCCCTGACCTTCGTGGTGGCGAGCCAGTACCAGACCTATGTGGAGCGCACCTCCTCGGCCATCCTGGTATCGACGGTGCTGAGCGTGGTGACGCTGTCTGCATTGCTGGCAGTGTATGCGCCGGCTGGATGACCGGCATCCGGACTTAAGTTGGCGATGTAATCGTATTGAGATTGTTGTTGTTTGCGGCTCGGTCCATTTATCGCCCGAACATTTTGCCATCGATTCTTTAAGGCATTCTTTACCGCGTGCACTTAGGTGAGTCTGGAATTGCTTTCGCCATGTCGGTCGAAGTCGGCGGGGAAACCGCTCTTTCCAGAGGTCAGCTGAGGTGTCGCTGTGAAACTTATCGAAAATCTCCGGATCGGCACGAAAATCTACGCGGTGGTGGCGCTTCTCAGCCTGATCACGCTGGGGCTGTCGATCTACATGAGCAACCGGATCGGTGAGATCGACGACCGCTACAGCAGGCTGGTCGATGGAGACGTGACGTTTTCGCTGAAGCTGGAACGCATGCGCGGCGACCTCGCCAACCTCGGCCGTCAGGCCAACAACGTGCTGCTGCTTCAGGATCCCTCCGGGCTTCCGGCTCTGGTCAAGGCGATGGACGACATTCAGGCGGCCGTCGTCGAATCGAGCACAGTGATGAACCGTCTGGTCAGGCCCGAGCACAAGGACAAGGTGGCGCGGATCGCGGAACTGACGGCAATGGTGAAGTCCTCGCTGCCCAAGCTCTTCGCGGCGAAGGAGAAGGGCGATCACGCCGGGGCTGCCGCCGTCTATGGAAAGGAAGGGCGCCCCCAGGTGGTGGAGGCCTTCAACCTGGCGGCAAAGCTGTCGGATGAGGTGTCGGCCGGAGTGTACCGTTCGTCCGACGATCTGACCGACCAGACCAACCAGACGGTGTTCAACTCGCTGTCGATTGCGGTCGCACTGCTTGTCATCGGTGCCATCGGGTCCGTGCTGCTGGTCGTCTATGGCATTCGCCGTCCGATTGCGGCCCTGAATGCGGCGATGGTGCGTCTGGCGACCGGCGACACCACGACGGAGGTGGTCGGGGCCGGCCGTGGCGACGAGATCGGCGAAATGGCGCGGACTGTGGAGGTGTTCAAGGAGAGCATGATCCGCACGCGCCAGCTGGAACAGGAGGCCAAGGACGCCGAGGTCGAGGCGGCAGCGGAAAAGCGCCGGGGAACGCTGGACATGGCCCGGTCCTTCGAGGAGCGGGTCGGCTCCATCGTCGATGCGGTCGGCAGTTCCGCGACCGAGTTGCAGGCCACCTCGTCGCAGCTGGCCGCCGCCGTCGAAGAGGTCGGCGCCCAGTGCACCGCCGTCGCCGCCGCGTCGGAGCAGGCGAGCGCCAATGTCCAGACGGTCGCCGCCGCGTCGGAGGAACTGTCCGCCTCGATCGGCGAGCTGTCCGATCGGGTGGGGCGTGCCGCCGACCGCTCCCGTCTGGCGGCCGAAGGGGCCGGCGAGGCCCAGCGCCAGCTCGATCTGCTGTCGGCCTCCATCGATCAGGTCGATCAGATCGTGGCGTCGATCAATGCGGTGGCCAGCCAGACCAACCTGCTGGCGTTGAACGCGACCATCGAAGCGGCCCGCGCCGGCGAGGCCGGCAAAGGCTTCGCCGTCGTCGCCAGCGAGGTGAAGAACCTTGCCAACCAGACCCACGCGATGACCGAGCAGATCACCAACCAGATCGGCGCAGTCAAGGCGGCGTCGGGTCGGACGGTCGGCGCCATGCGCAGCATCATCGGTCAGGTGGAGGAGATCAGCAATTCCACGGCCGACATGGCGCAATCGGTGAACCAGCAGAGCGGAGCCACATCCGAAATCAGCCGCAATGCCCAGCAGGCGGCGGTCAGCACGACCGAGGTTTCGCGCAACGTCCTGGGAATTCAGCAGGCGGAGAACGAGACGGGGGCTGCCACCAACAACGTCAAGCATGCGTCGGATGATCTCGCCCGGCAGGCTGCCATGCTGAAACAGGCGATGGACAGCTTCCTCAGCGAGCTGCGCGCCGCCTGACGGGCCACGGAACGGGAGGTGGCGAGGGGTAGACCGGCCCTCACCACCCCCGCAGGAACTCCGCCGTCTCCTCCACCGCCTGCTTCAGCCCGACGCGCCGCATCTCCACGCCTTCGGGGAAGGCGCCGCCAAGCCGGCTCGGCATCATCGGGTCGAGCAGGACGAAGACCCCGGTGTCGTCGGCGCGGCGGACCAGCCGGCCGAAGGCCTGCTTCAGGCGCAGCCGCGTGATCATGTCCTCATAGCGGCGGCGGCCGAAGGCCTCGCGCCGTGCGCGGTGCAGGATGTCGGGACGCGGCCAGGGCACGCGGTCGAAGACGATCAGGCGCAAGCTGCGCCCCGGCACGTCCACCCCGTCGCGCACCGCGTCGGTGCCAAGCAGGCAGGCGTGCTCCTCGTTGCGGAAGATGTCGATCAGGGTCGACACGTCCAGCGGATCGACATGCTGGGCATAGAGCGGGATGTTGACCTGATCCAGCGGCTCGGCGATGCGGTCGCGCACGGCGCGCAGCCGGCTGATTGCGGTGAACAGGCCGAGCCCGCCGCCGCCCGCCGCCATGAACAGCGATTTGTAGGCCGCCGAGACCTGCCCCAGATCGTCCTTGCGCACGTCGTTGACGACGAAGACGCGGGTGCGGTTCGGGTAGTCGAAGGGGGAGGGGACCTGGGCACGGATCGCCGGGGCGGGCAGGTGGCTGGCACCGCAACGGTCCTCCGCCGCGCGCCAGTCCTGGCCGATGTCGCCGGTGCCGTCGGTCAGGGTGGCGCTGGTCACCACCAGCCCATGGGCGGGACCGGCCAACGCTTCGGCGAAGGGCACCGTCGGATCGACCCAGTGGCGGTACAGCCCGACATCGACGTCGCGGCCGTCGATCCGCTCCACCGCGAACCAGTCGACGAAATGCGACGGCGTCTCGGTCGGCAGGGTGCGCAGCATGGCGCGCCACCCCTCGACCGTCAGGGTGCCGCGGCGGTGCAGGCTGCGCGACAGCGCGTCGATGCGGCGGCGTTGGTCGGAATCCAGTTCGGCGCTCTCGTCCTCCAGCCGCTGGGCCAGCCGGCGGGCCAGCGCCTCGACCGGCTCGGACAGGCGGACCAGGGACTGCTCAAGCTCCGCCGCGGCCTCCAGCAGGCCGTCCACCGGATAGGCCTTGTCGGCCTCCAGGCTGTAGGGGCCGCCCTGGCCGGCGGTGCGGGCATAGACCTGCTGGCGGGCCAGCAGCAGGAAGCGCTCGGTCGGCCCCTGCGGGTTGTCGGCGGCCAGACGCGCCGACCAGCCGTCGGCGGGCAGGACGCGGGCGCCGATCAGGATGTCGTCGAGATGGCGCAGAGCCTCCTCGTCACCGGCAACGATGTCCTCCAGCCGGCGCTTCAGGCCGCGGGCGCGGCTGCGGCCGGTCTCCTCGGCACCGAGCAGCCAGCGGCGCAGCTCCTGCGTCTCCCGGCAGGTCAGATGGCCGGCGAAGGCGCTGTCGGCGGCGTCGAAGACATGGTGCCCCTCGTCGAAGACATAGCGGCTGGGCAGCGTCGGTTCCTCGCCGCCGCCGAGTGCCGCCTGCACCATCACCAGCGCATGGTTGGCGATGACGATGTCGGCGCGGCGGGCGCGGCGCACGCTCTTCTCGATGTAGCAGCGGGCATAGTGGTCGCAGGCGGAATAGATGCACTCGCCGCGGCGGTCGGCCAGACCCATGGTTGGGCCGCGCCCGGCGATGTCGACCAGCCAGCCGGGGAAGTCGCCGCCGGTCATGTCGCCGTCGCGCGTCGCCGCCGCCCAGCGCGCCATCAGCCCGACGCCGATGGCGTTGTGCGGCTGAAACGGCATGGCGCGCACCGCCTCCTCCAGGTTCAGCAGGCACAGGTAGTTCTCGCGCCCCTTGCGCAGCACCACCTTGCGCGCCTTGGTCGCCGGGTCGGCATAGAGCCGGTCCAGCTCGGCGTCGATCTGGTGCTGGAGGTTGCGGGTATAGGTGGAGATCCACACCGTCCCGCCATTCTTCTCCGCCCAGACCGTGGCCGGGGCCAGATAACCCAGCGTCTTGCCGACGCCGGTCCCGGCCTCGGCCAGCACGACATTCGGCGTGTCGGGAAGCTGGCGCGGGGCGAAGGCGGCGGACACCGCGCTGGAATAGTCGGCCTGCTGCGGCCGCGGCTCCGCCACCTTGCCCAGAACATTGGCCGACAGCATGGCGGCGAGGCGGCGGCGCGCCTCGTCCGGATCGACCGGATTCTGGGCGGGCGGCGGCGGCGGTGCGCCTTCCTCCCACTCCTTGATGCGGGTCCAGACGCGCAGGCCCGAGCGGGCGGCACCCTTCTCCGGCCCGTCGGGCTTGCCGAGCGCGGCCAGCACCGCCGCCGCCCAGGGCCAGCCGGCACGCCCCATCTCCCAGGCGAAGGCGACGGGGTCGGAGGATTCCTCCCGTCCGGCAGCGCCCAAGTCGCCCAGCAGACGGCGCACGGCGCGCTGGAGGGCCAGCGCCTCCGCCTCGTGACCCTCGGGGGTGGGCAGGTCGAGCGCCTCGGCGATGCCGCGCGGGGTGGGGACGCAGAAGCGGGCGGGGTGGACGAAGGCGAACAGCTCCAGCACGTCGAAGGCCGGGAAGGCGTCGATCCCCAGCCGGCGGGCGAAGGCGCGGGCATGGCAGACCAGGGGCGGCTGGCGGCGCACCTTCGCCGCGGCGGCGGCCAGCGACAGCTCCTCGACCTCGCCGTCGAGGGTCAGCGACACGACACGGCGCGCGCCGGCCACCATGGCGGGCGCGTCGTCGAGGCTGTGGAGCGGGGTGGGATCGGCTGTCAGGTCCATCGGCGGCACTATATGGCGGTGGCGTGCCGCAAAGCGAGCGCCGCATGTTGACGGCGCACCGCTTCATCGCCATTGAGGGAAGTCCGAAAGAGCCGAGCGGAGACGGGGCTGTATGCGGAAACTGCTGCGCTGGGCGCTGATCGGGATCGCGGGGCTGATGGCCTTCACCATCCTGTGGGCGGCGCTCTACCGGGTCGTGCCGCCACCGGCGACGCCGCTGATGCTGATCCGGGCGCTGGGCGGCTCCGGCCTGTCGCGCGACTGGGAGCCGCTGGAGCGCATTTCCCCCGCGCTGGTCGAGGCGGTGATCGCCTCGGAGGACACCGGCTTCTGCGGTCATGGCGGCTTCGACTGGGCGGCCATCGAGGGCGCTTTCGAGGAGAACGAGGAGGGTCGACGGCTGCGCGGCGGCAGCACGATCAGCCAGCAGACCGCCAAGAACGCCTTCCTCTGGCCCGACCGCAGCTGGACCCGCAAGGGGGCGGAGGCTTGGTTCACCCTGCTTATCGAAAGCCTGTGGAGCAAGCGCCGCATCCTGGAGGTCTATCTGAACATCGTGGAGTGGGACGACGGCGTCTATGGCGCCGAGGCGGCGGCGCGGCACCACTTCAACAAATCCGCTGCGGCCCTGACCCGGCGCGAGGCGGCGCTGCTGGCGGTGGTGCTGCCCAGCCCGCGCAACTGGTCGCCCACCAAGCCCAGCGCCTATGTCGCCCGCCGCGCCGGGGTGATCGAGCGGCGGATGGCGGTGGTGCGGCGGGACGGGCTCGCCGACTGCGTGCGGTGAGACAGGGCGCCCCCCTCCACCGAATCTTAACACCCGACGCGCTACGCTCCACACTGCTCCCGCCCGGCCCGCAGGAGGCCGACCCAGGAGGCCGATCATGGCCACGCACCGCACGCTGCACGGAAACCTGTTCTCGACCCCGCCTCCCGACCCGTTGCGGGACGATCTGGCGCCGCACCATGAAACTCAGCCGGAACCGGGAAACCCCACCCGTCTGCTGATCGTCGTCCTGATCGCCCTGTTCACGCTGGCCGGGCTGGCCTATGCCGGCGGCATCGCGCTGGACCGCATCCTGGAACAGCGGCGGATCGAGGCGCGGATGGGGCCGAAGCCGCAATTGGCGCGGCTGCCTGCCATCGAGGTGCCGCTGGGCAGCGTGCGGGCGGTGGAGATGCAGGTCTCGCTGGTGCTGGCGCCGAAGGTCGAGCCCGACCGCATCCTGCGCTATCAGGACCGCATCGCCGACCGGCTGTTCCAGACCATCGGCCGGATCGACAGCGAAACCCTGACCGGCCCCGGTTCCGCAGAAATCCTGAAGGCGCGCATCAAGGAGGCCGTGAACCGCGAGGCGGGGACCGGCCTGTTCCGCGATATCTACATCGAACGCATGGTCGTCAAGTGATGCGCGCGGGGCTCCTTCTGCGATGGGGCTTGTGTTGTGCGGCGCAATAGCATATCTAGAGCGTCTTGATCGCTGGAGGCTCGCGCGTCTCTTGAGCGAGACGCGCTGTGATTGCGCAACGGCAGCCCCTCAGGGGGCAAACGTCCCAGGGTTCTAGGGACGCAATGGCCGCTGCATCGGATAGACGCCTCTCCCTCTATCGACCTCCTCCCGGCGAGTCCGCCGGTATGTCCCACGCCCGCCATAGGGGCGCGCGGGGCCGTGCCGTGTTGCTTTGAGAAGGTTGTTACAACTTGACGTTTTCCGAACTCGGTCTGCACCCGCTCGTCCTGAAGTCTCTCGAGGCGTTCGAATACACCGTCCCGACCCCGGTCCAGCTCGCCGCCATTCCGCCGGCGCTCCAGGGCCGTGACATCCTCGCCACCGCCGAGACCGGCACCGGCAAGACCGCCGCCTTCATGCTGCCGGCGCTGACCCGCACCGCCGAGCTGCCGCTGAACGGCGCCGCCACCCCGCGCGTGCTGGTGCTGGCCCCGACCCGCGAGCTGGCCAAGCAGGTCACCGACGCCGCCCGCAAATACGCGAAGTTCATGAAGCTGAACATCGTGGACGTGGTCGGCGGCATGCCCTACCGCGAGCAGCTGCGCCTGCTGTCGCGTCCGGTCGACGTTCTCGTCTGCACCCCGGGCCGCCTGCTGGACCACGTCGCCCGTCGCCGCATTTCGCTGGACGAGGTCGAGGTGCTGATCCTCGACGAGGCCGACCGCATGCTGGACATGGGCTTCCTCGACGATGTCGAGACCATCGCCAAGTGCTGCCCGCCGACGCGCCAGACCATGCTGTTCACCGCCACGCTGGACCGCCGCATGGCGCAGCTGGCCGGCAACCTGCTGCGCAACCCGGAGCGTGTGGCCGTCGAGAGCCAGGCGACCGCGATCAACGTCGAGCAGCGTCTGCACCATGCCGACGATCTCGACCACAAGCGCCGCCTGCTGCAGCATTTCGCCGCCCAGGAAGAGGTCGGCAAGGCGATCATCTTCGCCGCGACCAAGCGTGATGCCGACACGCTGGCCGAGGAGCTGAGCGCCGCCGGCCATGCCGCCGCCGCCCTGCACGGCGACATGGACCAGACCAAGCGCAACCGCACGCTCCAGCGCCTGCGCACCGGCCAGGTCCGCCTGCTGGTCGCCACCGACGTCGCCGCCCGCGGCATCGACGTGCGCGACATCACCCACGTCATCAACTTCGACCTGCCGCGCTCGGCGGAGGACTATGTCCACCGCATTGGCCGCACCGGCCGCGCCGGCGCCTCGGGCGTTGCGATCTCCTTCGCCGCCCGCGCCGACCGCGAGACGCTGGTCCGCATCGAGCGCTACACGAAGGCGACGCTCGAGGTGCATGTGGTGCCCGGCCTGGAGCCGACGCGTCCCTTCACCACCGGCGGTGCCGGCCGTCCGGCCGGTCGCAGCGGCCGTCCGTCCGGCGGCGCCGGCAAGCCGTGGCACCGCAACGGCGAGTCCAAGGGCCCGCACGCCCCGCGTGGCCCGCGGCCGGACTATGCCCGCAACGACAACCATCGCGGCGATGCCCGCCCGGACCATGCCCGTCGTGAAGCCCACGGCAACGGCAAGCCGGCGGCCCGTGCGAAGAGCTGGTGAGTAGCGTCTACGGCGCTTCTTGAGCCCCGCTTAAGGATCGTTAAATGAAAAAGCCCTCCCTGCTGGCCTTGCGGTCGGCAGGGAGGGCTTTTTCATGTTAGGCCGGCGTGGACAGCCGGCTTTCACCGAAACGCGGTTACTGGAACGCGATCTTGGCGTGGTCGCCCGGGTCCGGCGACTGGCCGGTCAGCTTCGCCTTCACATAGCCATAGGCGTAGACCATGGTGCTCGACGGGCTGTCCCAATATTCGGCCTGATCGACCGACACCTTCAGCAGCGCCACCTCGGGATCGTCCGGACCCTGGGGGAACCAGGTGGTCATGATGTCGCGCCACAGGAAGCGGATCTTGTCGCGGTCGCGCACCACCTCGGCAACGCCGGAGGCGGACACGTAATCCTGCTTGTCGGGGTTGGCATAGGCGAGGTTGACGCGCCAGTGGCGGTCGATCTCCGCCACCTTCTCGGAATGGGCGCGGGTGAAGAACCACAGGGTGCCGTCTTCGAACCCCGCATGGGACAGCGTCGCCATCGGACGGGAGTTCATCCGGCCGTTGTCGTCCAGCGTCGTCATCATCGCGACCTGGACGCCCTTCATCATCTCCCAGAGCTTCTTGACGTCGCCCTGGTCGGGGCTGTGGCCGTGGCCGGCGGTGGTGCTATGGACCATGGTCTGCCTCTCGTTCGGTAGCCCAACTGAGACTGGGGAACGCCCACCGCGGTCAGAAAGTTCCGGCCTGCTGATTCACTCCCCCGACAGACCAGGATCCCGTCCCGGCGTGGTGGTGGTCGATCCGGGTCAGCGACCAGGGGTCGATCCGCAGCCTGAGCGCCGCCTCCGGCGTCAGATCCAGCGCCAGCGCCAGCGCGCCGCGGATGGTGCCGGCATGGATCACCGCAACCAGATCGCGTCCGGCATGGAGGTCGGTCAGCCGCAGCAGCGCGCCCGCCGTACGGTCCATCACCGTGGCGAAGCTCTCGCCGCCCGGTGGGGCATGGCGGGCCGGGTCGCCCCAGAAGCGGGCAGCCGCCTCGGCATCGCGCCGGGCCGCGGTGTCGTGGCTGATGCCCTCCCAATCGCCGAAATCCTGCTCGGCGAGCGCCGGCTCCACCACGGCGGCGCCGGCAAGACGGGGGTTGCGGCTCCACAGAGCCTGGGCCGTCTGGCGGCTGCGGCGCAGCGGGCTGGTCAGCCACAGGGCGTCGCTGGGCAGGCCGGCCGCGAGTGCGGCTGCCGCGGCGCGGTTGCCGGTGTCGGCCTCGCGGTCGCTCGACCCGCAGATGACGTTGTCCGGATTGCGGACCGGCGCATGGCGGATCAGCCACCAGCGGGTGACGGTCAGGGGGGTGAGGCTCAACGCGGTCATGCTGCTGCTCCAATGGCCGCTGCCCCGACGAGGGCCGACAGGGTCAGCAGCACCGCGGCCTCCGCCGCCTGCTGCGCTGCGCCGAAAACGTCGCCGGTGTGCCCGCCGATCTGCCGCCGGGCAAGCGCCGCCACCGCGGCCACCGCCAGGAGCGAGGCGGCCAGCGCCGGCAGGGCAAGCCCGCCGAGCGCCACGGCGGCGATTGCGATGCCGAAGAGGAGCGCCAGCAGCACCGTCGCCATCGCCGGCCGGCCCTGCGCCGCCGCCAACCCGTCGCGCCGCGCCGCCGGCAAGGTGCGCGCCATCGCCGCCAGCCCGCAGCGCGACAGGGCGCCGGCCGCCACCAGAGCCGCGACCGCCGCCGGCACCGGCAGGGCGGCCAGGGCCGCGGCGCGGATGCCGACCGAGAAGACCAGCGCCAGCACGCCATAGCTGCCGACGCGGCTGTCGCGCATGATCTCCAGCTTGCGCGCCAGATCGCGCCCACCGCCGAAGCCGTCGGCCACGTCGGCCGCCCCGTCCTCGTGCAGCCCGCCGGTCAGGCGGACGGTCGCCGCCAGGGCCAGCAGCGCACCGGCCAGCGGCGGCAGGTGCAGGGCGGCGGTGGCGGCGTACACTCCCCCGCCGGCCAGCCCGATCAGCGCGCCGACCGGCGGAAACCAGCCCATCGCCCGCGCCGACGAGCCCTCGGCCAAGGGGCCGCTGAGCAGGCCGTTCAGCGGGCCGATGGGGGGAAGGGGCAGGCGGGTCAGGAACACCAGCGCCAGGGCGGCGTCCTGTGTCCAGCGCGGCGGCGGGGAGGGGGCGGTGGTGGCGTCCGGCATGATCGGCATCGACTACGCCCAACCGGCGTCCGGCGCAACCCCGCACGGCGGGCGGTTCTGCATCGTTCGCATAGGTCCGATTCCTTGACCGAAACGCTCGGTCCGCCTACTTTGTCCGTTTGAACTTTCCCTTACCAGCATCGAGCACCCATGGCCCGTCTTCCGATCCTCGTCGCCCCGCATCCGATCCTGAAGCGCAAGGCACAACCCGTCGCCGAAGTGGATGCGCGCGTCGTCAAGCTGATGGACGACATGGTGGAGACCATGTACGACGCCGTCGGCATCGGTCTGGCCGCTCCGCAGGTCGGCGTGCTCGACCGCGTCATCGTCGTCGACGTCCATGAGAAGGGCGAGCCGCCGAACCCGATCCGCCTCGCCAACCCGGAAATCGTCTGGTCCTCGGATGAGAAGGCGGTGTGCGAGGAAGGCTGCCTGTCGGTGCCGGAACAGTACGCCGACGTCACCCGGCCCGTGCGCATCCGCGTCCGCTATCTGGATGAAAAGAACCAACCGCAGGAGATCGAGGCCGACGGGATGCTCGCCACCTGCATCCAGCACGAGATCGACCATCTGAACGGCGTTCTGTTCGTCGACTACCTGTCGATTCTGAAGCGGAACATCCTGCTGAAGAAGGTCCAGAAGATGCAGAAGGCCACGGCCTGAGCAGTCGCAAAAGACCGGCCGCAACACAGATCGGCGATACACATCCGATGACCCCGCTCCGTCTCGTCTTCATGGGCACGCCGGATTTCGCCGTGCCCAGCCTTGCCGCGCTGATCGAGGCGGGGCATCAGGTCGTCTGCGCCTACAGCCAGCCGCCGCGCCCGGCCGGTCGCGGCCAGCAGGTACAGAAATCGCCCGTCCACCGCTTCGCCGAGGAGCACGGCATCCCTGTGCGCACGCCCAAGAGCCTGCGCAATGCCGAGGCCCAGGCCGAGTTTGCCGATCTCAAGGCCGATGCCGCCGTGGTCGCCGCCTATGGCCTGATCCTGCCGCAGCCGATCCTCGACGCGCCGCGGCTGGGTTGCGTCAACGTGCATGGCTCGCTGCTGCCGCGCTGGCGCGGGGCGGCGCCGATCCAGCGCTCCATCCTGGCTGGCGATGCAGAGACCGGGATCACCATCATGCAGATGGACATCGGGCTCGACACCGGCGCCATGCTGTCTCGGGAAGCGGTGGCGATCACTCCCGCCACCACCGCCAGCAGCCTGCATGACGAGTTGGCCGCGCTCGGCGCCCGCATGATCGTCCCAGCGCTGGACGGGCTGGCCGCCGGCACGCTGGCCGCCGTGCCGCAGCCGGAAGACGGCGTCACCTACGCCGCCAAGCTGACGCGCGAGGATGGCCGCCTCGACTGGACCCGGCCCGCCGCCCATGTCGAGCGGCAGGTCCGCGCCCTGACCCCCTGGCCCGGCTGCTGGTTCGACGCCGCCAATGGTGAGCGGATCAAGGTTTTGGCCGCCGAACCCGTATCCGGAACCGGCACGCCCGGCACCCTGCTGGACGACCGGCTGACGGTCGCCTGCGCCGACGGGGCCGTTCGGCTGGCCAGGGTGCAGCGGCCGGGCAAGGCGCCGGTGGATGGCGCCGCCTTCCTGCGCGGCTTCGCGCTGGCGGTCGGGCAGCCGGTCTCCGCTCCCGAAGCTGCCGAACCCGTGGCGGATTGACCATCGTGCAGCGCTGGAAACTGACCGTCGAGTATGACGGCCGCCCCTTCGTCGGCTGGCAGCGCCAGGACAACGGCCCCTCGGTCCAGCAGAGCCTGGAGGAGGCGGTGCAACGCCTGTCGGGCGAGGTGGTGCGGGTCCATGGCTCCGGCCGCACCGACGCCGGTGTGCATGCGCTGGGACAGGTCTGCCATTTCGACCTGGAAAAGCCCTTCACCGGCCTGAAGCTGCGCGACGCCCTGAACTTCCACCTGAAGCCGGCACCCATCGCCGTGCTGGAGGTGGAGGCGGTGACGGAGGATTTCCACGCCCGCCTGACCTCGACCGGCCGCGCCTATGTCTACCGCATCGTCAACCGCCGCGCGCCGCTGGCGCTGGAATCCGGCCGGGCCTGGCACGTCACCCGTCCGTTGAACGCCGAGGCGATGCATGAAGCAGCGCAGGTGCTGGTCGGCCAGCATGACTTCTCCAGCTTCCGCGCCGCGCTGTGTCAGGCCAAGTCGCCGGTGAAGACGCTGGACCGGCTGGCCGTGGAGCGTGAGGGCGAGGAAATCCGCATCCACGCTGCCGCGCGCTCGTTCCTGCACCATCAGGTCCGCAACATGGTCGGCACGCTGGAACTGGTCGGTGCCGGCAAATGGACGGTAGACGACGTCCGCCGTGCGCTGGACGCCCGCGACCGTGCCAAGGCGGGGCCGACCTGTCCGCCGGACGGGCTCTACTTCATGGCGGCGCGTTACTGAATTGGGTCAATTGCTGATCCGCTCCGGCTGTTCGGGCATGGATTGGAGCGTCTTCAACAGCCTGTCCGTTTCGACGCCCTGGGCGCAGAGGCCGGTGGCGGTTTCGCCGAAATCGACCAGACCGTGGTAGCGGGGCGGCCGGGCCCGTTCGAGCGGGACCAGCCAAGCCTTGTGCCCGCGTGCCGCCAAGCCGTCGAAATACAGTCGTTGGGTACGGAACAGCACATTCGTTTCCCGCAGATCTCCAATGACCAGGATCCGGCGCGCCGGATCCTTGGGAATCAGGTCGAGCGAGCGGTAGGGATCGAACCAAGTCTCCGGCTTTGCCAGGCGGGTCTTGACGCCATGCGCCTGGAGGTAGGCTTCGTAAGCGGAGGCACCGGACGAGATGACGGCGCATTTCAGGTCGGTGCGGCGGGCCAGGAATTCGGCCGTCAGCGTGCCTCCGGCACTGCTTCCACCGAGCGACCATTGCCCGATGCCATAGCGTTTCTTGAGCAGATCGATATGGGCGTTCATCAGCGCCGCCTCGCGCGGGATATGGCGCATGGTCCAGAATTTGCCGGAACTGCCATAGGCTCCCGGACGGGCCAGGAAGATGAAGGGCACGCCGAAGCGCTCCGACAAGACCCGTTCCTGTTCGATCATGCCGACGACGCTCAACCCCTCCTGATGCCCGATCTGCTGCGGCCTGGAACCCATCACGTCGCCATGCATCCAGGCCGCGACGATCGGATTTGAGCCGGGCTTCAGGCCGGCCGCGTAATAGCGCAGGCATTCGCCGCGACCGTCGACCTCCACCCAGCTGGCGGTTTCCCGCGCCTCAAACTCGGCGCATTGCGTGCGGGTGACGCTTTTCCCGGCTGCGACAACCGCGTTGGTGAAGGCTTCGTCGTTGGGCCGGGACTGCGCGTGGGCGGGGACTGCCGCGACGATGGCGAGGCCCACCAGACACAGGGAGCGGAACGACATGGCGGACAAGCCTTTTGTGGCGACAGCTGAAGGAGGGTGGTGGAGGTGGTGGGGCACCGTCAACCGCCTTCCAGCCGCTCCCGCTCCGCGGTGAAGACCGCCACCAGATGCTCGATCACCGTGCGCACCCGCGGCACGTCGCGGCGGTCGCGGTGAACCAGCAGCCAGACCTCGCGGGTTAATGGTGAGCAGGGCGGCGGACCGGGTAGCGGGTGCCGCACCAGTCCCGGCACGCCGTCCGCCAGCATGCAGGGCAGGAAGGCAATGCCGAAGCCGGCAACCGCCGCCGCAAGCTGCCCCTGCACGCTGTTGGAGCGGAAAGCGACGCGCCGGCCGCCGCCATGGCGGTCCAGCCACAAAGCCTCCGGCAACTCCGCCATCGACTCGTCATAGGCAATCAGCGTGTCGGGCGCGTCCGGTGCCGCGTACAGCCCATAGCCCAGCGTTGCCAGCCGCCGCCCGACCAGATCGCCGCGCTGCGGCCGGGCCAGCCGGACCGCCAGATCGGCCTCCCGCCGGGCAAGGCTGAGAGTGCGGTTGTCGACGATGATTTCCATGTTCAGGGCGGGGTTGGCGGCCTGCAGCGGCCCCAGCCGCGGGATCAGGAAGATGTCGGCCAGCGCCTGGGTCATGGTCAGCCGCACGGTGCCGGTCAGCCCGGCCGCGTCGCCCTCGCGGCGGCGGATCGCCTGTGCCCGTTCGTCCATCGCCTCGGCCAGGGCGCGGACGCTTTCACCGTCCTCGGTCAGGACATAGCCGTCGGGCCGGCGCTCCATCAGGCTGCGACCGAGCGTTGCCTCCAGTGCGGTCAGCCGGCGCCCGACCGTGGCGTGGCTCAGCCGCAGGCTGCGTGCCGCCGCCGACAGGCTGCCGGCGCGTGCCAGTTCCAGGAAGACGCGCAAATCGTCCCAATCGAGCGGGCCTGTGAATTTCTGAACAGCCATCGTGCAAGCATAGCGAATGGTCGCACATCGGTGAACAGGGCAGCATCGCCGTCATCGATCCTCAGCGACCACGGAGCATCTCCCGATGACGACTCTTCCTGCCCGGACCCTGCGCCAGATCGTCGGCGCGCCGGCCACCCCCGCACCCTTGGACAAGGCGGTGCTGGTGCTGATCGACCTTCAGCGCGAATACACCGACGGCGCCCTGCGGCTGTCGGGAGTCGATGCGGCGGTGGAGCGGGCGGCGGAACTGCTGGCGCTGGCCCGCGCCAACGGCGTGCCGGTGATCCACATCGTCCACCACACCGCGGCGGGCGCGCCGGTGTTCGACTCCACCGGACCGCTGGCGGAAATCGTCCCGGCCGTCGCCCCGCGCGACGGTGAGCCGGTGATCGTCAAGAAGCTTGCCAACGCCTTCGCCGGGACGGAGTTGCAGGCGGTTGCGCGCGACAGCGGGCGGACGGAGATGATCGTTGCCGGCTTCATGACCCACAACTGCGTCAGCAGCACGGCGCGGTCGGCGGTGGACCATGGCTGGCGGGTGACGGTCGTGGCCTCGGCCACCGCCACCCGCGACCTGCCGGACGGCAAGGGCGGCGTGGTGCCGGCGGCCGACACCCAGCGCGGCGTGCTGACCGGCCTGTCCGACAGCCTTGCAGTGGTGGTCGAGGATGCGGGCGCCTGGGGGTGAGCCCATAGACGCAAGGGAGAGGGGGGCGGCGGGCGCCCCCCGCATCCTTACTTCTTCTCGGCCTTCCAGTAGTAGTTGGTGTCGAAGCTCGGGCCCCAGACGAGGCCGCTGACGCTCTTGCGCTCGGCGACCATCTCGGTCTGCTGGAACATGATGACGAAGGGCGAGTCGGCGAGGACCGAGCGTTGCAGCTCCTCGTACATCTGGGCGCGCTTGGCGCCGTCGCGCTCCTCGATGGCGGCGGCGGTCTTCCTGGTCAGTTCCGGAATGTCCCAGGCGTTGCGCCAGGCCAGCGGCTTGGACTTCGCGTTGTCGCTGTTGTCCGGGTTGGAGGCGAAGGTGTCGGCGTTGGAGTTCGGGTCCTGATAGTCCGCGCCCCACTGCTGGATCATGAGTTCGTGGTTGCGGGCGCGGTACTTGGTCAGCACCTGCTTGCCGTCGCCGGGGATGATCTCGATCTTGATGCCGGCCTTGGCGGCGCTGGCCTGGATCGCCTGGGCCATGTCCTGGGTCGGGTTGGTGTTGCGGACGTCCATGCTGACGGTGAAGCCTTCGGGATAGCCGGCCTTCGCCAGCAGCTCCTTCGCCTTGGCCGGATCGTACTTGTAGGGGTTGTCGTTGACGGCCCCGAGGAAGCCCTTGGGCAGGAAGGCCTGATGGACGGCGCCGATGCCGTTCATGATGGATCCTGCCATGCCGTCATAGTCGACGAGATACTTGAAGGCCTCGCGCACCTCGGGCTTGGCCAGGGTGGCGTTCTTCTGATTTAGGCTGAGATACCACAGCGTGCCCTTCGGCGCCTGGACCAGACGGATGGCGTCGCTCGACTTCAGCGGCTCGAACTGCTCCGGTTTCAGGTTGCGCGCGACATCGACGTCGCCCTTTTCCAGCAGCAGGCGCTGGGTCGCCGGTTCCGGGATGTGGCGGATCAGCACGCGCTTCAGCTTCGGGGCGCCGCGCCAGTATTTCGGGTTGGCATCGAAGGTCAGCAGCTCGCTCGCCTTCCACTGCTTCAGGATGAAGGGGCCGGAGCCGGCGGAGTTGGTCTTCAGCCAGCCGGCGCCGAAATCGCCGTCCTTCTCCTTGCCCTTCACCAGCTTGGAATCGACGATGGAGGCGACATCGGCGGTCAGGCAGTAGAGCACGAAGGTCGGCGCATAGACCTTGTCGGTGGTGAAGACCAACGTCTTCGGATCGGTGGCGCGCACCATCTGGTCGACATTCTCGGGGGTCAGGCCGAACTGGGTCAGGATGAAGGCCGGACCCTTGTTCATCTTCACCGCGCGGGAGAAGGACCACGCCACATCCTCGGCCGTCATCGGGTTGCCGGAATGGAAGGCGATGCCGTCGCGGATCTTGAAGGTGAAGGTCTTGCCGTCGGGCGACACGGTCCAGCTTTCGGCGGCCTCGCCTTCGATCTTGCTGACGTCATTGACGTCGAAATGGATCAGCCGGTCATAGACCTGGGCGCTGTATTCCGCACCGGACAGCTCGAAGATCTCGCCGGGGTCGAGGCTGACGATGTCGTCGAACTGCCATGCCATCACCAGCGCGTCCTTCGGCGTGTCGGCGAGGGCGGGGGCGGCAAAACCGGTGAGGGCGAGAACGGCGGCGCCAAGAACAGTCTGCGCAATAAGGCCGCGCTTGAAGCTGGTCATCCGTGAAGTCTCCCTGGAGGCCCGTTCGGGGCACTGTTGAGGGATGGAATCTTCCCGCCGCCTTCCATGGCATGTCAACTCGGCTGGAGGGCAGGTTTCGCGGCGGATGGGTTGCAATTCGCAGGGAAAGCGCCTAGCTCCTATCGCCCCCCGGCACCATTCTTGTCTTTGCGGACATTCGGCAGAAGGAAACCACCGTCATGGGCTATACCGTCGCGGTCATCGGCGCCACCGGCAATGTCGGGCGCGAGATCCTGCAAACGCTGGCCGAGCGGAAGTTCCCGGCCGACAAGGTCATCGCTCTGGCCTCCGAGAAATCGATCGGCCAGGAGGTGTCCTATGGCGAGGACGAGATCCTCAAGGTCCAGGATCTCAACAAGTTCGACTTCCACGGCGTGGACATCGTGCTGTCGTCGCCCGGCGCCAAGGTGTCGGCCATCCATGTGCCGCGCGCCGCTGCCGCCGGAGCCATGGTGATCGACAACACCTCGCAGTTCCGCATGGATCCCGACGTGCCGCTGGTGGTGCCGGAGGTGAACCCGGAGACGCTGGTCGGCTATCGCAAGCGCGGCATCATCGCCAACCCCAACGGTGCCACCATCCAGATGGCGGTGGCGCTGAAGCCCTTGCACGACCGCTTCAAGATCCGCCGCGTCGTGGTGTCGACCTACCAGTCGGTGTCGGGCGCCGGCAAGGAGGCGATGGACGAGCTGTTCACCCAGACCCGCGCCATCTTCGTCAACGATCCCGTCGCCAAAAGCGTCTTCCCCAAGCAGATCGCCTTCAACGTCATCCCCCACATCGACGCCTTCATGGAAGACGGCTCCACCAGGGAAGAGTGGAAGATGACGGTGGAGACCAAGAAGATCCTCGATCCCAAGATCAAGGTCTCCGCCACCTGCGTCCGCGTGCCGACCTTCATCGGCCATGCCCTGTCGATCAACATCGAGACGGAGGAGCCGATCAGCGCGGAGGAGGCCCGCCTCGTCCTGCGCGCCGCCCCCGGCGTGTCGGTGATCGACCTGCAGACCGGCGACGGCTATGTCACCCCGGTGGAGATCGCCGGCGAAAACCCGGTCTTCGTCAGCCGCATCCGCGACGACATCACGGTGGAGAACGGCCTGTCCTTCTGGTGCGTCGCCGACAACCTGCGCAAGGGCGCCGCGCTGAACGCCGTTCAGATCGCCGAACTGCTGGTGCGCGATTACATGGTGGAGTGACGGGACGGGTAGGGGCACAGTGCCGGCGCTTCCCACCCTTCCAAATTGTCGGTAGGCTGAACCGTCCCACCTGACCGGGCGGTTCCGTGCTCCGCATCCTGCCGCTGTTGTGCCTCGTCCTGCTGATGCTCACCGGGTGCGGCGTCGATGCCGACCAGGATGTGCTGTGCCGGAAGCTGATCCCGGCCTTCGAACCCGGCCGCGTCACCGACCTGTCCACCCGCAGCTACACCGAGGACAAGCGGGTGCTGCGCGTCGATTACCGCAGCGGCAGCCAGTCCCATTGGATCGCCTGCCGTTTCGCCGGCACGTCGATGGAGGAGGGGCGGCGCACCCTGGTGGCGGTGGCGACCGACCGCAGCGGCTGGCTCACCGACATCCGCTTCGCCATGCTTCAGCAATGGCTGCGCATCAAGCCGCCGCGCGATGCCATCGGCGGTGTCGTCGAGACTGAAAGGCCGCAGCCGACGCGCTGGACGCCCCTCCTGTTCCTCGCCCAGCAAATCATCAACGCTGCCACCGTCGCCTGCGTCTATGGGCTGCTCGCGCTCGGCTACACGCTGGTCTACGCCATCCTCGGCCAGATCAATCTGGCGATGGGGGAACTGACCATGGTCGGCGCCATGGTGACGGCGATGGCGGCGGCCGGGCTCGGCATGGCCGGCTGGGCGACATGGCCGCCGGCGCTGCTCGGCGTGCTGGTTCTGGTCATCGGCTTCACCGCGGTGCAGGGCTGGACGATGGACCGGCTGGTCTTCCGCCGCCTGCGCGGGGTGCGCAGCCACACGCCGTTGATCGTCGCGGTCGGACTGTCCATCGCCTATCAGGAGGGGGTGCGGCTGCTGCATGGCGCGCGCGACTGGTGGCCGGCACCGGTGCTGACCGGCCGCTACGACCTGTTGAGCGACGGTGCCTTCACCGTCACCGCGCTGACCGCGCAGCTGGCGATCCTCGTGCTGACCGGCGGGCTTTACGCGGTGCTTTGGGGGATCATGCAACGCACCGCCTTCGGCCGGGCGCATCGTGCCTGCACCGACGACATTGCGGCGGCGGAACTGGTGGGGGTGGATGTCAACCGCACGGTGGCGGCGACCTTCGCCATCGGCGGCGGGCTGGCTGCGGCGGCGGGTGCGGTGATCGCGCTTTATTACGGCGGGGTGAACTTCTTCACCGGCTACCTGATCGGCTTCAAGGCGCTGGCCGCGGCGGTGGTCGGCGGCATCGGCTCGGTGCCGGGGGCGATGCTCGGCGGCGCCCTGCTGGGGCTGGTCGAGACCTTCTGGTCAGCCTATTTCGCGCTCGCCTACAAGGACATCGTGGCGTTCGGGCTGCTGACGCTGTTCCTGATCTATCGGCCGCAGGGGCTGCTGGGGCAGGCAAGGGGCAGGGGCGATTAGCAGGAAGGCTTTGCTGTGGGCGCCCCCTCCCTCCGCAGTCGGAGAGAGGGGGCGAACAGCCCTTACAGCGTGCGGACGTCCGTCAGGTGGCCGGTCACCGCCGCCGCCACGGCCATCGCCGGGCTGACGAGGTGGGTGCGGCCGCCGCGGCCCTGACGGCCTTCGAAGTTGCGGTTCGAGGTCGAGGCACTACGCTCGCCCGGGGCCAGACGGTCGGCGTTCATCGCCAGGCACATGGAGCAGCCCGGCTCGCGCCACTCGAAGCCGGCCTCGGTGAAGATCTTGTCCAGACCCTCTTCCTCGGCCTGCTCCTTGACCAGACCCGAACCGGGGACCACCAGGGCGCGGACGCCCTCGGCGACCTTGCGGCCCTTGGCGAGGTCGGCGGCGGCGCGCAGGTCTTCGATGCGGCCGTTGGTGCAGGACCCGATGAACACGGTGTCGACCTTGACGCTCGACAGCGGCTGGCCGGGGGTCAGGCCCATGTAGGCGAGCGAGCGCTCGACGGCGGCGCGCTTGCCCTCGTCGGCGATGTCGGCCGGGTTCGGCACGGTCGCGGTGATCGGCAGCACGTCTTCCGGGCTGGTGCCCCAGGTGACCTGCGGCGCGATGTCGGCGGCGTTCAGCACGACGGTGGCGTCATAGACCGCACCTTCGTCCGACGGCAGCGTCTTCCAGTACTGGACGGCCTGCTCGAAGGCGCCGGCCTTCGGCGCCAGGGCGCGGCCCTGCACATACTCGAAGGTCTTCTCGTCCGGGGCGATCAGGCCGGCGCGGGCGCCACCTTCGATCGCCATGTTGCAGACGGTCATGCGGCCTTCCATCGACAGGTCGCGGATGGCTTCGCCCGCGAACTCGATGACGTAGCCGGTGCCGCCGGCGGTGCCGATCCTGCCGATGATGGCCAGCACGATGTCCTTGGCGGTGACGCCCGGGTTCAGCTTGCCGTCCACGCGGATCAGCATGTTCTTGGCCGGCTTCTGCAGCAGGGTCTGGGTGGCCAGCACATGCTCCACCTCCGACGTGCCGATGCCGAAGGCCAGGGCGCCGAAGGCACCGTGGGTGGCGGTGTGGCTGTCGCCGCAGACGATGGTGGCGCCGGGCAGGGTGAAGCCCTGTTCCGGGCCGACGATGTGCACGATGCCCTGGCGGACGTCGTCCATCGGGAAATAGCGGACGCCGAAGTCGCGGGCGTTCTTGTCCAGCGTCTCGACCTGGATCCGGCTCTCCTCCTCGACGATGCCCTTGGAGCGGTCGGTGGTCGGGACGTTGTGGTCGGGGACGGCGAGAGTGGCTTCCGGACGCCGCACCTTGCGGCCGGCGACGCGCAGTCCTTCGAACGCCTGCGGGCTGGTCACTTCATGGACCAGATGGCGGTCGATATAGAGGATGCAGGTGCCGTCGTCCTGGCGATGCACGACGTGGCTGTCCCAGATCTTGTCGAACAGAGTGCGCGGCTTGGACATCGGAAAAACTCTCTCTCGCGGTACGACAGGCGCAGAAGAAACGGAGGCCGCACCATAGCCTTGTGTCGTGCCGGGGACAAGCATTGCGCTACGTCTGTCGTCGCAAGCCTGTCCCCCGCAATATTATGACACTGGAGGCCGTTTAGGGGCGGCCGGTGAGGGATGTTCAGGGCAGCATCTTGCCGGGGTTCAGCAGACCGTTGGGGTCGAGCGTCGCCTTGATGGCGCGCAGCATGTCGAACTCCACCGAGCCCTTGATGGCCGGCATCTCGTCCTTCTTGAAGCGGCCGACGCCATGCTCGGCGGAGATCGAGCCGTCGAGCTTGAAGATCACCTCGTTCACCACGTGGCAGATCTCGTCCCAGCGGTCGAGATAGGCCTTGGTGTCGGCGCCCTCGGGCTGGCTGAGGTTGAAGTGGATGTTGCCGTCGCCGACATGGCCGAAGGGGGTCGGGCGGATGCCGGGGCAGGCCACAGCGACCGCCGCTTCCGCCAGTTCGATGAACTCGGCGACGCGGGAGACCGGGATCGACACGTCGTTCTTGATCGAGCCGCCTTCGAACTTCTGCGCCTCGACGATGGCCTCGCGGATGAACCACAACTGCTTGGCCTGGGCGTCCGACTGGGCCAGCGTGGCGTCGGTCGCCAGTTCGGCCTCGAACGCCTCGCCCAGCGCGGTCTCGACCGTCTCCTGGAAGGCGTCGGACTTGGTGCCGGCGGTCAGCTCGGTCAGGACATACCAGGGCGACGGCTCCGACAGCGGATCGATGGTGCCGGCGACGTGTTTCAGGGCGAAGTTCAGGCAGCGGCGCGACATCAGTTCGAAGGCCGAGACGGCATCGCCCGAGGCGGCGCGCAGGCGGGCCAGCAGCTCGATGGCCGCCGCCGGGCTGGGTACGGCGACGAAGGCGGTGATCGACTGGCGCGGGCGCGGGAACAGCTTCAGCACCGCGGCGGTGACGATGCCCAGCGTGCCCTCGGCGCCGATGAAGAGGTTCTTCAGGTCGTAGCCGGTGTTGTTCTTGCGCAGGCGGCGCATGCCGTCCCAGACGCGGCCGTCGGCCAGAACCACCTCCAGCCCCAGCACGAGGTCGCGGGTGTTGCCGTAGCGCAGGACGTTGATGCCGCCAGCATTGGTGGAGATCAAGCCGCCGATCTGCGCGGTGCCCTCCGCCCCCAGGCTCAGCGGGAACAGGCGGTCGGCGTCGGCCGCGGCCTCCTGGATGCTGGTCAGCACCACGCCGGCCTCGACCGTCATGGTGTAATTCAGCGTGTCGATGTCGCGGATGCGGTTCAGGCGCGACAGGCTGAGAACGATCTCGCGCCCTTCCTCATACGGGATGGAGCCGCCGACGAGGCTGGTGTTGCCGCCCTGGGGCACGATGGGAATGCCGGCCTCGGCGCAGATCTTCACGACAGCCGCCACCTCGGCGGTGTTGGCCGGGCGGACCACCGCCGGGCTGTTGCCCTTGAAGCGCCCGCGCCACTCCGCAAGGTAGGGGGCCATGTCGGCGGCGTCGGTGATGATGCCGGACGGGCCGACGATGGCGCGGATCTGGTCGAGAGCGGCGGCGATGTTGGTCATGGCGCTTGAGGTCCGGCAGCTGGAAGTGTCGCGGTGAAACGCGACACTTCTACAATCTAGCCGCCCCCATTTCCATGCAACTGTTGCGCAGACCAGCCGCCACCCGGTTCGTTAGCTCCGCGGTGCCGCCGCCCGGCGCAGACGGTCGTTGATCGCCTGCCCCAACCCCACATCGGGGATCGGCATCACCGCGATGCGGCGGGCGCCGCTCTGGTCCAGGCTGCGCAGGTGGGAGAATAGGTTGGCCGCGGCCTCGTTGAGGTCGCCTTCCAGGCTCAGGTTCAGCCGCGTGGTGCCGCCGAAGACGAAGCGGTCGGGGCCGAAGGTCAGGAAGGCCTCGCCCTCTTCCGCCGACGACGCATTCAGGCGCACCGCGGCGTTGGGGGCATAGTGGCTTTCCAGCTGGCCGGGCGATTTCGGCGCGGTCGGATCGCCGGCCGACAGGCGGACCGGGCCGATCAGCCGCTCCATCTCGTCGGGCAGCACGGCACCGGGGCGCAGGAGCACCGTGTCGGGACCGGTCAGGTCGATGACGGTGGACTCCAGCCCGACCATGCATTTGCCGCCGGTGACGATGGCATCGACCCGGTCGCCCAGGCTTTCCAGCACATGATGCGGGGTGGTCGGGCTGACGGCGCCGGAGCGGTTGGCGCTGGGGGCGGCAATCGGCTTGCCGGCGGCGCGCAGGATCGCCTGGGCCACCGGGTGGTTGGGCACGCGGATGGCGATGCTGTCCAGCCCGGCGCTGACCAGCAGCGACAGGGCGGAATTGGCAGGGCGCGGCACGACCATGGTCAGCGGTCCGGGCCAGAACTGCGTCGCCAGATCGTGGGCGCGGTCGTCGAACAGGCCCCAGGAGTGGGCGGCGACCAGATCGGGGACATGGACGATCAGCGGATTGAACTGCGGGCGGCCCTTGGCGGCGAAGATCGCGGCAACGGCGCGGTCGTCGGTGGCGTCGGCGCCCAGCCCATAGACCGTCTCGGTCGGGAAGGCGACCAGACGGCCGGCGCGCAGCAGGTCGGCCGCACGGGCGATGCCGGCGGGGGTGGCCGGGATCAGCGCCGGGCGCTTCTCACCGGTATCGGGTGCGGAATGGTCGGTCACGGCGTCTTTCTAGCCCGTGCAGCACCGGTGTCAATTCGCGCGGTTGCACCGGTGCCATGCCCAAGGTTATGAGGGGAGTGCGCAATCAACCAACACAACATGATGGGTGCGGGCATGACGGGCAAGGTCTTCACCGTGGCGCAGCAGAAAGGCGGCGCCGGCAAGACCACGCTGGCGGCCCACCTCGCCATCGCCTGGGCGCAGCTCGGATACAAGGTCGCCACCGTGGACATCGACCCGCAGGGCAGCCTGACCCGCTGGCATTCCGTGCGGTCGGAGGCCACCGGCGGCCAGCCCGGCTTCACCCATGTGCAGATCACCGGCTGGCGCACCCAGGCGGAGGTGGAGAAGCTGGCCCGCGCCCATGACATCGTGGTGATCGACAGCCCGCCCCATGCCCAGACCGAAGCGCGCATCGCCGTCCGCGCCGCCACCCTGGTGGTGGCGCCGGTGCAGCCGAGCCCGATGGATCTGTGGGCTGTGCATCCGACCATCGATCTGGCGGCGCAGGAGAAGCGCCGGCTGCTGCTGGTGTTGAACCGGGTGCCGCCGCGCGCCCGCATCGCCGACGAGCTGGTCGGCAAGGTGCATGAACTGGTCGCTCCGCCGGCAGTGGAGCTGGCGACGGCGCAGGTCGGCAACCGCACCGCCTATGCCGGCACGCTGATGACCGGGCTTTCGGTGACGGAGGCCGCACGCAAGACCCAGGCGGCGGCCGAAATGCAGGCGCTGGCGGAAGAGATTTTGCAGCGAGCTTGAGTGGGCGGGTTCGAGGGGGCGCTCTTCGCAGAGTCCGCCCCCGCTCGACCTCAGTCCTTGAACTCGCCCATCGCCGACTGGATGTAGTTGGGCAGACCGATGTCGTCGATCAGGCTCAACTGGGTTTCCAGATAGTCGATGCGCTCTTCCGACTCTTCCAGCAGTTCGGACAGCTCGTCGCGCGACACGTAATCGGCCTTCTCCTCGCACACAGCGATGGCGTGGGCGATGCGGTCGCGGGCCTCGCGCTCGGCTCCGAGGTCGCTGGAGATAATCTCCGCCACGTCCTCGCCGATATGGAGCTTGCCCAGGTCCTGGAGGTTGGGGATCGCCTCGATGAACAGGATGCGTTCGATGATCTCGTCCGCGCTCTTCATCACTTCGATGGAGGCGTGATACTCCCACTTGCCCAGTGCCTTGACACCCCAGTTCTTCAACATGCGGGCGTGCAGGAAATACTGGTTGATCTGCGTCAGCTGGTCCTTCAGGACGATCTGAAGCTGGACGATGACGTCGCTGTTGCCCTTCATGATCCGTCCTCCGCTCAGGTGGGGAAGCCGCCCATGGCCGACTGCAGGTAATTCTGCAGGCCGAGCATGTCGATCAGGCCAAGCTGCTGTTCCAGCCAGTGGGCATGGTCTTCTTCGGTGTCGACCAGCAGTTCCAGCAGGATGCGGCGGGTGTCGTAATCCTTCACCTGCTCGCAATAGGCGATTGCTTCCTTGAGCGCGGCCACCACCTCATATTCGAGGTTCAGGTCGTTGCGCATCATCTCCGGCACGGTCTTGCCGATGTGAATCGGATCGCGGCTGGCGACGTCGGCCGTGCCTTCCAGGAACAGGATGCGGCGGATCAGCTTGTCGGCGTGCTCCAGCTCTTCGACCCGCTCGTGCGAGATGCGCTCGCTCAGCGCCTTGAGGCCCATGTCCTCCATGGTGCGGGCATGGGACAGATACTGGTCGGCCGCGCTCAGCTCACCGGTAAGCAGCTTGTTCAAACGGTCCAGGACCCCTTGATCGCCTTGCATGATGCGATACTCCAAAATAGACGATTTGTCGCACCTTGGCACAGCCGAAGGACTCGCACAATAAAAATCTCCATTTGAAACAATGATGTAGTTGATAGTCACTATCAATTGGGGCAATGCAGCCTGCCCAAAATACAGCCAGGACCGGTCTCCTGTTTTGCGAATCAATGTCAATTGCGATAAGGGAGGATTTCCGCGGAATTCCCGGCCCGCGCTGCCGGTTTTGACTTGCGGCGGTGCAGCGATGCTTGGGCGGGAGAGCGGGCCGGCCCGCATGCCGGTTCCAGCCGTGGCAATCGGGGCCGCCGCATTGAGGCAGGGGCCGTTCCGTGCTAACAGACCGCGGGATTTCTCCGCCCTTCATTCCAACGACAGCCGGATTGCGGCCATGACGACGACCACCCCCTCGGCTCCCGTCTCGGAGTTCCTGCGCACCCTTCAGGATCGCGGGTTCATCCACCAGTGCACCGACTTCGCCACGCTGGACGAGCGTGCGACGAAGGGGCCGATCGTCGCCTATATCGGCTTCGACTGCACCGCCGACAGCCTGCATGTCGGCAGCCTGCTGCCGATCATGATGCTGCGCTGGTTGCAGAAGACCGGTCACAAGCCGATCGTCCTGATGGGCGGCGGCACCACCAAGATCGGCGACCCGTCGGGCAAGGACGAGGCGCGCCAGCTGCTGACCGACGAGGTCATCGCCAACAACATGGCGGGCATCAAGCGCATCTTCGGACGCTATCTGACTTTCGGGGATGGGCCGACCGATGCGGTGATGGCGAACAACGCCGACTGGCTGGACGAGCTGAAATACATCCCGCTGCTGCGCGACATCGGCCGTCATTTCACCATCAACCGGATGATGAGCTTCGAGTCGGTCAAGCTGCGCCTCGACCGCGAGCAGCCGCTGACCTTCCTGGAATTCAATTACATGATTCTCCAGGCCTACGATTTCGTGGAGCTGAAGCGCCGCCATGGCTGCACCTTGCAGATGGGCGGCTCGGACCAGTGGGGCAACATCGTCAACGGCGTCGAACTCGGCCGCCGCACCGACGGCGCCGACCTGTTCGGCCTGACCACGCCGCTGCTGACGACCTCGTCGGGCGCCAAGATGGGCAAGACGGCGGCCGGTGCGGTCTGGCTGACCGCCGACAAGCTCAGCAGCTACGATTTCTGGCAGTATTGGCGCAACACCGAGGATGCCGACGTCGGCCGTTTCCTGCGCCTCTACACCGAACTGCCGCTGGACGAGGTCGCCCGGCTGGAGAGCCTCCAGGGCGCCGAGATCAACGAGGCCAAGAAGATCCTCGCCAACGAGGTGACCAAGCTCGCCCATGGCGAGGAGGCCGCGCTTGAAGCCGCCGAGACCGCGCGCCGCGCCTTCGAGGAAGGTGCCGCGGCCGAGGGGCTGCCCAGCATCGAGGTCGCCCGTGCCGATCTGGAAGCCGGCCTGCCGGTGGTGGATTTGCTGGTGGCGGCCGGGCTGGCCGCGTCGAAAGGCGAGGCGCGCCGCCTGATCAAGGGCGGCGGGGCCAAGCTGAACGACGGGCCGATTGCCGACGAGACGGTGAAGGCGACTGCGGCTGACCTGAACGCCGACGGCGTGGTGAAGCTCAGCGCCGGCAAGAAGCGCCACGCGCTGGTGAAGGTGAGCTGACGGCTTTGCAGGGGAGGGGCGCCGGCAGGCAATTGCCGGCGCTCCTTTCCGTCACCGTGTATGCGCCTCCGGCGGCGGTCTGGTGTCCGGCGTCGGCGTGCCGTCGCCGCCCAGGAAGAACAGGTTGCGCAGGAAGCCCGGCGCCAGCACCGCCAGCGGGTTCACCGACACGTCCGGGTCGGACAGCGGTCCCTGGACATGCCAGGTGGCGGAGAAGATGCCCTGGCCCTCGCCGCCGCTCAGCACGTCGCCCAGCAGCGGGATCTGGCCAATCAGGCGGTTCAGGCCATAGACCGGGACGATGGTGCCCTGGAGGTTGGCGGTTTCCGTCTCCAGATCGATCTGGCCCTCCAGCGTCAGGCCGAGCGCCGAGCCGGAGGTGCGCAGGTCTTTCAGGGTCAGGAGACGACCCTCCTTGCGGAAATCCGCCGACATGCGGCCGAAATTGACGCCCTTGCCGCCGCCCAGCAGTTCGGCGAAGCCGGACGGCGAGATGGCGTTCAGGATGCGCGCCAGGGCCGGCACGTCGATCAGGGTGTAGTCGCGGATTTCCGCCTTGCCGACGATGGCGGCATCGGCCCGCGGCTCGGCCGACCGGCCGGTCAGGGTCAGCCGTCCGCCGCGCATGCGGTCGTTCAGATCCATCGCCTGCAGGGCCGATCCCAGATCCTCGGCATTGATCGCGAGGTCGTAGGCACCCTGCGGACCCGGCCGCCATTTCAGCGACACGCCGCCGCCTTCGCTGCGGCCGGTGAGGTCCAGCAGGGTCCAGGCACTGGCGTCCCGCTTCATGGATCCCGCGACCTGCCGCAGCCGCCGGTTGTCGCCGAACACCACCGAGTCGAACTTGATGGCAATGTCCAGCGGGGTCTTGCGGCCGTCGTCGGTGGGTGACGGCGGCTTTTTCGGCGGCGGCGTGACCGCGCCCTCGCCGGACGGCGTCTTGCCGGTCAGACCGCGGGCGTCCAGGCTGGTGCCGGTGATGGTCCCGGCATAGCCACCGGCCGGACCGCCGGGCTTCAGCGGGGGCAGCACCGTCAGGTCGGCGCGCAGGTCGGTCTGGCCCAGCTTGAAGCTGGGGGTCTGCACCCGCGCCACCCGCTTGCCGCCGTCTGCCAGTTCCAGGTTGGTGACGGATTTCAGCCCGCCGGCATCGACGGTCAGGTTGCTGATCCGGGTCGGGCGGTCCTTGTCGAACTCCAGCGTCAGCTTGCCGGTGCCGGGCTTGCCGGGCGGCTTGGCCCAGCCGAGTTCCTCGATGGACAGCCGGGTCTTTTCCAGGTTCAGGGTGCCGGTCAGCAGCAGCTTGTGCTTGCGGTCCACCGTGAACAGGATGTCGGCGCCGAACGGGCCCTGCACCCGGTCTTCCAGATCGATGCCGTGGGCGCGCAGATCGTCGGCGGTGGCGTCGCCCTTCACCGCGATGCGGGTGCGCGGGCCCTTGGCCGCGCTGTCGAAGGATTCGTTCCAGTCGATGGCGACCGGGATGCCGTCGAGCTTGGTGGTGCCCTTGATCTGCATCGCCTTCAGGTCGAGCGCCAGCGACAGCTCGCCGTCGGTGGCGTTCATCCCGGCCGCCACCTTCTCCACCGCCACCTTGTGCAGCTTGCCCGTCACGTCGAGGTCGAGTTGCTCCACCTTCAGGTCGGCCAGCAGCGGGAAGGCGAAATGCAGCTTCGCTTCGGCCGTGCCCTGGGTGCGCGCCGGGTCCATTTCCAGCTTGGTGGGATAGCCCAGCGGCGGCATGTCGATCAGGGTCAGGATCGAGCGCACCGGTCCCTGCACCGGCAGGCGGATGTCCATCGTTTCTTTGCCGATGTCCAGCCCGCCGATCACCACCTTGCCGTCGCCGACCTCGATGTCGCCCGATTTCGCATCGGCGATCCGGCCGCCCTTGGTCAGGACGGTGAAGGTCTGGCCGTCGGTCGTCGCCTCCACGCTGGCGCCGGTGACCGGCGTCAGGTTGTGGAAATAGCGGACGCTGATGTCCTCGCCGGCGATGGTGGCGAGGAAGCGCGTCTGTTCCGGCGGTTCTCCCGACGGCTTCCCTTGCCCGTCGAGCGGCACGGACAACGCCACCTCCGCCCGCGCCTGCGTCACCGTTCCGTGCGACAGGTTGCGGGTCACCCACTCGCGCGCGTTGGGGCCGGCAATCTTCGGCCAATAGCGGCGAAGCTCGTCCAGCGCCACGCCGCTGGCCGTCGCCTGCGTCTCCACAGCCATGCGGTTGCCGTTGCGCCGGGCGGTGGCGGTGGCCTCCACCCGCGGCTGCGGTCCGCCGGCCTCGCCCAGCACGGCCTCGAACCCGTCCAGGTCGATGCGGTCGCGGTCGCCATGCAGGCGCAGCCGGGCTCTGTCCACCGGCACCGGCCCTTCGAACAGGTCGGGCCGCAGCAGCCGGCCGCGGTCGGCAACGATGTCGGCCTTGCCGCCGGTCGCCTGGAAAGACGGATCGAAGGCCAACTCCACCGTGCCCGACAGCGGCAGCTCCGCTGCCTTCAGCGGCGCCAGCACCGGGGCGAGATCGGCGAAAGCGGCGGGGACGAAGCCGGTCAGCCGCGCGGTCGCCCGGCCGTCCTTGTCCAATCCCTGCTGTCCCGATACCTCCAGCCCGGCGGTGCGCCCACCGGCGGTCAGCGACAGGCGGGCCTGGAGGTCGCGGCCGCGGTCGGTTTCGGCCAACTGGCCCTGGGCGCTCAGCGCCAGCGGTTCGCCACCGTCCGGCGCGCCGGCCTTCAGCGACAAATCCTCGACCCGCAAGCGCCGGCCCGGAACGTCCAGCTTGCCGCGCAAGGCAAGGCTTTGCACCGCGACCGGCTCCGGCCGCAGCGCGGGCAGGGCGACGATGCCGGCGCCACCGCGCAGGTTCAGGTCGACCATCAGGGGTTCGAAGCGGCGGTCGAGCCGCGCCGTGACGGTGCCGGACACCGGCAGCTTCACCGCCGACAGCGGCGCCAGGGCCGGTCCAAACTCCGCCAACGCCGCCGGCTCCAGCCCGTCGACGGACATGGTCAGGTCGCTGGTGGTGTCGGCGATGTTGTAGCGGCCGGCGGCAGAGACGGTCACGGCGCGCGGCGAGGTTGTTCCGCCGGCATTGCCGAGGTCGAGCGTCACGCGGGCACGGCCCTGCGCGCCCTCGGCATCGCGGGTCAGCACCATGTCGGCGCGGGTGGCGTGCCAGGCCAGATCGAGCATGCGGTTCTCGACCCGCAGGTCGGCTCCCGTCACCGACAGGCGGCGCAGCAATCCCAGTGGCCGGTCGATGTCGGGCGGCTGGCGCAGGCTTTCGAGCGCCTCGTCGATCAGGTCGGGGCTGCCGTCCTCGGCCTTGCGGGTGGACTGCGCATCCGACCGCACGTCGAAGGCGAGGCTGCCGTCGGCCCGGCGCAGCACGGACAGGCGCGGCCGGACCAGATCGAGGCGCGTCGGCGACAGGGTGCCGCGGAACAGCGCCGGGATGGAGAAGCCGATGCCCATCTCCGGCACCGCGGCCAGTTCCGTCCCGTCGGCATTCAGCGCCTGCACCCGCCGGGCGCGCAGGTCGAGACGGCGGCCGGTACCCTCAAGCCCGTCCTCCTCCTCCAGCGACAGCACCAGCTCGCCGATGTCGACGTGGAAACGGCCGTCGCGGTCGCTCAGCGCCCGTTCGACATAGGGGATCAGTGGGTCGAGCGCGACCGGCCCCTGCGCCAGGCGCCAGGCGAACAGCCCGCCGGCCGCCAGCGCCACGGCGCCGATCCCGGTCAGCGTCAGGCCGATGATCTTCGCGGTGCGCCGGATCATCGGGCACCGTGAGGAAGAGACGGAGAATCGGCCCGATTGACCTTCCCGTCCGAGACGTGCAGCTTTCTGCACATGTTTTGAGCAGGAAAGACCGCCGTCATGCCGAGCCCCATCGCGTTCTCAAGCCCTTTGCCGAAGCCCTTCGACAGCGCGCAGGCGGCGCTGGGGATGGAGCGCTGGCGCCAGCAGGCCGCCGCGGCGGAGCCGGAGACCCGCGCCTGGGCGGAAGCCTTCGCCGATTCGGAGATCGGCCGGGCGCTGATCGGGGCGGTGTGCGGCAACAGCCCGTATCTCGGCCACAGCCTGACGCGGGAGTTGCCCTTCGCCGCCCGTACACTGCAGGACGGCTTCGACGACACCTTCGCCGCGTTGATCGCCGCCCTCCATGCCGAGCATGGCGAGGAGAAATCGATGGACCGGCTGATGGCGGGCCTGCGGGTGGCGAAGCGGCGGGCGGCACTGCTGATCGCGCTGGCCGACATCGCCGGCGCGTGGCCGCTGTTCCGCGTCACCGGCGCCCTGTCGGAACTGGCGGAGACGGGGGTCCAGCTGGCCGCGAATTTCCTGCTGCGCCGCGCCGGGGAGGCGGGGACGCTGACGCTGCCGGATCCGCAGCGACCGTGGGTCGGTTCGGGCCTGATCGTTTTGGGCATGGGTAAGCTTGGCGGGCGCGAACTCAACTATTCCAGCGACATCGACCTGATCGTCCTGTACGACGACGCTGTTGTGCAGACGCCCCAGCCGGACAACCTCGCGCGAACCTTCATCAGGCTCGCACGCGATCTTGTCCGCATTATGGATGAACGGACCAAGGACGGCTACGTCTTCCGCACCGACCTTCGGCTTAGGCCCGATCCCGGCGCCACGCCGCTGGCGGTTTCGGTCTCCGCGGCCGAAATTTATTACGGCAGCGTCGGCCAGAACTGGGAACGCGCGGCGATGATCAAGGCCCGTCCCATCGCCGGCGATCCCGAGGCGGGCGCCTCCTTCCTCCGCTTCCTGGAGCCCTTCGTCTGGCGCCGCAACCTGGATTTCGCCGCCATCCAGGACATCCATTCGATCAAGCGCCAGATCAACGCCCACAAGGGCCACCGCGAGGTGACGGTCAACGGCCACGACATCAAGGTCGGCCGCGGCGGCATCCGCGAGATCGAGTTCTTCGCCCAGACCCAGCAGCTGATCTTCGGCGGGCGCGACCCGCGCGTGCGGATCGCCCCGACCCTGATGGCGAACGAGGCGCTGCGCGACGTCGGCCGCGTGCCGCCGCAGACGGTGGAGGATCTTGCCGGGGCCTATCATTTCCTGCGCCGTGTCGAACATCGCATCCAGATGATCGACGACCAGCAGACCCACCGTATTCCCGCCGACGATGCCGGAGTGGCGCATCTGGCCACCTTCCTCGGCTATGACGACCCCGCCGCCTTCCGGGCGGAGCTGCTGGCGACGCTGGGACAGGTCGAGGACCGCTATGCCGAGCTGTTCGAGGAGGCGCCGTCGCTCTCCGGTCCCGGCAATCTGGTCTTCACCGGCACCGACCCCGATCCCGGCACGGTGGAGACGCTGACGGGCATGGGCTTCGCCGATCCGGCCCGCGTCATCAGCGTGGTGTCGGCCTGGCATCGCGGCCGCTACCGCGCCACCCGGTCCGGCCGGGCGCGGGAGCTGCTGACGGAGCTGACGCCGGCCCTGCTGAGCGCGCTGACCAAGACTCCGGCCCCCGATTCGGCGCTGATGAACTTCGACGACTTCCTCGGCAAGCTGCCGGCGGGCGTCGGACTGTTCTCGCTGTTCGTCGCCAATCCCTGGCTGCTGGAACTGGTGGCGGAGATCATGGGCATCGCGCCGCAGATGGCGCAGACCCTGTCGCGCAACCCGTCGCTGCTCGACGCTGTGCTGTCGCCCGACTTCTTCGACCCGCTGCCGGGCAAGGAGGACGGGCTGGCCGACGACCACGCCCGCGTGATGGCGCCGGCCCGCGATTTCGAGGATGCGCTGACGCTGTCGCGGCGCTGGACCAACGACCAGCGTTTCCGCGCCGGGGTGCATATCCTGCGCGGCATCACCGACGGCGACCGTTGCGGCGCCTTCCTGGCCGATCTGGCCGACATCGTCGTCCCCGACCTCGCCCGCCGGGTGGAGGAGGAGTTCGCCCAGCGCCACGGCCACATTCCCGGCGGCGCCTGGGTGGTGGTGGCGATGGGCAAGCTCGGTAGCCGGCAGCTGACCATCACGTCCGACATCGACCTGATCGTCATCTACGACGTGGCGCCGGGCCAAGGGGGCGGTGGTGGTCCCCGTCTGTCGGATGGTGCCAAGCCGCTGTCGCCCAACGAGTATTACATCAAGCTGACCCAGCGTCTGACCAATGCCATCACCGCACCGATGGGCGACGGCCGGCTTTACGAGGTCGACATGCGGCTGCGTCCGTCGGGCAATGCCGGTCCTCTCGCCACCTCGCTGGACGCCTTCCTGAAATATCAGACGACCGACGCCTGGACCTGGGAGCATATGGCCCTGACCCGCGCCCGGGTGATCGGTGGCGATGCGGAACTGGCCGGGCGGGTGTCGGCGGCGATCCGCTCGGTGCTGACGGCGCCGCGCGATGCCGACCGGCTGCTGTGGGACGTGGCCGACATGCGGCGGCGGATCGAGAAGGAGTTCGGGACGAGCAATGTCTGGAACGTCAAATACGCCCGCGGCGGCCTGATCGACATCGAGTTCATCGCCCAGTACCTGCAACTGTGCCATGGTCACGAGCGGCCGGACATCCTGCACATCGGCACTGCCAAGGCGCTGGGCTGCGCCGCCCGGACGGGCGCGCTGGCGCCGGAGGTGGCGGAGGATCTGGAGACGACGCTGCGGCTGTGGCGGCGGGTGCAGGGCTTCCTGCGGCTGACCACCGCCGGGGTGCTCGACCCCAACCAGGTGTCGCCCAGCCTGCTGGCCGGGCTGGTCCGCGCCGCCTTTCCTGCCGACTTTCAGGGCGAGCGTGAGCCTGGCGCTGTTGACTTCCCCGAACTGGACCACAGAATCCGTGCCGTCGCCGCCCGAGCCCATGGTCATTTCAAGGCCCTGGTCGAGGAACCGGCGGGCCGTCTGGCCCCACCCGCCACCACGCCTCCGGCCTGAGACCTCGTTTCCCGGCCGGCAAGAAGAAGGATAGTCAAGCAGCCATGACCGTAGACGTCGGATCGCCCGCCCCGGATTTCACCATGCCGACCGACGGCGGGGGCAGCGTCACGCTGTCGGCCCTGCGCGGCAAGCCGGTGATTCTGTATTTCTACCCGAAGGACGACACGTCGGGCTGCACCTCGGAAGCCTGCGGCTTCCGCGACCAGCTGCCCGATTTTTCCGCCGTCGATGCGGTGGTGATCGGCGTGTCCAAGGACAGCGTCGCCAGCCACGACAAGTTCAAGGCGAAGCATGAGCTGACCTTCACGCTGGCGTCGGACACCGACAGCGCCGTCTGCGAGGCCTATGGCACCTGGGTCGAGAAGAGCATGTACGGCCGCAAGTACATGGGCATCGACCGCGCCACCTTCCTGATCGACAAGGACGGCGTGGTGCGCAACGTCTGGCGCAAGGTGAAGGTCACCGGCCATGTCGCGGCGGTTCTGAAGGCCGTGCAGGCACTCTAGTGTGATTGGTTCAAGCGAAATCGCTTGAAGCGTGAATCACACGGAAAACCAAAAGTTCAGAGTCTGTCCGGTGCTTACTGGAGCACCGGACAGACTCTAACCTTAAGCGGGAGGGCGGGGCGCCTTTTTCTCCCGGTGTGGACCGTAGGGGAAGACGCTCCGCCGGCCCGGCTATTCCTCCGGCGTGTGGGCGTACGCCACAAGGGTATTTTTAGAATCACCCCAAACCTGCCTACACTTCGTGCATTCCGGCACCAGAGGCCGCGCAACCCACCGCGGTTTTGGTCCTTCGGCTGCCCCCAGGGATGCACATGCCATGAACGTTGCGAACATTGCCCGGCGCCTCGTCGCTGGAGAGCTTCACTATGCGCTGGGCCGGTTCGAGTCGGTCCGGCGCGGCTACAGTGCCCTGCGCCGCCTGTCCCCCCGGTCGCGCCAGCGGGCGCCGGCCGGCCCTCCCATCGCCTTGCCTCCGCTGCCGGCCACCCTGTTCGCTGGCCAGACGGTGGAGCGCGCGCTGGGCGACCTGCGTCGCGACTCGATCGCGCTCGGTTTCGACCTGCCCTGGTCGATGGTCGAGGAGATGGTGGAGTTCGCCACCCACTCCCCCCTGCAACGGCGGCTGCGCGACGACCGCATGTTCTATCGCCACGACGTCCACAAGGGCCGGCTGGAGGATGGGTCGCCCGCGGTGATGGGCATCGTCCCCGATCCGCTGGACTGCCCGGCGGTGCGCCGGATCTGCCGCGATCCGCTGCTGATGGAGTGTGCCGGCAAGTTCCTGGGCTTCCCCGCCACCAAGATCATCCCGCGCCTGTTCTGGAGCTTCGTCACCGACGCCACCGACGACGAGCGCCGCCAGCTGGGCCAGACCATCGACTGGCACTTCGACGTCCACGACTTCCATTTCTGTTCGGCGCAGTTCTACCTGACCGATGTCGGGCCGGGCGCCGGGGAGCATGCGCTGGTCCGCGGCAGTCATCATGGCAAGTCGCTGCGCATGCTGATGGGCTCTGCCAACGTCCGCGACGAGCAGCTGTTCACCCACTTCGACCGCGACCGCATCCTGGTGGTGGAAGGGCCGGCCGGCACCGGCTTCCTGGAGGACACCTCCTGCTACCATCGGGCCACCCCGCCGGCCAGCCGCGAGCGGCTGATGCTGCAGCTCTGGCTCAGCTGAGCTAGACTGCCCCGCATCGCCACAGGGGATGCGGAGCGGATGATGGAAGCGAAGGAGGGGCTGCGCACGGTCGTCGGCCTGATGAGCGGCACGTCGATGGACGGCATCGACGCCGCTTTGCTGCGCACCGATGGCCGCGACCGGGTCGAGGCGCTGGACTTCCTGACCATCCCCTATGATGACGGCTTCCGGACCCGGCTGCGCGGCTGCCTCGGCAAAAGCGATGTCGGCGGCGGGCCGGTGGCGGAGGTCGAGCGCGACCTGACCGACGCCCATGCCGACGCGGTGCACCGCCTGCTCGACAAGGCGGGCGTCGCGGCGGCGGAGGTCGAGCTGATCGGCTTCCACGGCCACACCATCCATCACGATCCGGACCGGCGCCTGACCTGCCAGATCGGCGACGGCGCCCGTCTGGCCGCGGCAACCGGCATCGCCGTGGTCAACGATTTGCGCAGTGCCGACGTCGCCGCGGGCGGGCAGGGCGCGCCGCTCGTTCCGCTGTTCCACCGGGCGCTGGCCCATGGGCTGCCGCGTCCGCTCGCCGTCCTCAACATCGGCGGCGTCGCCAATGTCAGCTGGATCGGTTCCGACCCGCAGGAGGGAGAAGCCGATGTGGTCGCCTGCGACACCGGGCCGGGCAATGCCCTGATCGACGACTGGGTGCTGCGCCATGGGCTTGGCCGCTTCGATGCCGGCGGCGCGCTGGCGGCGGCGGGCCAAGTGGACGATGCGGCGCTGGCGGCGTTGATGGCCCATCCCTATTTCGACCGCCCGGCGCCCAAGTCGCTGGATCGCGACGCCTTCGACCCGGCGCCGGTGGCGGTATTGTCGCCGCAGGACGGCGCGGCAACCCTGACCGCCTTCACTGCCGCATCGGTCGCCTCCGTCGTGCCCCATTTGCCGGCCCCGCCGGTGCGCTGGCTGGTCTGCGGCGGCGGGCGCCACAACGCCACGCTGATGGCGATGCTGGCCGACCGGCTGGGCGTGCCCGTCCTGCCGGCCGACACCGTCGGCTGGGACGGCGACGCGCTGGAGGCGCAGGCCTTCGGCTATCTCGCCGTGCGCAGCAGGCTGGGGCTGCCGCTCAGCCTGCCGGCGACCACCGGGGTGCCGGTGCCCATGCCCGGCGGCGTGTTCCACCCAGCCGGCTGACCGGAGCCGGTGCGCCCCGTCTGGCCGGCGGGCAGGACATCGCGGCTGGCGTCGCGGCTTCGGGCCGTCGCCAGCAGAACCAATGCTGCGAAGGGCACGAGCCAGATCACACGGTTCTGATAGCGGTCATGGACGGCCGACAGCCCGCCGGTGACGACGGCGTTCAGCGTCAGCCCCAGCCCGATCACCAGGATCAGCATCCGCACCCGTCCGTCGACTCGCCGCCAGCGCCCAAGCCCCAGCGCGGCCATCCCAAGAACGCCGAGCGACAGCGACAGATCCTGGACCAACGCCAGCCCGTCGCGAGGAAAGCGCTGCTGCGTTTGCAGCGACCGGTCGAAGGCGGCATAGACCGGTGCCGGGAAACGGCTGAACAGGCGGCGGGTCAGCGGCTTGACGGGATCGTTCAGGGTGTCGTCGGGCTGGACCTCGACGAACTGGCCGATGGCATTCGTCAGCCCATGCGTGGCGACCGCGGCCGGGCGGCTGGCGATGGTGTTGTGGGCGATCTCCGCCGCCTCCGTCACGAAGCGGGGCTGGTCGCCGAAGCGGCGGCGGGCGCCATCGGGATGCCAGAGGAAATAGTCGGAGGTGACGTAGCCCGGCGCGCTGCGGTCCAGCCTGTCCAGGCTGCCGCACAGCAGGTAATCGCGGCTGGGGCAGGCCTCTGCCAGATAGTCGCGCGCCGGACCGTCGCCGATCAGCCGGGCGAGCAGAAAGACGGGCGAGCTTTCGGACAGCACCGGCCGGCCGGCGGTCAGCAGGTTGGAGCCGGTCAGCAGCCCGACCGCCAGCACCATCGGCAGCAGCACCCCCCAGGCCAGCGACCGCAGCAACGCGCGGTCGTGCCACAGCGCCCAAAGCCCGAGCAGAACGATCATCCCGCCCAGGATCGCCAGATGGCTGAGATGGGAGACGATCGTTCCGGTGAGCGCCGCAACGGTCAGCAGCCGCTGAACGGCGGTCAGGGCCGGCCAGCGGACGACGACGACATAGACAAGCAGGATCGCCAGCCCGGTCAGGAAGTCCGGCATGATCGTCGCGGCGTGCAGAGACAGGCTGGTGGTCAGCCCCAGCACCGCGGCGATGCCGAGGAACAGCCCCGGCCGCTCCGGCACTCCCGCCGCGGTCAGGGCCGCGCGCAGGACCGCCGCCGCCAGGATGCCCTGGGCCAGCGGGACCAGCCAGACGCCCCAGCCTCCGGCGAAGGGCAGCAGGAACAGCATGTAGCCGAAGGGCCGCAGGAAGAAGATGTTGGGCGATGGAAGGCCGTGCGGCGACAGGTCCGGCGGCGGCGTCCAGGCGGGCTGGGCCGCCCGGTGCAGGATGTTGAAGGCCGGCTCCAGATAGCCCGGCGTGTCGTCGAAGGTCAGCGGAAAGCCGTTCAGCACCAGCAACGGTGCGCCGATCAGCACTCCTGCCAGGATGATCGTCAGGACGGCGATCGGGGCAGGCGAAATCCGGGATGCGTTCCAGAAGCGCATGGGCGCCTTCCAGCCATGGCGGTGGATGCGCGGAGGATGGCTGCCGCCGTTGCGGCGCACAACGGATCGGGGGTGGTAGAGCGGGGCAGCGGGGCGGCGCTTCCGGGCATAACCCCCGGCGGCGGGATACCCTGTCAGCCGGTCGGTTCAGCCGGGGTACGTTGCGGCCGACTCCAGCAGCTCGGCCAGCGCCGCCTGCTGGTCGACGCCGCGGAAGTCGGTCTTGCGCTCCATCGCCGCGGCAAGGCGGCGGCGGTACTCGTTGCGCGGGATCTCGACGGCGCCGAACCGGCCGAGATGCTCGGTCACGAACTGGGTGTCGAGCAGGGCGAAGCCGGCGGCGCGCAGCCGGGCGACCAGATGGACCAGCGCCACCTTGCTGGCTCCGGTCTCGCGGCTGAACATGCTCTCGCCGAAATAGGCGCCCCCGATCGCCACCCCGTACAGCCCGCCGACCAGCCGGCCGTCGCGCCAGCATTCCACACTGTGGGCGAAGCCGGCGTCGAACAGATCGCCGTAGAGACGGACGATGTCGTCGTTGATCCAGGTCTTCGGCCGCTCTTCCGTCGCTTCGGCGCACCCCTCGATCACCGCGCGGAAGGCGCTGTCGAAGCGCAGGTCGAACGGACAGCGCCGCAGCGTCTTGCGCAGGCTGCGCGCCACATGGAAGCCGTCCAGCGGCAGGATGCCGCGGCGTTCCGGATCGAACCAGTGAAGCTCCCGCGATTCGGCGCTTTCGGCCATCGGGAAGATGCCGGCGGCATAGGCGCGCAGCAGAATCGGGGCGGACAGGGTGAACATGCCGGTCACTATACCCTCTGCCGGGACGGAACGCGCAAACGTTCGGCATAGTGAGATTTGGCCGGGTGATGCCGGTGTCGAGACCCCGCGACAGAAACATCCTTCCATGGTATGCAACGCAGGGAAGCATAGCCCTGGGGGAAGACCGTCATGCGAAGCGTTGCCGCCGCCATTCTGTCCGTTCTGGTTGCCGGACTGTTCACCGCAAGCCCTTCCTGGGCGCAGAGGCGGGCGGAGCCGGGGACCTTCGATTACTACATCCTCTCGCTGTCCTGGGCGCCGACCTACTGCGCCCGCGACAGGAACGGCCCCGATCCCGACCAGTGCGGCGACCGGAAATACGGCTTCGTCGTCCATGGCCTGTGGCCGCAATACAATGACGGCAGCTATCCCGCCACCTGCACCCGCGACCGCAACCTACCCAAGACGGTGGTGGACCAGACCATGTCGGTGATGCCGAGCGTCGGACTGATGATGCATGAATGGCGCAAGCACGGGACCTGCTCCGGCCTGACCGCGACCGACTATTTCGCCAAGCTGCGCGCCGCTGCGGCCAAGGTGACGATCCCCGAGACGATCAGGACGCCCGGCCCGACCGTGCCGGCGACCCAGGTGGAGCGGCTGTTCCTCGACGCCAATCCCGGCCTGACGGCGGAAGGGGTGGCGGTCATCTGCTCCCGCCGCGACGTGTCGGAGGTGCGGGTGTGCCTGAACAAGGATCTGGGCTTCGTCGCCTGCGGCCAGAAGGTGGTCGACCGCTGCCGCGACCGGGACGCCGCCTTGTCGGCCGATGTGGCGCCGTCGCAGCCGCGCCACAGCATGACGCCCCCGGCCACCCCGGCCCTGCCGCCGGCTCCGGCCCCGGCCCCAGCACCGGCCAGTGTCGGCGCCCCGGTTCGGTAAGGCTCAGCGGCCGTCCGGGTCGCTTGCCAGCGCCGCCATCGCCGCCGGGATCTCCGCCAGCAGTTCGCGGGCGAGGAAGCCCAGCGGGCCGATGCGGCGGGTCAGGCGGTTCCCGGCCTCGCCATGCAGGTAGACGCCCCAGATTGCGGCCTGCTCCGGGCTGGCGCCGCGGGCCAGCAGGCCGGTGACGATCCCGGCCAGCGTGTCGCCGGACCCGGAGGTCGCCAGTCCGACCGTTCCGCCGCGGTAGGCCCAGGCGCGGCCGTCGGGGGCGACGATGCGGGTGCAGCTTCCCTTCAGCGCCACCACCGCCTTCAGCCGGTCCGCCGCCTGCCTCGCGCAGCTGAGCGGATCGGCATCCACCCGGTCGCGGGAACAGCCGAGCAGCCCGGCCATCTCGCCGGCATGGGGGGTGATCACCACGCGGCCCTCATGACGGTGCAGCGCCGCCGCGTTCCGGCGCAGCCCGGCCAGTGCCCCGGCATCCAGCACGAAGCACGGCCCGTCCTCGCCCGCCTCAAGCTGGGTCAGCAGCTCTGCGGTCAGGTCGGCGACCGCCGCCTCGTTCATCATGCCCGGACCGATCAGCACCGTGTCGCAGCGCGAGGCCCGCTCGGACAGCGCCTCGGCCGAATCGGGGGCGATTTCGCCGTCGGCGGTCTCGGGTAGCCCGGCGACCAGCGCCTCCGGCAGGGCAAGGCCCAGATGGGGCGCGATGCTGGATGCGGTGGCGATCTGCAACTTGCCGGCTCCCGCCCGCAGCACACCGATCCCGGCGAGCAGGGCACCACCCGGAACCGGAACGCTGCCGGCCACCACCAGCACCCGGCCGCGGGTTTCCTTGTCGCCGTGAACGTCCGGCTGGGGCAGGGGCATGCCACGCAGAAGCTCGGCGGTGACGGGGATTTCCTCGGTTGGGGCGTCCAATCGCTTCTCCTCGGCGGGTGGCAAGTGATGGAGATGGTGGCTTAGCGGGCGGCGATGGCGGCGTCCGGCTCGGCGGTGACCGGGGCGCCGGCCTCCTCCAGCGGGGCGACGAAATTGTAGCGGTGCAGCAGCAGTCCGCCGCGAGGGCCCGCCTGGGCGTCGAAGCGGTATTCGGTGACGGAACAGTTGGCGACGTCGCCGGCCGCGTCGATGGCCAGGATCTCCTCCTCCGTCAGGTTCTCCAACAGGTAGCGCAGGCACAGCACCACCACCTGATGCCCGACGATCAGCACCCGCCGGCCGCCGTGATGCAGGCTGACGGTGTCGAGCGCGCTGCGCAGCCGCAGGATCACGTCGCACCAGCTCTCGCCCCCCGGCGGCCGGTGATAGAACTTGCCGAGCAGGCGGCGGAACTCCGCCTGCTCGGGAAATTCCTGGTGGATGCCGGCGGTGGTCAGCCGGTCGAGCACGCCGAACTCCTTCTCGCGCAGCCGCTCGTCGACGACGAAGTCGTTGGGGTGGACCGGCATTCCGCCCGACTGGTGCAGCCGTTCCGCCGTGCGCATCGCCCGCCGGTAGGGGGAGGTCAGAACCACGTCCGGCCGCTCCACCGCCGGCATGGCAGCGAACCAGCGGCCGAGCGCGTCGGACTGCCGCTCGCCCAGCGGGCTGAGCGGAACGTCCACGTCGCGCTCGGCAATGTCGATCCGGCTGAGTCCGGCGGCGTGCGCGGCGTCGCGGGCGACGTTCCCGGCGCTTTCGCCGTGGCGGACGATCCAGAGGCGGTCGGGCCAGGGATGCTCGGGCCGGGGGTGCTGCATCGGCGGTCCCGTTTCTTGTTGAGGGAATCTGCCGGGAATAACCGTTGGGGAGCCCGAAAGGTCCCGCCGAAGTGTCCGACCCGGTATGGCAGCCATGCCGCCCTTCCAGTTGCTGCGGTGCAGCGGAGCCTTGTCGGGGGCCGATGGCGCGCCACACTTTCCTGTCCAGTTTCCAAAACATACAGAATGGATCGGACATGACGGACAGCCAGGACGCGGCCCCCCTGTTCCAGCCGGTGACGATCGGGCGCTACAGCTTGCCCAACCGCATCGCCATGGCGCCGCTGACCCGCAGCCGCACCGACAACGCCACCGGCGTGCCGACCGCGATGAACGCCGAATATTACGCCCAGCGCGCCACCGCCGGCCTGATCGTCGCGGAGGCGACCCAGATCTCGCCGCAGGGCAAGGGCTATGCCTACACCCCCGGTATCCACAGCGCCGAACAGGTGGCGGGCTGGACGCTGGTGACCGACGCCGTCCATGCGAAGGGCGGACACATCTGCCTGCAACTCTGGCATGTCGGCCGCATCTCCCACCCCGACCTGCAGCCGGGCGGCGCCCTGCCGGTGGCGCCGTCGGCGGTCAAGCCGGAGATGAAGGCCTTCACCGTCGACGGCTTCAAGGACATCCCGGCCCCGCGGGCGCTCGATGTGTCGGAACTGCCGGGAATCGTCGAGGATTACCGTCGCGCCACCCGCAATGCGCTGGCCGCCGGCTTCGACATGGTGGAGGTGCATGCCGCCAACGGCTATCTGATCGACCAGTTCCTGCGCGACGGCACCAACAAGCGCACCGACGCATATGGCGGTTCCGTCGAGAATCGCGCCCGCTTTCTGTTCGAGGTGCTGGACGCGGTGGTGGCGGAGGCCGGGGCCGACCGCGTCGGCATCCGCCTGTCGCCGCTGAGCCCGGCCAACGACGCCCAGGAAAGCGACCCTATCGGCACCTTCAGCCCGGTGATCCGTCGCCTGAACGGCTACGGTCTGGCCTATCTGCACATGATCGAGGGCGTGACCCGCGGCCCGCATCCCGGATTCGGCGGCGATCTCGCCGAACTGCGCGGTCTCTACACCGGCCGCTACATGGCCAACAACGTCTATGACCGCGCCATGGCGATCCAGGCGACGGCGAACGGTCATGCCGACATGATCGCCTTCGGCCGGCCCTTCATTTCCAACCCCGATCTGGTGGAGCGGCTGCGCATCGACGCCCCGCTGGCCGAACCGGACCAGAAGACCTTCTACGGCGGCGACCGCCACGGCTACACCGACTATCCCACATTGAAGCAGTCGGCCAGCTGATCCGGTGGCGCACGGGGGGCGTGCATAAACCTTCCGAGTCGCTCCGCCGGTCGCGGTACTGGGGTGCCGGAGATGAGGGCCGAGCGGCACTTCGGTGCCGCTTTCGCCCAGCCGGCGAGCCGGCGGATGGGGAAGCGTGAGCCTGGGGTGAGGCAATTAACGGCGATTCGGTCATCTTTCCTTTGGAAGGCTTGACCTGGGATCGGATACCTGTGACAACAGACTTTCGGCACACTCTATGAGCTTGAAGACACATGTTCGACCGCCCGCCCCGCCAGGGCTTCCGCGCTCCCGAGATCACCAAGTCCAACGTCACCGCCACCGTGAAGTGGTTTAACCCCACCAAGGGGTTCGGCTTCGTGTCGCCTGAGGACGGTTCGCCCGATGCCTTCCTGCACGTCTCTGCGGTTCAGGCCGCCGGCTACGACGCGCTGGACGAAGGCACCACCATCACCTGTGACCTGGCCCGTGGGCCGAAGGGTCCGCAGGTTGCCTCCATCCACACGGTCGATACGTCGACCGCTCAGCGTTCGGCCCGTCCGCGGACGACCGGTGGCTTCGACCGTGGCGGTTATGACCGCGGCGGCTACGATGCCGGCGGCAGCACCGGTGGCGAAGAAGTCGACGGCACCGTGAAGTGGTTCAATGCCGATAAGGGCTTTGGCTTCATCACGCCCAGCACCGGTGGCAAGGACGTCTTCGTCCACGTCAACGTGCTGCGCCGTTCGGGCATGCAGACCCTCCAGGAAGGCGATCAGGTGCGTGTCACCGTTCGCCAGGGCCAGAAGGGTCCGGAAGCGGGCAAGGTCGAGTACCTGTAAGGCTCCGGAATATCCGGGCCTCGGCCGTAACGGCGTTCGTCCTCTCCGGACGCACGCCGCATAGGCTGGCTCCGCTTGGCTGAAAAGCCTGACGAGGCCCCGAGCCGACTTGGCTCCGGGCTTCCCGGTGAGAGTCCGGACTTTCAGCGCACGGTGCCTCCCTTCGGGGGCGCGCCGTGCGTTCCTGTCTTTTGTTCTGCTGCTTTTGCGGTCCTGGCTCGTGAGTGATCCGGCCGTGGCTCCAGTTCGGCACGGCTGTTCGTTGCGTGTGTCTTCTCCGCTCTTTTCTGTTTCCTCCCGTCTGCTTTTTTGGCGCCGCCCTCCGGGGCGGCCCGCGCGGGTGAATCAGCCGGCCTGTCCAGGCTGGCGTGCTGGTCTCTTTCCTGCTGCCCCAAGCTGTCGAAGGCGCGATTCGGCATGAACGAGTTGCTGACCGTCCTGCTCCCGGCCGCTGAGGGCGGCGGATGGTCCCTGGCGCAGCTGGTGGGATTTTGCGGCACGCTCGGCGGCATGCTCTGGCCCTTCTTCCGCAGCCGCACCGGCATGCTGCTGGTGCAACTGGTGCCCTGCCTGTGTTTCGCCCTGCATTTCGCCATGGTGGGCTCTCCGACGGCGGCGGCGCTGAACGGGCTTGCGGCGCTTCAGGTGGTGGCGGCGCTGGCGGTCGGCGGCCGGCCTGCCTTCCGCATCGCCTATCTGTTGATTCTGCCGGTGATCGCCGCGGTGATGGCCCTCACCTGGTCCGGTCTGCCCTCGGCTTTCGCGGCGGCGGGAATGGCGCTGATCAGCCTCGCCCGCTACCAAACACAGGTTGCGCGCTTCCGCGGCACCATGCTGGTGGCTTTGCCCTGTTGGTTCGTGCACAACAGTCTGGTGGGATCGGTGCCGGCGATGATCTCGGACGTCACCGGCATCGTCGTCAATGGCTGGATGCTGCTGCGCGGCACCGGGTCGGCGGCCTCATCGACATTGATGGCGACACCAACACCAATTCCGTCGGCAAGCGGGGAGGGGAAGCTGCCATGACCGTCAACCATTCGAACCTGTCGGCGGAAGACGCCGCCGCACTGCGCGCGATCCCGCTGTTCGCCAAGCTGACCGACCGTGCGGTGTCGCTGCTCGGCGGCGTTGCCATTGTGCGGCCGGTGTCGCGCGGCACCACCCTGTTCCTGCAGGACGAGACGGCCGACCGTTTCTTCGTCCTGCTCGACGGCTGGGTGAAGCTGTACCGCCTGACCCGCGACGGGACCGAGGCGGTGGTGCATGTCATCGGCCCGGCGGAAAGCTTCGCCGAGGCCGCCATGTTCGCCGACGGCAAATTCCCGGTCTGTGCGGAGGCGGTGACCGACGCCCGTGTGATGACCCTGACCGCCGACGGATTCGCCCGCTGCCTGCGCGAGGATGACCGCATCGCCTTCGGCATGCTGGGGTCGCTTTCGGTCCGGCTGCGCCATCTGGTGACTCAGATCGAACAGCTCCAGGTCCAGCCGGCGCCGCAGCGGGTCGCTGCCTTTCTGATGCGCGTCTGCCCGCCGGGCGATGGGCCGGCGCAGTTCCTGCTTCCCTTCGACAAGGCGTTGATCGCCCGCCGCCTGGGCATGCAGCCGGAAACCCTGTCGCGGGCGCTGGCCAAGCTGCGGGCGGTGGGTGTGGAGACCCAGGGGCTGACCGTCAACGTCGCCGAGCGGGCCGCCTTGCGCGCCATGGCGGAGGCCGGCGAGGAGGAGTGACGGGATTGGGGGCGCCGGCGGCTGTGACAGCATCGGCTCCGCGGTTCAGACCGGATTGACGGCGCAGTCCCCCCGTGCGAGTTTGCACCCCTTCCGGTACCGCATTTGTTCAGGATTTCGAGGCAGCGATGGGCGACAGCAAGACGGTGGAGACGACATCGGATCCGGCGCAGGATCTGGTGGCCTTCGCCGGTGACCGGCGCTTCGCCACCGTGATGGCGGACCCGCCCTGGCGCTTCGTCAACCGCACCGGCAAGATGGCGCCGGAGCACCGCCGCCTGTCGCGTTACGGCACCATGACGGTGGAGGACATCTGCGCCCTGCCGGTCGCCGATATCGCCGCCCCGACCGCGCACCTCTATCTTTGGGTCCCCAACGCCCTGCTGCCGGAAGGCTTGCAGGTGATGCGCAGCTGGGGGTTCGAGTACAAGACCAACCTGATCTGGCACAAGGTGCGCAAGGATGGCGGGTCGGACGGGCGCGGCGTCGGCTTCTATTTCCGCAACGTGACCGAACTGATCCTGTTCGGTGTGCGCGGCAAGAAGGCCCGGACGCTGCCGCCCGGCCGTACCCAGGTCAATCTGATCGAAAGCCGCAAGCGCGAGCACAGCCGCAAGCCCGACGAGCAGTATGAACTTATCGAGGCGTGCAGCCCCGGCCCCTATCTGGAGATGTTCGCCCGCGGCGCCCGGCCCAACTGGTCGGTCTGGGGCAACCAGGCCGACGACGGCTATGAGCCGACCTGGAAGACCTACGCGTTCAACTCCGCCACCGACCGCGAGGCGGCAGCGGAATGATTTGCGCGGAGTGCTTTGGGTGGGAGCGTCGGCTCCTGCGTCATAGCACTCCCAACGCCTCCAAGTCCCGCCGCAGCGCCTCGGCACCCAGGAACAGGTGCGCCGACATTCCCACCGACTTTGCCGCCTCGACATTGTCGGGGTTGTCGTCGATGAAATAGCACTCCTTCGGATCGAGACCGTAACGATCCATTAGCAGCCGATAGATCGCCGGATCCGGCTTCACCAGCCGTTCCTCACCCGAAACGATGATCCCGTCGAACCCGTTCAGGAAGTCGAAGCGCTTGCGCGTCAGCTCGAACTTGTCGACCGAGAAGTTGGTGATGGCATAGACGGGGACGCCGCGGGCCTTCAGCTCCGCCAGGATGTCCGGGGTGCCGGGGATTGGGCCGGGCACCATGCGCTCCCACATGTCGTCATAGGCGCGGATCAGCTCGGCGCAGTCCGGATGCTCCTCGGTCAGCAGGGCGACCGCATCCTTCCAGGGGCGGCCGCGGTCCTGCTCCAGGTTCCAGGCCGGGGTGCAGACCCCGTCGAGGAAATCCTCCATCAGGTCTTCATAGCCGTCGAACAGTTCGCGGTAGAGATGCCGCGGGTCCCATTCGATCAGCACCTGCCCGACGTCGAAGACGACGACGCACGGCTTGGCCCGCTCGGTCATTCCGGTCATTGAACGATCTGCCTCAACCCTTGGCGCGGGCGGCGTCGGTCAGCCGCTTCATATCGTCCAGCTTGATGGCGCCGGGCACCAGCTCGTCACCGAAGACGAAGGCGGGGGTGCCGCGGATGTTCAGCTTCTCGGCAAGCGCCTGGTTGGCGGCGATCACCTTCAGCACGTCCGGCGATTCCATGTCCTTCTTGAGCCGGTCGGTGTCGAGACCGACCGACTTGGCCAGCCGCATGATGACCGCCTCGTCCAGCTGGCCGCGCTGGGCCATCAGGGCATTGTGGAATTCGACATACTTGCCCTGACCGCGCGATGCCAGCGCCGCCTTGGAGGCGACCAGGGACGCCGGCCCCAGGATCGGGAATTCCTTCAGCACGAAGCGCAGCTTGGGATCGCCCTTGATCAGCGACTGGGTGTCAGCCTGTACCGCCTTGCAGTAGCCGCACTGGTAATCGAAGAACTCGACGACCGTGACGTCGCCCTGCGGGTTGCCGATGACCGGATCGGCGGGGTTGCGGAGCAGTTCCTGCTTGTTCTCGGTCAGCGCCTTGCGGGCCTGTTCGGCCTCCGCCGTCTTCTGGCGCTCCTGCATGGCGTCGACGGCCTGCAGGATCACCTCCGGATGTTCCATCAGATAGTCGCGGACGATCTTCTCGATGGCAGCCTTCTGGTTGCCGTCGAAGCTCGCCGATTGCGCATGGGCCGGAGCGGCGGCGGACAGCGCCAGCGCCGCGACGGGCAGGGCGAGCAGGGCGGAACGCAGGAACGGCAGGGCGGGGCGCATAAGGCGGCGCATGGGGGGCAGTCTCCGAAACACGAAGGGCATTGGGCCGAAGGCCGCCCACACTGGACCGACAATCCGGTCCGGACAAGCGCAAAACGCCTGCCCGGACCTCACGTTTCAGCGAGCGGCCGTCACCCGTCAGCCGTCAGCGGGCGCGCAGAAGTTCGCCCACCGACAGCAGAGCCATCTCGTCGCCGTCGGCCTTGCCGATGGTCCGGCCGGTGGAATAGGGCAGGTTGTTGTCGTTGACGACGACGATGTGGTCGCCATCGACGATGTTCACCCCCTCAGGCCCGAGATGGGGCATGACGAAGCGGCCTTCCGGGGCCTGGCCGGCGCGGGCCTTGCGGTCGGGGTCGGCGATGTCGGTCAGGTCGATGTAGCCGACCTTGCGGACGAAGCCCTCGGCATCCGCCCCGGCGATGTCGATCTTGTAGATGCGCTTGAAGGCGGCCGGCGCGTTGAAGCAGTCCGGCTTGACCTCGCCCTGGCAGGCCTGGGTCTTCGCCCCTTCGGTGGTGTCGTCGCGCTCGATCACCAGGGCGCTGCCGGCGTCGATCATCGCCATGTCGGCGACGACGTTGGTGTTGTCCTCCAGCCTGTACTTCCACGACTTGCCGGTGTACGTGCGGCTGGCGACGTCGAATTCCAGGATGCGGGTGTACGCGCGGCCGTCCTTGTTCTCGAAGGCGTTGGCGGCGGCGTTCCACAGCGGGCCTTCCAGCGACGGGTACAGCGTCTTGCCGTCCGGCGACACCCCCATCGGCTCGAACCCGCGGGAGCGGCGGACCTCGAAGCTGACGGCGCCCGGCACCGCCGGCAGACCGTTGTTGCGGTAGTGGTCGGGCGAGCGGGCCGGCTTGCCGTCGATCACCGTCTCATGCACGGCGATCACCACGCCGTCACGGCTCAGTTCCAGGATATAGGGGCCGAACTCGTCGCCGATGAACAGGCGGTCGTTCTGGACCACCAGCGATTCGGGATCGAAATCGGCACCGGTCAGGTAGCGGCTGCCGGTGTTCTCGTTGACGATGGCGAAGGGGATCTTGCGGTCGGGATCGCGCAGGAAGGTCGTTTCCAGCCGCTGCATGGCGCCGCTCTGCCAGTCCGGCTTGACGCGGTGGACCATCAGCAGCGCATCGACCGAGTTCACCTTGCTGCCAAAACCGTTGTCGGTCAGGGCCAGGAACTCGCCATTGGGCTGCGGCACGACGGCGGAGAAGCCCTGCACCGCTTGGCCTGCGACCGGCAGCATGATCTCCGTCTCGCGCGGAGCCTTCGGGTCGGCGGCGAAGGAGGTGGCGCGGATGGTGCCCACGGCGTCGACGCGCTTGCGGTCGGCGTTGGTGAACTTGCCGGCGGTGGCGAACAGCGGACCGGCGTCGGCCGGCGCCTGTACCAGCGTGTCGGCCGGCAGCACCGCATGGCCGGCCAGCGTGGCGGGATAGCGCTTGGCCTGCTGGTCCTGCGCATGGGCGGCGGTAACGGTCAGGCTGGCGGACATCAGGGCGACGGTGGCAAGCAGGGCGCCACGCCAGGGGGAGAGGCGCCAGGACGGCAGGCGGACTGACGGCATGCGGTGTACTCCGTGGACGGAACCGCGCGCCCTGTTTCACTCAGGCGCGCTCGATGTCCGCGGAATAGCAAGCGGCGATGACGTGGCCGGGACGGTTCAATGACCGTTGCGTTACCGGAAGGACGCTTTGGTCATATGACCCGGGCACCCCGACAATCCCGTCAGCGCTCCGGCTTGTCGGCCCCGCCGGTCTGGCCGCGGATGTCCTGGGCGCGCAGCCAGCCGGGCGATCCGGCAGGCAGCGTCCTTTCCGCCCGCTCCGCCTGGGCCTTGGCCATCGGCATGTCGCCTCTTGCCAGCGCCTCTTCCGCCGTGGCGTAGGCGACCATGCCGTCGTTCTTCTTCATGCTCCAGGCCTGGGCAGTCAGCCGCCACAGGAAGGCCGACTGGGCCTTGCCCTTGGATGCGATCTGCAAATTCTTCAACGCCTCGTCGGCCAGACGGGGATCATGCTGCTCCAGCAGGGCATGGGCGAGGGAGACGCGGATCGTGCCGGCATCGGAACCGGCCATCTCCACCGCCTTCCGATAGGGGGCCACCGCATCCGGCGCCCGGCCGGTCTGCAGCATCAGGTCGCCCTTCATCTCGTAGAGATAGGGGTTCTTCGGTTCGTCGGCGATCAGGCCGTCGACCAGCGGCGTCGCCTGCTTGACGTCGCCCTGGCGGAAATAGGCATAGGCGCGGCCGTAGCGGGCGGCCGGCGACGGATCGTTCACCTTGTAGCGGACCAGGGCGCCACGCGGGTCGAGATAGCCGAAAAGCTTGGCCTGGACGCGCCGCAGGTCGGCCTCCGTTGCCGACGGCAGCTGGGCATTGCTGTATCGGGAGCGGGCAACGAAGGCCTTCACCGCGTCGATGCGCTCGCGCGTCAGCGGGTGGGTCAGGCGATAGCCGGCGTCGCGGTCGTTCATCAGCGGGTCGTTGACGCCCAGCTTCTCCAGGAAGGTCTCCATCCCCTTGGCGGAGATGCCCGACTGTTCCAGGAAGGACAGGCCGGCCTGATCGGCCGAGGCCTCCTGGGTGCGGGAGAAGGACAGGTAGTTCCGCTCCGCCAGATGCTGGCCCAGCATGACGCCGGCCGCACCGGCGCCGGCATTGCGCGAGGCCAGACCGCCGGCGATGCCGAGACCCATGCCGAGCAGCGAGGCGAGGAAGGCATTGTCCATCGCCTCGGCCCCGCGGACCAGATGGCCGCCGGAGATGTGGCCGGTCTCGTGCGCGATGACGCCCAGCAGCTGGTCGGCGTTGTCGACGTCCAGCAGCAGCCCGGTGTGGATGAAGATGTTCTGTCCGCCGGCGACGAAGGCGTTCACCGTCGGATCGTTGATCAGCAGAATCTGCACCGAGTCCGGGTCGATGCCGGCCGCCTGGAAGATTGGCCGGGCCATCTTGCGGATGATATGGTCCGTCTCGGCGTCGCTGAGGATTTGCATCTCCGACCGGCGCTGCGCGCTCGCCGGTGGCGCTCCCCACACCAGCGACATCAGACATACGGACATGATGGCGACGACCGAAACCAGCCTGCTGGGCTTGCGCACCGTGACGACCTCCGGCTTGGAACAGCGGACCCCCGCGCACGACCGGCGGAGCCCGCGACACACTCGCTTGCAAATCTGGCAACGGTTGGGCGCGGTTGCCATAGCTGCATCACTGCTGCCGGGCTGCGTCAACACCAAGTTCAAGACCGACGCCACGGTTCAGAGCTTCGTCGTCGCCGACGAGCCCTATGCCGCCGGTGTGGGTCGCGACATCATCGCCCAGGGCGGCAAGGCCGGCGACGCGGTCGCGGCGATGGCCCTGGCGATGACCGCCAGCCTGCCGTCGCGCGTCGGGCTGACCGGCGGCGGCGTCTGCGTGCTGTTCGACGCGGCGTCGAAGAAGGCCCGCACCATCGATTTTCTGCCGCGCCCGGCCGGTGCCGGCGGCGTCGCCATGCCGGCGATGGCGCGCGGCCTGTATGCCGTCCAGGCTGCCGCGGGTGCGATGCGGTGGGAACAGGTCGTCGCCCCGGCCGAACAGCTGGCCCAGTTCTCCCCCGGCCTCAGCCGCGCGCTGGTGCAGGATCTCGGCACCTTCGGCGGGCGGCTGGCGCCCGACTCGGAGACGAGGCGGCGCTTCCTCGGCAGCGGCACTCCGGCGGTCGGCGCCGTGGTCGGCCAGCCGGAGCTGGCGGCGACCCTGTCGGTCCTGCGACGCCAGGGGGTGGGCGCTTTCTACAACGGGCCGCTCGCGGCGACGGTTGCCCAGGGCGCCGGCATCGACCCGGCGCAGCTGCGTGCCTACCAGCCGCGCGTCGGCGGCACACTGACCGTGCCCTTCGACATCACCGATCTGCATGTTCCCGACATGAGCGATCCGGAGACCGGTGCCGCCCTGGTCCAGGCCTGGAAAGCGGTGGCGTCTCTGCCGCCGGCCGAGCGCGCCACCCGTGCCGCCCAGCTGCTGGGCGCCACCGGAAAGGGGCCGACCACCACCGGGGCTGCCGCAGGAGCCGGCGTGATGGTGATCGATCCCGACGAGAACGGCGCCGCCTGCGCCTTCACCCAGGGAGCGCCCTTCGGCACCGGCCGCGGCATCCCCGGCACCGGCATGCTGGTGGCCCAGGGGGTGGACCGCGGCGATTTCGGTGCGCCTGCGCTGATCGCCAACTCCATCGTCGGCCGCACTTTGTTCGCCGGGGTCGGCACCGCCAACGGCGACGACGGCCCGGCCGCCGGCCCGGCGGCGCTGCTGTCGGTCGCCCTGCCGTCCGGTCTGGAGGAGACCTCCACCGCGCCGCAGATTCAGGCAGCCCGGCCGCAATCCATTCCCGGTCGCGTCAGCTTCATCGGTTGCCGGGTATCGACCGAGAACGGGATCCGCTATTGCCAGACGGCGAACGACCCGCGTGCCGGCAGCCTCGCGCTGACGGTGGAAAGCGAGCGCAAGCGGGACTGAGTCCCGGACAATAATGGCCCGGCCCAAGGCCGGCGACAGGTAGAGACGGACGATCATGAGCAAGCAGCCCAAGGTTTCCAAGCGGGGCGCCATTCCGCCCTTTTTCGTGATGGAAGTGATGCGCGCCGCCGCCGAGCGCGAAGCCGCCGGCCTGGAGGTCCTGCATATGGAGGTGGGGCAGCCGTCCAGCGGCGCGCCGAAGGGCGTGGTGCAGGCGGCGGCCACCGCGGTGGTCGGCACCGATCCGCTGGGCTACACCGGGGCGCTCGGCATCCCGCCGCTGCGCGCCGCCATCGCCAAATGGTACAAGGACCGCTACGGCGTCGAGGTGCCGGAGGGCCGCGTGGTCGTCACCACCGGGTCGTCGGGTGCGTTTCAGCTGGGCTTTCTCGCCGCCTTCGATCCGGGTGACAGGGTGGCGATGGCGTCGCCCAGCTATCCGGCCTACCGCCACACCCTGACTGCGGCCGGCGTGGTCCCGGTGGAACTGCCGACCGGGCCGGAGCATCGTTTCCAGCCGACCGTCGAACTGCTGGAGGCGCTCGACGAGCCGGTGCAGGGTCTGATCGTCGCCAGCCCGGCCAACCCGACCGGCACGATGCTGAGCCGGGAGGAACTGACCGCGCTGTCCGACTGGTGCCGCGCCAACGGCGTGCGCATGGTGTCGGACGAGATCTACCACGGCCTGACCTATGGCACCGGCGCGGTCACCGCGGCCGAGGTCAACGATCAGGCGCTGGTGGTCAACAGCTTCTCCAAATATTTCTCGATGACCGGCTGGCGGCTGGGCTGGATGATCGTTCCGGACGATCTGCTGCGCTCCGTCGAATGCCTGGCGCAGAACCTGTTCATCTCCGCGCCGACGCTGAGCCAGGTCTCGGCGGTTGCCGCCTTCGATTGCACGGAAGAGCTGGACGGCCACGTCGCCCGCTATGCCCGCAACCGTGCGCTGCTGCTGGAGGAACTGCCGAAGGCCGGCTTCACCAAGATGGCCCCGGCCGACGGCGCCTTCTACATCTATGCCGACGTGTCGGACATGACCGACGACAGCGAGGCGTTGGCGAAGCGGATCCTGGAGGAGACGGGCATCGCCTGCACCCCCGGCATCGATTTCGACACTGCGCGCGGCCGCCGCTTCCTGCGCTTCAGCTTCGCCGGGTCGGAAGCGACCATCGCCGAGGCGGCGCGGCGGCTGATCGCCTGGCGGGCCGGGAAATAGGACGTTTTCCGGCGGGGGCCTTCGCTGCGGCGGCCCCCGCCGTCCTCCCGTTCAGAACAGATGCTGTCCGCCGGTGATGAAGGTCTCCGTCCCTGTCACATAGGCCGAGTCCGGGCCGCACAGGTAGAAGATCACCGCGGCGACATCCTCCGGCGTGCCCATGCGCTTCAGCGGGATGCGCGGGATCAGCACGTCATATTCCGGGCCGGTCATCGCCGTTTCGATCTCTCCGGGGGCCACCGCGTTGACGCGGACGCCGATCTCCGCGAACTCCACCGCCATTTCGCGGGTCAGGCCGGACAGCGCCGCCTTCGAGGTCGAATAGGCCGAGCCGGCGAAGGGATGCACCGAATGGCCGGCGATGGAGGTGACGTTGACGATTGCCCCCTTCGCCCGCGACAGCGGAGCGGCGAAGCCGCGTGCCAGAACCAGGGCGGCGAAGAAGTTCAGCTCGAACACCCGATGCCAGCCCTCGATCGAGCCGTTCAGGCAGCCGAGCCGCTCCTTGATCGGCGTCTTCGGCGAAATGCCGGCGTTGTTGATCAGGGCGTGCAGCGGCGCGCCGTCCAGCGCCTTGTTCGCCTCCTCGACGAAGGCGGCGCGGCTGGCGGGGTCCGACAGGTCCGCCGGGATGTGGTGGGTCCAGTTGGGATCGCGGCGGCAATGGGCCGGCACATCCTCGCGCGAGCAGGAGATCACGCGCCAGCCTTCGTTGCTGAACCGGGTGACGGTGGCGTGTCCGATACCCCGGCTGGCGCCGGTGAGAATGACGACTTTGCGGTGCGGCATGGGGGCTGCGCTTCACGAATGATTGCGGTCGGCGGGGAAAGCGGACGCCCTGGGAACGGCCTCGGGAGTTCCGGATGGGGGGATCGAAGGCCCCCTCATCCGCCGGTGGTCCACCGCCTGGGGCGATCCTACCCGCCCCCGCACCGCCTGTCATCCGCCAGTATGCCAGCTTCTCCCGGCTGTCCGGTCCGCGCCGGAGGCGGCATATGGCGCGGCAGAACGACGCAATCGGCGGCCTTGTCCATTGACGTTGCGCCCGGCAGCGCCAACCTTGGCGAATCCCCGCAAGACGGAGCCAGCCCTTGCCGCGCCAGCCCTTCCGTCCCCTTGCGTCCGTACTGCGCCGTCGCCTTGTCCTGCTGACCGTCACGGCGCTGTCCCTGACCGTGTCGACCGGCTGGGCTGCGGAGCCCTTGCGGGTCGCCTGCGTGCCGCCCGGCGTCTGGGCCGACAGTGCCGGCGCGGCGGTGGAGCCGGTGCCGCTGCTGCGCCGCCTTGCCGAGGCGCCGGTGGTTTTGCTGGGGGAGCAGCATGACAAGGCGGACCACCATCGCTGGCAATTGCACACCCTTGCCGGCTTGCATGCCCTGAACCCCGATCTTGCCGTGGGCATGGAGATGCTGCCGCGGCGGCTGCAGCCGGTGCTCGACCGCTGGGTGGCGGGCGGGATGACGGAGGGCGAGTTCCTGAAGGCGACGGACTGGCGCACGGTCTGGGGCTTCGACCCGCAATTCTACCTGCCGATCCTGCAATTCGCCCGCCTGCACCGGCTGCCGGTGGTGGCGCTGAATGTGGAACGGTCGCTGATCGGCCGTACCGCCCGCAACGGCTGGGCCACCATCCCCGAGGCGGAGCGCGAGGGCGTCGGCACGCCCGCTGCCCCGACGGAGGCCTACCGCAACCGCCTGACCGAGACGCTGGCGGCGCACGACCGCTCCGAAGCCCGCTCCGCCGCACCGGCCGACGCGCCCGACAGCGCGGTCAAGCGCTTCATCGAGGCGCAAGGCGTCTGGGACCGTGCGATGGCGGAGAAGGTCGCCGAGACCCGCCGCACCACCGGCCGTCTCGTGGTCGGCATCCTGGGGGAGGGGCATGTCGCCAGCCGTGACGGCGTTCCGCACCAGCTGGCCGATCTAGGCATCGGCGATGCAGCGGTGCTGCTGCCCTGGGACGCCGACCGTGACTGTGACGAGCTGGATGGCCGCATCGCCGATGCGGTGTTCGGCCTGGGGCCGGAACGGGAGGATGCGGAGCCGCAGCGCCCCAAGCTGGGCGTGCAGCTCGATCCCGGTCCGGAAGGCATCACGGTAGGGGCGGTCAGCAGCGGCAGCGTGGCCGCGGCGGCGGGCCTACGCACCGGCGACCGCATCCTGATCGCCGCCGGCACGCCGGTGCGTGCGCCCGCCGATCTGGTCGCGGTGATCCGCCGGCAGGCGCCGGGCACCTGGCTGCCGCTGACCATCCGGCGCGATGGGGCCGAGCAGGAGGTGGTGGCGAAGTTCCCGACGGACGGAGCGGCGCACCCGCCCCAACCCTGACTTGGCCCTTACAGCATCTTCTCCCACCGGGCGAGCGCGTCCGGCGTGGGGTTGACCGCCGGGGCGCAGTCGGAGTGGCCGAGCCGCTCACGATGCTCGCGCAGTGCCCAGACGACGGTGGGGAAGGCAAGCTCGTTCCAGGGGATGTCCTTCCACTCGAACAGGCCGACCTCCAGGCTTTCCGGGCCCGGCTCGACATCGGGCGAGAGCAGGCGGGCGCGGAAGATCATCTGGACCTGACTGATGCGCGGGATGTCGTAGATCGCCAGCAGATGGTCGATGTCGATGCGCGCCCGTGCCTCTTCCCAGGCTTCGCGGGCGGCGCCGTCGCGGGTGCTCTCGCGCTCTTCCATATAGCCGGCGGGCAGGGTCCAATAGCCCTTGCGCGGCTCGATGGCGCGGCGGCAGAGCAGGATGCGGCCATCCTCCCAGGTCGCCACGGCGCCGACCACGATCAGCGGGTTCTGATAGGCGATATAGCCGCAGTCCGGGCACATCAGCCGTTCACGGTCCTCGCCGGGCGGGATGGCGCGGACGCGCGGGCCGCCGCAATCCGGGCCGCAATCGTACTTGCCGTTATCGGGGGATTTGTCGTCGGGGAGAGTGTCGTCTGGCATGGCTTCCGATATGGCGCGGTCTCCTTGGTTGGGCAAGCGGAGAAAGCGAAAGCCGGGCCGGCGCTGTCCTCGGTGTGTTCGCGCCCTGTTCCAATTCGCGATTCGTTCCGATAGGCTGCTCCCAGTCCAGAGGTGAGGGGATTTGGGGTGACGCAGTTCCTGGTCAACGGGATGGTGGTGGATGGCGCATCGCTGGCGATAGGGCTTGCGGCCGGTCTGCTGCTGGGCGCCGCCGTTGCTTGGGCGGTGCTGCGCGCCGCTGCCGGCCGGGCCGAAGCGGCGGCCGCCGCTCTGCATGCCGAGTTCGCCACCCGCCTCGACCTCGCCGAGCGGACCGAGGGCGATCTGCGCGAGGAGATCGAAGCGCGCGACCACCAGATCGCCCGCCTGCATGGCGAGGTCGCCAACGCCCGCGAACGCCATGCCCAGCTGTCCACCCGGTTGGAGGCCGAACGGACCGCGGCGGCGGAAAAGATGGCGCTGCTGGAGCGCGCGCAGGCGGCGCTGGCCGACAGCTTCAAGGCGCTGTCGGCGGAGGCGCTGCACCAGAACAACCGCAGCTTCCTCGATCTGGCCCGGGAAACGCTGGCCGGCTTCCAGGAGCAGGCGAAGGGCGATCTGGACAAGCGCCAGACCGCCATCGCCGCCATCGTCGATCCGGTGCGCCAGAGTTTGGAGGCGATGGACCGACAGATCCGCGAACTGGAAAGCACGCGGGCCGGCGCTTATGAGGGGTTGAAGCAGCAGGTACTATCGCTGGTCCAGAGCCAGGGCGAGTTGCGGACGGAAACCGGCAACCTTGTCCGGGCCCTGCGGACCCCGGCGGCGCGCGGGCGCTGGGGCGAAATCCAGCTGCGCCGGGTCTGCGAGATGGCGGGGATGCTCGACCACTGTGATTTCGTCGAGCAGGTGTCGGTCGACAGCGGCCGGCTGCGCCCCGACCTGATCGTCACGCTGCCCGGCGGCAAGACCCTCGTGGTCGATGCCAAGACCCCGCTGGAAGGCTATCTGGACGGCATCCAGGCGGTCGACGACACGGTCAGGCGCGACGGCATGGTCCGCCATGCCCGCCATGTGCGCGACCACATGAAGCAGTTGGGCACCAAGGGCTATTGGGACCAGTTCGACGACAGCCCGGAATTCGTCGTGCTGTTCCTGCCCGGCGAGAACTTCTTCTCGGCAGCGCTGGAGCAGGATCCGGCGCTGATCGAGGCCGGCATCGACCATCGCGTGATCCTGGCCACTCCCACCACCCTGATCGCCCTGCTGCGCGCCGTCGCCTATGGCTGGCGGCAGGAGCGGCTGGCCGACAATGCCCGCGAAATCAGCGCGCTCGGGGCCGAGCTGTACAAGCGCCTGTCCGACCTGGGCGGCCATATGGACCGGCTGGGCGGGCAGTTGGACAAGGCCGTCGGCTCCTACAACAGCGCGGTCGGCACGTTGGAATCGCGGGTGCTGGTGAGCGCGCGCCGTTTCCGCGACCTGCATGCTGCGCCGGAGGGGGCGGAGATGCCGCTGCTCGAACCGCTGGACCACAGCCCGCGCCGCCTGCAGGCGACGGAACTGCGCGCGGTGCCGCCGGTCGAGACCACCGCGGCCGATTGAGGCATTCCGACCGATGGATGCAGAGGCGCCGGCGTGCTATCCCTGCGGCCTGACAGCTTTATCGATCCGATGGAACCCGCCGATGACTGACCAGACGGCAACCGGCCAAACAGCCACCAAACAGACGGCAACCGAACAGACCGTCCGCTGCGACCGCTGTGCCCACCGCTATCCTGCCGCCGAGGAGGGGTGCCCGCGCTGCCGGTCGATTCGCCGCACCAACGCCGTCATCGTGGCGCTGCTGGTGATGCTGGTGATTCTGGCCCTGGTCGGCTGGGTCGGCACCTTGGTCTTGACTTGAGATCGATCCCAGCACTTTGGTCGGCCCTTGCGCAGAACCCTGCACAATCTGCGGGCAACCCGCATAACGAAACATCATTTATGTTTTCACTGATAATCGAGCAAGTTTTTTACTTGTCATATTAGCGTTATTTTGAGAAGCAACCCCATGCCGTCGTTTCTGCGCAGGGGTTGCATGATGCTGAAAAACCTCCGGATTGCCGCGCTTACCAACCTGTTCGGGGTGGTGGTCACGCTGGGTTTCCTGGCGGTGGTCGTCACCGGTGCGCTGGCGATCCGCGAGCTGAAGGTGGGCGGGCCGATCTACCAGCGCATCGTGCTGGGCAAGGATCTGATCGCCGACATCCTGCCGCCGCCGGAATATGTGATCGAAGCCTATCTGGAGGCGACGCTGGCGATGAACGATCCGGCGTCGGTCGAGCAGCGCCGGGCGCGGCTGGCGCAACTGCGCAAGGATTATGACGAGCGGCATGAGTACTGGCTCAAGGAGAGCTTCGAGCCGTCGCTGCTCACCCAGCTGACCCGGACCTCCCACACGCCGGTGATGCGCTTCTGGACCGAGGTGGAGACGAAGTTCCTGCCGGCGCTGGCCCGCAAGGACGAGGCGGCGGCCCGTGCCTCTTACGCGGCGATCGCCGAGGCCTATGCCGCCCACCGCGCCGTCGTCGACCGCATCGTCGAGGACACCAACCGCTACAACAGCGAGACGGAGGTCTATGCCACCGGGCGTGAGGACCTGTTCATGACCGCGGTGTGGGGCGTCTCGGCCCTGGTGCTGGCGGTCGTGGTGCTCGGCGTGTTCGGCATCCGGCGCCGTGTGGTGCGGCCGGTGGGAGAGCTGACCGCCGCGATGCGGGCCCTGGCGCAGGGCGACCTGACCGTCGCCATTCCCGGGGCCGACCGCGGTGACGAGGTCGGGGCGATGGCGCAGGCCCTGCGTGTCTTCAAGGAGAATGCGGAGGAGGCCGAGCGCCTGCGCCGCCTGCGTGACGAGGAGCGCGAGCGGTCGGAGCGCGAAAAGCAGGCGGCCCTGCTGCGCATGGCCGAAACGGTGGAGATGGAGGCGTCGAACGCCGTCGACGTGGTGGCCAGCCAGACCAGCCAGATGGCCGGCAACGCCACCCGCATGGCCGAATCGGCCCGCGCGGTCAGCGACAACAGCCAGAATGTCGCCGCGGCCGCGACCCAGGCGCTGTCGAACGCCCAGACCGTTGCCGCCGCGTCGGAACAGCTCAGCGCCTCCATCCGCGAGATCGCGGCACAGATCGGCACCGCGACCACGATGACCGGCGACGCCGTCGGCGCCTCGGTGCGGGCGGAGGAGACTATCCAGCGTCTGGCCGACGCGGTGACCCGCATCGGCGAGGTGACGGACCTGATCAACGACGTCGCCGGCCAGACCAACCTGCTGGCGCTGAACGCCACCATCGAGGCGGCGCGGGCAGGGGAGGCCGGCAAGGGCTTCGCCGTCGTCGCCAGCGAGGTGAAGCTGCTGGCCGGCCAGACCGCAAGGGCGACGGACGAGATCGAAAGCCAGATCGCCGCCATCCAGGCCACCACGGCCGAGGCGGTGAGCGCCGTGCGCGCCATCGCCGAGCGGGTGCGCGGCGTCGAAACCGTGTCGGCCACCGTCGCCGCCGCCATCGAGGAGCAGGAGGCGGCGACCGGCGAGATCGCCCGCAATGTGGTCCAGACCTCCAACGCCGCGCAGGAGGTGGCGACCCGCATCGCCGCCGTCTCGCAGGAGGCGACCGCGACCGGCGAGCGCGCCAGCGAGGTCAACAGCCTGTCCGTCCGCGTCGCCGCCAGCATCGACCAGCTCCGCCGTGTGCTGATCGAAGCGATCCGCACGGCCACGCCGGAGGTGAACCGCCGGTCCGCCCCGCGCTATCCGCTGAACCGCCCCGGCCGGCTGTCGGTGGGCGGGCGCGAACTGCCGGTGACGGTCGACAATGCGTCGGAAGGCGGCGCCCAGCTGAGCGGGCTGCCGCAGGAGGCATGGTCCGGTCTGGCGGAAGGGAGCGCACTGCGCATCACCTTGCCGGGGCTGGAGCCGGTGGCTGCCGTTGTGCGGGCGCTGGACCGCGGCGGTGCCGGCCGGCTCCATGTCACCTTCACCCTGTCGGGTGCCGAGCGCGACCGCTTTGCCGCGCAGTTCGGCCGCAGCGTCGCCGGGCTGGCCGCGCTCGACCGCGCCGCCTGAACGGTTGCGGCTGCCTCGTTGCGGTCAGACAATGCCCCTAATCATGACAGTGATTTCATGACGGTTCGGCGGTTGCCGGGTTCAGAATGGCGTCGGTTCCAGGGCCGCCGGCCCATTCTGAAAGCCCGCTCGCCATGGTCGAAACCACCGCCTGTCCCTATTGCGGGTCCGATTACGGGCATGGTCCCAACGACTGCCCGCTCTGCCGGTCCGCCCGGCGCAAGGATCTGGTCGTGCGCTGCGTCATCGGGCTGATGTTCCTTGTCCCGATTCTGACGCTGTTCGCCACCATCCTGCTGGACAACGGCATGGGGAAGATGCTGTCGATGGACTGATGCGGGAGCCTGAGCGGGCCTACATGTGCCCGGTGCGTGCCGACTGTTCCAGCGCCTTGATGTGGGACAGGCCGGGCAGGATCTCCGACTTCACGAATTCCATGCGGCGGTTGGGGCCGCCGCCGCCGCGGGCGAAGCGGTGCTTCCACAAATTCATCTTCACCGCCAGACCGCACAGCACGCCGCCGATGGTGACGTGGTGCGAGGAAATCAGCTCGCGGATCGACCGGAAGGTGTCGGCGTTGATGTCGCTCCAGAAATCCTTGGAGCGGTTGTCGAAGCTCTCGAACCGGCCGGTGATGGAAGTCGCGATGTCTGTGAGGTCGCGGGCGATCTCGTCGAGCATGCGCATCTGGCGGGAGTCGCGCTTGACCTCGGCGGAGCTGCGGATCTCCTCCATCCAGCTGACGAAGCGCTGAACCTCCGGGACGATCTCGTCCAGGCATTTGCGGAAATAGGCGAGCGACAGGAAGATGTCGCCATATTCCTCGAGGAACTTCGGGATGTCGTTCAGGCCGATGTCCAGCCGGTCGGCCATCATGCGCAGGTTGCGCAGGGCCTCGTCCCGGTTGGGGTTGGCGAACAGCTGGATGATGTCGGTCACGTCGGCGACCTGAAGCTCCTCCGTGCCATAGACATATTCCATCAGCGGGCGGGTGAAGACCCGCATGTAGCTGGTCAGTTCGGCCTTCTTGCGGTCGGACAGGGTCAGCGATTCGACGTTGTTGACGTCGATGTTCAGCCGCCGCAACTCGATCCGCGAGGAATAGACGTCGAAGCTGGAGGCGGCGCCGATCTTCTCCAGCTTCACCAGATCGCGTTCGACCTCGTCCTTGTAGGATTCGAAATAGGAGGGGATGTGGCGGGGAGACACCTGGCCGCTGCCGGCCTGGGCGTCGCGGAACATTTCCACCACCGTCTGAAGCCGGACATTCTTGATCAGGCGCGCATGCTGAAGACCGGGCGTTTCCAGCGGGATCGCCGACAAAGGCAGGATGTGAAGGGAATCGCGGGCCTCGTCGTCCCAGGTCTTGCGCTGTTCCGTATCGGGCGTGGACTTCGCGTCCGCCGCCGTATCGCTTGCCCCACCGTCCAACCGACCGTCTCCCACTGCCGTCTCGCGTCCCATGCCGGCGATTATCGCAGAGCGCACCTTACAACAGGAGTCAGGGCTGACAAGGATCGAGATGTGGCGGATTGCCGCGCAACAGGCCGCAGCGTGCCGAGAGGCCCGGGGGGCCTCCTGCCGGCGCGCCGCGGCGGGCGGTCAGTGGACGCTGACCGGCTCCATGTCGTTCTGGACGATGGCGGCGAAGGCCAGTTCGCGGTCGGCGACGACGCTCAGCGGCGTGCCGTCGGCGGCATGGATGGCGAAGGCAGCGGCGCCGTCCATCTCCACCGGGCGGACATAGGCGACGTCGCCCAGGCCGAAGCTGGCGAAATCCTGGGTCGACAGCTGGCGCAGCTGGCTGTGGGTATCGTGCATCATGGTCTTGGTCTCCCGCGGCTCCCCGTCATGGGCGGCCGCGCGTGCAGAGTATCGGGGGTGAGAGTATCAGGGAAGACAGCGGGAAAGGGGAATCAGTCGTCCCGGCCGTCGGCGGACACGTCGATGGTGCGGGGCATCGCACCGGCGGCGGTCTTCTTCGGCTGTTCGATCTTGATCGTGCGGACCTTCGGCTCCGGCATCGGGCGGGTCAGGTCGATGTTGAGCAGCCCGTTGTCGAGCGAGCAGCCCACCACCTCGATCCCTTCGGCCAGCACGAAGCTGCGCTGGAACTGCCGCGCGGCGATGCCGCGGTGCAGGTAGACGCGCGACTTGTCATCGGTCTGGCGGCCGCGGATGACGAGCTGGTTGTCCTCGATCTGGACCGACAGGTCATCGGAGGTGAAACCGGCCACGGCAAGCGTGATGCGGAGGCCGTCGTCGCCGATCTGCTCGATGTTGTAGGGGGGATAGCCTTCGGCCGAATTCTTGGCGATCCGGTCGAGCGTCCGCTCGAACTGGTCGAAGCCGAGCAGCAGCGGGCTGTTGAAAAGCGAAAGGCGAGTCGTCACGACGCATCCTCCTCACGACGGGAGCGAGTTGCGGAAGGTGGGCCCGTTTCCGGCGCCCGGCGGGTCGGCGGCCCAGCATCTGCCGGCGCCGCCATGCCTATAGATTGGGAGAGCCGCGGCTGCGGTCAAGAACCCTGTGCGCCTCTGGAATGGTTAAGAATCTCAGGAGCCTCGCCAAGCTCCACGGCCACCGCGTCGGCGATGGCGAGGCAGGAAGTCAGGCCCGGCGATTCGATGCCGAACAGGTTGACCAGCCCGGCCACCCCATGGATGCCCGGCCCCTGGATCAGGAAGTCCGCCTGCGGCTGTCCCGGCCCGCTCAGCTTCGGCCGGACGCCGGAATAGGCCGGTACCAGCGCTTTGTCCGGCAGCCCCGGCCAATAGGTGCGGACCGCGCCATAGAAGGAGTCGGCCCTGGCGGGGTCGACGGTATAATCGATCCCGCCATTCACGTCGCCCAGCCATTCCACGTCGGGACCGAAACGGGCCTGTCCGGCAAGGTCCAGCGTCAGGTGGACACCCAGCCCGCCCTCCACCGGCACCGGATAGACCAGCCGCGAGAAGGGGGAGCGGCCGGCGGCCAGCGCATAGTAGTTGCCCTTTGCCAGCACGCGCGGCGGCACGTGGGCGGCCTCCAGCCCCTCCAGCCCCTCCAGGCCGCGGGCAACGGCCCAGGCACCCAGCCCGGCGGCATTGACCAGCGTGGAGCAGGCGATGCGCATCGGCTCCGCCCCGCCGACCTCCAGCTCGAACCCGGCCGCGGTGCGGTGGGAGCGCTCCAGCGGACTCAGCAGCGCCAGCATGGCCCCGGAGTCCTCCGCGTCGCCCAGCAAAGCCAGCATCAGCCCATGGCTGTCGATGATGCCGGTGGAGGGCGACAGCAGGGCGCCGACGGTGCGCAGGTTCGGTTCCCATCGCATCGCGGTGGCGGCGTCGATCTCCGTCAGGTCGGTGACGCCGTTTGCCGTCGCCTGGGCGCGGATCGCCGCCAGCTTCGGCAACTGCGCCTCCTCCGTCGCGACGATCAGCTTGCCGATGCGGCGATGCTCCACCCCGTGGGCGGCGCAGTAGTCGTAGAGCGCGTCGCGGCCGGGCACGCACAGCCGGGCGCGCAGGCTGCCGGTCGGATAATAGATGCCGGCATGGATGACTTCGGAGTTGCGCGAGCTGGTGCCGGTGCCGATGGCATCCGCCTCCTCCAGCACGATCACCTCGCGCCCGGCCCGCGCCAGCCGCCGCGCCACCGCCAGACCGACCACGCCCGCCCCGACGACCACGCACTCCACCCGTTCCATCGCGTCATTCCTGCCTGCCGCCTGCGCCGCCGGGAAGGGGAGCGGAAAAGGGCGGGGCGTGCAAGAGGTTCCGGATATGCCGTCGAACCCGCATATGCGTCGGGCTTGACTCGGCCGTGCCAATGGGTATTGTGCGCGCCTTCACCTCCTGGGAAAGCGGGCGCGCGCAATTTTTGACGCCCCGTCTGCCGCCTGAACAAGGCGGACGGAACTACCGGGACAACATCAACTCGTGTCCAACGAGGCCTGAGAGTTATGAGCAAGCGTCAAGAGTCCAAGTACAAGATCGACCGCCGCCTTGGTGTCAACCTGTGGGGCCGCGCCAAGAGCCCGCTGAACAAGCGCGAGTATGGCCCGGGCCAGCACGGTCAGCGCCGCAAGAAGCCGTCGGACTACGGTCTGCAGCTGATGGCCAAGCAGAAGCTGAAGGGCTACTACGGCAACATCGGCGAGAAGCAGTTCCGCCGCGTCTATGCCGAGGCCGTTCGCCGCAAGGGCGACACCGGCGAGAACCTGATCGGTCTGCTGGAGCGTCGTCTGGACGCCGTGGTCTACCGCATGAAGTTCGCGCCGACCCCGTTCGCCGCGCGCCAGCTGGTCAACCACGGCCACATCCTGGTCAACGGCCGCCGCCTGAACATCGCTTCGGCCCGCATCAAGGACAACGACACCGTCGAGGTGCGCGCCAAGTCCAAGCAGATGGCGCTGATCCTGGAAGCCGCCGCTTCCGGCGAGCGTGACATCCCCGACTATCTGGAAGTCGACAGCAGCGCGCTGAAGGGCCGCTTCGTCCGCGCCCCGCTGCTGGCCGACGTTCCGTACCCGGTCCAGATGGAACCGAACCTGGTCATCGAGTTCTACTCGCGCTGATCGGTCGGCTCCTGCCGAATGCGAAAGGCCGCTCCCTCGGGAGCGGCCTTTTTGCTTTTGGGGCCGCAGCGTTCCGGTGTTGCCGGGCCGGCAGCCCGGCAGCCCGGCAGCCCGGCAGCCCGGCAGCCCGGCAGTCATCGCCGGCGCGTCAGCAGCAGTGCCGTCAGGTCGTCGTCGATGGGGCCGGTGGCGGTCAGGTCGTCGAGCAGGCCGGACAGCAGGCCGGCGTCGTCAGGCTCGTGCAGGCGGCGGGCGAGCAGGGTGGCGAGGCCGTACTCGTCCAGAACCTCGTGGCCCTCGCCGCCGCCGATCGGGATTTCGATGGCCGCATCGGAATAGAGGAACAGGCGGGCACCGGGCGGCATCGGCAACCGGCGGGCGTCGTAGGTGACCGACGAGAGCAGGCCGAGCGGGAGCCCGCTGCCGTCGCCCAGCCGCGGCGCCTCGTCACCGGGATGCCAGACCATCGGCGCCGTCGATGCGGCGGACGCATAGTGGAACTCCCCGGCCACCGGATCGATCAGTCCGGTCAGCATGGTGGCGAACTGGCCGCTGGGCAGCAGCCCGCACAGCCGGCGGTTCACCGTCTCCAGGAACTCCGCCGGGGTCAGGTCGGTGCTGCCGATCCGGCGGCAGATGGCATCCAGCCGGAAGGTGTTCAGCGCGGCACCGACCCCATGGCCGGAGAAATCGACCAGATAGACGGCGACCCGGCCGTCGGGCAGACGCTCGATTCCCCAGAAATCGCCACCAAGCTCGGAGGAGGGCGCGAAATGCGCCTGGACGGCGATGCCGGTCGCCGCCTCCAGCTCGGCCAGCCGCTCTGGGCCGGGCAGCATCCGGGCCTGCATGGCGCGGGCCAGCTCCAACTCGTTTTCCGTGCGGCTGTGATACTGCTCCAGGTCGCGCAGCATGGCCCGCTTGCGCAGCTGGATGCCCACGCGGGCCAGCAACTCCACCGCGTTGATCGGCTTGGTGACATAGTCGGTCGCGCCGGCGGCGAAGGCGCGGGCGCGGTCCTCCGCCCGGCTCAGGCTGGACTGCACCAGAACCGGCAACGACTTCCAGCGTGGGTCGGCACGCAGGCGCCGGCACATCTCGAACCCGTCCATCTGCGGCATCATCAGGTCGAGCAGAACGAGGTCCGGCTTGAAGCGCTCCATCAGGACCAGTGCGTCCTCCCCGTCCTCCGCCTGCTCGATCAGGGTGATGCCGCCGCGCTCCAGCAGGGCCAGCAGAAGGTGACGGTTGATCCGGTTGTCGTCGACGATCAGCACGCGGGCGCCGGCCAGCCCGTCGACGGCATCGCGCGCCTCGGCCGGAAGCAGGTCTGACGGCGGAGACTTGCTCATTCCGCCGCCTCCCGTTCGATCCACAGCAGCGTGTGGTCGTCGCCGCCGGCCTGTCCCAGGGCGGAGCCCAGCGAGCGGACCACGGCGTCGAAGCCATCACCCTCCGCTACGGCACGGGCGATCATCCAGCCGAGCCCGATCCCGGTCCCACCGGCGTCCAGCGCCTCCAGAACCGCGACGGAGTAGAGCGCCAGCACGCTGCCCCGCGGCAACTCCATCACGTCGCTGCGGTAGCGGGTGCCGGGCGCGATGCCGATCGGCAGGCCGGCGGCCGCACCGAACGCCGGCTTGCCGTCGCCGTTCAGGATCATCGGCGGCGCCCCGTCCGCCGAGGCGTGGATGAAGCGCCCGGCCTCGCCATCCACCACGCCATAGGTCATGGTGGCCTTCTCTCCCGGCGCCAGCAGCCCGGCGGCGCGGTCGTTCAGCGCGGTCATCAGGACGGCGGCGTCCTCGCCATGGGCGGGACCCAGCTCCTGCAGAAGGGCGTGCAGCCGGAAGGCGTTCAGCGCCGCCGAGACTCCGCGGCCGGCGACGTTCAGCAGGTAGACGCCGAAGCGCCGCCCGCCCAGTGGCAGCACCCCCCAGAGATCGCCACCGAGATTGGGCGAGATCACGCTGTGGGCGCGCAGGCGGCAGCCCGCGGCGGCGGCCACGGCGGCGCTCTGCGCCGGGGTCGGCAACAGATGCTCCTGCATCGACCGGGCGATGGACAGCTCGGCCTCCACCCGCGCCCGATAGATCTGAAGGCGGCGGATCAGCACCCGGTCTTCCAGATGGATGCGCACGCGGGCCAGCAGCTCCGTGCGCTCCAGCGGCTTCGACACCAGATCGGTGGTGCCGGCGGTGAAGGCACGGTTGCGGTCCTCGCCCGACGACAGCGCGGTCTGCACCAGGATCGGCAGGTCGGCCGTCTCGGGTATCGCGCGCAGGCGGCGGCAGACCTCGAACCCGTCCATTCCCGGCATCATGATGTCCAGGATCAGCAGGTCGGGGATGGCGGCCTCGATCATCGCCAGCGCCTCGAACCCGCTGGCGGCGAAGGAAACCTGCCGGAAGCCTGCCTCGGCGAGGAAGGCGCCGATCAGCGTGCGGTTGAAGGCGGTGTCGTCCACCACCAAGATCGGGCAGTCCAGGACGGTACAGTCGGGGATCCGGCATTCGCAGAGCTGGTCGCCGGAACCCTGCACATCGGAGTGTCCGGCATCCGATGGCGGGATCGCTCCACAGCCGGGATTATGCCAGCCATCCGCGGTCACAGCCGGAACCTCATCCGGATGCGGCGGCCGCCATCCTCGATCGTCAGCCCGTCGGCGATGTTGCCGATCAGGTCGAGGCCGCGGCCCGACGCTCCCGAGTTGGCGCGCGGGCCCGGGGTGAAGCCGGCGCCTTCGTCGGTGATCTCTACCGTCGCCACACGCCGGCCATCCTCCGCCGGATCGATCCGGAGCGTGACGACGATGCGGCGGCCCGCCAGCACCGGGTCGGCCAGACGGTCGCCCAGGTCGCGGGAAAAGCGTTCCAGCTCCTGGGCGCTCAGCTCCTTCATGCCGGCGACGCCGAGGTTGCCGTGGACCAGCGCATTGCTGACCGCCTCGTGCAACGCAAGTTCGATGTCGTCGCGGCGGTCCCCCTCCAGCGGATGGCGGGCGCTCAGCGCGGCCAGCAGCCTGCCGCCAAGCTGGAGGTCGTGTGCGGTGGCCGTGGTCAGGTTCAGGTAGAGGTCGCTTTTCGCCGCCTCCGCCAGGAATGGCGCCAATCGGTCGGCGGTATCGGAAGCGCCGGTATCGGCCGGCGGCTCGATCCAGGCGGCGACGGGCGGGAGCCAGAGCGCGTCGGACTCGGGGACGGCGCTCCCGTCTCCGGCCAGCAGGACTGCCAGCGGCGCCGCTCCGGCGGGCGCCTGCACCGGGGACAGGCGCAGCGCCAGCGCCAGCCGGTTCAACCGGTCGGCCGCCAACCCCGGCGCCAGAAGACCGGCGAAGCGGGTGCGGCAGCCGACGGCCTGGTCCGCCTCCTGTGTCGTGCCCTGGATTGTCCCGTCGATCACCGGGATCAGTCCTCGATCGGGACGATCTTGGCGATCTGCGCCACGGTCAGCACCCGTTTGACCTGACCGGCGGCACCGCGCAGGATGAACTGCTTGGCGGCGCGGTCCATCTCCTCCCGCGCGATCAGAAGCATGCCGATGCCGGCGGAATCGACGAATTCGAGCGACGACAGGTCGAGGACCTGACGCTTGAGCTTGTTCTGCCCCATTTCGCCGATCAGTGCCCGTAACTTCGCGTGGTCGTTGAAGGTCAGGCGACCGCGCAGGCGGATGACCGCCTCCTGATCGCGCACTTCGATCCCGTAGTCCATAGGCCCGTCTTTCCGCAAATGTGGTTCAGTGTACAGGCGGGGGGCACCGCGCTAGAAGAGTTCAATATCACCGCCGGCGCTGCTTCCCCCTGCGGCATCGAGGTCAAGCACGCCGTTTTCGTCCAGGGCCGTGCCTTCCAGCAGCAGCCTGCGCACGAAGCGCTCGCGCATTTCGCTCAGCGTGAAGCGGCCCATCAGCTGGTTCAGCCATTCCTGCGGTTCGCGTGCGCCGATGGCGGGCGGCACCTGGGCGCGGATGCGGGTTTCCAGCTCTCCCAGCCCGGCGCTCATGATGGCGAGGCTGTCGTTGATCGCCTCGATTCGCTGCTTGGTCAGGTCCTGGAACTGCATGCCGGTGATGACGTGCGCGATGGTGGACGACATGTCGGACGACACCGACGCCGCCGTCTCCAGCACCGACTGGAAATGGTTGGTCTGCTCCACCAGGCTGTCCATCGTCTTGTCGACGCGTTCCTTGGCCAGCATCTGCGGCGACATGTCGGTGTTGGCGATCTGGCGCAGGATGTCGTGGCCGTTGCGCACCCCCTTCACCACGGCGGTGACGGTGCCGCGCATGCGGTCGGCCAGTTCGCCGGTGGAGCGGGAGAGGTGCCGAACCTCCTGCGCCACCACGGCGAAGGTCCGCCCGGCCTCGCCGGCCCGGCTGGCCTCGATGGTCGCGTTCAGCGCCAGGAAGTTGGTCTGGCGGTTGATGCCGTCGATGTCGCCGATCGATTTCTCCAGCTCGGCCACGTCCTTCTGCACGTCGTCCAGCAGATAGACCATGCTCATGGCATGGCGCGACAGGGTGACGATGTTGGACACCATGTCGGTGATCACGTCCTGCATGCCGACGACCAGCCTGTCGAGCGGCACCCGCTCGCCGTCGATGTCGACCGACCCTGCCATGTCGACGATCTGGGCCACCCGCTCGGACTGCTCCAGCGCCTTCCGGGCCAGTTCGCGGAAGCGCTCCGACAGGTCGAGGGTGGAGGTCTCCACATGGTCCGAGGTGCGCGTCAGCTCGCCCTGCACGATGTCGAGCGTGCGGCGCTGCACGTCGGCGAAGCCGAGCCAGGTGGACAGAAGCTCCGCGGTGACCGCGACCTTGGCGTCGCCGTCCGGCGTCGCGGAGACGTCCCGGGGGGCGGCATTCCGAGGGCCGGTCTGGACGGCGTCGTGGGCGGCGGACTTGAACATACTGGTGCTCCTTGGAAACTCTACCCGGATCCCCGATCAGGTCGGGGCGGTGCGGGGGCGTTCGCCGACGGCGTCGAAGGCGCGCAGCATTTCGGCGGGGATTTGGGCAAGCGGCAGTTCGACCGCGACCGCGCCGGCCTCCCTGGCGGCGCGCGGCATTCCATAGACGACGCAGCTCGATTCCTGCTCGCCGATGGTGAATGCGCCGGCGTCATGCATCGCCTTCATGCCGATGGCGCCGTCGCGGCCCATGCCGGACAGGATGACGCCGACGGCGTTGTTGCCGGCCGCCTTGGCGACGGAGGCGAACAGCACGTCGACCGATGGGCGGTGGCCGCTGACCGCGGGGGTGTCCTGGATGTGGCAGACGAAGCCGGCGGTGTCGCGGACGATGGCGAGATGGCGGTCGCCGGGGGCGATCAGCACCAGCCCCTGGGCCGGGCGGTCGCCATGGGCGGCGACCCGCACGGTGGGGGCGGACAGCCGGTCGAGCCGCGCCGCGAAGCTGGGCACATAGCTGGGACCCATATGCTGGGTGATGACGATGGGCGGGCAGTCGGCCGGCATGGCGGCCAGCACGTCGCGGATGCGCTCCACCCCGCCCGTCGAGGCGCCGACCGCGATCAGCCGCTTGCCCGAGCCGGCACGCCGCGGCGTCGGCAGGACGCCATGGGTGGCGGCCGGGCGTCGCATGGTCAGGCGCGCGGTGGCGGCGACGCGGATCTTGGAAACCAGCTCCATCGCCGTCGCCTCGAAGCCCTGTCCTTCGGAGCCGCCGGGCTTGGCGACGCAGTCCACCGCCCCCAGCTCCAGTGCGCGGATGGCGGCGTCCGACCCCTCGCGGGTCAGGGAGGAGACCATGATGACCGGCGTCGGCCGCAGGGTCATGATCTTCTCCAGGAAGGACAGCCCGTCCATCTTCGGCATCTCGACGTCCAGCGTGATGACGTCGGGGTTGGTGGCCTTGATGACCTCGCGCGCTTCGAAGGGATCGCGGGCGACCCCGGCCACCTCCATCCCCGCTTCCCGGGTCAGAATGTCCTTCAGCATTTCGCGCATCAGCGCGCTGTCGTCGACGATGACGACGCGGATCGGTCTGGGCATGGGTCAGCTCCCTTCCGGATCGGCGGGGGTGAACAGTTCGACCTCGCCCTCCTCGGGGGCCTGGCTCAGGTGCGTGATGAAACGCCGTTCGCGGGTGACGGTGTCGGCCGCCGCCTCCGGCCGCAGCAGGCGGCGCAGCGCGCGTCCGCTGTGCGGGAAGTAATGCACCCGCCGGGCGGAGCCTCCGCCCAGATCGTGGCCGGCCAGCGCCAGCCCTTCCGTCCGCACGTAATCCAGTGCGAAGCGGCAGTTCAGCCCGCCGATGTCGTAGCTCGATTCGATGACGCGCCCGCCACCGAACAGCTTGACCTGCAGGCGCTGACGTTCGGCACCGGCGGCCAGCAGCGCGTTGATCAGCCGCTCCATGGCGACCGAGCCGTAGCGCGCGGCCATGCCGGCCCCCTCAAGCTCGCTCGCCGGCAGGTCGGGCAGCATGAAATGGTTCATGCCGCCGATGCCGCGCACCGGGTCATTGATGCAGGCCGCCACGCAGGAGCCCAGCGTCGTTGCGATCATCAGGTCGGGACGGTCGCTGACCGCCTGCTGGCCCAGCCCGATCTTGACGGTGTCGGCGTTGAATTCCCGGTTGAAGTAGCGACCGCTTCCCATGCGGTTGCGGGGCGTCGGGCCGGCTGGCTCCTGCCGGGGGAGGGGTTCGGCGTTCATCGCTCACTCCCTCCGGTAGATGGTCGGACCGGCCTGCCGGAACAGGTTCGACACGCCATACAGGCTCTCCGAGTGGCCGAGGAACAGATACCCGCCAGGGCGGAGCATCCGGGCGAAGTTTTCTATCACCTGCATCCGGCCGCGGCGGTCGAAATAAATCAGGACATTGCGGCAAAAGATCGCGTCGAACGGGCCGGACATCGGCCAATGTTCCAGCAGGTTCAGGGGTTTGACGGTCACGAGGCGCTTCAGCTCCTCGCCCATCGCCACAGCCGGCTCGCCGTCCAGCCGGGTGTCCGTGGTGAAGCGCTGGCGGATCGCCGGCGGAATGCCGGTGGCGCCCGACAGCGGGTAGATGCCGCGCCGGGCGGTTTCCACCATGTGGGTGTCGATGTCGGTGGCGAGGATGCGGGCGTCCCAGCGGCGCAGTTCCGCCCCCATGGCGGAGACCAGCACCATCGCCATGGTGTAGGGCTCCGGTCCGGAGGAGCAGCCGGCCGACCACAGCCGCAGCCGCGGTTTCGGCCGGTGGGCGTTCAGCGTCCGCAGTTCCGGCAGGACGGTGGAGGCGAGGAAGTCGAAATGATGCGATTCGCGGTAGAAGCTGGTCAGGTTGGTGGTCAGTGCATTGACCAGGAAGCCGATCTCGTCGGCCACGCCGTCGCTTTGCAGCAGGGCGCAATAGGCGTCGAAATCGGGCAGCCGCAGCTCGCGCAGGCGGCGCGCCAGCCGGGCATAGACCATCTCCGCCTTGTGCGGCGCCAGCGCGATGCCGGCCAGCTGATAGAGCAGGCCGGCGATCAGGTCGAAATGGTGCCGCTCGAAATGGAATTCGCGCGCGCCACCGAACACCGCTGCCGGCGCGGCCGGGGGGCGCCGCAGCGTCTCGGGTTCGGTCAGTGAGGCGGGCGAGCGGTCGGTCATCGCGGCACCGGGGGCATCGTCAAGAGATCTCGGGTCAGGCTGATCTGCGATCGAGGGTGAAGAAGGTCATCTGCTGGCGCAGCTGGTCGGCCTGATCCTCCAGCGAGCGGGCGGCGGCGGTGCTTTCCTCCACCAGGGCGGCGTTCTTCTGGGTCATCTCGTCCATCTGCGAGATGGCGATGTTGACCTCGTCGAGGCCCGAGGCCTGCTCGGCGGTCGCCCGCGCGATCTCCGACACCAGATCGGCGACGCGCCCGATGCCCGACACGATCTCCGTCAGGGAGCTGCCGGCCGACCGCACGAGGTCGACGCCCTCGCGCACCTGCCCGCCGCTGTCCAGGATCAGCGCCTTGATCTCCTTCGAGGCCTGGGCGGAGCGCTGGGCGAGCTGCCGCACCTCCTGCGCCACCACGGCGAAGCCGCGCCCGGCGTCGCCGGCCCGCGCCGCCTCCACCGCCGCGTTCAGCGCCAGCAGGTTGGTCTGGAAGGCGATCTCGTCGATCACGCCGATGATGTCGGAGATCTTCTGCGACGACTGTTCGATCCGGCGCATCGCCTCCACCGCACTGGTCGCCACCTGCCCGCCGCGCGAGGCCGCGGCGCGCGCCTCGGTGGCGTAGCCGTTGACCTGCTGGGCGTTGTCGGCGTTGGAGCGCACGGTGGCGGCGAGCTGTTCCATGCTGGCCGCGGTCTCCTCCAGTGAGGAGGCCTGCTGTTCGGTCCGCTCCGACAGGTCCATGCTGCCTTCCGCCACTTCGCGGCTGGCGACGGCGATGGAGCCGGCGGCATGGTCGATGCGCTGCACGATCTCCGACAGACGGCCGACCGTGCCGTTGAAGTCGTCCTTCAGCCGCTGGAACACGCCTTCGTACTGCTTGTCGATGCGGCTGGTCAGGTCGCCGCGCGACAGGGATTCCAGCACCGTTGCCAGATCCTCGGTGACGGCGGCGATGTTCCCGGACAGGCGGTTGATGCCTTCGCTGACCAGCCGGAAGAAGCCGCTCTTGCCGTCCAGCGGGATGCGGTGGGTGAAGTCGCCGCGCACGGCATTCTCCACCATGGCGCCGATCTCCGCCTCGATCGCCAGCTCCTCGGTCAGGTCGCGCCATTCGATGACGGTGCCGAGCCGCTCGCCCTGGCGGCTGACCACCGGGTTGGCGATGACCTGGAAGGTGCGGCCGCCGGTCTTGGCCAAGCCGCGATGGGTGTGGGTCAGGTCGGTCAGCAGGCGGCGCTGGTGGGTTGGATCGCGGTGGAAGACGTCGAAATTCTGTCCGACCATCCTGCTCGGATCGAAGCCGGGCAGCGCGGTCCGCAGGTCGGCCTCGGCATGGCGGAACATCGCCAAAATCGAATCGTTGGCGTAGAGGATGCGGCCGTCGGCATCGGCCATCATGATGTTGGCCGACACCCGTTCCAGCGCGATGCGGGAGCGCAGGGCCTCCACCGCCTCGTCCTTGAAGGCGTCGACGGCGCGGGCCATGTCGCCCAGCTCGTCCTGCTGGCCGGTGTGGGGGACGCTGACCGACAGCTTGCCCTCCGTCAGTTCGGTCATCACCCGGCGGATGCCGGTGACCGGCCCGACGATGGAGGCGGCGATGCGGTTGGCCGCGACGATGCCGATCACCAGCGACAGCAGGCCCAGACCGACCGTCAGGCGGATGGTGAAGGCGGCTTCGCTGCCGGCATGCTGCTCGATGGCCCTGGAGCCGGCGGCGATGGAGGCGACGATGCCGTCGATGGCACGGTTGACCGCGGATGCGGCGGTCACGAGGTCGTCGGTGCGGCGCTTGGCGTCGTCATTGGCGGCGACGATCTCGCGGAAGGCGCTGCGGTATTCGGCAGCGCGGGCGTCGACGTCGCGCAGGGCCACGGACAGGACGGCATTGTTCTGCAGCAGGGTGGACAGCCGGGCGATCCCGTCGCCCATCGCCTTGCCTTCCGCCTCCACCTGGGCGGCGGCGGCCGGATCGCGCAGGCCGATGGCGCGGTTGGCGTAGAAGCGGGTCAGCAGCCAGCGCTTCTCCACCTCCTGCATGCCGAAAGCGATGTCCTTGTCGCCGGAGGCGTCGGCCGCAGCCACCGCCTCTTCCAGCCGCTTGGTCACCTGGGCGCCGAGCGGGTCCATGCGCTCGTGCAGCGTCCGGTCGGCGCGCTCGCGCACAGTCCGCACCGCGTCGAATTTCTCGTGATAGGCGCCATGCAGGCTGTTGAGGTCGGCGAAAGCGGCGGCCTGGGGGGAGGCCTTCATCATGGCCTGCCGGTCCGACATCGCCGATTCGAACTCCCCGCGCAGGACGCGCAGCCGGTCCAGCGCCTCGGTGGTGCCGAGATTGATGTATTCCCGGGTTTGCAGCCGTTGCGCACCCAGGCGGCTTTCCAGATCCTTGGCGAAGACGGCGAGGTCGCCCGACGCGATGACGCTGTCGATGCGGCGGTTCAGCCCGTCCAGCCCATAGATGCCGGTGCCGGACTGGGCGGCGATCAGAACCAGCAGCAGGCCGAAGACCAGCCACAGCCGCCTGGCGATGCGCATGTTGCTGAGGAAGGTGCCGGATTTGGCGATCGTACCGTCGGTGGCCATCGCTGACGTTCCCTCTTTTTATGGCTTCTCGTTGCGGCCTGCGCAGCCGGGGGATCGCCAACCGGTATCAGGTCGGCTCCAACGCCGCGCGGGTGGCGTCCTGGTCGACATGCTCGCCAGCGAACAGCTTCCCCACATTGAGCAGGGTCACCATCCGGTTCTCGGCGGTGTAGAGGCCGCTGAGATACTCGGCGTCGACCAGACCGCTGTCGACATCGGGTGGCGGCTTGATGGCGTCGTGGCCGATGGCGAGTATGTCGGAAATGGCGTCGACCAGGATGCCGCGCGTTCGCTCCCCCACCTGCATCACCACCACGACATGACGCTTCGTCACCTGGGTCAGGCCACCGCCGAAGCGGGCCCGCAGGTCGAAGATCGGGATGATGATGCCGCGCAGGTTGATCACGCCGCGGACATAGTCGGGAAGATTGGGCAACCGGCTTTCCGGCGTCCAGCCGCGGATTTCCCTAACTGCCAGGATGTTGACTCCGTACTCCTCGCTGCCGACGGTGAAGGTGACATACTGCTCCTCGCTGCCGTTCGCGGCGCCGGCCGGCTGGAGATCGGTGCGGGAGCTGACGGGGGCGATTGCGGTGGAACTGCTCATCGCTGAACCTCAAACCGTTTGGCGTTGACGCTGGTCGGACTTGTCCGCCGGGGCGGGCAGGGACGGGGAAGGCGGGGGGCTGCCGCCGGAGGCGTTGCCAGTGCCGGCGCCGGTGCCTGAACCATGGCGGCTCATTTCGCGCAGGCCCGCCACGTCCAGGATCAGGGCGACGCGGCCGTCGCCCAGGATGGTGGCGGCGGCGACGCCGTCCAGCCGGCGGAAATTGGATTCCAGGCTCTTGATGACGACCTGCTGCTGGCCCAGCACCTCGTCCACCACAAGGCCGAGGCGGGAGCCGTCCTCCGTCTCCACCAGCACGACCAGCCCCTTGGTTGCGTCGTCGATGGCCTTGGGGATGCCGAACAGCCGGTGCAGATGGACGAGCCGGACATATTCGCCGCGCGCCATCATCACGTCGCACTTGTTGACCAGCCCATGCAGGTCGGCGGGTTTGGGGCGCAGGCTTTCGACGATGTTGGTCAGCGGCAGGACGAAGCGCTCCTCCCCGACCGAGATCACCATGCCGTCCAGCACCGCCAGCGTCAGCGGCAGCGACAGGACGAAGCGCGACCCTTCGCCCGGCGTCGAATAGACGCCGATCCGCCCGCCCAGGCTGGAGATGTTCCGCCGCACCACGTCCATCCCGACGCCGCGGCCGGACAGGTTCGACACCTGATCGGCGGTGGAGAAGCCGGGCAGGAAGATCAGGTGGTCGATCTCCTCGTCCGACAGGCTGGCACCCGGCTGCACCAGGCCCTTTTCGATGGCCTTCGACAGCACCTTGGCACGGTTGATGCCGCGGCCGTCGTCGGTGACCTCGATCACGATGCGGCCCGAGCGATGGGCGGCCGACAGATGCACGGTGCCGGCGCGCGGCTTGCCGACGCGCTCCCGCTCCTCCGGGCCTTCCAGCCCATGGTCGATGGAGTTGCGGATCATGTGGGTCAGCGGGTCGACGAGGTTCTCCACCACCGTCTTGTCGACCTCCGTCGTCTCGCCGGTGGTGACCAGCATCACCTCCTTGCCGGTCACGGCGGCGCATTCGCGCACCAGCCGCGGCATGCGCGAGAAGACGCTGGAAACCGGCTGGGCGCGGATCGACATCACGCTTTCCCGCAGTTCGCGGGTGTGCTGGGCAAGGCCTTCCAGCCCCTCCAGCAGTTCCTGGAACTGGCCCGGCGGCAGGTCGCGCAGATGCTCGGCGATCATCGCCTGGGTGATGACCATCTCGCCGACCATGTTGACCAGCCGGTCGATCTTGTCGAGATCGACGCGGATGGTGTGGGTGGTCGGCCCGGCATGGTCGCTGCCGCCATTCGTCCGCTTGGCGCCGTCGCCGGGCTTTGCTGCACCCGACGTGGTGGCGGCCGGGGTGGCGGTCAGGATGGCCGGTGCGGCTGCGGGGGCGACCGGCTCCGGCAGGTTGGCGGCAGGGGCGGTGACCGGCTCCGCCGACGGAACGAGCGCGGGGGCGATGAGCGCTGGCGGCGGGGCTTCGGCGCTGATGCGGATGTCGCAGTCGTCGGCGACGAACTCGAACACGTCGTCGATCTGGGCGCGGTCCACCTGCGGGTCGGCCAGCAGCGTCACCGTCCAGGACAGGTGCAGCAGTTCGGCGTCGAGGTCGCGGAGGGAGGGCAGCCTGTCCAGATGGCAGACCACCTCCGCCTCGCCCAGGCGGCGCAGGGCGCGCAGCATGTAGGTCGGCTCGTTGCCCGACAGCAGCAGTTCGGCCTTCGGACGGAAGACGATGGTCCAGCGGACCTTCCCTTCAGGAACGGGGCCGGCGTCAGGCGCCGGCCGGTCGTCGCGCGCGGCCTGGATCGCCGCCAGCGCGTCGCCGAAGATGCCGGCCTCGTCATCCTCGTCGTCGGGATAGAAGCCTGCGGCAGCCTGGATGGCGGCGGCCGGTTCGGCCGGGGCCTCGTCCGCCGGCTCCCCGGCCTTGCCCAGGAAGCGGCGGAGGGCGGCGACGGTGTCGACGGTGGTGCCGGCCGGCACCTCGGTTTCGTCGGCGGCGTGGGCGAGCAGGCGGGCCAGCACGTCGTTGGCGCGGATCAGCGTGTCGACCAGTTCGGTGCTGACCGGGATTTCGGCGTTGCGCACGCCATCCATCACCGTTTCGAACTCATGCGCGAAGGCGACGAGGTCGTTGAAGCCGAAGGCGCCGCCGCCGCCCTTGATCGAATGGACGGCGCGGAAGATCGCGTTCACCTCGTCCATGTCGATTTCGCCGGGGGCGAGGCGCAGCAGCCCGGCCTCGGCGACCGCCAGGAGTTCGGCGCTCTCGTCGAAGTAGGTCTGTTTGAAGCGGCTGAGATCGTCCACGGCTGCACCCCTCCCTGAATCCGTCGGCTTGCGGTCAGCCGCAGACCTTCTGCACCACCGACACCAGCTTGTCGGGGTTGAAGGGCTTCACGATCCAGCCGGTGGCGCCGGCGGCCCGGCCCTCCGCCTTCTTGCTCTCGTCCGCTTCGGTGGTCAGCATCAGGATCGGCAGGGTGCGGTGGGCCGGGATGGCGCGCAGCCTGCGGATCAGGGTCAGCCCGTCCATCACCGGCATGTTCAGGTCGGTGATGACCAGATCCACCTTGTTGGTGGCGATGGCGCTCATCGCCTGCTGGCCGTCGGCGGCTTCCACCACGTCATAGCCGGCGCCCCGCAGGGTGAAGGACACCATGTCGCGCATGGTGCGCGAATCGTCCACCGTCATCACTTTCTTCTTCACGCTCGGCTCCATTGCTTCAGCCAGGCGGCGAGTCCCAGATCCTCGCACGCTTCGGACAGGACCTCGGACGGGGCGGCGAGGACGAAGGCGGCCCCGCGCTCGGCCGCATCGCGGGCGGCGACGACCAGCGCCTGGATGCAGGCGGCGCTGATGCGCTCCACGGCGTCGGCCTGGACGGTGACGTCGGCCGACGCCTTGAAGGCGGCGCGCAAACTGTCCAGCAGAGGTTGCGCCATGGGCAAATCGAGGTCGCTCGGCAGGCCCAGGCGGAGCCGGCCGTCATCCTCCTCCGTCCACTTGATCAGCGACACGCCACCCCTCCGTCTACGGCAGGCACATTCTTGCGCATTCCGGTTGCAGCAGCGACGTTGCCAGACTGCGTCTCAAGGATTCGTTAAGCGCAAGCTTCAGACGGAGGGGGCGGCGGCGGGAAGTTGGGGATAACCGCAATCAAAAATGGGACATGGCGGAGAGGCTGGCCCCCGGCAGGATGCGTCAGCCTTTCGCCCGCGCGATCAGCGGACGGAATTCGGCCAGGACGGACTCATAGACCGGGCGCTTGAAGGCGACGATCAGGCCCGGCAGTTCTTCCGCGTCGATCCATTTCCAGGCGTCGAATTCCGGATGGTCGGTGTCGAGCCGGATGTCGGCCTCGTCGCCGGTGAAGCGGGCCAGCATCCACATCTGCTCCTGCCCGCGCCAGCGGCCCTTCCACACCTTGCCCAGCAGATCGTCGGGCAGGTCGTAGCGGTGGGGGGCGGCGGTCATGGCGATGAACTCCGCCTTCGCCGTGCCGATTTCCTCTTCCAGCTCGCGGAAGGCGGCGCTGCGGGCGTCCTCGCCCTCGTCGATGCCGCCCTGGGGCATCTGCCAGTCGGCCTCCGACCCGCAGCGCCTGGCGACGAACACCTCGCCGCGGTCGTTCAGCAGCATGATGCCGACGCAGGGACGGTAGGGCAGGGACTCGCGATCAAGAGGGGGACGTTCGATAGGGGCGGTCATGCCGGCGGGCTCCGTTCGGGTCAGGCTTTCGTGAGGAAGAAATAGATGGTCATCGCCGCCCCAACCAGGATCACCAGCTTGCGCAGGACCGGTGGCGGGATGTGGCGGGCGACCGAGGCGCCGGCATAGCCGCCGGCCATCGCGGCGACCAGCATGATCAGCGCCTCCGTCCAATAGACCGCGCCGCCGGCGACGAAGGCCGCCACCGCCACTGCGTTGAGGCAACCGGAGACCAGCGACTTCAGCCCGTTCATCGCATGCAGGTCGGTCAGGCCGAAGACGCCGAGCGTCGCCAGGATCAGGATGCCGATGCCGCCGCCGAAATAGCCGCCATAGACCGCGATCAGGAACTGCACCGCCAGCACCGTGCCGTGGCCGATGGTGACGTTGCGGCGGACCCAGGCCGAGGCGGTCGGGCCGATGGCGAACAGCAGCGTCGCGAACAGCAGCAGCCACGGCACGATGACCTCGAAGGTCCGCTGCGGCGTCCACAGCAGCAGAAGCGCGCCCAGCAGTCCGCCGACGAGGCTGATGCCGAGGAAGGAGGGCAGGTGCACCTCGCGGATGCGTCCCAGCTCCCGCCGGTAGCCAAAGGCGCTGGCCAGCGCGCCGGGCGACACCGCGACGGTGCTGGTGGCGTTGGCGTTCAGCGGCGGCACGCCGGCCAGGATCAGTGCGGGGAAGGTCAGGAAGCTGCCGCCCCCGGCCACGGCGTTCAACACGCCGGCGAAAAAGGCGGAGACGATCAGCAGCAGCGTCAGCATGTCATCCTATCCGAAAGCCTTGTGGCCCGAAAACCTTGCTCCGGCGCGGCCGGCGCGTTGCGTTTTGCACACGCCCGCCCATACCGCAACGCCGAAGTCCCACAACCACGCGGCTTTCGCAACCCCGAACAATTCGTTAAGGTCGTCGTCCCTTCAACGGATAGAGTGTCCGGAGACCTTCATGTCCGCCCTGCTCGATACCGCCGACGCCCTGCACGACCAGATGATCGCCCTCGGCCGCGCTGCCCGCGCCGCCGCGGCCGCGCTGGCGACCGTGCCAGGACCGTCGAAGGACCGGGCGCTGAGGGCGGCGGCGGCGGCCATCCGCGCCCGCGCCGCCGAGATCAAGGCGGCGAATGCCGAGGACATGGCGAACGCCCGCGACCTGTCCGGTCCCATGCGCGAACGGCTGATGCTGGACGACACGCGCATCGAGGCGATGGCCAAGGGGCTTGAGGACATCGCCGACTTCCCCGATCCCATCGGCGGCGTGCTGGCGGAGTGGACGCGGCCCAACGGCCTGCGCATCCAGCGCGTCCGCGTGCCGCTGGGCGTCGTCGGCATCATCTATGAAAGCCGGCCCAACGTGACGGCGGATGCCGGCGGCATCTGCCTGAAGTCGGGCAACGCCGCCATCCTGCGCGGCGGGTCGGAGAGCATCCGCTCGTCCCGCGCCATCGCCTCCTGTCTGGCCCAGGGCCTGCGCGAGGCCGGGCTGCCGGAGGCGGCGATCCAGCTGGTGCCGACCACCGACCGCGCCGCCGTCGGCCACATGCTGACCATGCGCGATTACATCGACGTCATCATTCCGCGCGGCGGCAAGTCGCTGATCCAGCGCATCGCCGACGAGAGCCGGGTGCCGGTCATCAAGCATCTGGACGGCAACTGCCACGTCTATGTCGATGCCGCCGCCGACCTGGAGAAGGCGCGCAAGGTGGTCCTGAACGCCAAGATGCGCCGGACCTCCATCTGCGGCGCCGCCGAGACGCTGCTGGTCGACCGTGCCATCGCCGACAAGGCCCTGCCTGTTCTGGTGAAGGATCTGCTCGATGCCGGCTGCGCGGTGCGCGGCGATGCGGCGGCCCAGGCGGTCGATCCGCGGGTGACGGCGGTGGTGCCGGAGGATTGGGACACCGAGTATCTCGACGCCATCATCGCCTGCGGCGTGGTGGATGGGGTGGATGGGGCCATCGATCACATCGACGCCCACAGCTCCCACCACACCGAATCGATCCTGACCGAGGATCCGTCGGTGGCGGAACGGTTCCTGTCCCGGGTGGACAGCGGCATCGTGCTGTGGAACGCCTCGACCCAGTTCGCCGATGGCGGCGAGTTCGGCATGGGGGCGGAGATCGGCATCTCCACCGACAAGTTCCATGCCCGCGGCCCGGTGGGTGCGGAGCAGCTGACCAGCTACAAGTATGTCGTGCGCGGCGATGGCCAGACGCGGCCTTAAAATCGACGCCCTTCCCACCATTGAAACCCTCTCCCCCCGGGGAGAGGGTGACCGCTACGGGTTGACGTCCGGATTCCAAAAAGACCCCAGCCTCTATTCCGGCCCGCTCTATGCCGGGCTGACTGTCGGCATTCTCGGCGGGTCGTTCAATCCGGCCCATGCCGGGCACCGGCACATCAGCCTGTTCGCGCTGAAGGCACTCGGGCTCGACCGCGTCTGGTGGATGGTCAGTCCGCAGAACCCGCTGAAATCCACCTCCGGCATGGCCTCGCTGCCCGAACGGCTGGCGGAGGCGCGGGCCGTCGCCGCCCATCCCGGGATCGAGGTGACGGCCATCGAGACCGCGCTCGGCACCCGCTACACCGCCGATACGCTGGCCAAGCTTCAGCGCCGCTTCCCCAAAACCCGCTTCGTATGGTTGATGGGGGCGGACAATTTGCGGCAAATTCCACGCTGGAAGCACTGGAATCGAATCTTCGACTCGGTGGCCGTTGCGGTTTTCGCCCGTCCAACCTATTCTCTTGGTGCGTTGAGCGGCAAGGCCGCCCAGCGCTACACCCGTCGGCGGGTGTCGGTGTCTGGGGTAAAAGGGCTGGCGCGCCGCAGGCGGCCGGCCTGGGCGTTCTTACGCAACCCCTTGCACCCGGCCTCGGCGACGGCGATCCGGCAGGCACGGGCCGCCGGGTCGTGAAACCGTTGCAAGAGGTTTGGAGCCATCACCACGCACACCGAAACGGCCGCGACCGCTCCGCGGCCAGCCGCCGTTCCCCAGATCCTGGAACCGCAGGACCTGAAGGCGCTCATCCAGGCGTCGCTCGACGCCGACCAGGCAGATGACGTGACCGTCATCGATCTCGCCGGGAAAACCACCTTCGCCGATTACATGATCGTGGCGTCGGGCCGCAACACGCGGCATATCGGCGCCATGGCGATGAAGCTGGCCGAAAAGCTGAAGCAGGCCGGCGTCCGCGGCGTCGAGATGGAAGGCATGGCCCAGTGCGACTGGGTGCTGGTCGATGCCGGCGACGTGATCGTCCACCTGTTCAAGCCGGAGGTCCGGACCTTCTACAACATCGAAAAGATGTGGGGTCTGGAGCTGCCGACGCCGTCGGGCACGGCGCGGTTGAGCGCCTGACGAACCGGAGGCGGAGGGCCGCATCATGCGTCTGTGGCTCGCCGCCGTTGGGCGGTCGCGGGGTGGACCGACCCGCGACCTGTTCGACGAGTATGTCGGACGGCTCGGCTGGCCCTTCACCCTGAAGGAGGTCGAGGTGAAGAAACGCCTCTCCTCCGACGAATTGAAACGGCAGGAGGCCGGGCTGCTGCTCGCCGCCGTGCCGGCCGGCGCCATCGTCGTGGCGCTGGACGAACGCGGCAAGGCGCTGCCCAGCGAGAGTTTCGCCGCGAAGATCGGCGACTGGCGCGACCGCGGCGCCGGCGATCTCGCCTTCCTGATCGGCGGTGCCGACGGACATGGCGACGCGGTGCGCGCGAGGGCCGACTTCCTGCTCGCCTTCGGGCCGATGACCTGGCCCCACATGCTGGTGCGCGGCATGCTTGCGGAGCAACTCTATCGCGCTCAACAAATTCTTGCCGGTCACCCCTATCACAGGTCCTGATTCCGAGCGTCGCATCCGGCGCGCGGAAAAGCGCCGGAGCTGAAAACACGAAACTCCGAGACCACAACCTTTCGAGAAAGGTAAGCGCGATGACCGAGACCAACCGACCCCGCCCCGTCGTCCTCTGCATCCTGGACGGCTGGGGCTATCGCGAGGAGCGGTCCGACAACGCGATTGCGCTGGGCGAGACCCCGAACTGGGATCGCCTGTGGTCGGCCGAACCGACGGCCTTCCTCGACGCCAGCGAGGAGGAGGTCGGCCTGCCCAAGGGCCAGATGGGCAACTCCGAGGTCGGGCACATGAATCTCGGCGCCGGCCGGGTCGTCATGCAGGACCTCGTGATGATCGACCATGCCATCGTCGAGGGCGATCTGGAGCGCAACGCCGCGCTGAACGACCTCGTCAAGACGATGCACAGGACCGGTGGGCGCGTCCACCTGATGGGCCTGATGTCGCCGGGCGGCGTCCACTCGCACCAGGACCATATCGCTGCGCTGGCCGGCGTGCTGTCGCGCGAGGGCGTGCCGGTGGCGGTCCATGCCTTCACCGATGGCCGCGACGTTCCGCCGCAGAGCGCCAAGGATCAGGTCGCCGAGTTCATGGCCGACGTCTTCGAGCTGCCGGGCGTCGAGGTGGCGACCGTCATCGGCCGCTATTACGCGATGGACCGCGACAAGCGCTGGGACCGCGTCGCCAAGGCCTATGCCGCGATGACCAGGGCGGAGGGCGAGCGCGCCGCCGACCCGATCCAGGCCATCGAGCAGAGCTACGCCGCCGACAAGCATGACGAGTTCATCCTGCCGACGGTGATCGGCGATTACGCCGGCATGAAGGACGGCGACGCCATCCTGATGGCGAACTTCCGCGCCGACCGCGCCCGCGAAATCCTGGCCGCCTATGTCGAGAAGGATTTCGACGGCTTCCCGGTGGCCAGTTCCCCGGAGGGTGGCGCGCCGAAGCTGGCCGCCGTGGTCGGCATGGTCGAATATTCGTCGGCGTTGGCGAAGCTGATGACCACCATCTTTCCGCCCAAAACACTGACCAAGGTGCTGGGCGAGGTGGTTTCCGAGGCCGGATTGAAGCAGCTGCGCATCGCCGAGACCGAGAAGTATCCGCACGTCACCTTCTTCTTCAACGGTGGCGAGGAGCGGGTCTATGAGGGCGAGGACCGCATCCTGATCCCGTCGCCGAAGGTCGCCACCTACGATCTGCAGCCGGAGATGTCGGCCTCGGAAGTGACCGGCAAGCTGGTCGGCGCCATCGATTCGGGCAAGTACGACCTGATCGTCGTCAACTTCGCCAACCCCGACATGGTCGGCCACAGCGGCATGCTGGACGCGGCCATCAAGGCCGTGCAGGCGGTCGACAGCAGCGTCGGCCAGGTGGAGGCCGCGGTGCGCCGTGCCGGCGGCACCATGCTGATCACCGCCGATCATGGCAACTGCGAGCTGATGAAGGACCCGGAGACCGGCGGGCCGCACACCGCCCACACGCTGGACAAGGTTCCGCTGGTGCTGGTCAACGGCCCGGCCGGCGCCCGGATCGACAGCGGCCGTCTGGCCGACATCGCTCCGACGCTGCTCGACCTGCTGGGCCTGCCCAAGCCGGCGGAGATGACCGGCCGCAACCTGCTGGTCCGCACCGCCGCCCGCGCGGCGGCGGAATAGCGGATGGCGCCGGGTCCCCGCCAGTCACACCCTCTCCCGCCCCGGGAGAGGGGGGGGACCCATGCGAAGCATGGGGAGGGTGAGGGGTATTCCGGACATGGATCCCGTTCTTTGTCTCACCCCTCACCCTTCCCGCCGCTTTGCGGCGGGCCCCTTCCCTCTCCCGGGGCGGGAGAGGGTATCCTCGCCGGCTTCGTCGTCATCGCCGGCCTGATCCTCGCCCAGCCGGCGAACGCCCAATCCGAAGCTCCCAAGGACACCCTCAAGCGGGTCGAGCAGCAGCTTCAGACCGGCAAGCAGCGCCAGCAGCAGCTGGAACGCCAGTCCCAGGCGCTCCAGACCGAACTCGACACCCTGCGCGGCCGGTTGATTGCGCTGGCCGATCAGGCGCGCGGGCAGGAACAGACGCTCGACCAGCTCGAAGACTCGCTCACCGCCCTGGAGGGGGAGGAGCGCGAGCGCTCCGCCGGTCTCGACGCGGAGCGCCAGCAGATCGCCACCCTGTTGGCCGCCCTCCAGCGGCTGGCGCGCATCCCGCCGGAGGCGGCGCTGGCCCGGCCGGAAAGCCCCGTGGACACCCTGCGCTCTGCCCTGCTGCTGCGCGACGCGGTGCCGGCGTTGAAGGCGCGGGCCGATGCGCTGTCCCAGGCGCTGACCGCGCTGGCCGACACCCGTGGCAAACTGGTCGACCAGCGGGCGAAGGCATTGGCGGCGCGGGTGGCGCTGACCGAAAAGCAGGACGAGATGAACCGCCTGATCGCCCGGCGCGAGGAGCTGTCGCGCCAGACGGAGGAGGAGCGCGTCCAGGTCGGCCAGCGCATGGCGGATTTGTCGGGGCAGGCCACCGACCTGCGCCAGCTGATGGAGCGCATCGAGGCCGAACGCCGCGCCGCCATCGAGGCCGCCGCCCGCCGCGAAGCCGAGCGGCGCGAGGCGGAACGCAAGGAAGCCGCCAAGCGCGAAGCGGAAAAGCGCGAGGCCGAGCGCCGGCTCGTCGCCCAGAAGGAGGCGGAGCGCAAGGAGGCCGAACGAAAGCTGGCCGAACTGCGCGCCGCCGAACAGAAAATCGCCGAGCAGAAGGCCGCCGAGGAAAAGCGCGCGAAGGACGAAGCCGCCAGGGAGGCGGCACGCGAGCGCGAGCTGGCCGCGAAGTCTCCTGACGGCCCGCCGGCCGTCTCCGGCATGGTTCTGCCGGCCGCCGGCAAGCTGACGACCCGCTTCGGCGAGGCCGACCGCTATGGCGCGACCAGCCGTGGCGTGACGGTCCAGACCCGGGCCGGGGCCGCCGTGGTGGCGCCGCGCGGCGGCACGATCGTGTTCGCCGGGCCCTTCAAAGGCTATGGCCTCATCTTGATCGTGGAACACGGCAACGGATATCATAGTTTGATTGCGGGTTTGGGCCGGATCGAAACGGCCGTCGGGCGTAAGGTGGCCAGCGGGGAACCGCTGGCGGTCATGCCGCCGGACGGCAATCCGGATCTCTATTTCGAGCTGCGACGAAACGGCCAGCCGATCAATCCGCAACGCGGGTTCGGCGCCCCGGAGGGGAAAGGACAAGGGTAGATGAGGATGTTCAAGCGCGCCGCAACGGCGGCAGCTCTGGTGTTTCTGGGCGCCGGCGTCGCCACCGTCACTGCTCAGTCCAGCAATTCGTCGGACACCTACCGGCAGCTGAACCTGTTCGGCGACGTCTTCGAGCGCGTCCGCGCCGAGTATGTCGAGCCGGTGACCGACGAACAGCTGATCGAATCGGCGATCAACGGGATGCTGACCTCGCTCGACCCGCATTCCAGCTATCTGAACAAGAAGAGCTTCCAGGACATGCAGGTCCAGACCCGCGGCGAGTTCGGCGGGCTGGGCATCGAGGTGACGATGGAGAACGGCCTGGTGAAGGTCGTGTCGCCCATCGACGACACCCCGGCCTTCCGCGCCGGCCTGCAGCCGGGCGACCTGATCGTCCAGCTGAACGGCGAGGCGGTGATGGGCCTCAGCCTGAACGAGGCGGTGGAGAAGATGCGCGGGCCGGTGGGCAGCGAGCTGAAGGTCACCGTCCGCCGCGGCGAGGCGGGCGAACCCTTCACCGTGTCGCTGACCCGCGCCGTCATCAAGGTGCAGTCGGTCCGCTTCCGCACCGAAGGCGACATCGGCTATGTCCGCATCACCAGCTTCAACGAGCAGACGCAGAGCGGGCTGGAGAAGGCGATCTCCTCCATCCAGCAGCAGCTGGGCGACAAGCTGAAGGGCTTCGTGCTCGACCTGCGCAACAATCCGGGCGGTCTGCTCGACCAGGCGGTTTCGGTCTCCGACACCTTCCTGGAGAAGGGCGAGATCGTGTCGACCCGCGGCCGGCGCGCCGAGGAGGGCACCCGCTTCAACGCCAAGCCGGGCGACCTGATCAAGGGCATGCCGCTGGTGGTGCTGATCAACGGCGGCTCGGCCTCGGCTTCCGAGATCGTCGCCGGCGCCCTGCAGGACCACAAGCGCGCGATCATCATGGGCACCCAGAGCTTCGGCAAGGGATCGGTGCAGACCATCATCCCGCTGCCCGGCCATGGCGCCATGCGTCTGACCACGGCGCGCTACTACACGCCGTCGGGACGCTCGATCCAGCAGCTCGGCATCACCCCGGACATCGAGGTGCATGTCGCCAAGGTGGAGGATCTGGACAGGAACGTCATCCGCCGCCGCGAGGCCGATCTGAAGGGCGCGCTGGTCAACCCCGACGCCGCCAGCAAGGCGCCGCGTCCGGCCACCACCAACCCGGCAGCTCCCGGCACGCCGGCCGCCCCGAACCCGGCAGCGCCGGCTCCGGGACCGGGCGCAGGTGCCGCCCCGGCGGCGCCCGGTGCTGCTGCTCCCGGTGCTGCCCCTGCTCCGGGTGCCGCTCCCGCCCCGGCCGAGGGTGCGGCGGCGGAGGGGGCGGAGCCGCCCTTCGACTTCCAGCTCGCCCGCGCGCTGGATCTGCTGCGTGGCGTCGCCCTGTTCCAGCAGCGCTCCGCGGCGCGCTGACCGGAGCGAACGACGGTGAAGGCTCCCGCCCTGCTCGGTCGTCTGCGGTTCGATGTCCGGGGCCTGCGCCCCGGACTCGGCTGGCTGCGCCGTTTCCGTCGCAATGGAGACGCCCCGGCAGGGCGGCCGCGCAAGCCGCTCTCCAAAGCCCTGCTTGGTGCCGTCGCCGTGGTGGCGGTCGCCTATGCCGGCTTGGCCGGTTGGCTGGCGCTGAACGGTGGGGCGACGCGGGACGCATGGCAGGCGTCGATTCCGTCGACGACGGTGGCGGTCGCCCCACTGCCACCACCTCCTCCGCCGGAGCCCAAGGTTGCAGCATCGGCGGCTCCGCCGCCGCTGCCGACCGATGCCGCCCCACTGCCGTTGCCGGGTGTTCCGGCGGCGGCGGTGACGCTGGTTCCGGCCCCGGTGCCGGGATTGGTGGAGGACAGCCGCAACGGCCCGCTGCCGCGCATCGCCCAGGACGGGCGCAAGCCCTGGCAGGTCTATGCCCGGCCATTCCCGGCGACCGACAAGCGGCCGCGCATCGCCATCGTGATGTCCGACCTCGGGCTCAGCGGCGTCACCACCGGCAATGCGCTGGCGAAGCTGCCGCCCGGCATCACGCTGGCCTTCCTGCCCTATGCCGAGCGGCTGGACGATTGGGTCGAGCGTGCCCGCACCAAAGGGCACGAGGTGATGCTGTCGGTGCCGATGGAGCCGCTGAACTACCCGCGCGACGATCCCGGCCCCAATGCGCTGCTGACCATGCTCGGCCCCGACCGTAACATGGAGCGGCTGGAATGGTCGCTGGGCAAGGCGGTAGGCTATGTCGGCATCACCAGCACCACCGGCAGCAAGTTCACCGCCAACCCGGCGGCGATGCAGCCGGTGATCGACGCGCTGAAGGCTCGCGGCCTGCTGCTGGTCGATGCCCGCGCCAATCCCAAGAGCGTCGCCGGGCCGCTCGCCAATCTGGCCGGCGTACCGCGGGCGCTGGGCGACCGCGTCATCGACCGTGACCTGTCGCGCGGCGCCATCGACGACCAGCTGCGTGAATTGGAGGAGCTTGCCAAGACCAACGGCGCCGCCGTCGGTTTCGCCTCCCCCTATCCGACGACGATCGAGCGCCTCAATCTCTGGATGACCGCTCTGGCGGATCGTGGCATCGCGCTGGCCCCGGTGTCGGCTGTGGTCAATATCCAGAAGTAGCGCGCCAACCGGCTCCGCACTCCATCCACTTGAATGCGACAACGCGCGCCGGGCGGATGCACGCCTGCACCTTGCGCGCTTGCGTCCTGTGCGAGAATATCCACGCCGGTTTTCGAATTGGCGGAGAGGGCGGATGTTTCATCCGGAAGCGCTGGAGCCCATTGTCGCGTTCCTGCGTGGCATCGGCATGCAGGTGGAGTATGGCGGCGCTGCCCATGGCGGCTTCCTGCCCGGTGTGAACATCCAGGCCGGGGCTCTGCATGTCGATCCGGAGACGCTTCTGGGGCCGGGCGACCTGCTGCACGAGGCGGGGCACATCATCGTCCTGCCGCGCCGATACTGGCCGTCGCTGGGGCGTGACGTGCAGGAGGACATCGACAGCATCCTCGCCGACCAGACCGCGCGCGACGGAACCCCCGACCCGATCCTGACCAGGGCCGCCCGCCAGGGCGAGTTCATGTCGCAGGCCTGGTCCTACGCGGTGGTCCAGCATCTGGGCCTGCCGCAGGAATGCCTGTTCTTTCCCGGCTCCTACCGGTGCAGCGGCTATGAGGGCACCCACCCGATGCGGGCCTGGATCGAGCAGGGAACCCATTCCGGCCTGATCAATCTGGCGCAGGCAGACTTCACCGGCTATGCGGGGATGTTCGCTTTCATGGGCGACAACGGTCTGCCCCCGTTCCCGCAGATGGCAAAGTGGACGTTGGACTGAGAGCGCGGCCGGCAGCGCCCTCTCATCCGCAAAGCGCATCCCAATCCAGCGACCCCGGATCCTCGACCAGATGGTCCACCGTGTCGAACACCACGGCGGGGTGCTGGGGCCAGGCGATGGTCAGCATGCCGGCAGCCTTGGCGCTGCGGGCGCCGGTGGGGCTGTCCTCGATCACCGCGCAGGCGTCCGCCGGCAATCCCAGCATCTTCGCCGCCAGCAGGTAGGGCTCCGGATGGGGCTTGCCGTTGGCAACGTCCTCGCGGGCGATGCTGAAGCGGAAATGCGGGATCGCCATCGCCCGCATGTTGGCATCGACGATCATGCGCCCGCCGTTCGACACGCAGGCCTGGGCCAGCCCGCGGGCGGCGAAGGCCTCCACCAGGGCGAAGGCACCCTCGCGCGGGCGCACCCGGTCGACGTTGGCGACATACTGGGTGTTGATCTCGTCGGCCCAGGCATGCAGGTCGATCGGGAAGGGGCGGCGGGCATGCAGGGCGGCGTAGATCTCGCGGAAGGCCACGCCATGCATCGACCGGCAGTCCTCCTCGCTCAGCTCATGGCCATAGCCGCGGCAGACATCGACGGTGATCTGCTGGTGCCAGGGCTCGCTGTCCATCAGCGTACCGTCGATGTCCCACAGGATGGCGCGGATCGGGCTGCGCGACATCACGGTCACCGCACCACCAGATCGTCGCGGTGGATCATCTCGTCACGCCCCTGATAGCCCAGGATCTCCGGGATCTCGGTGCTCTTGTGGCGCAGGATCTTGCGGGCGTCGTCGGCACTGTAGGCGACGAGGCCGCGGGCGACCTCGCGCCCCTCCTGCGTGCGGACGATCACCACGTCGCCGCGGTCGAAGTCTCCCTGCACGGCACTGACGCCGGCGGGCAGCAGGCTCGCACCGTGGGACAGGGCGCGCATGGCGCCGTCATCGACCACAAGCACGCCGGTGGCGTTGACATGGCCGGCGATCCAGGCCTTGCGGGCGCTGGTCGGCTCGGCCGACGGCAGGAACCAGGTGCAGAGCGCGCCGCCATCCTCCGGCCGCTGCTCCAGTGCCGCCAGCGGGTTCATGCGCTTGCCCTTGGCGATCACCATGCGGCAGCCGGCCGACAGGGCGACGCGCGCAGCGGCGATCTTGGTCACCATGCCGCCGCTGCTGTAGCCGGGGGGCGGCTCGCCGGCCATGCCCTCGATCTCCGGCGTCAGTTCGCGCACGGTGGGGATGTGCCGGGCGTCCGGGTCCTTGCGCGGGTCGGCGGTGTAGAGGCCGTCGATGTCCGACAGCAGCACCAGCGTGTCGGCGCTGACCATCTGTGCGACGCGGGCGGCCAGCCGGTCGTTGTCGCCGAAACGGATTTCGGCGGTGGCGACCGTGTCGTTCTCGTTGATGACGGGAACCGCGCCCAGCTTCAGCAGCGTGTCGATGGTGTTGCGGGCGTTCAGGTGACGCCGCCGCTCTTCCGTGTCCTCCAGCGTCACCAGCACCTGGGCGACGGTGACGTCATGGCGGGCCAGCGTTTCCTGATAGGCGTGGGCAAGGCGGATCTGGCCGGTGGCGGCGGCGGCCTGTTTTTCTTCCAGCTTCAGCGCCCGGCCGACGAGGCCCAGATGCTCCCGCCCGCAGGCGACGGCGCCGGAGGTGACGATCACCACCTCCTGCCCGCGCTTGCGGCAGGTGGCGACGTCGTCGGCCAGCGCGTCGAGCCAGTCCCGGCGGATTTGCCGGGTTTCCCCGTCGACCAGAAGGGCCGAACCGATCTTTACGACCAGCCGGCGGGATTCGAGAAGGGTAGGGGCGTCAAGCGCCATGGCGGGAGGTTCCGTCCGTATCGTCGTCCGAACCGTCCTCTTCGCCCTCCGGCTCCTCTCCGTCAAGAGCTTCGTCCTCTTCGCCTTCCTGCTCCTCGCCGTCCAGCTCCTCACCCTCTTCGAGTTCGCCCTCTTCCAGGGCGTCCTCTTCGAAATCCTCTTCCTCGAGATCGTCTTCCTCGCCGCCGACCCATTCGCCGGCTTCATCGTCCCACTGCATCTCACCGTCGTCGGGCAGCTTCTGGCCGACCGGCGGGCGCGGGATGGAGCGGGTCGCCGGGGCGTTGATGACCTCGGGCTCTTCCGCCTTCGAGTCCTTGATGACGGTCAGCAGACGGTACAGCACCTGCTTCACGCCCTGGCCAGTGGCGCCCGACAGCACCATGACCTCGGCGCCCGAAGCCTCTTCCAGCGCCGCCTTCTTCTCCTCGATCTCCTCGTCCAGCAGGGCGTCGGACTTGTTCAGCCCGATGACCTCGGTCTTGTTGGCGAGGTTGCCGCCATAGGCCTCCAGCTCGTTCCGGATCGTGCGGTAGGAGGCGACGACGTCGTCGGCCGTGCCGTCGATCAGGTGCAGCAGGATGCGCGAGCGTTCGACGTGACCGAGGAACCGGTCGCCCAGCCCATGCCCCTCGTGCGCGCCCTCGATCAGGCCGGGAATGTCGGCGATGACGAACTCTTCGTCACCGGCGCGGACGACGCCCAGGTTGGGAGCCAGCGTGGTGAAGGGGTAATCGGCGATCTTCGGCTTGGCCGCGGTGGTGGCGGCCAGGAAGGTCGACTTGCCGGCATTGGGCAGCCCAAGCAGGCCGGCGTCGGCGATCAGCTTCAGCCGCAGCCACACCCACTGCTCCTGCCCCGGCCAGCCGGGGTGGAACTTGCGCGGCGCCCGGTTGGTCGGCGTCTTGAAGTGCGCGTTGCCGTGCCCGCCGTCGCCGCCGCGCAGGAACACGCGGCGCTGTCCGGCCTCGGTCAGGTCGCACAGCACGGTTTCCTGGGTCTCGTCCAGGATCTGGGTCCCCACCGGCACCTTCAGGACGACATCCTCGCCACGCGCGCCGTTGCGGTTGCTGCCCATGCCGTGATGGCCGCGCTGCGCCTTGAAGTGCTGCTTGTAGCGGTAGTCGATCAGCGTGTTCAGGCCGTCCGCCGCCTCGATGATCACGTCGCCGCCGCGGCCGCCGTCGCCGCCGTCCGGGCCGCCGAACTCGATGAACTTCTCGCGTCGGAACGCCACGGCACCGGGGCCGCCGTCACCGCTCTTCAAGAACACCTTGGCCTGATCGAGAAACTTCATCGGGGGACCTTGCCCGTAAACGGAAGGGAAACCGGCGGCGGGACGGCACCGGACTGAAAACGAAAATCGGGGAGCCGGTCGCCCGGTCCCCCGATTTTATCCCACAAGCGTGCAGGCCTGCGACACAGGCCGCGCAACGACCTTACTGGTTGTTCGGCCCGATCACTCGGCGGCGACGGCCGGAACTTCCTGGTCGTTGGCCGGAACGACGTTCACGAAGGTGCGGCCGTTCGAGCTGTGCTTGAAGTAAACCTGACCGTCGGCCATCGCGAAGATGGTGTGGTCGCGGCCGAGGCCGACATTCTCGCCCGGGTGGAACTTCGTGCCACGCTGACGGACGATGATGTTGCCGGAGACGACGTTCTCGCCGCCGAAACGCTTCACGCCGAGACGGCGACCGGCGGAGTCACGGCCGTTGCGGGACGAGCCGCCTGCCTTTTTGTGTGCCATGGGGTGTTGCTCCTAATACTGAAGGTGCGCCTGGAAGCTTGACCGGAAAACCCGGATCAGGCCGCGCCGTTGATGCCGGTGATGCGCAGGACGGTCAGGTCCTGGCGGTGGCCGTTCTTACGGCGGTAGTTCTGGCGGCGCTTCTTCTTGAAGACGATGATCTTCGGGCCGCGATCCTGGGCGACGACCTCGGCGACGACCGAGGCGCCGGCCACGGTCGGGGTGCCAATGGTGGTGTTGCCTGCGTCGCCGACCATCAGCACGTCATCGAGCGTGATGGAGGCGCCAGCATCGGCCTCGAGCTTCTCAACACGGATCACGTCGCCATTGGCGACCTTGTACTGCTTGCCGCCGGTGCGGATCACTGCAAACATTGTCGTCACTGCCTATGTCAAAACAAACGGCGGGCTTCTCGCCCACCGTTCGATGCGCAAGCCCGTTCATGGGAGCGACGATCTATACTCAAGGTGGCCTGAGAGTCAACAGGGATACGGCCGAAAAGCTTCGCATTTTTCTGCAAAAAAGGCTTGCGCGGCCGGAGGCGTTTATATAGGTTCCGCCCACCCCGCCAAACGGGGCAGCGGATGGGTGGCAGAGCGGTTGAATGCACCGCACTCGAAATGCGGCATACCCTCGCGGGTATCGGGAGTTCGAATCTCCCCCCATCCGCCATTCTCTCTCACGAGAGAGTAAATTGCAAAGCGCCAGCCGCACCGGCTAGGCGCTTTTTTCTTGCCCGGTTTCTGGCCGCCTTTGTCTCGGCTGCCTTTCTCTCGGCCGCCCCGGTCTTTTCCGGTTGGGCATCCCCTTTTTCTCCGGGCCGTCGCGATGGCCGTTCCCCCGGCTGGCTTGTTGGTCATCTCAACGCCAACGCCCAGATCCCTTCGGTGCGATCCGCCAGGGATGCGACCGGAAGGGTGCCGCCATGAACACGCTCAGCCGTCACGACGGGTGCCTGCGCTTCTCCTATGTCGTCGACGGCGGCCTGCGCGTCGAAGGCACCCACGATCCGGCGGAGCAGGTGCTGGTCCTCAAGGTGACGGCGCCGCAGGGGCGGGTGATCCATATGGATGCGATTCCTTGCGACGACCCCCGTGTCATCCTGGCGGCGCTGCGCGAATGGGGCGAGCCGCCGGAGGAGGTGCGCGACGCTCTGCCGGCGCTGGGCGGCAACGCGATCCTGCTGGAGACGCGGCTCGGCGACTCGGTGCGCGCCTCCGTCCGCCGCCATGGCATGAAGGTGGAGGTCGTCTTCATCGACGGCGATGGCCGGCGACTGGCGGAGTTGCGCGCCGGCAGCCTTGAGGCGCTCGACGCCAAGGCCGGCGGACTGCTGCGCCTATCGCAGCGGACCCGTGCGGTGCTCAGCACCTGGCTATCGGCCGAACCGCTGTGGCTGGCGGCATTCCTGTTGGGCGGGCCATTCCTTGGCGCTTTGCTGATCGTCTTCGGGGCGCAGGTCTCGCCGGAACAGGTGCTGGTCACCGCCTATGCCGGGGCCGCCGGGCTGGTCGCCGCCTACGAACTGCTGCGCGCCGGTTACGCCGAGTGGGTGCTGGCGCCGCCGGACAGCTTTCCGCGCCAGTGATCTCCGGCATTTAGTTCGTATCACAGATCTTCCGTTTGACGGAAAAACAAGCCCCGACGCTGTGGCGCCGGCATCGGGAGTCCGACCATCGCCCCGCCCATGACTGGGCCAAACGACTGGGAGGACATCACATGACGCAAGCTCGATACTGGATCGCCGGCTGCGCGATTTCCCTTCTGTGCGCAGGCACGCTCTCGATGGCGTCCGCCGCGGATCCCGCGCTGGAAGGCGCAGTGCGCAAGGCGGTCAGTCAGCAGGCCCAGCCCTGGCTGGCCGATCCGGCGGTGGTGGGCGCGGTGAAATCGCAGAACGGCAAGAATGCCGGCATTGCCCAGGCCAAGATCGACGAGATGGACAACAGGTGGAAGGCGGCGGCCAAGGCGGGAGGCGCCAACCCGGCCTTCGATGAGGTCTCGGCGAATGCGGTGTCCAAGCAGCTGAAGCAGGTCGTCGCCGGCAGCAATGGCCGGATCGTCGAAATCCTTCTGATGGACGACCATGGGCTGAATGTCGGCCAGACCGCCGGGACCTCCGACTTCTGGCAGGGCGACGAGCCGAAATGGCAGAAGATCTTCACCGGCAATGCCGATCTCTACATGACCGACCCGGAGAAGGACGACAAGACCGGCGCCATGCTGACCGAGGCCAGCGTTCCGGTGATGGATCCGGCCGGCAAGCAGAAGATCGGCGTGGCGATGATCGTTCTGGACACCGCGAAGCTGGGCCAATAGGCGCCACCCGCAGCGGCGGTTCGGCAAAGCAAACGGCGCCCCGGATGGTCCGGGGCGCCGTTCTCATGTCCGCTTCGGGAGCGGACGGACCGCGTCAGGGCGTCAGGCCGCCTGCTGGGTAAGCGCCGGAGCCGGAGCGGGCGCCTCGACCTCCACCGCCTGGCTGCCGGCGGCGGTGACGATCGGAATGCTCCGCGGCTTCATCGCTTCGGGTACCTCGCGCGCCAGCTCGATGTGCAGAAGGCCATTCTGAAGAGACGCGCTGGTCACCTTGATGAAATCTGCCAGCTGAAAGCGGCGCTCGAACGCGCGCCCGGCGATACCCCGGTAGAGGAATTGGCCGGTCGGCTCGTCCTTCTTAGCTTTACCAGTGACGGTCAACGAGTTCTGGTGAGCAACGATGTTGAGGTCGTCCAGACCGAAGCCGGCGACGGCCATGGTGATCCGGTACGAATCCTCGCTCAGCTTTTCGATGTTGTAGGGCGGGTAGGACGCCGCCTCGTCACCGGTGGTCGCGGTCTCCAGCAGACGCGACAGACGGTCGAAACCGACGGTGGAACGGAACAGCGGCGAAAGGTCGTAGCTACGCATGACATATCCTCCGAAAGAGCGATACGGCCATCGAGGACCACGGTCTGGTCGGTCCTCGAAGGTGGGGTTGGAGGCGGACCCCGTATGGGCATCCGCCTGACGAGCGAGAGATAATCGACGCTTTTTCCTGTTCAAGAGGGCGGTCGCACAAACGCCGGCCAGACCCCGCCTGGGGTTGCCGGGTACCGCCCAGTCACCAATTGTTAATCAGTTGCGGCAAGGCTCACGCTAGGGCCGTAAGTCCGCGGGAGGGGGCCGACGACCATGACTTCGCACACCTTCTTCTTCAACGGTCCCTACGACGAGACCATGGCCCTCTTGATCGAGGCGCGGAATTACATCGCCTATCATGATGCGGCCGAACACCGGAAGCTGCCGCCTCAGGTGCGCTTGCAGATTTCATACGAATCCATGCGGGTGACCAGCCGCCTGACCCAGGTGATGGCGTGGCTGCTGGCGCAGAAGGCGGTTCATGCCGGCGAGATGTCGAAGGAGCAGGCGGCGAGCGAGGATTTCGCGCTGTCCGGCGGCGATATCTGTTCCGACCCCAGCGGCCCCGACAACGAGGAACTGCCGTCCGGCCTGCGCAGCCTGCTGGAACGCAGCCACAGCCTCTACATGCGTGTCCACCGGCTCGACGCCATGGTCCGCGCCGATGTGGAGCGCGAGGCCGCCGCGGCGGCTGTCGGGTAAGCTTGCGGTGGGGTGAAGGACCGCCACCGCGCCATACGCAAACGGAAAAGCACAAACGAAAAGGGCGTCCGAACCGGTCGGACGCCCTTTTCGCATCGGCAGGATAGAAGTGCGGTAACGCTTACTTCTTGAGGCCGAAGTTCGCGAAGCGCTTGTTGAACTTGGCGATCTGCCCGCCGGTGTCCAGCAGCTTCTGCACACCGGTCCAGGCCGGGTGAGACTTCGGGTCGATGTCGAGGCGCAGCGTGTCGCCCGGCTTGCCCATGGTGGAGCGGGTCGTGAACGAGCTGCCGTCGGTCATGACCACGGTGATCTCGTGATAGTCGGGATGGATGTCAGTCTTCATGGCCGGGGTTCCTGCAAAGCGAGCGGCGTCTATACCAAAACGCCTTCGCCGGTGCAACCCCGGAATCGAGCCTCGTTCGCGGAGTCTTCGGCGGGTTCCAAGGCCGTTTCTGCGGCGGTTTCGCCCGTCCATCGCCTTGTTGGCGTCGCCGCACCGCGCTATATGCCACCGATCCGGATCAATAACCCCAACAGACAAGCGGGAACCGCGTGGCTCGCCAACCCTCCCCCGACATGATCGCCGCCTCCGCCCGTGGCGAGGCGGATGCCCGCCGCCGCGACCTCGGCCCCCTGCGCCGGCTGGTGCCGTTCCTGCTTCCCTATAAGTGGCGCATCCTGGGCGCCATGGTGGCGCTGACCGTGGCTGCCGGCACCGTGCTGGGGCTGGGGCAGGGGATGCGGGTGCTGATCGACCAGGGTTTCGCCGGCGGCGACACCTCGCTGCTCGACCGCTCGCTCCTGGTTCTGCTGGCGGTGATCGCGCTGATGGCGGCCTCGACCTATGGCCGCTTCTATCTGGTCAGCTGGATCGGCGAACGGGTGGTCGCCGATATCCGGCGCGCCGTCTACGACCATGTGCTGACCCTGTCGCCCGGCTTCTTCGAGACGACCAAGACTGGCGAGATCCTGTCGCGCCTGACCACCGACACCACGCTGTTGCAGGTGGTGGTCGGCTCGTCCGCCTCCATCGCGCTGCGCAACGCGCTGCTGTTCCTGGGCGGCACCGGCATGCTGCTGATCACCTCGCCCAAGCTGACCGGGCTGGTGGCGCTGGTGGTTCCGCTGGTGGTGGCGCCGATCATTTTCTTCGGCCGGCGGGTGCGCAAGCTGTCGCGCGACAGCCAGGACCGCATCGCCGACATCGGCTCCTTCGTGGAGGAGACGCTGGCCGCCATCCGCACGGTTCAGGCCTTCACCCATGAGGCCATCGACCGCACCCTGTTCGGCAAACGGGTGGAGGAGGCCTTCGACGTCGCCATCCGCCGGGTGCGCGTGCGGGCGGTGATGACGGTGATCGTCATCGTCCTGGTCTTCGGCGCCGTCGGCATCATCCTGTGGATCGGCGGTCATGACGTGGTGGCGGGGCGCATCACGCCGGGCCAGCTGTCGGCCTTCGTCATCTATTCCGTGGTGGTCGCCGGATCGGTCGGCGCCATCAGCGAGGTGATCGGCGACCTCCAGCGCGCGGCCGGCGCGACCGAGCGTCTGTTCGGCCTGCTCGCCATCGAGTCGGACATCCGTGCCCCGGCCGCGCCGAAGCCGTTGCCCAGCCCGGCGGCGGGGGCGCTGTCCTTCGACGCCGTCCGCTTCCACTACCCGTCGCGCCCCGACTGGGCGGCGCTGGAAGGCTTCTCGCTGGACGTGAAGCCGGGCGAGCGGGTGGCCCTGGTCGGCCCGTCGGGGGCCGGCAAGTCGACGGTGTTCCAGCTTCTGCTGCGCTATTACGACCCGCAGGCCGGTTCGGTGCGGCTCGACGGGGTCGATGTACGCGATGCCGATCCGGTGGATGTGCGCCGCCGCCTCGGCCTCGTCGCGCAGGACCCGGTGGTCTTCTCCGCCAACGCCTGGGAGAACATCCGCTACGGCCGGCCCGACGCGTCGGATGCCGAGGTGCGCGCCGCCGCCGAGGCCGCCCATGCGCTGGACTTCCTCGATGCGCTGCCGGAGGGGTTCGGCACCTTCCTGGGCGAGAAGGGCGTGCGGCTGTCGGGCGGCCAGCGCCAGCGCCTCGCCATCGCCCGCGCCATCCTGCGCGACCCGCCGGTGCTGCTGCTGGACGAGGCGACCAGCGCGCTGGATGCCGAGAGCGAACGGATGGTGCAGGACGCGCTCGACCGGCTGATGCATGGCCGCACCACGCTGATCGTCGCCCACCGGCTGGCGACGGTGCTGAACGCCGACCGCATCGTGGTGATGGACAAGGGCCGCGTGGTGGAGACCGGCACCCATGGCGAGCTGGTGGCGCAGGGCGGGCTCTATGCAAGGCTGGCGGCCTTGCAGTTCGACCGCGCGGACGGAGTGGCCTAAAGACATCGGGGGGACATAAGGGCACATCGACGCCTCCGGCCAGCCGCGCTACCCTTGCCGCCATCCCCAGCCCTGTGAGGCAGTGCGATGGCGCGGATATCGGCGGGCCGCCTGATGGCGGTGATGGTGAAGGAATTCATCCAGATGCGGCGCGACCGGCTGACCTTCGCCATGATGGTGGGGGTGCCGATCCTGCAACTGATCCTCTTCGGCTTCGCCATCAACTCCGACCCGAAGGCGCTGCCGACCGCGCTTCTGGTCGCCGACTCCAGCCCCTTCGCCCGGACGCTGGTCGCGGCGATGGAGAATTCCCGCTACTTCGCCATCACCCGCAGCGCCGCTTCGGAGGCGGAGATCGACCGGCTGCTGGCGGAAGGAGAGGTGCAGTTCGCCGTCACCATCCCCCCCGGCTTCGCCCGCGACCTCCAGCGCGGCACCCGCCCGGTCCTGCTGGTGGAGGCCGATGCCACCGACCCGGCGGCGACCAGTAACGCCCTGTCGGCACTGACCGCCATCGCCCGGCAGGCGCTGAACCCCGACCTGACCGGGCCGCTGGCGAGCTTGCGAACCGGTCTCGACCCGGTGGACCTGCGCGTCCACCGCCGCTACAACCCGGAAGGCATCACCCAGTACAATGTGGTGCCCGGCCTGATGGGCGTGGTGCTGACCATGACCATGGTGATGATGACGGCGCTCGCCGTCACCCGCGAGCGGGAACGCGGGACCATGGAGAACCTGCTGGCGATGCCGGTGCGCCCGTTCGAGGTGATGCTGGGCAAGATCGTGCCCTTCGTCGTCGTCGGCTATGTCCAGGTGCTGCTGATCGTCGTGGCGGCGCGGCTGCTGTTCGACGTGCCGATCGTCGGCAGCCTGGGCCTGCTGTCCGCCGTGCTGATTTTGTTCATCGCCGCCAATCTGGCCGTCGGCTTCACCTTCTCCACGCTGGCGCGCAACCAGTTGCAGGCGATGCAGATGTCCTTCTTCTTCTTCCTGCCGTCGATGCTGCTGTCCGGCTTCATGTTTCCTTTCCGCGGCATGCCCGGCTGGGCGCAGGCGGTGGGGGAAATCCTGCCGCTGACCCATTTTCTGCGCATCGTCCGCGGCATCCTGCTGAAGGGGAACGGGCTGGCGGAGATCGCGGCGGAGGTGCTGGCGCTGGCCCTGTTCCTGACGGTGGTCACGGTGGTGGCGCTGAAACGCTATCGCCAGACGCTGGATTGAGCCGCAGGAACCGCCATGGGGCGCACCACCGATGGCCCGGCTCTGGGCCTGCCCGTCCGGTTGTGCCGCCTGGGCGCCTCCTCCATCATTCCTTAACCACGACTCCGCTATAGCCGTAACAGTGGCGGTGCTGGCGACGGTGAAGCGGGGGGCAGAGATGGGTTTTCGCGCTTTTGGCGGGCGTGCCTTCAAACTGGTCGCGTGCGTCGGGCTGGCCGTTGCCCTGCTGGCAGTGGGCGAGGCCGACGCCAAGTCCCGCAAGAAGAAGCCGGCGCCGATCCCAGCCTATGCAACCAGCGTCGCCTGGGGGGCGGTGACCGGCCCCTCGCTGGGGGCCGCCAAGTCCATCGGCGGCTATGCCGCCGGCTGCATCGCAGGTGCCCGTGCCCTGCCGCCGGAAGGCGTCGGTTATCAGGTGATCCGCCTGTCGCGGCAGCGCAACTACGGACATCCGGTGCTGGTCGACATGCTGCGCGACTTCGGGCAGCGGGTGGCGCTTTCCGGGCTGGGCACCGCGCTGATCGGCGACATGGGGCAGGCGCGCGGCGGGCCGATGCCGTCGGGCCATGCCAGCCACCAGATCGGCCTGGATGCCGATGTCTGGCTGCGTCTGGACCTGCCGCCGATGGGCCGCTCCGGCCGCGAGCGGCTGGACGAGATCAAATATGTCGATTACGACCGCATGCGGGTCACCGAGGGCTGGTCGGACCGTCAGGCGAAGATGATCCAGATCGCCGCCAGCGATGCCCGTGTCACCCGTATCTTCGTCAACCCGGCGATCAAGCTGGCGATGTGCCAGCGCAGCTGGGCCGACCGCAGCTTCCTGAACAAGCTGCGCCCCTGGCATGGCCATGACGGCCACATGCACATCCGGCTGGGCTGCCCCGCCGGCAGTCCGCAGTGCGAGCAGCAGGATGCCCAGCCGGAAGGCGACGGCTGCGGGGACGAGCTGATGTCCTGGCTGGACAGCGCCGCTCCCGCCACCGAGCACCCGCCGGGCTACAAGCCCGAGCCGCGGGTGGTCCGCAAGATGCCGGCAGCCTGCGCTCCCGTGCTGAACGCGGCAGGCACCCGCATGGCATCGCTGGCCGACTCCGCGGCGGCGCCGGCCAAGGCCGCGCGCTGACGGGTTGGCGTGTTTCCGCGGAGAAATTTTTCCACTTGCATGCAATTAACGTCCGTCTAACCTGACATCGGCGAGATTCTTGTGGATGGTGTGTCCGGTGTGTGTCGGACAACCGCAAGGATGCTGCGCCGGGTGCTGCCGGCCGGGGGTGGTCGGCGGTGCCGGGAGTCGTTCGGCGGATGGGGTGCCACGGCGATGACGGATATGGGGAAATGACGGACAAGGACGGAGCGTCCGGACACGGACCGAGCCTGAAGACGCGCCTGTATGCGTGGTGGGAAGGCTATGACCTGTCCGGCATGAAGGCGAAGAAAGGCGATGAGCCGGCGCCCGAACCGGAACAGCCGCAGCCTGCCGCTCCCGGTCCGGGCATGAACCGCTGGGGCAAGCCGCTGTGGACAGCCACCCGCATCGAGGTGGCCGAGAAGATGTGGGGCGAGGGCTTCAACACCCCCGGCGGCGCCGACCACATCCCCTATCTGGTCAAGCCGCTGGGCCTGAACCCGGCGATGAGCGTGCTGGACCTCGCGGCCGGGCTGGGCGGCACCAGCCGCACCATGGCCGGCAAATACGGCTGCTGGGTCACCGGGCTGGAGGCATCGGAGCTGCTGGCGAAGGAGGGCATGGTCCGCTCCTTCAAGCTTGGCCTGGAGAAGAAGGCGCCGGTCGAGACCTTCAATCCCGAGCATTTCGGCTATCCCAAGCGCGTCGACGCCATCGTCTACAAGGAAGGCCTGTTCTTCGTCCGCGACAAGGAGCAGATGTTCGACGGGATGGAGCTGGCGCTGAAGCCGCGCGGCCATCTGCTGATCACCGATTACATCGCCGAAGCGGATGTGATGGGGGCAAAGGCGGTGCAGAGCTGGTGCGACAAGGAGCCGCTGACCCCGAACCTCTGGCCCAAGGACCGCATGGCCAATGCGTTCGCCCAGCGCAACCTCGACCTCCGCATCGCCGAGGACATCACCGACACCCACCGCGGCCTGATCCTGTCCGCCATCCAGGGGCTGGTCGAGCATCTGGAGAAATTCCAACTCGACACCCCGACCAAGCTGGCGGTGATGGAGGAGGTCGAGCTGTGGGCCCGCCGCGTCGCCGCCATCGAAGCCGGCGTGCGGGTCTACCGCTTCTACGCGATCAAGCCGGCGGAGTAGGGCCGGCGGAGTAGGGCCCGCGCTCTTCTGCCGTGCCTCCCGGAAAAACTTTTGCGCGATTGCATTTTTTCACTTGAGCGCGGCCGCTGCTCTGGGTACATAGAGCGCCCCGCGTGACCCCAAGAAACGCGGACGCGCTTGTGGCGGAATTGGTAGACGCGCTAGGTTCAGGTCCTAGTGGCTGAAAGGCCGTGGGGGTTCGAGTCCCTCCAAGCGCACCAACACTTTCAGTGTTGGTGAAGAGTAAGAGAAGTATAGTGGGGCCATAGCTCAGCTGGGAGAGCGCTACAATGGCATTGTAGAGGTCAGGAGTTCGATCCTCCTTGGCTCCACCATTCTCTGCCGCCTGCCGGGGCGGAAAATTCCCGGCCAATCCCCGATCTTTCGAATTCATCCCGATCCCCGCTGAACTCGCCGGGATCTTTATCGGTACAGCCACTGTGGCCTTTCCGCATCAGGAAGGCGCAGACAGGGTGTTACCACCTTGGGGCGCATGGCCGAACGGGTGCCGCGCACGGATAATCGCGCCTGTCGAACCGTAAATTCTCTTCTGCACGCTTCGACAAAAACACGCACCCATTCCGTACGCCATTCCGATTTTTCCGGAGCGCCCGCCATGTCCACACGGATGGAACACGGGTTGAGGACGCTTGTCCTCGCCCTTTACGATGAAGCTGCATTGACGGCGGCTGCCAAGGGCCTGACCGGGCTGTTGGCCGAACGGGCGGTCTTGAGCGAGGCTGCAAGCCTCGCATCCGTCCCGGCCCGCCGGACGGTGTCCGAGGAAGAGGTGTTGCGCATCGTGCTGTCGGCCCGCCGGCTCCAACGCATGGGCGGCTCGCGCGACGACGGCCCGGTGCTGGTCCCCGGCCTGTCGGCGGTTCCGCCATTGCCGCCGCTGCATCGGGCGGTTGCTGCGATGAAGCCGCGCCGCGGCCGTCTGGCCCTGTGGGCGATGCGCTCGCTTGCCCGGCATCCGTCGGCGCCGCTGATCTGACGCGCGCCGGCTGACAGGCAGCGGTCCCGTGCCGGCGACTGGTCCCCGCCGGTGCGGGCCGCTGCTGCCTTTCGCCGCAACGGTCGGAGTTGTGCGGCAGGCTGCCTGGGATAGGGTCCGTGGCTGACCCTTGTCCCATGCGGCCCCGGTGCGCGCAGTCGGGGGAGGGCTATTGCGGATGCGTGCTGGCGCGCTGCGGCGCGGCAGGCTACATACGCAAGGCTGCGCTTGCGTCGCAGCGATTGCGTCGCGAGCATCCGCGTCTGCGTCGGATTGGCCTCCCCCGGAGTTGACCGTTGACCAGTGGACAGTTGACCAGCATGCCGCCCGTCACCTTTTCCCTGTGGCCTTTCATGCGCTGGGCCTCGAGCGCCCGCCGCCCGGCCTGCCGGCACTGACGGTCGGGGATCGGAACTGGCATGCGCAGGACGACGATGAAGCCGCGGGCCGACTGGCGCCCGGGTCTCCGCAAATACCCCTATGGTGTGCGCGCCATGTCGGCCGGGGCCGGCTGGCGGGAAGACACCGTCTATGAGTTCACCGCCTCGCAGATCGACCTGATCGAAAGCGTGGCGGACGAACTGCACAGCATGATTGCCGTCGCCGTGCGCCATGTGATGGAGCACAAGCTGTTCGCCTCGCTCGGCATCCGCGGCGATCTGGCGCGCATGCTGGAGGCGTCCTGGGTCGATTACTGGGCCGGCGGACGGCGCAACGAACGGGCGGGCGGGCTGGCGGGCCGGTTGACGCTGGCCTATGACGGGCGCGACAGCGTCAAGCTGCTCGGGTGCAACTACGACACCACCGAAGGGCTGTTCGCCGCCTCGATGATCCAGCGCAACTGGCGCGAGGCGATGGCGCCCGACGCCAACCAGTTCAACGGCCTGCACGAGGCGCTGGTGGAGCGCTGGGAGGAACTGGCGACGGGGGTGCCCGGCCGCGGCCGCATGCATGCGACCTGCGCCACCCCCGACCCGGTGCGCGAGGGCGAACTGGTCTATCTCGCCGCCACCGCGGCGGAGGCCGGCATCGACACCCGCCTGCTGCCGCTCCATTCCATCGCCTGGGACGGCCGCCGCTTCCTCGACGACGAGGGGCAGCCGATCTCCTGGCTGGCGAAGCTCTATCCGTGGGACGGGCTGGCCGACGACGGCTTCCTCCAGCGCCTGCGCAGCAGCGGCATGAGCGTGCTGTCGCCGCTGTGGTGCTGGCTGTGGTCGAACCACGGCCTGCTGGCGGTGCTGTCCCACCTGTATCCGCGCCACCCGAACCTGTGCCGTGCGGCGTTGGACCCCAGCGGCGTGGCCGGGGCCGATAGGGTGACCGCGCGCGCCCTGCATGGGCTGGACGGTGCGCCGACCCGCATGGTGCAGCATGGGGAGGTGATCGCCGACGACGGGCCGGACATCGGCGAGGATGTCGCGGCCCATGGTGCCGTCTGGCTGGAGACCCCGTCCTGCTTCAGGGAGGAGGACACCCGAGCCGTCCTGCACGCCTGGATCGTCGGCGACAAGTGCCTGGGCATGGCGGTGCGGGAATCCACCGACCCGCGGCTGGCAGCCGGTGTCGGGCCGGACGCGGCAATGGTCCCGCACCTGTTCAGGGGCTGATTTAGGGGCTGATTGCCCGCCGGCTGTCCCGACGACCCGTCAGGGCGCGAACGGGTTCTTCAGTGCTGGGCCGAAGGTCGCCTTGCGGGCGGCGCGCCAGATGCTTTCGGCCGCCGCGTCGTTGCCGCGGTCGGCGATGGCCATGCCGGCCACGCCGGGCTGATGGCTGAGCCAATCGCGCAGCAGGTTTTCGAACCGCGTGACCTCACGCGGATCGTCGCTGGCCATGGTGATCGAAACGGTCAGTTCGGTGGTCATGGTCGGTTCCCTCCTGACGGTTGGACGGGCCGGTCGATCCAAAAAAACAGCCGGCCGAAAAATCAGCCGGACCGGCGCCGCGGACGAGAAGGTGCCCCCTATGCACGGGGCCAAGCCTGCGCGCCCGGTCCCGCATGCGCAATGAAAAAGGCGGGGTATGACCCCGCCTTCCTCGCGTCCCGTCCACCGGGATCCTGTTCTGCCGGACAGGTTCGGTTGCCGATTACTTCGTGTCCGACTTGCTGCCGGGAATGGCGATGCTGGCGATCTGCTTCTGCAATTCGTCGATCTGCTTCTGCAATTCGTCGAAGGTGGCACCGCCCGGATTGGCGGCGGGCGCGGCGTTGCCCCCCTGGCCGGGCTGGCCAGCCGGGCGCTGCGCGCCGGGCACCTCGTCCCCGGCGCCGGGGGTGCCGAAGGGAGTGAACATGCGCATGGCGCGTTCGAACATCGCCATGTTCTGCTTGCTGACCTCGTCCAGCCGGCCGAACGGGAAAATGCCGCCCAGCGTGTTCTGGAAATAGTCGCGCATCTGCTCCTGATTGCGCGAGAAGGCCTGCATCGAATATTCCAGATAGCGCGGCACCACGGACTGCATGTTGTCGCCGTAGAAGCCGATCAACTGGCGCAGGAAGCTGATGGGCAGCAGGTTCTGCCCCTTGCTTTCCTCTTCCACGATGATCTGGGTCAGGACGGACCGGGTGATGTCCTCCCCGGTCTTCGCGTCATAGACCACGAAGTCCAGCCCGTCCTTCACCATCTGGCAGAGATGGTCGAGCGTGACGTAGCTGCTGGTGGCGGTATTGTAGAGCCGCCGGTTGGCGTACTTCTTGATCGTGATCGGAGCGGACTTCTGGTCTTCCTTGTCGGCCATCGCTGAGTCTTTCAAGAAGGGACGCGTTCCAGGTCACGGTCCAGGTCATGGAGTTCCGGAACACACGTGACTGGTGGCGGAAATTGTTCCGTCATTAGGACTACTCGAAGGGATAGCAATTTGTCCAGCGTTGCGCCGCGGCATAGCGCCGCGGTTGCGCTCGGCCCGGTGGTGCGGATGGGGAATCGGTGCGCAATCGGCTGCCTCCCGCCGATACCCGAAAGGTCAGGTAAGGGGCCATGCCGGGCTGGTCAAGCCGGCCCGGCGGCCCCTATACTCCGGCCATGGCCGACCCGTCGAATCCAGACCGCTCTTCCGATCCGTCCGCCGCCGACCCGCCTTCCTACGAAACGCTGGCGCGCCGCTACCTGGACCTGTGGCAGGACCAATGGACGGCCTGCGCCGCCGATCCGGAAATGGCCGACATGATGACCCGCATGTTCCAGATGATGGGGCAGGGAGCGGGACCGTTCGGGTTCGGTCAGGCGGGGTTCGGCGCGTTCGGTGGCGGTTCCATGCCCGGCACCGGCTGGGATCCCCAACCCTGGCCATTCCCGAACAGCGGCTCCCCCCAACACGGACAGCCTTCCGATGAGCGAGCGTCTGGCGAACGACAGGCAGACGGGCGAGGCTCCGCCCAATCCGGCAGCGGGACCGGTGAAACGGCAGGGACCGCGCCCGCTGGCGCTCCATCTGACGGCGGCTCTGGCCAGCTTGCTCAGCTCCTCGGCCGCATTGCCGCACTTGAGGAGCGGCTCGCTTCCCTGGAACCCGGCCCTGCGGGGCCGGGCGGCGGCGCTACGGGAGGACATGGCGCGGGCGGACCGGATGCAGGGCACCCGAGTGCAGGAAAGCCGGGCGCAGGAAAGGGCGCCAGGGCCCGGCGACCGTCTGGCCAGGGAGGTTGACCGGGAGATCCGCCGCCGCATCGACGCCGTCCTGACCGGGGTCGAGCGCTACCGCAGCCACCCCTACCGCCGCGATCTGTCCGATCCGCCGGTGGTCTGGACGGAAGGCGGATCGCGCCTGCTGGATTACGGCCAGGGAGGAGGCGGCCGGCCGGTCCTGTTCGTGCCGTCGCTGGTCAACCGCGCCTATATTCTCGACCTGTCGCGCGACAGGAGCCTGATGCGCTGGCTGGCGGCGCATGGTTTCCGGCCGCTCCTGCTGGATTGGGGCAGGCCGGGGCCGCTGGAGCGGCGCTTCACCCTGACCGACTACATCGCCGGACGGCTGGAACGCGCGCTCGACTTCGCCGTGGAGATTGCCGGCGCGCCGGTGCCGGTGGTCGGCTATTGCATGGGCGGGCTGCTGGCCGCGGCTCTGGCGCAGCGCCGGCCGCGCTCGCTCGCCGGGCTGGGACTGATGGCGACGCCCTGGGACTTCCATGCGGAGGATGCGGCGACCGCCCGTCGGGTGGCGACCTTCATCCAGCCCTGGGGACCGGTGCTGGACCGTTGGGGCGAACTGCCGACCGACGCCCTGCAGGCGCTGTTCGCCCAGCTCGATCCGCTGCTGGCGCTGAAGAAATTCTCCGGCTTCGCCCGCATGGCGCCCGGCTCCCGTGCCGCCACCGCCTTCGTCGCGCTGGAGGATTGGCTGAACGACGGGGTGCCGCTGGTGGCCGGGGTGGCGCGCGACGCGCTGGCCGGCTGGTACGGGCGCAACGACACGATGGCGGGGGCCTGGATGGTCGCCGGCCTGCCGGTCGATCCCGGCGCCATCCGCGTGCCGACGCTCGCCCTCATCCCGGAACGCGACCGGATCGTCCCGCCGGCCTCGGCCCTGGCGCTGCCCGCCGCGATTCCCGGTGCCAGAATCCTGCGGCCACCGCTTGGCCATATCGGTATGGTGGTGAGCGCCGGTGCCGAAACCGGAGTGTGGAATCCTCTGGCCGAATGGCTTGCTGCGACAGGTTAGCGCCGCGACCTTCGGCCAGCTTGCACCCGTCATATTGCCCGACTTAAGGTAAGAATCACTCCGAGCGTCCCACCAGCGCTATAATAAAACTGTCCTATTTCGAGGAGCGTTCAATGACCGAGGTTGTCATCGCCGGTGCCGCCCGTACGCCCATCGGCAGCTTCAACGGCGCCCTCAGCGCCGTTCCCGCTCATGTTCTGGGCGAGGTCGCGATCCGCGAAGCGCTGGCCCGCGCCAAGACCGACGCGGCGGAAGTGAACGAGGTGATCTTTGGCCAGATCCTGACCGCCGGCCAGGGTCAGAACCCGGCCCGTCAGGCTGCCGTCAACGCCGGCATCCCGGTTGAGGCGACCGCCATCGGCGTCAACCAGCTCTGCGGGTCCGGTCTGCGCACCGTGGCTCTCGGCTATCAGGCGATCAAGAACGGCGACGCCGACATCCTGGTCGTCGGCGGCCAGGAAAGCATGAGCATGGCCCCGCACGTCATGCACCTGCGCAACGGCACCAAGATGGGGTCCGCCGAACTGCTCGACACCATGCTGCGCGACGGCCTGACCGACGCCTTCCATGGCTATCACATGGGCAACACCGCGGAGAACGTCGCCCAGAAGTGGCAGCTGACCCGTCAGGAGCAGGACGCCTTCGCCGCCGCCAGCCAGCAGAAGGCCGAGGCCGCCCAGAAGGCCGGTCGCTTCAAGGACGAGATCGTCCCGGTCACCATCAAGGGCCGCAAGGGCGACGTCGTCGTCTCGGACGACGAGTATCCGAAGCACGGCACCACGGAGGAATCGCTGGCCAAGCTGCGCCCGGCCTTCTCGAAGGACGGCACGGTGACCGCCGGCAACGCGTCGGGCATCAATGACGGCGCCGCCGCCCTGGTGCTGATGACGGCGGAGAACGCGGCCAAGCGCGGCGTCACCCCGCTGGCCCGCATCGTCTCCTGGGCGACCGCCGGCGTCGATCCGGCGATCATGGGCACCGGCCCGATCCCGGCCTCGCGCAAGGCGTTGGAAAAGGCCGGCTGGACCGTCGACGACCTCGACCTGATCGAGGCGAACGAGGCCTTCGCCGCCCAGGCGCTGGCCGTCAACAAGGACCTCGGCTGGGACACCGGCAAGGTCAACGTCAATGGCGGGGCCATCGCGCTCGGCCACCCGGTCGGCGCCTCCGGCGCCCGCGTGCTGACCACGCTGCTGTTCGAAATGCAGAAGCGTGACGCGAAGAAGGGCCTCGCCACCCTGTGCATCGGTGGCGGCATGGGCATCGCCCTCTGCGTTCAGCGCGACTGAGGACCGGACGGGCCGCTTTCGCAAATGGAAGCGGCCCGCTTTGCTTGAAGGCTTGGGACATCCGCCGGACCTGCGGAGGGAGTCCCATGCCCAACAATAAAAAGTCAAAGAAACCAACCAACCATCACTAAATCTGGGGAGAAGAACTATGGCTCGTGTTGCAGTCGTCACTGGTGGTACCCGCGGCATCGGCGAGGCGGTTGCCGTCGCCCTGAAGAATGCTGGCTACAAGGTCGCCGCCAACTATGCCGGCAACGATCAGGCGGCCGAGGAATTCACCGCCCGCACCGGCATCCCGACCTACAAGTTCGACGTCGCGGACTTCGACGCCTGCAAGAAGGGGATCGCCGCGATCGAGTCCGACCTGGGCCCGGTCGACGTGCTCATCAACAACGCTGGCATCACCCGTGACGGCGTGATGCACCGCATGACCTACGATCAGTGGGAGAAGGTGATCCACACCAACCTGTCCTCCTGCTTCAACATGTGCCGCAATGTCATCGACGGCATGCGCGAGCGTGGTTTCGGCCGCATCGTCAACATCGGCTCGGTCAACGGCCAGGCCGGCCAGTACGGTCAGGTCAACTACGCCGCGGCGAAGTCCGGCATTCACGGCTTCACCAAGGCGCTGGCGCAGGAGAGCGCTGCCAAGGGCATCACCGTCAACGCCATCGCCCCCGGCTACATCGACACCGACATGGTGCGCGCGGTGCCGGCCAACGTGCTGGAGAAGATCGTCGCCCGCATCCCGGTCGGCCGTCTCGGCCGCGCGTCGGAGATCGCCAAGGCCGTGCTGTACCTCGTCGACGACGACAACGGCTTCATGACCGGCTCGACCCTGTCGGTCAACGGCGGCCAGCACATGTACTGATCCCGAACCGGGTCTCGCACCCTGGTTCATGAGATGTGACGAAGCCCCTTTCCTACGCCCGGCCGGACCTTGGTCCACCGGGGGTGGGGAAGGGGTTTTGTTTTTGCATCAGCCTCCGCCGCACTTGACGGACCGGCCGCCGAGTTGAAGGTTATCGTCCGTTTCGGATGCACCACCACATTGGACACCCTGCGATGCCCTACACCTCGTTGCGCGACTTCATCGACCGGCTGGAGAAGGCGGGGCGGCTGGTGGTGGTGAAGGAGCCGGTGTCCAGCGTGCTGGAAATGACCGAGATCCAGACCCGTCTGCTGGCCGAGAACGGCCCGGCGGTGCTGTTCGAGAACGTCATCAAGGCCGACGGCACGCGCTCGGAGATGCCGGTGCTGGTCAACCTGTTCGGCACCGTCGAGCGGGTTGCCTGGGGCATGGACCGCGAGCCGCACCAGCTGCGCGCCGTCGGCGAGACGCTGGCCTTTCTCAAGCAGCCGGAGCCGCCGGGCGGCTTCCGCGAGGCGCTGGACCTGATCCCGCTGGCCAAGACCGTGCTGTCGATGAAGCCGAAGACGGTCGGCTCGGCTCCCTGCCAGGAGGTGGTGCTGACCGGCGACGACATCGACCTCGGCCGCCTGCCGGTGCAGAGCTGCTGGCCGGGCGAACCGGCGCCGCTGATCACCTGGCCGCTGGTGGTGACGAAGGGGCCGACGGGGAAGCGCGAAGACGACTTCAACCTCGGCATCTACCGCATGCAGGTGCTGGGGAAGAACAAGACCATCATGCGCTGGCTGAAGCACCGCGGCGGCGCCCAGCACCATCACCGCTGGGCTGCCAGCGGCAAGCGCGAGCCGCTGCCCTGCGCCGTCGTGCTTGGGGCCGATCCCGGCACCATCCTGGCCGCGGTGACGCCGGTGCCCGACACCCTGTCGGAATACCAGTTCGCCGGCCTGCTGCGCGGCAAGAAGGTGGAACTGGTGGAGTGCAAGACGGTGCCGCTTAAGGTGCCGGCCCAGGCGGAGATCGTTTTGGAAGGCCATGTCAGCCTGGACGAGTATGCCGACGAGGGTCCGTACGGCGACCACACCGGCTATTACAACTCGGTCGAACCCTTCCCGGTCTTCACCGTCACCGCTATGACGATGCGGCGCAAGCCGATCTACCTCTCCACCTTTACCGGCCGTCCGCCCGACGAGCCGTCGGTGCTGGGCGAGGCGCTGAACGAGGTGTTCATCCCGCTGCTGATCCAGCAGTTTCCGGAGATCGTCGATTTCTGGCTGCCGCCGGAAGGCTGTTCCTACCGCATCGCGGTGGTCAGCATGAAGAAGGCCTATCCCGGCCATGCCAAGCGGGTGATGATGGGCGTCTGGTCCTTCCTGCGCCAGTTCATGTACACGAAGTGGGTGATCGTCGTGGACGACGACATCGACGCGCGGAACTGGAAGGACGTGATGTGGGCGATCTCCACCCGCATGGATCCGGCCCGCGACATCACGGTGATCGAAGGCACGCCCATCGACTATCTTGACTTCGCCAGCCCGGAATCGGGGCTCGGCGGCAAGGTCGGCCTGGACGCCACCAACAAGTGGCCGCCGGAAACCAAGCGTGAATGGGGCGAGAAGCTGCACATGACCGACGAGGTCGTCGAGGCGGTCAGCCGGAAGTGGGACCTGTACGGCCTGCCGGGCAGCGGGAAGCCGATCTGGAAAAAGTGAGTGAGTCACCCTCTCCCGGCCGGGGTCGGGAGAGGGAGTTCATCACCGCCGCGGGTCGCGGCTAAGGCCCTTGGCCTGCAACTCTTCAAGATATTCGGCCCACAGGGCGTCCTGTTCGGTGCCGATCTCGTAGAGATATTTCCAGGTGAAGATGCCGCTGTCGTGAAGGTCGTCGAAGACGATGCGGATGGCGTAGTTGCCGACCTGCTCCAGCCGCATGATGCCGACATGGCGGCGGCCGGAAACCGTCTGCTTCTGGCTGGGGTTGTGGCCCTGCACCTCGGCGGACGGGCTGACGACGCGCAGGAACTCGGCCGGGTAGGAGAAGGTGCGGCCGTCGTCGAAATCGACCTCCAGCCGCTTCTCCTCCTTCTTCAGGCGGATCTCGGTCGGCCAGTGGACCGTGCCGAATCCATCGCCTGTCTCGGCGCCTGCACTCATCGCGCCGCCCCCACCTTGTCCAGGCTGCGGGCCTCGTCGATCAGCATGATCGGGATGCCGTCGCGAATCGGATAGGCCAGACCGGCGCGCTCGCTGACCAGCTCCCCACGCTCGGCGTCGTAGCGCAGCGGACCCTTGGTCAGCGGGCAGACCAGGATCTCCAGCAGCTTCGGATCGACGCGGGCGTTGGTTTTCGCTTCGCTGCTCTTGTCCTCGGGCGTCGCCATGTCGTGTCTCGTGGTGATTGGAAGAAAGGCGGTGATTGGAAGTACTCAGTGCTTGGGCGGCGGGCCGTCCCCGTCATGGCTGTCGAGAATGGCCATCTCGACCAGCCCGATCAAGAGCTTCCCACGTTCCGCCAGGGTCGGCGCCTCCAGCAGCGCCTGTTTTTCACCAGGCGTGAAGGGGCAGATCATCGCCAGCGAGTTGACCAGCCGTTCGTCCAGCGTCGATTCGATGGATTTCCAGTCGACCGACAGGCCCTGGACCCGGAAATAGGTCTTCAGGGCGCCGAGCAACCGGTTGCGGTCGATGTCGCCACAGGATTCGGGTTCCAGGTCGGCGCGGAAGGGACGCCAGTCGGGAACGATCCGCCGATAGCCGCGCGCACCTTCCACCTCCCGCCCGATCTCGAACCGGGCGACCCCTGTCAGGGTGATGAGGCAGCGGCCGTCGTCGGTCTCGGCGAAGCTGGTGATGCGGCCGGCGCAGCCGCAGGAATAGACGGCCGGCTCGCGCTCCCGCACCGCGGGGTCGAGGGGCTGGATCATGCCGATCATACGGCCGCTGCCCAGCGCATCCTCGACCATGGCGAGATAGCGCGGCTCGAAGATGTTCAGCGGCAGCCGCGCCCGCGGCAGCAGCAGGACGCCGGCCAGCGGGAAGATCGGCATCATCGCCGGCAATTGGCTGAACTCAGGATCGAAGGGGTTTCTGGTCATGCCAATCAGATAGAACCCCTTCGCCGATGGAACAGCCGTCCTTTTTTCGGAAAAAGCGTCAGCTGAACATCATGGTCGACAGGCGGCGGCGGGTCTTCACCGTCAGCGGGTCGGTCTGGCCGAACGCCTCGAAGAACTTCACCAGCTGCTTGCGGGCGCCGTCCTCGTTCCAGGTCCGGTCGCGCTTGAAGATCTCCAGCAGCTCGTCCACCGCCGCTTCGCGTTTGCCGGCGGCGAACAGCGCCATGGCGAGGTCGAAGCGCGAGGCATGGTCGTTCGGGTCGTGGGCGACCTTTTCCATCAACTCCGGGATCGGGCCGGCGTTGGCGGCCTGTTCCGCCACGTCGAGAGCGGCGCGGACGTTGGCCAGCTCCTTGTCCTTGGCGATGGCTTCCGGGGCCTGGGCCAGCATCTGTTTGGCGTTCTCCAGATCGCCGGCGGCGATCAGGCAGCGGACGATGCCGGCATAGGCCTGGGCGTTCTCCGGCTCGGCCTGCAGGATCTGGCTGTAGAGGTCGAGTGCACCCTGCAGGTCGCCGCCCTCCAGCATCTCCTTGGCCTGGGCGAAGGCCTCCTCCAGCATGTCGTCGGCACCGCCGCCGGCACCGGCCTGCTTGGCCAGCGCCACCAGCTTGTCGACGAAGGCCTTCACCTGCGATTCGGGCAGGGCGCCCATGAAGCCGTCGACCGGACGGCCCTGGAAGAAGGCATAGACCGCCGGGATCGACTGCACGCGCAGCTGCGAGGCGATCATCGGGTTGGCGTCGGTGTCGATCTTCACCAGGCGGACCGCGCCCTTGGCGGCGCGCACCACCTTCTCGATGATCGGGCCCAGCTGCTTGCAGGGGCCGCACCAGGGCGCCCAGAAATCGACGATCACCGGGACGTCGCGCGAGGCTTCGATCACGTCGGCCATGAAGGCGCGGTCGGTGCTGTCCTTGACGATCTCAGCGGCACCGGGGGCGGAACCGGCGGCGGCGGGAGCGGCGGGCTTGGACCCGTTGGCGGGGGGCATGGAGAACATGGCGTGTTTCGGTCCCGTTGGTGATGCCTGGCCCATTAGGACATCCCGGTGGGCCATGGAGTTGCCGATCCGGCCGGCCCGGATCCTCATCGTTGGCGACATATGTGAGCGCGCAGGGCGGCTCAAGCAAGCATTGCGTGGGCAAGCATTGCGTGGACAGGCTCTGTGCAGAGGCGCCGGCCCGTCATTCCTGCGTGCGGCCGAACTCGACGATTGCCGGTTCGTGACCGCAGGCGCGGATGAAGCGCATCAGGTCGTCCCGCCGGATCGCGGTGGTGCGGTCGTTCAGCAGCGGGTGATAGTTCAGCAGGTCATGCTCCATCATCGCCTGCTGCAGGACCACGCGCACCTTGTGTCCGGTGTCGTTGACCAGCGAGAAGGGCGTGACCGATCCCGGCCGGATGCCGAGGAAGCGCCAGAGCCGCTCCGCCGAGGCGAAGGACAGCCGCGCCGACCCGATGGCCCTGTCCAGCCGGTTCAGGTCGATTTTCGCATCCTCCAGCGCCACCACCAGCCAATGCTGGTCCTTCTTGTCCTTCAGGAACAGGTTCTTGCAATGGCCGCCGGGCAGGGCGCCACGCAGGGCCTTGCTTTCCTCCACCGTGTGCAGCGGCGGGTGGCTGTGCGTGGTCGCCTGGATGCCCAGCGCGTCGAGCCGCGCCAGCAGTTGATCCGGCGAGGTCGGCAGCGGCGCGTCCCCATCGGGAAGGGAGGCGTCCGGAAGGGAGGTCGATGCGGTGTCCATGACAGCCCTTGTACCGGGCGCGCGGAAAATCGTCCAGACGGTGAAAAAAACTGAAACAAGGCGCTTGCATTGCGTCGGCCGATGAGTATAGTCCGCCGCACACCGCCGGACGGCAGCGACAACGGTCTGAACCGATGAAACGCCGGACGATGGAATGGAGCGCGGGCGTAGCTCAGGGGTAGAGCACAACCTTGCCAAGGTTGGGGTCGAGGGTTCGAATCCCTTCGCCCGCTCCAGTTTCATCCAGACTTTACGCTGGAGCATGCGATTTCAAAAGGCCGGACCTTCGGGTGCCGGCCTTTCGCATTTTCTCCCTCCTGTTTCCAGTCCATCCGGACTTACCGGCTTGCGGTTCGCAAGCCCCCCGTAGGGGATGATCGCCCATCGGATCGCTGATCCGCGGGATCGACAACCCATCTCATTCTTTCAGCTTTCAATTGCGGCAAGTCAAAGCCTGATCGTCATACAATTGTAGGCGGATGGTGAGGCTGAAACGGCATGATGTTCCCGCCGCTCCGGCAAAAGACCGTTCAGCACGCCCGCAGTTGTTCCTGCCGTCAGCGTCCGTTGTAATTTTCTGGAAATTTCTCGTTTTGGCTGTGTTTCATGTTGAGATGGCCCGAAAGGGGATGCGGAATTTCCTATGACGTATTTACAGATTGTCAACCTCCTTGCGTATGACCGCATAGGGAGGTACACTTCAAAATCTAAATAAATGGTGCATAATGCTCCGGGGGTTGTGGCGAACGAAGAAACTTTGCGGAAAACCCGGTAAAAATTCAGAAACATTCCCGTGAAAGGATGCTCCGGCCATTTGCCTTCGCTCGGCCGGCACCGCTTCGCCGCCGTTGTTCCGGCAGGAATTCGGCGCGGGAATTCGGGATGGCTGAAAGCACGGTTCGGCTCCGCCCCCGCCCCACCTCCGTCCAACCTCGCCGGAATCGAGAGACGGTCCCTCACCGGGGGCCTCTGCCGACCTCCGCCTCTCCGGACTTCGACCCCGACCTCCCGACCCGGATACGAAGCCCGGATACCAAGACCCAGATACCAGGAAAGGAAACCGTCATGGCTATGCAGCGCTATCTCGTCGACTATCCCCGGCTGTCCACCGATGCCCTCGCCAAATGGTCGTCGGTTCCCAGCAGTGTCGCCTCTGACGCGATGAACCGGTGTCAGAGCATGGACTCGCGGATCAAGCCGATGGTCCCCGGTATGCGCATCTGCGGTCAGGCCCGCACCGTCGTCACCATGCCCGGCGACAACAGCATGGTGCACCACGCCGTCAGCCTGGCGGAACCGGGTGACGTGGTGGTGGTGGCCGGCGGCGGCCTGGACGATGTGGCGCTGGCCGGCGAATGGGTGGTGCGCTGCAGCAAGCGGCGTGCGCTGGGCGGTCTGGTTGTCGACGGTTCGGTCCGCGACCTGCACGAAATCCGCGGGCTGGGCCTGCCGGTCTTCGCCAAGGGGGCCGTGGCCCGTGGCCCGCACAAGAATTTCGGCGGCAAGATGGACGTCATCGCGGCCATCGGCGGCGTGCCGGTCAATCCCGGCGACCTGATCCTGGGCGACGAGGACGGCGTGGTCGTGGTGCCGCTGGCCTTCGCCGACGCCGCCCTGACCCAGAGCCTCGCCCTGCTGGAGCGGGAGCGCAAGTGGACCGAGCAGATCGAGGCCGGCGCCACCCTGGTGGACGTGCTGGGCGTCCCGCCGCTGGAGATCGTTCCCGCCGACTGAGCGGAACCGTGTAAAGGAAAGCCCCCGCATCGTCGGCCGCATTGTCGGTCGTTGCCGACCCCGCCCCCCATGGTGCCGCGTCCATGTCGCTGATTTTCCAGATCGTCCTGCCGATGTTCGGCCTGATCGCCCTTGGCTTCTGGGCGGCGCGCTACCGTGGCTTCAGCACTGCGATGGTCCAGGGGCTTTCCCGTTTCCTCGGCATCTATGCGCTGCCGGCGCTGCTGTTCTCCAACATGGCGCGGGCGGACATCCCGGACCCGCTGGAATGGGCGGTGCTGGGTTCCTTCTACATCGCGGCGGTCGCGGTCTTCCTGGTCGGCGGGCTGTGGATGCGGATGGCCGGCCGGCGGGAGCAGATCGCTCCCATCGGCCTTGCCAGTTCCTTTTCCAACATCGCGCTGCTGGGATCGCCGATCATCATGGAGGCCTATGGGCCGACCGTGGCGGTCCCGGTGATGCTGCTGATCGTCTTCCAATCGCCCCTGCTGTTCACCTCGGCCACCATGCTGGCGGAAACCCAGCGATCGGCGCGCAACGGCCGGGCCGGGCGGCCGGTGAAGGCGACGCTGGACGCCGCCAAGGCGACGTTGACCAGCCCGCTGGTGGTGTCGGTCATTTTGGGGCTGGCCGCCAATTTGATCCATCTGGCGATCCCGCCCATGGTGATGAAGAGCTTCACCATGATGGCGCAGACGGTTCTTCCCTGCGCCTGCTTCACGCTGGGGGCGTCGCTGGCGCTCAGCCCGGCCTCGGGCGCGGTGCTGCCGGCCACCGTGGTGGCGCTGTTGAAGACCGGGCTGCACCCGCTGCTGACCTGGCTGCTGGCCACCCAGGTCTTCGACCTGCCGCCGCTGTGGGTCGCCCCGGCCGTGACCGCCGCGGCCTTGCCCATCGGCATCAACGCCTATGTTTTCGCGGAGCGCTACAATGCCGGGCGTGAGGTGGTGTCGATGTCTCTGCTGATCTCCACTCTGCTGTCGCCGGTGTCGATCTCCATCGCCTTCATGGTGTCGTCTGCAGGCTGACGCCGGGCCGGAACGGCCCGCGGGTATTGCCGAAGCAATTTCAAATACGCTGAATTTACTTGATGGATCCGCCGATCGATCCGGAGGAGCGGTGGCGTGCTCCACGCTGCATGCGGCAGTATGGCCGCCATTACCGCCATTGATAGGAGAGAAAAATCCTGTTAGCCTCTAATTGTATGAATTTCTAAGCATCATGATATCGGCAAGGCTGTGTCTTGATCTTCCAGAACACGGAATATGATAATCCGACGCTTCGGTGGCGGGAATTGGCCAGTTTCATTCCGGATAACAATAAAGCCGTCTCTTCTGTCGCATATCATAGTATGTTCAAGACTCCGAACGCTTCGATGTCGAAGAAAATCGGACTCGACTGTGTAAGATCAAAGACTCGTACAAAAACAAGCGCGTTAATCATTGCAAAAGATTTTCCGGGTGAGATGGCGCAGCGATGGCCGTGCCGGCGGGCAGGCCGCGTCGATGCCATTCCCGGAACCGGCGCGGGAGTCCGTCCCCGCAGGGTTTCATCGACCGGAGCGGCGTCGCGCGGCAGCCGCACGTTCCTCCGCCCCAATGCCATACCGGATCGTTCGCGCCACGGACAGCCGGCCGACGCAGGTGCCCCATGACCCTCCTCAACAACTTCCACATCCCCGTCAAGATGGCCATTCCGGCGACGACGGCGATCATCGGCATGCTGGTGATCGCGCTGCTCGGCTGGTCGGCGATCACCCAGCAGTCGACGCTGCTCGACGCCCTGTTCAACCGCTCCTTCACCCGGGAAGCGGAAATCCAGGGGCTGACCGATACCCTGACGGTGGCCCACGCCGGCATGTACCGGACCGTGATCCTCAGCAGCGCGAACGCCTCGCCGAAGGCGGTGGAAGAGGAGATGAAGGCCCTCGGCAACCAGCTCGGCAAGCTGAAGAGCCAGTCGGAGGCCCTGAAGGGCGCCACCGCCGACACCGACGACGAGGCGAAGTTCTTCGAGCGGTTCGGTGCCGACAGCGCCACCTATCTGGCGAAGGTGGGCAGCTTCCTCGACCTGTTGAAGATGGGCGTCGATCCGCTGGACTTCCTGCAGGAGGTGCAGGCCGCCTACACCCGATTGCAGGGAACCAGCCGCGACTATCTGACCTACAAGCGCAAGGTTTCGACCGATGCCTACGCCGAGGTCAACGCATCGGTCGACAACACCACCCAGGCCTTCATGGCGGTGGCCGCGGCGGCCCTGCTGGTGACAGTCGGCGTCGCGCTGTTCATCGGCATGAACATCGCCCGCCCGATCGTGCGCCTGACCGACGTGATGGAGCGGCTGGCGCGCGGCAACCTGGAGGCTGACATCCCCGCTGCGGAGCGCGGCGACGAGATCGGCCAGATGGCCCGCACGGTTCAGGTCTTCAAGGAAAACGCCGTCCGCGTGCAGGAACTCTCGCGGGAGCAGGAAGCGATGCGCCTGCGCAACGAGCAGGAGCGACGGCAGGCGATGACGGCGCTCGCCAACGACCTGGAGGCGTCGGTCAAGGCGATGATGGGCGAGGTGGTGCGGTCGGCGACGTCGATGCGCAACGAAGCCAACTCGATGCTCGACAACGCCAAGCAGACCAGCCACCACAGCGACAGCGTCGCCCATTCGGTGCAGGAGGCGACCAGCGAGGTCGAAAGCGTCGCGGCAGGTGCTGAACAGCTCCGCGCCTCCATCGACGAGATCACCCGCTCCATCAGCCAGTCGGCGCAGCTCGCCCGCGGCGCGGTGGATGAGGCCGGCCGCACCGACAGCATCGTCCAGGGGCTGAGCGAAGCCAGCCGCAAGATCGAAGAGGTCGTCGGCCTCATCCAGTCCATCGCCGGCCAGACCAACCTGCTGGCGCTGAACGCGACCATCGAGGCGGCGCGCGCCGGCGAGGCCGGCAAGGGTTTCGCCGTGGTGGCCCAGGAGGTGAAGAGCCTTGCCAACCAGACCGCCAAGGCGACCGAGGAGATCGGCGCCGAAATCGCCGCGGTCCAGGCCGCGACCCATGCGGCGGTCGGCGCCATCCGCGCCATCGTCGGCACCATCCGGCAGGTCGACGAGTCCCTCGGCACCGTCGCCGCGGCGGTGGAGGAGCAGGACGCCGCCACCCGCGACATCAGCGCCCGGTCCCAGCGCGCCGCTGTCGACACCATGGCGGTCATGCAGGAAATGCGTCTGGTCCAGCAGGCCGCCGAAACCACCGGCCATTCCGCCGGGTCGGTGCAGAACACGACCGAGGAACTGTCGCGCAGCTTCAACCGCCTCGACCACGAGATCGAAGCCTTCATCACCCGCATCACCGCGGCGTGATGGTGGGGGTGTAACGGTGAGGTAAAACGAAAAACGCCCTCTCCCGCATTGTGCAGGAGAGGGCGTTTTTCGATCCGGCATCCGGTTTCTTTAGGCGTCAGACGCTCTCCAGCACCGTCTTGCGTGCATCCGCCCAGTCGCGTGCCGTCGTCGGCCGGCCGTCGGCGTCGATCAGGCCGCGGGCGAACAGTTCCTCGGCATGGCGGATGAAGAAGGCAGCGGTGCTCGACCGCTCCCAATGCTCCATCCAGTTCTGTTCCAGGAAGGCCAGGATCCCCGGCTGGCCCAGCTCGACCTCCCACAGCACGCCGAGCAGCGACGTCTGCTGCTCCTCATGCATGCAGTCCTCGAAGCACAGGCGCTTGTCGGCGCGCGCCTCCTTGCGGGCGGTGGTCTCCGGACCGGGGCCAAGACCGTAATCGATCAGCGTCCGCCGCTCCGGCGCCGCGCACAGCCAGTGCGTCACCTCATGCACGATCACCGTCGCCTCGACATCAGTGCGGATCACCTTGCCGTCCCACATGAAGGAGCGGCTGGGCGGCTCGTCCAGCGTGTCGATGCCATGGGCATGGGCCAGCCGCACAGCGTCCGCCCGGTGTGCCGGCGTGTCGACGCCACCGCCCGGCTCGTCGTCCGGCCGCACGGGCCAAGTCGAGGCGATCCGGCGGAAAGCGGCGCGCGCTTGGGCATGGCCGTCCAGATGGGCGTCGAAGGCGGCGATGGCCTTCGGCATGTCGTCGATGGCGATGGGGGTCAGGATCATGGGGCCTATGTGCCCAAGGGGGCGTCCCGGCGCAAGGGGAATGTAACCGTGCAGAGCAGCAGGGCTGCCCGGCAAGACAATGGCGCCGGCAAGTCCCGGTCTTTTCGGGTCCTGCCGGCGCCATAACTGTCATGGTGCCGCTTGGGATCGATGCGGTTTCTTACGCCGCGCGCATGTCGGACAGGAAGCGCGACACGAAGCCGCGCAGGTCGGTCGCCTCGTGGTTCAGCCCGTCGGCGGCGGTCAGCACCTCGCGCGAGGCATCGCCGGTGGAGGCCGCGGCCTCCGACACGCCGGCGATGTTGCCGGACACCTGTTGCGTGCCGCGCGCCGCCTGCTGGACGTTGCGGCTGATCTCCTTGGTGGCGGCTCCCTGTTCCTCCACCGCGGCGGCGATGGTGGTAGAGATGTGGTTGATCTCGGCGATCACCCGGCCGATCTCGGCGATGGCGCCCGCCGCCTGCCGGCTGATTTCCTGGATACCGGCAATCTGGCTGCCGATTTCCTCGGTCGCCTTGGCGGTCTGGCTGGCGAGGCTCTTCACCTCCGACGCCACCACGGCGAAACCCTTGCCCGCCTCGCCGGCGCGGGCCGCCTCAATGGTCGCGTTCAGGGCCAACAGGTTGGTCTGGCTGGCGATGTCGGTGATCAGTTGCACAACCTCGCCGATGCGCTGGGCGGCGTCGACCAGCCCGCGGACGGTACCGTCGGTCTTCTCGGCGGTGGCGACCGCCTGTCCGGCGATCCGGGTGCTTTCCGCCACCTGCCGGCCGATCTCGGCGATGGAGGCGGTCAGTTCCTCCGTCGCGGCGGCCACCGTCTCCACATTGCCGGTCGCATCGAGCGAGGCGTTGGCGACCGCATCGGCCTGCCGGGTGGTCTGTTCCGCGGTTGCCGACATGGTCTGGGCGGTCGCCTGCAACTGCGTCGCCGCCGCCGACACCCGGCCCAGCGCCTGCAACACCAGCCGGTCGAACTCCTGGGTCAGCCGGTCGATGCGCTCGCCGCGGCTGCGCTGGGCCTCATGGTCGGCGCGCTGGACCTCGGCCAGCCGGTCGCTCTCGATCAGGCTGTCCTTGAACACCTGCAGGGCCTTGGCCATGCCGCCGATCTCGTCGGCGCGCTGCAGGCCGGGAATGTCGACGCTGCGGTCGCCACCGGCCAAACGGGTCATGCGGTCGGTCATCGCCACCACCGGCCGCGACAACCCGCGGCCGATCAGCAGCGCCGTCGCCAGCCCCAGCACCACCGCGATCAGGGAGGCGATCGTCATCCCGCCGCGCGCCTTGTCGATGAAGGCGCCGGTTGCCATGCCCAGGCTCTTCTGGGCGTCGACGCTCGCCACCGTCAGCTGCTCCGCCTCATTGGCGATGGAATCGCCGACGGGGATCAGCACCTCCTTGACCAGCCGGTCACGCTCGGTTGTCGCCTTGACCACGCCGTTGAAGCCGGTGATGTAGACACGCAGCATGGCGGTGTAGGACATCGCCATCTTGCGGCGGTCCATGTCGGTCAGCTTCGCCATCATGGCACCGCCACGGCTGGCGGCATCGGTGAACTGGGACCGGGCCTGGCTGGCCAGCGCCGGAGAGCCGTCAATGTTGTAGCGGGTCGCCGAAATGCGGGCCGACAGCATGTGGCGCAACGCCATGCCTGCCAAATAGGCGGCGTCGGTGTCACCCCCGGTGCTGGCGCTGTCCATGATGTTGTCCAGCGCGCTTTCCAGCCGCGGGCCGATCTCGTCCAGTTCGGAGATGGCCTTGCTGCGCTGGGCCTGGAAATCCATCGCAGCGGCGAAGGCCTCCTGGTATTGGGCGATCTCCTGCGCCATATGGTCGGCGGTCTGCAACAGGGCAGGGTCGGTGACCAAAGCGCGGGTCTTGTCGATGGACTGCGCCGCCTCCTGCGCCGTGCGCCGGACGGTCGCGCCGACCTCCGGATCGCCGGTCAGCAGGAAGCGGGTGGCCTGCTGGCGCATCTCCAGCATCAGGGCCTGGATGCGCCCCAGCTCGTTGGTCTGCTGGCCGAGCTGCCGATAGGTGTCCACTGCGCCGCCGGCCTCCGACAGGGCCGCCACGCCGATGCCGCCGATCAGCACCAGGAACACCAGAATGCCGGCGCTGGCCGCCGTGATCTTCGTTCCTACGGAAAAGCGATTGAAAAGGCTCATGGCCGGGGCCTCCATCGGCACGGGGGGTGCTGCGCGGAACCTGAAAAGGTCAGTGATAGCGACCTGTTCCAAAAGGCCGGTTTCAGGAAGCATGCCACATGCCCCGGTATGGACCGGCCTTGCGCGCCGATAACCGAAGAGACCCATGAATGACCTAGGGGAAAGCAGTCGTTCCGCATCGTTGGAATAAACCGCAACGCCGGATGTTTGCCTGTTTCGTTGGACTGCGGGTTGCGGGTGTCCGGACGCTTTCACGGGCGAACAGTCCATTTTTTGTGCCGCGGCGGTCACAGGAGAGGCATTTTGAACATCCCCCCGTATCGTGATATATGCCAAAGGGCGCAGCGGCCGTCCGGGGTCGTCGCCGATCCCCCCATCTCCCGGTCCCTGACGCTTTGATCCGACGGCTGGCCATGTCCATTCCCGACGCGCCCCTTTCCGCGGCTTCCCCGGATGCCCGCACCGTTCTCACCCGTCCTGCGGCCGGCCGCCCCCCGGCTGACCGATACGGCCGTCCACGGCGCGGCTGCCTGTCGGTCGTCATTCCCTTCTACAACGAGGGTCCCAACATCGACGCCCTGTTCGCCCGGCTGGTGCCGGTGCTGGACGGGCTCGGCATGGATTGGGAGGTGGTGTGCGTCAACGACGGCAGCCGCGACGACACCGTCGACCGGCTGCTGGACGTCCATGACCGCGAGCCTCGGGTGAAGGTCGTCGACCTGTCCCGCAATTTCGGCAAGGAACTGGCGCTCTCCGCCGGGCTCAGCCACTCCACCGGCGACGCCATCGTGCCGATGGACGCCGACCTGCAGCATCCGCCGGAACTGCTGCCGGCCTTCATCGCCAAGTGGCGCGAGGGCTTCGACGTGGTGGTCGCGGTGCGCCATGCCCGTGTCGGGCAGAGCCTGAAGCACCGGCTGTTCGCCCGTATGTTCTACTGGGTCTTCGACCATCTGTCGGAGATCAAGCTGCCGCGCGAGGTCGGCGATTTCCGCCTGATGGACCGCCGCGTCGTCGAGGTCATCAACCGGATGCCGGAGCGCACGCGCTTCATGAAGGGCATCTTCGCCTGGGTCGGCTTCCGTCAGGCCGCGATCCCCTACGAGCAGGGCGAGCGTGCCGGCGGCGACACCAAATGGGGCTTCGTCAAGCTGCTGCGCCTGTCCTTCGACGGGCTGACCGCCTTCTCCACCTTCCCGCTGCGGGTGTGGAGTCTGGTCGGCATGGCGGTGTCCGGTGTCGCCTTCGTCTATATCCTGATCCGGCTGATCCGCACGCTGATCCACGGCATCGACGTGCCGGGCTATGAATCGCTGCTGGTCGCCGTGCTGTTCCTGGGCGGCCTCCAACTGATCACCCTGGGCATCATCGGCGACTATCTGGGCCGTGTCTTCGCCGAGGTGAAGGGACGACCGCTGTTCATTGTCCGCTCCGCCCACGGCTTCGGTCCGGCGGACGGCCGGCACGAGCATGATCTGGACCCTGTCGGCGAAAGCTTCGGCGACGGAACAGCGGGGCAGGAGCCGCGCCGATGAGCATCGAGTCCCGTCTGCACACCGGCGACGGGGAGGATGCCGGTAGTGGCGCCCGCCGCCCGCGTCCCGCCACCGCCACGGCGGCCGGCCGCGCGCTGCCACGCGGCGAGGCGGCCCTGTGGGACGGACTGTCGCGCGCGCTTCTTCTGGGCGTGCTGATCCTGGCGGCGCTGACCTTCCTCAGCTACGGCATCAGCACCGACGAGGAGGTGCAGCACATCTACGGCAAGAAGCTGCTGTCCTATTACCTCAGCGGCTTCCAGGACCGGTCGGCCTTCCATTTCAAGGATCTGGCCTATTACGGCGGGCTGTTCGACCTCGTCACCGCCGTGATCGTGCCCTTCTCCCCCTTCGAGGAATACGAGACGCGGCACCTGCTCTGCGCGCTGGTCGGCGTGCTGGGCATCGCCGGAACCTGGCGTTACACCCGGCTGCTGGCCGGCCCGCGCGCCGGCTTCATCGCGGCGGCCCTGCTGTCGCTGAGCGGCGTCTATTACGGCGCCATGTTCAACAACACCAAGGACGTGCCCTTTGCGGCCGGCATGGTGTGGACGCTCTATTTCGCCACCCGCATCCTGAAGCAGATGCCACGTCCCAGCCGGAGCGCCGTGCTGAAGTTCGGGCTGGTGCTGGGCATGACGCTGGCGATCCGCGTCGGTGCGGTGCTGGCCGGCTTCTATCTGGCGGTCGCCATGGCGCTGCATTTCGCGCTGGTCACCCGGCAGGAGGGGCACCGCTGGGCGCTGGCCGATGCGCGGCGCGCCTTCCTGTCCCTGTGGCCGGCGATCCCGGTCGCCTACGCCATCATGGCGGTGTTCTGGCCCTGGGTGGTGCAGCGGCCGTTCCGCAACCCGCTGGAGGCGCTGCGCGTCGTCTCCCACTTCCCGATCGACATCCAGACGCTGTTCATGGGCGAACTGGTCCATTCGAACGACCCGCCCGCCCTGTACCTTCCGGTCTATCTGGCGGTGAAGCTGCCGGAGGCGGTGGTGATCGGCGTCGGGGCCGCGGTCATCATGGCGGCGGTGTGGCTGGCGCGCGGCGGCTGGCGGCGCGCCGGCGCCTTCACCGTGGTCCGCTATACCCCGCTGGTGCTGGCGGGCTTCCTGCCGATCCTGCTGTTCGTGCTGATGCGGCCGTCCGTCTACAACGGCATCCGCCATTTCCTGTTCCTGGCGCCGCCTTTCGTGGTGATGGCCGCCATCGCGGCCGACCGGCTGTGGACTCTGTCGCAGCGCGGCGGCCGGGCACTGGGGCAGGGGTTCGCCGCCGCGATGACCGTGGTCGCCGTGGTGTACGCATGGCAGCTGGGCGCCATGCATCCGAACCAGTACGTCTATTACAACCAGTTTGTCGGGGGCGTACGCGGCGCCGACGGCCGGTTCGAACTTGATTACTGGGGCAACTCCCTGCACGAGGCGTTGCAGGAACTGATCGAGTATGTCGAGCGCGAGAACGATGGCCATGCCCCGCCGCGGCAATACACACTGACCGTCTGCGGCAACACGCTGGCGGTGCGGTTCGAGCTGCCGCCCTGGCTGCGCCTGGTGAACGGGATCGAGCCGGACTGGCGCAAGGCGGACTTCTTCCTGGCGTTCACCCAGGTGAAGCGGTGTCCGTCGCTGCTGGACGGCCATCCGATCCTGGAGATCGCCGCCGACGACGTGCCGCTGTCGGTGGTCAAGGACCGCCGTCCGCCAAGGGCCGAAATCCCCACCGAATAGCCGCTGGCGAATAGCTGATTCCGGCCTGCCAAGCCTGACCTGATGGGCGGCGATGGGACAGTTGGGGAGTACCCCAGCGGCTCCCGCCCCGTCTTTCGCCGCATCACCCTTCGCGGCCCTGTCCGCCTGCCGTACGTCTGCCCACTCTCCAGGCTCGCGATTGGGAGCGGGCGGAGGTGTGCATGGGGCGCGGATTGCTTTGGGGCGCTTTGTGCCTGCTGCTGTGGAGCGTTCCGCTCGGTCCGACCGGGGCCATCGGCCTGGACCGGGCTCCCGACCCGTTGGTCGATGCGGTCACCCGTGCGGTGGAGGAACGGCAGCCGGTGGCCGGAACCGGCAGCCTGGTGGTCGGCGTCATCCGCGACGGCCGGACGCTGGTGGTCGGGCGTGGCAATGCCGGGCGGCCGGATGGCGGGCCGGCCGACGGGCGCACCCTGTTCCAGATCGCGTCGCTGACCAAGCCCTTCACCGGCACCATCATGGCGGAACTGATGCGGGAGGGCCGCGTCGACCCCGCCGACCCGCTTCAGCGCCATCTGCGCCGGGTCGGCGCGGTGCAGGTCGCCCATGTGCCGGACTATGACGGCCGTCCGATCCGGCTGCGCGATCTCGCCACACACACCGCCGGCCTGCCGAACGTGCCGGAAACTCCCCGCTTCTCTTGGAGCCGGCTGGAGGATCCGCGCAATCCCTACAAGCCGCTGTCGCGGGGCGAGCTGGCGCTGTGGTTGTCCGATTACCGGCTGCCGGTGCCGCCGGGCGTGCGTTTCAGCTATTCCAATGCCGGCATGTCGGTGCTGGGCGAGGCGCTGGCGGCGGCGGCCGGCCAATCTTACGAGACCTTGCTGAAACGGGTGGTGACCGACCGGTTCGGGCTGCGCGACACCACCCTGCACCCGACGGCGGAGCAGCGGATGCGCAAGGCGGCGGGCCATGCCCGTGGCCGGACCGTGCCGGATTGGGAGGCGCCGGCGATGCTGCCCGCTTTCGGCCTCTATTCCTCGGCCGACGATCTGCTGCGCTGGCTCTCCGCCAATCTCGGCGATTGCCCGGGCGGTGCCGCCGTTGGGTCGGACGGTCACGGCTGTGCGCCGCCGGTGGCGGCCACCCTGGCGCTGGCGCAGTCGGTGCAGGTCGACGGCCGGTCGCTGGCAGATCCCGGCAGCCTGGGAAGCGGGGCGATGGCGCTCGGATGGTTCGTCGCCTGGGCCACGGACGGCACGCCGATCTATTGGCATTCCGGCTCCACCGGCGGCTTCAACGCCTATATCGCCTTCTCGAAGGCGCATCGCTGGGGCGTTGTGGCCCTGACCAACAGCGATCCCGATCAGGTCACCGCCGACCATGTGGTGATCGACCTCGTCCGTCGTCTGGAAGCGCGGCCGGAGGTGGCGAGCCTGCCCTGAGGCCCTGTCGTGAAGCCGCGGTCCGGTTCAGTGCAGGCGCCGCAGCGGCTTGACCGGGATCTCGACATCGGCGCGGGCTGGGGCGATGGGACCCGCCTGATGATGGGCGAGGCGCCAGTTGCCTTTTTCGCGGGCAAACAGGTTGGTGGCGGCCAGGACGGCATCGCCCAGCGTTTCCTCGCAGACCACCAGTGCGGTGTCGCCGTGCAGGGTGACCCGCTCGTTCCGGGCCGCCACCGTAATGCCGCTGGGTGTGCGCAGAACGTCGCGCCAGCTGGTCAGCACGGCGTCGCGCCCGAACAGGGCGGTCCAGCCGGGATGGATGCAGGAGACGGGCAGCGTTTCCGCCCACAGGGCTTCCATCGCGGCGGCGTCGCGGTTGGTGAAGGCCCTGTAGAAGGCTTGGTTCAGGGCCAGCAGCGTGTCGCGGTCGGTCATGTCTTCATCCGGGCGATGGTTCCGGGAGGTCGGACGGCGCCCGGCCCGGCGGGCCGGCACCGGGACCGCTTGTAAAGAAGCCATCACTCATGGGCAAGCGCCGGTCCGGACGGATCCGGGCCGGCGCTGTGACAATGAACGCGTCGGAGACCGCATCGGACCGCCTCAGGCGGTCAGATCGACGCCCTGCGACTTCGCTGGAGTTGCGGCGGTGGCCGCCGTCCCGCTCTTCCCGGCCGACAGCCCTGCGATCGGATTGGACAGGTCGAGCGTCAGGTGGGTGACGCCGTCCTTCGACGTGGTCGGCTTCAGCACCGCCAGCCCCTTCATCCCGTCGCCGCCGCCGCCCTTGGCGGCCATGTCGTTCAGCTTGCCGAGGATGTCCTTGATCTCATCCTCGCTGAAGCCGTCGGAGCGCACGATCATGCCGGTCGATTTGCCGGTGGCGGTGGTGGTCATGCCGGTGGCGCTGAGCGCCATGTCGCCGCCCTTGCCCAGGGAGGCCTGCAGGCGCTGGTCGTCGCGGCGGAAATCCAGGGTCGATTTCGCGAAGGAAATCTTGACGCTGCGGTCGCCGTCCTGGATTTCCAGGTCGATCCCGTGCGACTCGATCGACCACTGGGACTGGGTGGCCTGCATGTCCACCGACAGGTCGCTGAGGTTCATGCCGTCCAGCTTGGACTTCAGCCCGTCGCCGAAGCCCTTCACGGCGTCGTCGATCCGGTTCTGCGGAACGCCGAGCGCGCTCAGCGTGTCGCCGAGTCCCTGTTTCAGGGCGTCGATGCCCTTGCCGAACATGCCGGCCAGACCTTTGCCGTGGTCCAGCGCCGACTGCATCAGCGACTGGGCCTGCTTGGCACGGTCCACGCCGCTGCCGGATGCCAGGGCGCTACCCCCGCCCGCTGCCCCGCCCGCAGCCTGGGCGCCGCTCTTGCCGGTCATGCTGTCCAGCAGCGATTCCATCGACTGGCTGATGGTGTAGGCCGGCGACTGGGACTTCTTGTCTGCCGTGTCGCCGTCTACCGTTTTCGCGTCCGATTTGGCCAGCGCGTCCTTCACCGTGCCGGCCGTCTTTGACGAGCCGTTCTGCACAGCCGTGGACAGCACCGACGGTTTGCCGCTCGGGCCGCTGAGCTCCGCGTAGTACATGGATGCCCCCGCATCGCGTTGTTTGTGTGCAAGCCGAAGCATGACGCCGGCAACCTTTACCGTTTGTTAATTTCATGGATTTCTTTCAATGATTAAAACAAATTCGTTTCCTTACTAAGTGTCGGCGACTGTGAAACTTCATCCGATAACTTGCCGCCACTTGTTCCGCCTGCGTGATGAGCTGCGACGAGCCGCAGCTTTCACCAAGGAGAAGGGGCTGCTACCCTTGTCGCCAAAGGACCCGGAAGAAGGGAGCCAGCCATCATGACCGACCGCCTGTCCATAGCCCTCGCCCAGATCAATCCCGCCGCCGGCAACCTCGCCGCAAATGCCGACCGACTCCGCGCCGTAAGGGCTGAGGCCGCGGCGCGCGGTGGCGATCTGGTCGTCTGTCCCGCAGTCGGCCTGTCCGGTGCCCCGCTGCTGGATCTGGCCGCACTTCCCGCCTTCCTCGACGCGGTGGAGGCAACGGTGCAGGCGCTGGCGGAGGACACCGCCGACGGTGGGCCGGCCTTGCTGGTCGGCGTTCCCTGGCGTGGGGATTCGGTGCCTGGGGATTTGGGACGCGACGGATCGAAGCGTCACAATGCCGCGCTGTTGCTGGATGGTGGGAGAATCGCTGCGGTTCGTTTCCAGGCCGTAACGGATTCCGGCGAAATCGGTGGGCCGGAGGAGGATCGTTTCGATAGCGGTCCGATGCCGGGTCCGGTCAATGTTCGCGGGGTGCGGATCGGCCTGCTGGTCGGCGGCGACCTGACCACCGGCGACGTTGCGGAAACGCTGGCGGAAAGCGGTGCCGAGCTGCTGGTCGCCATGCTGGCAAGTCCCTTCGCTCCTGGCCGTGCCGACCAGCGGATTCATGCCGGCGTCGCGCGGGTGGTGGAATGCGGGTTGCCGCTGGCCGCCGTGAACCTGATCGGCGGGCAGGACGAGCGGGTGTTCGATGGCGGCAGCTTCGCGCTTGCCCCCGGCGGGCGGCTGGTCGCCCAAGCTCCGCTGTTCGCCGAACATCTTCTGCTGACCCGGTGGGAGCGCGGAGACGATGATGGCTGGGACAGTTCCGAGGCCGAAACGATTGCTCCGGCTGAAGGAACTGAGGCGCTCTATGGCGCGCTGGTGCTGGGTCTGCACGATGCCGTAACGAAATCCGGCGCGCCGGGTGTGGCGGTCGGTCTGACCGGCGGTCTGGACTCGGCGCTTGTCGCCGCCATCGCCGTCGATGCGTTGGGGCCGGAGCGGGTCCTGGCGGTCCGGGCACCGCTGCCGGGCGGCCCGGACGCTGATCTTGCCGGTGCCCTGGCCGACAGTCTGGACGACGCGGCGGAAATCGTGGAACTGCTGGGCTGCCGCCTCGACAATGTCGCGCTGGCGCCGCTGCTGAAGGCTGCCGACTCGCTGTTGGCCCCGGCCTTCGCCGGCCGCGATCCGGCCATGGCGGTGGAGCGGATGCATGCCCGCCTGCGTGCCGCGACTCTGGCGGCGCTGGCGGAGCGGATGGGGGCCTTGCTGCTGTCGAGCGTGGACCGCACCGACCGCCTGCTCGGCCTTGCGCCGGAGGAGACGGGTTGCGGCTATGCCGTGCTGGCCGACGTGCCGAAGACGGCGGTGCTGGAACTGGCGCGCTGGCGCAACCGCAACCAGCCGGCGGCATCGCGCGGGCCAGCCGGGCTTGTGGTGCCGGAGCGTGTGCTGACGCGCCGGATGAAGGCTGAAACTCCGGCTGGCCTACCGCCGGCGGAGGCGTTGGACGATCTGCTGGCCGGCTTGCTCGATGGCGGGCTGTCGCCGGCCGATCTCATGACGCTCGGTCATGCATCGGAGACGGTGGCGGCGGTCTGGCGATTGATGGCTCGGGCGGAAGCAGGCCGCCGCGGGGCTCCGCCGGGGCCGCGTGTGTCCCGCCGGTCAACGGTGCGGTTGCGGCGCTTTCCGATTGCCAGCGGCTTCACCGATCTGCTGTAGAGCGGGCGGGTGGAAGGGGGCAGAGCCCCCCTTCACACCCGTTTCGAAGTCTTGCGGACGTCAGCCGCGCGTCAGCTTGATGATCGTGGCGATCATGCCGAAGGTCCACAGCACGGCCGGCAGAACCACCCAGGTCGGATGGAAGATGATCGCCAGCGGCATGATGAAGATCAGCATCATGGCGGGAAAGACGAAGAAGGGCGAATTTCCCCAGTTGCTCAACAACCCGGCCGGGTTCGTGTCTTCACCAAGATAAGCATCGGCGGTAACCGCTTGATCCGTCATCTCTATCACCCAAAGATTTTTGTGGTTATCCCCTGTCCCGCAGTGCAGCAAGACAGGGGTTCATACGCCACGATGCTTTGGATGGCCAGAGCGCAGCCTTTGCCGTTGCTTCCGACTTTGGTCGAAGAGTGGGAGCGAAGACGGAGTTTACGCGGCTTCGGTCAGCGCCAGTTGCGGGCGGCGCAGGCTGGACTGGATGGTGAAGGGCGCACGGACGCCGCCATTGAACAGCTCGGCGCATTCCAGTGCCTTCAGCACGCGCTCTTCCGGCGGCTGGCCGGCGGTGGAGGCGAGCGAACCCAACGCATAATCCGACCCGCAGCCGATGGCGTGGTAGCCGCGCACCGCCTCGCCGACCTGATAGTCGGACTGCACGGTGAAGAGGCGGCCTTCCAACCCGACCATGAATGTGCCGCCGGTCTCCACGTCGTTGGAGCGGTGTGCGTAGCCGCCGTCCTTCAGGCAGTTGCGGACGGCATCGACGAAGTCGACGACCATGTAGCGGAACAGGTCGGCGTCATGGTCGCGGGACGGGACTTCCAGCCGGTAATGCAACAGCTGGCCCATGCGGAAGGAACTGGTGAAGCCAATCAGGCTGTCGCCGTTGCGGAACACTTTGGTGTCGGCGCGGACGGTGATGTCCAGCCCGTTCACCCCGGCGCTGTCGCCGCCCATCCACACGCGATCGCCGTCCACCAATCCCACAATGCAGGTCATCGCCAACCCTCGCCTGATAAAAAAGAAACCGAGGCAAAGGGTGTGGGAAGGCGGTTAATGAATTATTGCTCAGCTTTGTGACATTGCGCGTAACAAAGGAGGTATCGCTACCTCCTTCGTCGTGCGTTTGTCTTGCTTACTTCGCCAGATCGACCAGAGCCTTGACAGTATTCTCGGCCCCTTCGGCGATCTGGGCCAGAGTGGCGTCCAGCATGTAGCAGGGGGAGGTGACCACCTTCAGCCCCGGATCGACAACGATCTCGCCATGGGTGGCGGTGCGATGGACCGCCCCCATCGCTTCCAGGGCGGCGACGGTGCCGGGATCGTTGCCGACGGTCAACTCCACCCCCTGCTGGCCCAGGATCTTGGCGAGGATGGCCGGCGCGATGCACAGCGCGCCGATCGGCTTGCCGGCCGCGCGCATGGCGGCGACGGCGGCCACCACCTGCGGATTGACCGAGCAGTCGGCCCCCTTGAAGGCGAAGTCGCTGAGATTCTTGGCGGCGCCGAATCCGCCGGGGAAGATCAGCGCATCGACGTCGCCGGCCGAGAACTGGCTGAGCGCGGTGATCTTGCCGCGGGCGATGCGTGCCGACTCGACCAGCACGTTGCGGCTTTCGCCGGTCTCCTGGCCGGTCAGGTGGTTGACGACATGGGCCTGCGGAATGTCGGGGGCGTAGCACACCGCCACCGCGCCCACCCTGGCGATGGCCAGCAGGGTGCAGACCGCCTCGTGGATTTCCGCGCCGTCATACACGCCGCAGCCCGACAGCACGACGCCGATGCGCAAGCTCTTGTCCGCCATAGGATGTCTCCGAGATTGGATTTGCCGCCAAGCTAGCGCAGCCCGTTTCCCACGCCTACCGTGGCAACCGACGCAATGCCCGACCTGTTGCGCGGATGCATCGGTCGCGGACCGCTTTCGGAAGGCGCGCCGGCCGTGCTAGGACTGCCCGCCTGTCCCGTCTGCAACCCGAGTCCTGCCATGTCCACCGCCGTCCGTTTCGCCCCCAGCCCGACCGGCCGCATCCATGTCGGCAATGTGCGCCTTGCGCTCGTCAACTGGCTGTTTGCGCGCAAGACCGGCGGAAGCTTCATGTTCCGGCTTGACGACACCGACGAGGAGCGCTCCACCCAGGAATTCGCCGACGCCATCGCCGCCGACCTGACCTGGCTGGGCCTGACCTGGGATCGTTTCGCTCGCGAAAGCGACCGCTATCCGCGCTATGACGAGGCGGCATCGGCGTTGAAGGCCGCGGGCCGGCTTTATCCCTGCTACGAGACGCCGGAGGAACTGAACCTCAAGCGTGCCAGTCTGGTGTCGCAGGGCCGTCCGCCGATCTACGACCGTGCCGCGCTGCGCCTGACCGACGAGGATCGCGCCCGGCTGGAAGGGGAGGGGCGCAAGGCCCATTGGCGCTTCAAGCTGAACCCGACTCCGGTGGAATGGACCGACCTCGTCCGCGGGCCGGTGCGGTTCGAGGGCACGGCGCTGAGCGATCCGGTGCTGATCCGCGAGGATGGCCGGCCGCTCTACACCCTGACCAGCGTGGTCGATGATGCCGACTTCGCCATCACCCACATCATCCGCGGCGAGGACCATGTCGCCAACACCGCGGTGCAGATCCAGATCTTCGAAGCCCTGGGCGAGTCGCTCAGTGCCGTGGTGCCGACCTTCGCCCATCTGCCGCTGCTGACCGATGCCGGCGGGCAGGGGCTGTCGAAGCGGCTGGGCAGCCTGTCGGTCGGCAGCCTGCGCGACGAGGACGGCATCGAGCCGATGGCGGTCAACAGCCTGCTGGCGAAGCTTGGCACCTCCGATCCCATCGAGGCGCGGCTGACGCTCGACGAGCTGGTGGCGGAGTTCGACATGTCGAAGATCGCCCGCGGCACGCCCAAGTTCGATCCGGAGGAACTGGGCCGGCTGAACGCCCGCATCCTGCACCTGACGCCGTTCGAGGCGGTGGCCGCCCGGCTGGAGAAGCTGGGCCTGACGGGCGCTGATGCCGCTTTCTGGGACGCGGTGCGGCCCAATCTGGCGCGGCTGAGCGACGCGCAGGACTGGTGGGCGGTGACCCATGCGCCGGTGACGCCGTTGGTGGAGGATGCCGCTTTCCTTGCCCAGGCGGCGGCGCTGCTGCCCGACGAGCCGTGGGACTTCGGCACCTGGGGCGCCTGGACCAATGCGGTGAAGGGGGCGACGGGCCGCAAGGGCAAGGAGCTGTTCCTTCCTCTGCGCCGCGCGCTGACCGGGCGCGACCATGGACCGGAATTGAAGAACCTGCTACCCCTGATCGGACGGGCGCGCAGCCTCCGGCGTCTGGCCGGCGAAACCGCCTGAAACCTATCTTCATCCAGGAGTTCGGACCGTGCCGTTGGACCTCTACAACACGCTGACCCGCCGTAAGGAGCGCTTCGAGCCGCTTCGCCCGGACCATGTCGGCATGTATGTCTGTGGTCCGACGGTCTACGACACCGCCCACATCGGCAACGCCCGGCCGGTGGTGGTGTTCGACCTGCTGTTCCGGCTGCTGTCCCGGCTCTATCCGGCGGTGACCTATGTCCGCAACATCACCGATGTGGATGACAAGATCATCGACCGGGCGCGGGACAGCGGCGAGCCGATCGATGCGCTGACCGCGCGCACCACCGACCTGTTCCATGCCGACATGGATGCGCTGAACGCGCTGCGCCCGACCATCGAGCCACGGGCGACCCAGCATATCGGCCAGATGATCGCGCTGATCGCCACGCTGATCGAGCGCGGCAACGCCTATGCCGCGGAAGGGCATGTGCTGTTCTCCGTGCCGTCGATGCCGAGCTACGGCCAGCTGTCCCGCCGCTCGCTGGAGGACATGATCGCCGGTGCACGGGTGGAGGTGGCACCCTACAAGCGCGATAGCTCCGACTTCGTGCTGTGGAAGCCGAGCAACCCCGACCAGCCCGGCTGGGACAGCCCCTGGGGCCGTGGCCGTCCGGGCTGGCACATCGAATGCTCCGCCATGGCAAAGGAGCATCTCGGCGCCACCTTCGACATCCATGGCGGCGGGCTGGATCTGATCTTCCCGCACCATGAGAACGAGATCGCCCAGAGCTGCTGCGCCAATGGCACCGACCGGCTGGCCCGCACCTGGGTCCACAACGGCTTCGTGACGGTCGAAGGCGAGAAGATGTCGAAGTCTCTCGGCAACTTCTTCACCGTCCACGATCTGCTGGACGAGTTCCCGGGCGAAGCGATCCGCCTGACCCTGCTGAGCGCGCATTACCGCCAGCCGTTGGACTTCACCCGCGAGGGCATCCGGCAGGCCAAGGGCACGCTCGACCGCTGGTATCAGGCCCTGCGCGGCGAGCCGGCGGCGATGCCGGCCGAACTGCCCTTCGACGTGCTGGCGGCACTGGAGGACGATCTGAACAGTCCGCTCGCCATCGCGCATCTGCACGAGCTGGCGACCGCGGTGAACAAGGCGAAGAGCGATGCCGAGAAGGCCGCGGCCAAGGGCGCACTGCTGGCGGCCGGACAACAGCTCGGCCTGTTGCAGCAGGACCCGGAAGCATGGTTCCGCTGGGCGCCGACCGGCGGGGCCGAAGGGTTGACCGACGCCGAGGTCGAGCAGCTGATCGTCGACCGCAAGTCTGCCCGCGCAGCCAAGAACTTTGCCGAGGCCGACCGCATCCGCAAGGAACTGGCCGACAAGGGCATCGTTCTCGAAGACGGTCCGCAGGGCACGACCTGGAAGCGGGGGTAATTCGCCGATTCGCCCTTTCCCGCTGTGGGAGGGGGCGGTCCGCCCTAGTATTGTTGCCATGATCACAACAAACCTTCGCCATCTCCGCTGATTATCCCGCGCGTCGATCCGGCTAATCTCCCCTTCAGACGAAACACGGCCCTCACCGGCCACCCTGACTGAGGAGACCCTGACCATGATCGACAATCGCACCGCCCCCTATGCCGCCTTCCTGCTGCGCGTCGGCCTCGGCCTGCTGTTCCTGGCCCACGGCCTTGTGCTGAAGGTGCTGACCTTCACCATTCCCGGTACCGTCGGCTATTTCGAGAGCATCGGCTATCCCGGCTTCCTCGCCTATCTCGTGATCCTGGGCGAGATCGGCGGCGGGCTGCTGCTGATCGCCGGTGTCTACACCCGCTGGATCGCGCTGGCCCTGCTGCCGATCATGATCGGCGCCACGCTCCAGCATGTCGGCAATGGCTGGGTGTTCAATGCGCAGGGCGGCGGTTGGGAGTTCCCGGCCTTCTGGACGGTCCTGCTGGTGGTGCAGTCGCTGCTGGGCGAGGGCGCTTTCGCCCTGAAGGTTCCGGCGCTGGGCGCCCCGGCCGACCGTCGCGAACTGGCCTGATCCGCAACCGAAACCGGTATTCGACGGCGGCGCGGAGCGGGGAGGGGGCAATTTGCCTCTTCCCCGTTCCGCGTCGCCGTCCCATTTGGTAGACAGGACGGAGACCAACCGGAGAGCCTGATGACCGTTTCGCCGAACGACCAGCACAAGACGGAGTCCTCCGGGGTCCTGAATTTGCTGGACGACCTGATCGCCAAGGCGCGCGCCGCCGGTGCGGATGCCGCCGATGCCGTGCTGTTCGACAGCGCGTCAGTGTCCCTCGCTCACCGGCTGGGCAAGACCGAGAAGCTGGAGCGCTCAGAATCCGGCGACCTCGGCCTTCGGGTGTTCATCGGCAAGCGGCAGGCCATCGTCTCCTCCACCGACCGCAGCGGCAAGGCGCTGGACGAGCTGGTCGAGCGTGCCATCGCCATGGCCCGCGTGGTGCCGGAGGACGGCTTCGCCGGCATCGCCGATCCGGAGCAGCTGTCCCGCAGCTGGCCCGACCTCGACATCTGCGACGATGAGGAGCCGTCCTCGGAAACGCTGATCGAGCGGGCCCGCATCGCCGAAGAGGCGGCGCTGGCGGTCGAGGGCGTCACCAATTCCGAAGGAGGCGATGCCGGCTGGAGCCGCTCGACCATCGCGATTGCCGCCTCCAACGGCTTCGCCGGCACCTACGGGGTGTCGCGCCAGTCCTTGTCGGCCTCTGTCCTGGCCGGGACCGGCACCGGGATGGAGCGCGACTATGATTATGACAGCAAGGTCTATGGCGCCGACCTGCGCGATCCCGCCGAGATCGGCCGCGAGGCCGGCGAGCGGGCTGTCCGCCGCCTGAACCCGCGCCGGGTCAAGAGCTGCAAGGTGCCGGTGTTCTTCGATCCGCGGGTGTCGCGCGGCCTGCTCGGTCACCTGACCGGCGCCATCAGCGGTCCCAGCATCGCCCGCGGCACCAGCTTCCTCAAGGACAGGATGGGGCAGCAGATCTTTGCCTCCTCCATCACCATCGTCGACGACCCGCATGTGAAGCGCGGCCTGCGCTCCCGTCCCTTCGATGCCGAGGGCGTCGAAGTGTCGCGGCGCACGCTGATCGAGGACGGTGTGCTGACCACCTGGCTGCTCGATCTGCGGTCCGCCCGGCAGCTCGGCCTGACGACAACCGGCCACGCCGCCCGCGGCACCTCCGGCCCGCCCGGCCCGGCCCCCGCCAACGTCTACATGGCTGCTGGCAAGCGCAGCCGCGCCGACATGCTGGCGGAGATCAAGGACGGCTTCTACGTCACCGACCTGATGGGCATGGGCGTCAATGGCGTCACCGGCGATTACAGCCGTGGCGCCGGCGGCTTCTGGATCGAGAACGGCCAGATCACCTATCCCGTCAACGAGATCACCATCGCCGGCAACCTCAAGGACATGTTCCTGAACATGGAGGCGGCCGACGACCTGGAACTGCGCTTCGGCATGGATGCGCCGACCGTGCGCATCGACGGCATGACCATCGCCGGGATGTAGGCGCCGGCGTTCAAGCCGCTTAGGGCGGAGGCAGCTCCGCCCGTCTCTTCATCATCTGGCATCGTTCTTGCGCAGACAGCGGGCAACCCAAAGCGGGTTCGCCCGCTTTTTGTGCTGCATTTCCGCCACTCTGCCTGTCCAAACGTCAGCTAGGCCCTTGCGCATATCTGCCTGATCTGTTAGCAATCTGCCGCTTTTTTGGGCGAAATGCTGAAGGTTTGTGCAAATGGATGCGGCAAAGACGGGTGGCGACGTCCTTTTCGTGCTGATGGGCGCGGTGATGGTGCTGGCGATGCATTGCGGCTTCGCCCTGCTGGAGGTCGGGACGGTCCGGCGTAAGAATCAGGTGAACGCGCTGGTGAAGATCCTGTCGGACTTCGCCATGTCGACCATCGCCTATTTCTTCGTCGGTTATGCCGTGGCCTACGGCATCGACTTCTTCGCCGACGCCCACACGCTGGTCGGCAAGGGTTCCGGCGGCTTCGCGGCCTATGGCTACGATCTGGTGAAGTTCTTCTTCCTGGCGACCTTCGCCGCCGCGGTGCCGGCCATCGTCTCGGGCGGCATCGCCGAGCGCGCCAGATTCTGGCCGCAGGCCGGCGCCACGCTGGCGCTGATCGCGCTGTTCTACCCGCTGCTGGAAGGCACGGTCTGGGGAACCCGCTTCGGCTTGCAAGGCTGGATGGCCGCGACCTTCGGCCAACCTTTCCACGACTTCGCCGGATCGGTGGTGGTGCATGCCTTCGGCGGCTGGGTGGCGCTGGGTGCGGTACTGAACCTCGGCAACCGCCGCGGCCGTTACCGCCCCAACGGTTCGCTGATCGCCATTCCGCCGTCGAACATCCCCTTCCTGGCGCTCGGCGCCTGGGTGCTGTGCGTCGGCTGGTTCGGCTTCAACGTGATGAGTGCCCAGGTGCTGGACGGCGTGACGGGTCTGGTGGCGCTGAACTCGCTGATGGCGATGGTCGGCGGCATCGTCACCTCGCTGGTGATCAGCCGCACCGACCCCGGTTTCGTCCACAACGGCGCGCTGGCCGGTCTGGTGGCGGTCTGCGCCGGGTCCGACGTGATGCATCCGCTGGGCGCGCTGGTCACCGGCGGCATCGCCGGGCTTCTGTTCGTCTGGGCCTTCAACAAATGCCAGATCGACTGGAAGATCGACGACGTGCTGGGCGTCTGGCCGCTGCACGGTCTGTGCGGCCTGACCGGCGGCCTGCTGGCCGGCGTCTTCGGGCAGGAGGCGCTGGGCGGCCTTGGCGGCGTGTCGATCCTCAGCCAGATCGTCGGTACGCTGGGCGGCGCCGGCTTCGGCTTCGCCTCAGGTCTGGCGGTTTATGGCCTGCTGCGCGTCACCGTCGGCATCCGCCTCGATCCCGAGCAGGAGTACAAGGGCGCCGACCTGTCGTTGCACCACATCACCGCGTACCCGGAAGAGGACGCGCCGACCCTGTAATGCGCCGCGCACAACGCCGCCGCCCCTTGGCCGACTCTTGCTTTGCCGGGGCGGCGGCTTTAGTGTCCGGCGCGAACTCCTCCCCCTCACGACGCCGGATTTTGACCGCCCCATGAAGGCCGCCATCGTCGTTTTCCCCGGCTCCAACCGCGAACGCGACGCCGTCGCCGCGCTGGAGGCCGTCAGCGGGACCAAGCCGCATCTGGTCTGGCACCGCGACACCGAACTGCCCAAGGTCGACCTGATCGTCGTGCCCGGCGGCTTCTCCTATGGCGATTACCTGCGCTCCGGCGCCATGGCGGCGCATTCGCCGATCATGCGCGAGGTGAAGGCGCGGGCCGATCAGGGCGTCCGGGTTCTCGGCGTCTGCAACGGCTTCCAGATCATCACCGAGGCCGGGCTGCTGCCCGGCGCGCTGATGCGCAACGGCGCGCTGAAGTTCGTCTGCCGCGTCCAGCATCTGCGGGTGGAGAACACCGACAGCCCCTTCACCAAGAAATACGCGAAGGGCCAGATCGTCCGTTTCCCCGTGGCGCACGGCGACGGCAACTACTGGACCGACGCGGAGACGGTGAAGCGGCTGGACGGCGAGGGCCAGGTCGCCTTCCGCTATGTCGGTGACGAGGCGCGCAGCGATCCCCGCGGCAACCCGAACGGCTCGGTGTCCGACATCGCCGGCATCTTCAATGCCAAGCGCACCGTGCTGGGCCTGATGCCGCACCCCGAGGACGCGGTGGAGGCCCTGCACGGCAACACCGACGGCAAGCCCATGTTCGAAGGTCTGGTGGAGGCCCTGTCGTGAGCGCTGAAGCTACCAAGGCGCAGGAGCGTCCGGTCACCGCCGAACTCGCCAAGGAGTTCGGCCTGTCCGCCGAGGAGTACCAGAACGCCCTGGACATCCTGGGCCGTACCCCGACCTTCACCGAGATGGGCATCATCTCGGTCATGTGGTCGGAGCACTGCTCCTACAAGTCGTCGAAGGTGTGGCTGAAGACGCTGCCGACCACCGGCCCGCAGGTGATCTGCGGCCCCGGCGAGAATGCCGGCGTGGTCGACATCGGTGACGGCGACGCCGTCATCTTCAAGATGGAGAGCCACAACCACCCGTCCTACATCGAGCCCTACCAGGGGGCGGCGACGGGCGTCGGCGGCATCCTGCGCGACGTGTTCACCATGGGCGCACGTCCCATCGCCAACATGAACGCGCTGCGCTTCGGCTCGCCCGACCACCCCAAGACCCGCCATCTGGTCTCGGGCGTGGTCGCCGGCATCGGCGGCTACGGCAACTGCGTCGGCGTGCCGACCGTGGGCGGCGAGACCAACTTCCATCCGGCCTACAACGGCAACATCCTGGTCAACGCCATGACCGTGGGTGTCGCCAAGACCGACAGGATCTTCTATTCGGCCGCCGCCGGCATCGGCAACCCGGTCGTCTATGTCGGCTCCAAGACCGGCCGCGATGGCATCCATGGCGCCACCATGGCGTCGGCCGAGTTCACCGAGGATTCGGAGGAGAAGCGCCCGACCGTGCAGGTCGGCGACCCCTTCACCGAGAAGCTGCTGATCGAAGCCTGCCTGGAATTGATGGAGACGGACGCCATCGTCGCCATCCAGGACATGGGCGCCGCCGGCCTGACCTCGTCGTCGGTCGAGATGGCCGGCAAGGGCGGCCTGGGCATCGAGCTGACGCTCGACACCCTGCCGATGCGCGAAGAGGCGATGACGCCGTATGAGATTATGCTCTCCGAAAGCCAGGAGCGCATGCTGATCATTCTGAAGCCCGGCCGCGAGGAGGTGGCGAAGGCCATCTTCGACAAGTGGGAGCTGGACTTCGCCGTCATCGGCCATCTGACCGACACCGGCAACCTCGTCATCAAGATGTATGGCGAGACCTGGTGCGACATGCCGATCGCCCCGGTGTCCAACGCCGCCCCGGAATACAACCGTCCGTGGGAGTCGACGCCGAAGGCTTCGGATGTCGCCGACAGCGTGTTCGACGGCTATTCCGAGGAGCTGGGCGACACGCTGACCAAGCTGTTCGGCTGCCCCGATCTGGCCTCCAAGCGCTGGATCTGGGAGCAGTATGACAGCCTCGTCGGCGGCGACACCCGCTTCATGTCGGGTCAGGCCGACGCCGCGGTCGTCCGTGTGCCGGGCCAGACCAAGGCGGTCGCCATCACCACCGACTGCACCCCGCGCTACTGCCTCGCCGACCCGGTCGAGGGCGGCAAGCAGGCCGTGGCCGAGGCGTGGCGCAACCTGTCGGCGGTGGGCGCCCTGCCGCTCGCCATCACCGACAACATGAACTTCGGCAACCCCGAGAAGCCGCGGATCATGGGCCAGTTCGTCGGCGCGGTTCAGGGCATCGGCGAGGCCTGCAAGGCGCTGGACTTCCCGGTCGTCTCGGGCAACGTCTCGCTCTACAACGAGACCAACGGCGAGGCGATCCTGCCGACCCCGGCCATCGGCGGCGTCGGCATCATGCCGGACGCCATGATCGCCGTCGGAATTGCCTTCAAAAATGAAGGCGACGTGATCCTCGCGGTTGGCGAGACGAAGGGCCACATCGGCCAGTCGATCTTCCTGCGCGAGATCCTCGGCCGTGAGGAGGGGGCACCCCCGCCGGTCGATCTGGCGGTGGAGCGTCGCAATGGCGACTTCGTCCGCGGCCTGATCCACGAGGGTCTGGTGGTGTCGAGCCACGATGCGGCCGACGGCGGCCTGATCGTCACCATCGCCGAGATGGCGCTGGCCGGCGGCATCGGCGCCTACCTGACCGGTTTCGACGGCCAGCATGTCCGCGTGCTGTTCGGCGAGGACCAGGGCCGCTACGTCCTGGCCGTCCGTCCGGACGTCGCCGCGACGGTGCAGGAGAAGGCCAAGGCCGCCGGCGTTCCGGTCACCGTGCTGGGCGAAACCCGCGGCACCTCGCTGTCGGGCCGCGGTGGCGAGATCGTCTCGCTGAAGCGTCTGCGCGAGGCGAACGAAGGCTGGCTGCCGACCTACATGGCCGCCGAACTGTAAGACGGCCGGGTCGTAAGGAAAACGGCCAAGCCTGATCGAGGTGACCGATCGAGTCGACGGGGCTGCTTCATGCGAGGCGGCCCCGTTTCTTTCTCCGGTTGGGGAGCGGCGGACACCCTGCGCCGTTCATGCTCTGTCGTGTACAGACAGGCAAATCGCGTTAAACTCACCGCTCCAAAGGGTTGGATCGGCATATGAGCGCGCCTGGAGGCGGGGAATGGGGTTTTCAGTCACCTTTTGGGGCGTGCGCGGCACCATTCCCTGCCCAATGGCCTCGCATCTGGGGTTCGGTGGCAACACCTCCTGCGTCGAAGTGCAGGCGGGCAAGCAGCGGATCATCATCGACGCCGGCACCGGGCTGCGGATGCTGGGGCGCAAGCTTCTGGCCGAAGGGGTGACCGGCGCCACGCTGCTGCTGAGCCACACCCATCTCGACCACATCAGCGGCTTTCCCTTCTTTGCGCCGGCCTACACCAAGGGCTTCGGTCTTCGCGTCATCTCCGGCCATCTCAACGGCGGTCCCGACATCGAATCGGTGATGGCGCGTCAGATGGAACGGCCGCTGTTTCCGGTGCCGCTGCGCACCATGGGTGGCGATCTCAGCTTCCTTGAGGTGCCGCCCGGCCACAGCTTCAAGCTGGAGGGCGGGGTGCGCATCCACACCGCGGCGCTGAACCATCCCGACGGCGCCACCGGCTACCGGATCGAGTATCAGGGGCGGTCGGTCGCCTATGTGACGGACACCGAACATGTGCCCGACCACCCCGACCGCAACATCCTGAACCTTGTCGACGGGGTGGATCTGCTGCTCTACGACTCGACCTACACCGACGAGGAATGGCTGCAGCGGATCGGCTGGGGCCATTCCACCTGGATGGAAGCGGTGCGGATCGCCCGCGCGGCCCATGTGAAGACGCTGGGCCTGTTCCACCACGATCCCGACCACGACGACGCGACGATGGAGCGGATCGAGGCGGCGGCCAAGGCAGAGTTCGCAAATTGTTTTGCCGCGCGCGAGGGAACCACCATTTCCCTCGACTGACATTCCCTGTGCATCGGGCATTATGACCGCAACCATCCTGTTTCTGTTCGCCGCCACCTATCTGGGCATGGCGCTGGGCGGCTTTCCCGGCCTGCGCATCGACCGCACCGGCATCGCGCTGGTGGCAGCGATCCTGTTGCTGGCAACCGGGGCGCTGGATACCGCCGCCGCCGTGTCGGCCATCGACTTCCCGACGATCTTCATCCTGCTGGGTCTGATGATCCTGTCGGCGCAATATGCCGGCAGCGGTTTCTACGACTGGTGCGCGCTGAAGGTGGCGCAGGCGGCGAAGTCGCCGGCGCGGCTCCTGGCGGTGATCGTGCTGGTCGCCGGCGGGCTGTCTGCGGTGCTGGCGAACGACGTGGTCGTCTTCGCGATGACGCCGATGCTGTGCTTGGGGCTACAGGCGCGCAAGCTGGACCCGCGGCCCTACCTGATCGGGCTGGCGGGCGCCGCCAATGCAGGGTCGGCGGCGACGATGATCGGCAACCCGCAGAACATCCTGATCGGGCAGGTCGGCCATCTCGATTTCTGGCGCTTCCTGGCGATCTGCGGCGGCCCGGCGCTGGCGGCCATGGCCATCGCCTATGCGACCGTCTGGCTGGTCTGGCGCGGCCGTTTCGGCATGCCGCAGGAGGGGCACGGGGACGCCGTGCAGGCGGCGCCGAAGCTCGACCGCTGGCAGTTGGGCAAGGCGGTGGCGGCGACGCTCGTTCTGCTGATTCTGTTCACCCGCGACATCCCGCAGGAGCATGCGGTGCTGCTGATCGCCGGTGTGATGATGGTCAGCCGCCGCATGGCCAGCCGCGACATGCTGGGCATGGTCGACTGGCATCTTCTGGTGCTGTTCGGCGCGCTCTTCGCGATCAACCATGCGCTGGGGCTGACCGGCATTCCGACGGCGCTGGTCAACGACCTGAGCGCGGCAGGATGGCTTCCCGACCGGCTGGCGGTGATGCTGCCGCTGTCGCTGGCAGGCAGCAACACCATCGGCAACGTTCCGGCGGTGATCCTGCTGCTGGCTGCCTGGCCGTCGCCGCCCGAAGGGGCGCTCTACGGGCTGGCGCTGCTGTCGACCCTGGCCGGCAACCTGCTGCTGCCGGGCAGCCTCGCCAACATCATCGTGGCGGAGCGGGCTGCCGCTGCCGGCGTCAAGCTGGGCTTCGTCGAGCATGCGCGCTGCGGCGTGCCGATGGCGCTGCTGTCGATGGCGGTGGCGGCGGTCTGGCTGTGGGCCGGTGGCTGGATGGGGCTGTGACGGGCAGGCTGTGACCTGTGACCAGCGCGTGACTTTCGGAACTGCAAGCCCCTTCTGCCGGGTGCGACAAATGGGGTACTCTGTTCGGAGCGCCATTGTCGTGCGCCGGGGTGGGGGAGCGCTGTGGGTCTGGTCGGCCAATTCCTTGAATTTATCGAAAGTGCCCCGAACCAGTCGCTGCGGTCGCTCAGCGATCGGGTGCTGCGCAAGTGTCGCGATCTGACGGGTGCCGAGGCCGGCACGGTCTTCATGTTGCGCGGGCAGGGGCGGCACCGTCATCTCGATGCGGTCAGCGCGCAGAACGACGTGATCCGCGCCAGGCCGACCCTGTTTTCGGTGCCGGTCAGCCAAGCCTCCATCGTCGGCTATGTCGCCGCGACCGGCGAGACGCTGCTGCTGGAGGATGCCTACGCCATTCCGGCCGACCGGCCCTACAGCTTCAACCCGGCCTTCGACCAGCGCACCGGCTTCCGCACCCGGTCCATCATGGCCTTCGCGTTGAAGGGGTTCCGTGACCGGCCCATCGGCGTGGTGCAGTTGATCAACCGCCGCCCGCTGGAGGGGCCGCCGGCCTTTCTGCCCGACCATGAGCAGATGATCGCCCCGGTCAACCACATCGTCGGCCGGGCGCTGGAACGCGCTGCGACGCTGGAGCGGTTGACCGAACGCAACCGCGCCCTGACCAAGGAGCGCCGCCGTGTCGCCGAACTCCAGGCGGAGACGGAGCGGGCCTTCATGGTGTCGGTCAATCTGCTGGCCCGCGCTGCCGAGGTGCATGACGAGGACACCGGCAACCACATCCTGAGGGTCAACGAATATTCCTACATGCTGGCGACCTGGGCCGGCTGCAGCCGCGCCTTTTGCCGGGAGATCCGCTTTTCCGCCGCCCTGCACGATGTCGGCAAGATGAGCGTCGATCAGGCGGTTCTGCACAAGCGGGGCCGGCTCGACGAGCGTGAGCTTGCGGAAATGCGGCGCCATCCGGTCTATGGCCACGACATCCTGGTCGCATCGGACCGGCTGAAGATGGCCGCCGAGATCGCGCTGTACCATCACGAGCAATGGGCCGGCACCGGCTATCCGTTCGGCATGAAGGGCGAAGAAATTCCCCTCGCCGCCCGCATCGTCGCCATTGCCGACTGTTATGACGCGCTGCGCAGCGCCCGGCCCTACAAGCCGTCATTCAGCCATGAGAAGACGGTGGACATCCTGCTGAACGGTGATGATCGCCTGGACCCGAAGGTCCATTTCGACCCGCGCCTGCTGGCGTTGTTCGCCGCCCGCCATGCGGAGTTCGGTGAGATCTGGGAGCGGCTGAAGGATCAGGAAACGCAGGATGCCTGAGGCCTGACGAAAGAGGGCCGGTGCGGGCGGTCCACGACCTCCCGCACCGGCCCTGTCTCAGGCTCAACCCGCTCAGGTGCGGGTCACTCGGCCGGATTGGTCGCGGCGAGCGCGCGGCGGCGGACCCAGCGGATGCTCTTGATCGCGAGCCACAGACCGCCGATGGCAAGGCCGGTCAGCAGCAGGATCTTCGGTCCATCCTCGCCGATGGCGGCGGCAGCCTCACCGAACATGTAACCGGCGCCGGCGAAGCTCCAGGCCCAGATGCCGGCGGCGATGAAGTTCCAGAACAGGAAGCGCGACCACGGCATCCCCGAGGTGCCGATGGCGACCGACGCGATGTTCCGGACGCCGTAGAGGAAGCGGAAGACCAGGATGAAGGCGACGCCGTATTTCTCCAGCCAACCCAGCACCCGGCAGGCGTGGGCATCAGCGGAGGGGAAACGGGCCAGTGCCTTCTTGCCCCAGCGGCGGCCCAACCAGAACCAGACCTGATCGCCCAGGAAACTGCCGACCCACACCGACCCGACCAGCCAGTAAAGATTGACGATACCGAGCTTGGCGCCCATCCCGCCGAAGATTACAAATGTTTCACCTTCAAAAAAGGCCCAGACAAAGGCCATCGGGTAAAAGGCGTTCCCCCATTCCTGCAACCACGAAATCCAGTCCAAAGCTCCCTCCGGGAGACGTCGCATGTGGGTTCGGCGTGCCCGGCGGCGCTTTGATACCGCTTTATTGTGCGATGCGGCATATAAAGCGTGGGCTGGAAGGGATCATGACATAAAGCCGTGTGGTTTGTCTCGGAAACTTTATTGACGAAGGGACGCACCCAGCAGTGAGACTGGGGCAGTGAGACTGGCGTGTCAGAAATCCTCGCCCGAGAGCTCTCCCACCGCCTGCCGCGCGGCACGCAGCAGGGCGGGGTTCGGCTCCCTCGTGCCTTCTCCGTCCTCGCCGTCGGTATCCCCGGAGTCGGGGGCGGCGCGGCGCTTCAGTTCGCGCGCCGCTTCGATCAGCAGATGGGCCAGCCGCTGGTCGGGCAGCGCCTGCACCAGTGCCCGCAATTCCGCGTTGGACAGTGCCGCCGGGTCGAAGGCCGGCGGGGGAGGCGGCGGGGCCGGGGGGGCGAGCGGCAGGGTCGCGACGCTCGCCGCCATCGCCGCCGCCCGGGGCAGCGGTGCGGCTTCCCGCACCACGTCCACGGCGACCTGGGCGGCCATGGTCGAGGGGGCGGCACCCGTCGCGGAAGCCCGCGCCCGGCGCGGCTTGCGCACCGGCTCGCTTTCCGGCAGGTCGTCGAACAATAGCCGTTGGACGCTCATCGCTGCAGATGCCCCCTGCGCTCCATCGATGCCGCCAGCGCTGCGGCGGCCAATCCCGTTCACTCGCAGTTTGCGATGTGTTCTCTTTTCATTCTAGAAATCGCGGTCGGTTTGTCGAGTGGATTCTGTCGGGCTATGCCTGAGGGGCATCCTGGACGGTCACCGCTTCCAGGAATCGCTCGGGCCGCAGCACGCGTGTGGCGCCGGCCTGGCGCACCGACAGGAGCTGACGGTCGACCGTCACCAGCCAGGGAACCGAGCCGCCGACGGCGGCGGCCAGGAACATGTCGTCCTCCGGATCGCGGCACAGCCGACCGACCGCGGCCGGTGCGACCAGAGTCATCTCCTCGCCGATGCCCTCCAGGAAGGCGCGGCGTTCGGTCGCGGCAGCGTAGCGGTCGAAGGTGGGGCGCATCAGCACCTCCCGCAGCTCGGCCAGCGTTTCGCTGCTGCCGACGAGGCCGCGGTCGGCACGCACCCGTTCCACGCACCGGCGGATCGCATCGTGGCGCCGGGCAGCAGCACGTCCCAGCAGCGCGTAGGCCACCAGGATGTTGGTGTCGAGCACGGCCCGGACGGGGGGGCGGATGGGGGAGCGAACCATGTCGGAGGCGGCTTTGTCGGAACTGAGCATTGATATATTGCAGGGCTGTGTCGGTTGAAGTTGTCGGGCCTGATACGAGGCGTCTGTTGTGGGCAGGGACGCTTTGCGGTAATAACCCGGTAAGGTGTGAACGGACTCTTTAGGACGGAAGTATCGGCATGACCAGCATCCTCGTCGTCGACGACAGCCGACTTGCGCGCAACATGGTTTCCAGCGTCATCGCCTCCTTGCGGCCCGACTGGACCATCGTCACCGCGGCGAGCGGCGAGGAGGGGCTGGAGATCGTCGGCGAGGCGCCGCCGGTCGCCGCTATCGTCGATTACAACATGCCGGGCATGGACGGGCTTGTTCTCGCCGAACGGCTGAAGGAGCGTTTCGTCGGCCTGCCGATCGGGCTGCTGACCGCCAATGTCCAGGACACGCTGAGGCGCAAGGCCGAGGCGCTGGGCGTCCGCTTCATCGCCAAGCCGATCACCTCGGACAAAATCCGCGACTTCCTCGCCGCGGCCGGGCAGTGACGGCGATGGGACAGCCCGGATCGGTTCCATCGGCGGACGACCCGCTCCGTCTCGACGCCGACGAGGCCGATGCCATCGCCGAACTGTTCAACATCGGCATGGGCGAAGCGGCCGCCGCCCTCAGCTCGATGCTGGGCGAGGAGGTGCATCTGTCGGTGCCGTCCTTCGCAGTCTCGACCCGTGCCCGCATCACCAGCGAGGTCGGCGACGAGCTGGATGGCGACCAGCCGGTCTGTGCGGTGCGCGGTGCCTTCACCGGTCCCTTCACCGGCGAAGCGATGCTGATCTTCCCCGAGCGCGGTACGCTGGCCCTGGTCGGCCGCCTCGTCCCCGTCGACCCCGCCGCCGAGGCGCCGGGAGAGATGGAGCAGGACGCGCTGACCGAGATCGGCAACATCATCCTGAACGGCTGCCTCGCCAGCCTGTCCAACCTGATCGGCGGCGAGCTGTCGGGTGCGGTTCCGGGTTATGGCGCCGGCGCGCCGGCGGCGGTGATCGGGTCCGGCACCGATCCGGTGCTGTTCGTACGCATCGACATGGCGCTGGCGGCCGGCGATGCCAGCGGCCATGCGCTGTTCCTGCTGGACATCGCATCGCTCGATGCCTTCCGCGAGGCGATCCGGCGGGCCTTGGCGGGGCTGTAAAAAAGGGGGGCGCGAACGCCCCCCGATTCCATCATCCCTCGATCTTCGAGAAGTCGGCCACCGCGTTCAGCGTCGTGCGGATCTGCGTCAGCAGGCGCAGGCGGTTGGCGCGCAGGTCCTTGTCCTCCGCGTTCACCGTGACCTTCTCGAAGAAGGCGTCCACCGGGCCGCGCAGCTTCGCCAGCGCCGCCATGGTGCCGGTGAAGTCCTCGGCATCCAGCTGCGGCTTCGCAGTGGCCGAGGCCTCGTTCAGCGCCGCGAACAGAGCCTTTTCCTCGTCCTGGGCCAGAAGGGCGGCATCGACCGGCCGGTCGAAACTCGCACCGTCCTTCTTCTCCTCGATGCGGACGATGTTGGACGCGCGCTTGTAGGCTGCTGCCAAGTTGGCGCCCTCGTCGGAACCGACGAACGCCTGCAAAGCCTTCACGCGGGCCAGCAGCCGGACCAGATCGTCCTCGCCGCCGAGCGCGAACACCGCATCGACCAGATCGTGGCGGACGCCCTGCTCGCGCAGCACCACCTTCAGACGGTCGGCGAAGAAGGACATCAGATCGCCGCCGACGCTGCCGGCCGGGGCGAAGCCGCTGACCTTGTAGGCGCCATGCGCCGCCGCGAAAATTTCGCCCAACTTCACCCGCAGCCCGTTCTCCAGCACCAGACGGATCACGCCCAGTGCGGCACGGCGCAGCGCGTAGGGGTCCTTCGATCCCGTCGGCTTCTCGTCGATGGCGAAGAAGCCGACCAGCGTGTCGATCTTGTCGGCCAGCGCCACCGAAACCGAAACCGGGGCGGTCGGGCAGCTGTCCGACGGACCCAACGGCTTGTAATGATCGGCGATGGCGTTGGCGACGTCGGCGCTCTCGCCCTGGCCCAGCGCGTAGTAGCGGCCCATGATCCCCTGAACCTCGGGGAACTCGCCGACCACCTCGGTCACCAGATCGGCCTTGCACAGCAGGGCGGCGCGGCTGGCGGCATCGCTGTCGGCACCGATGGCGCGGGCGATCTCGGCGGCCAGCAGCTGCACGCGGGTGACCTTTTCGGCCACCGTGCCCAGCTTGGCGTGGAAGGTGATCTTCTCCAGCGCCGGGACGCGGGCTTCCAGCTTGGTCTTGCGGTCCTGGTCCCAGAAGAACTTGGCGTCGGACAGGCGGGCGCGCAGAACGCGCTCGTTGCCGGCGACCACGGCCTTGCCGCCGTCCAGCGTCTCGGTGTTGGCCACGACGATGAAGCGCGGGGCCATCTTGCCCTCGGCGTCCAGCACGGCGAAATACTTCTGGTGGGTGCGCATGGAGGTGATGAGCACCTCCGACGGCACGTCCATGAAGCTCTCGTCGATGCTGCCCATCAGCACGACCGGCCATTCGACGAGGCCGGCGACCTCCTCCAGCAGGGCGTCGTCGGGCGACAGGGTCAGGCCCTGGGCCTTGGCCAGCGCCTCGGCGTCGGCCTTGATCTTGGCCTTGCGCTCCTCGCGGCCGAGCACGACCTTGGCGGCGCGCAGCTTCTCCTTGTAGTCGGCGAAGCTCTCCACCGTGAAGGCGTCGGGCGCCAGGAAACGGTGGCCGCGGGTGCCGTTGCCGAAGACGATGCGGCCCTGGGTGCCGCCGATGTCATAGCCGCCGTCGAGCACGCGCCCGCCGAACAGGGCGACGATCGAGTGCAGCGGACGGACCCAGCGCACGGTGCCGGTGCCCCAGCGCATCGACTTCGGCCAGGGCAGCTCGGCCATGGCGGCGGGGATGATTTCCGCCAGCACCTCGGCGGTCTCGCGGCCCTTCTTCTCGGTCACCGCGAAATAGAACACGCCCTTGCCGGTGTCGCGCTGCTCGCACTGGTCGAGGCTGTCGAGCCCGGCCGACTTCAGGAAGCCGGCGACCGCCTGCTCCGGCGAGCCGACGCGCGGACCCTTCTTCTCCTCGCGCACGTCGGCGGTGCGCTCCGGCAGCCCGTCGACCACCAGTGCCAGACGGCGCGGGGTGGAATGGGCATCGGCGGCCGTGAAGGTCAGGCCGTTCGCCGCCAGCTTGTCGGTGACGAGGCGCTTCAGGTCGTCGGCGGCCCGCGCCTGCATGCGGGCGGGGATTTCTTCGGAGAAGAATTCGATCAGGAGTTCGGTCATGGGTTTACTTCGCCCCCGTCCAGGCTTCGCAGCAGGCCTTGGCCAGCGTGCGCACGCGGCCGATATAGGCTGCGCGCTCGACAACGCTGATCACGCCGCGGGCGTCCAGCAGGTTGAACAGATGAGACGCCTTGATGCACTGGTCATAGGCGGGCAGCGCAAGATTCTGCGCCACCAGCGCCTGACACTCGGCCTCGGCGTCCTTGAAATGCTGGAGCAGCATGTCGGTGTTGGCGAATTCGAAATTATGCTTCGAGTATTCGATCTCGGCGCGCTTGAACACGTCGCCGTACTTCACGCCCTGGCCGTTGAAGTCCAGGTCGTAGACATTCTCCACGCCCTGCACATACATGGCGAGGCGTTCCAGCCCATAGGTCAACTCGACGGCGACGGGGTCGCATTCGATGCCGCCGACCTGCTGGAAATAGGTGTACTGCGTCACTTCCATGCCGTCGCACCACACCTCCCAGCCCAGGCCCCAGGCGCCCAGCGTCGGGCTTTCCCAGTCGTCCTCGACGAAGCGGATGTCGTGCAGCGCCGGGTCGATGCCGATGGCGCGCAGGCTGTCCAGGTAAAGCTCCTGCGCGTTGGCCGGCGAGGGCTTCATGATGACCTGGTACTGGTAATAGTGCTGCAGGCGGTTCGGGTTCTCGCCATAGCGGCCGTCCTTGGGCCGGCGCGACGGTTGGACATAGGCCGCCTTCCAGGACTCTGGCCCCAGCGCGCGCAGCGTGGTCGCGGGGTGGAAGGTGCCGGCGCCGACCTCCATGTCGTAGGGCTGCAGGATGACGCAACCCTGCTCCGACCAGAACTGGTGGAGCTTGAGGATCAGGGCCTGGAACGACAGGCCGCGGCGGTCGGCGGAATTTCCGCCGTCGGAAGTCCCGATCTGGGAGGCCATGGACGGTCCACAATAGAAATGTTGAAAACGCGCCGCACGATAGGCGGGCGCCAGCGTCAAATCAAGCCGCAGCGCGGCAGATCGCGCCGCCGCGGCGTCGTGTCTGGGGATGGCGGAGGGCGATTCCCGCCGTTGGCGGCCGTGTCAGCGGCCGTAGGGACAGGCCGGGCGGCCGCAGGACACCGCGGAGCGCGGGGCGACATAGGCGCCGCATTCCGGACATTTCTCCATGTCCTCCGCCTCAAACGCCGGGGCAGGCGCGCCGGCACTGCGCGCGGACGCGCCGCCGGCTGCGCCGCCGCGCCGTCCGTGCTGAGGGGGGGCGTCCTGGCGACGGGCGGCGCTGCGGGCGCGGCCGATCTCCTGCACGCGGTTGACCCAGCGCCAGCCGAACCAGACCGCGCCGATCACCAGCGCAAGAAGAATAATCTTGGACAAGGACATCATCGCCGGCAACCCGTCTGATCTCCCGCGCATTCAGCCCGCAGGTGACGGGAAGTCAAGGAAATAGACGGGGGAGTGGAAGGTGACAGGACCGCCGCGAGAGCATGCGGCGGTCCTGCGATAGCGACAGGCTTACTTGGCGGCGACGGCCGGGCGCCAGTTGTAGACCGGGACGACACCATAGGTACGGGTCATGTCGGCCTGCCGCACGCTGCGCACCAGAACCTCCGTCCCGGTGGCGACGCGGATGTCGGTGCCGAGCAGTCCGCAATCCTCCGGCACGATGTTGATGCACTGGGTGGCATCGACCCGGCTCAGCACGATGTCGAAGGGCAGGCCGTTGACGGCATAGACGCCGAGCAGGCCGGGGGCGGAGGTCGCCGTGCGCAGGGTCACCACGCCGGCCGGCAGCGCGCGGTCGCTGGCCGCGGTCGGACGCTGGTTGTGGCTATCGTCCCAAACGGGCTTGCCCGAGGAATCCAGCTTGGACTGGGCTGCAGCGCCGCCGCTGAAACCGGAGAGGGCCAGGGTCGCACCGCTCACCGCCGCCAAGGCCAGAATCGCCATCCGAAACCGCGACATCGTTATGCTCCGTACTAGTGTCTGTTCTTTTTGTCCGCCCGGGCCGTATGGAACGGCCGGGCATCGCCCTACTATATGGGATCCGATTCACGGCGTCGCTCTAGCCCAGAAAGCCTAATGTGTTCGGTCAAGGTCATGCTGTGCAGTGGTGGTGCCGACAGTTCGCTCTGGACGCCGGTTCGATGCTTGTGAATGATGTTTCTTGCATCCGTTGCCGAACGGGTTTCGATAAATACGCTTCGGTTGTGAAGTTTTCGCCCCGATCTTCCCCTCGGGCGGTGTGTAGGAGGGTTCTCGCGGCATGGCTGCGCTTTTTGCTGATGATCGAGGCGGCGCGATGATTGTCCCCAGGGATGAACCGATGCTGGAAACCGCTCGCCTGATCCTGCGGCCGACCCAGGCGGACGATTTCGATGGCTGGGCGGCGATGATGGCCAATCCGGAGGGAACCGAGTTCATCGGTGGCGTGCAGTCGCGTCCGGTCGCTTGGCGCGGTTTCCTGTCGATGGCGGGTGCCTGGTCGATTCAGGGCTTCGCCATGTTCTCCGTCATCGAGAAGGAGACCGGCCGCTGGGTCGGCCGGGTCGGGCCGTGGGTGCCGGACGGCTGGCCGGGGCCGGAAATCGGCTGGGCGATCATGCCGGATTGCTGGGGGCGGGGCTATGCGGTCGAGAGCGCTGCCGCAGCCATTGATTGGGTGTTCGACCATCTCGGCTGGACCGAAGTTATTCACACCATCCATCCCCGCAACACGGCCTCGCAGGCGGTGGCGCGCAAGCTGGGGGCGGAGGTGCGCGGGTCGACCTTGCTGCCTGAACCGGTCAACCCGCCGGAGGCGGATGTCTGGCACCAGACGCGTGAGGAATGGCGCGCAAGGCGGCGTATTGCGAAAGGCGTATTGCTCTAAAGCCATCCGCCCCGCCTTGCCGGTGTCGGGAGCGGCTGTGCCGGACTTAAAATTTCCGAGGCAATCGCCGATTCTTGTGCATTTTCACTAGAATTTTTGCGGATTGCCTATGCTATTGGTTTAGCCGTTGCATACCATTCGCAGCAATCCTATTGGCTGACCGATTGCAGGAGGGGCCCGTAAATGGCCAAGGAACAGGCACTCGCCCTCATTAAGCGCCTCGCCACCGACGGCGAATTCCGTAATCAGCTGAACGCCCTCGATATTCAGGGCAAGCAAGCCCTGCTGGCACAGAGCGGGTTCGGCGGTGTCCTTCCCGACCATGTCCACAGCGCCGCTGCCGACGCCTTCAACTCCCTGACGGGCAAAGAGAGCGGTCTGGACAGCGCCGTGGCAGTCGAGTCGATTGCGACCGCCGCCTCGGCTTCGGCGACGTCGGCTTCCGCCACCTCCGCTTCTGCCACTTCGGCGTCTGCGACCTCTGCCTCTGCCACTTCGGCCTCGGCCACGTCAGCTTCCGCCACCTCCGCGTCGGCATCTCCGGGCCCCGCCTTCTCCGCCTCCGCGCAGTCGGCATCCGCCTCCGCTTCGGCCGCTTCGGCGTCGGCGACCTCCGCATCGGCATTCTCCGCTGCCGCGCAGTCTGCGTCGGCTGTTCCGGCTCCGGCCTTCTCGGCGGTCGCCGCACCGGCTTCGGCGTTCTCGGCTGCTGCGCAGTCCGCGTCGGCTGTTCCGGCYCCGGCCTTCTCKGCGGTCGCCGCTCCGGCATCGGCATTCTCSGCTGCCGCGCAGTCGGCGTCGGCTGTTCCKGCTCCGGCCTTCTCGGCGGTSGCCGCTCCGGCGTCGGCGTTCTCGGCTGCCGCGCAGTCTGCGTCGGCTGTCCCGGCTCCGGCCTTCTCGGCGGTCGCCGCCCCGGCATCGGCGTTCTCGGCTGCCGCGCAGTCTGCGTCGGCTGTTCCTGCCCCGGCCTTCTCGGCAGTCGCCGCTCCGGCTTCCGCTCATTCCGCATCGGCGATGTCGGCATCGGCAACCTCCGCGTCTGCAACCTCCGCTGCGGCGCAGTCCGCTTCGGCGACGTCCGCTGCGGCCACTCCTGGGGCGTCGGCCTCCGCATCGCAGGGCCCGGCAGCGGCTGGCGACGATCCCAAGGCCGAGGCGTAATCGCATCGGGGCCGGCCTATCCTCACGGGAGACGGCCGGCCCCTCTTTGTCCTTATGCGTCCCGCGTCCCGCGGGGCGACAATCCATCTCCCTCCGAACCGGCCGGAACCGCGAGTCCTGATCCATCCCATGGCTGACAGCGCATCGCCCGACACCGTCTATCCGGAGTTCCCCGGCATCCGCCTGGGCGACACCGTCCACCGCGCCACCAAGCGCTTCTTCATCGGCACCCACCGCACGTCGACGCCGGAAGAGACGCTGGCCCGCATCTCGCCCCATTTCGCCCGCTGCGGCATCACGCGGCTGGCCGACGTGACCGGGCTGGACCGTCTGGGCATCCACACCGTCATCGGGCACCGGCCGAACAGCCCGACCCTGTCGGGCAGCGCCGGCAAGGGCTTCAGCCTCGCCGCCGCGACGGTCTCCGCCGCGATGGAGGCGATCGAGTTCCACCATGCCGAGCATCTGCGCCTGCCGCATGTCGAGGCGGCGTGGAACGACCTGCCGGCCGACGGACGCATCCCGCTGGACCGCTTGCCGGGAACCAAGCACGGCTCCTTCCGTCCCGACCGGCCGGAGATCTGGACCTGGGGCTGGGACCTGATCAGCGGCCGTCCGATCGCCGCTCCCTGGACCTCGGTCGGGCTGCACAGCATGCCGCCGGGGACCAAGCCGGGCGCGCGCAGCTTCTACGCCATGGGAACCAACGGGCTGGCCAGCGGCAACCACATCCTGGAGGCGGTCGCCTCCGGTCTCTACGAGGTGATCGAGCGCGACTCCGTGGCCTGCTGGCGCTATGCCGGCGACCGGCTCAACTGGCCGACGCCGCGGGTCAATCTGGACAGCATCGATGCGCCGACCGTGCGCGACCTGCTGCACCGGTTCGAGCAGGCCGGCATCCGTCCGCTGCTGTTCGACGTCACGACGGACCTGGGCGTGCCGAGCTACATGGCAATCGTCTATGACCGCGAGATGCGCAAGACCGGCATGAATCGTGGCTATGGCAGCCATCTGGAGCCGGCGGTCGCCATGTGCCGCGCCCTGACCGAGGCGGTGCAGTCGCGGCTGGTCCTGATCGCCGGTTCGCGCGACGACTTCTTCCGCCGCGATCTGGTCCGCAACCAGAATGCCGATGGCAATGCCGAGATCGCGGCGCTGGAGGCGACGCCGATCAACACCGACGGGCGCCGCCACCGGAACCACGCCACCCCGACTTTCGAAGGCGACATCACCATCCTGCTGACCGTGCTGCACCGCGCCGGGATCGAGCAGGCGCTCGTCTTCGACCTGACCCTGCCGGAGATCGGCATTCCGGTGGTGCGGGTTCTGGTGCCGGGGCTGGAAGGCTACCAGTTCGACTTCTACACTCCGGGTGCCCGGCCGCTGGCTTTCGCGGACGCTCTGAAGGCGCATGCGTCTCAGGCGCAAATGGGGGCGCAAATGGGATCGGTCGCATGAAGATCTGTGTGTTCCTGGGCCCCACCATGCCGGTGGAGGATGCCCGCGCGATCCTGCCGGATGCGGTGTTCCTGCCGCCGGCGGCGCAGGCCGACATCATCAGCGCCATGACCATCCACCGGCCGGACGTGATCGCCCTGATCGATGGGGTGTTCGGCCAGTCGCTGTCGGTCTGGCACAAGGAGATCCTCTATGCCCTGCACAAGGGCGTGGCGGTCTATGGCGCGTCCAGCATGGGCGCCTTGCGGGCGGCCGAATGCCATCCCTTCGGCATGGTGCCGGTCGGCGAGGTTGCGCGCGGCTATGTCGACGGCCGGCTGACCGGTGACGACGAGGTGGCGCTGGCCCATGCCGGTCCTGAAGACGGCTGGCTCCCGCTGTCGGAGCCGCTGGTGAACCTGCGCGCCGGCATGGCGGCGGCGCTGGCCGCCGGGGTGGCGGACCGGACCCTGCACGACCGGGTGATCGTCGCCGCCAAGGGGCTGTACTTCACCGAACGCACCCGCGACCGCATCTTCGCCGAAGCCGGGCTGAGCGGGGAGGAAACGGACCGGCTGCAGCGCTTCCTGGAAAGCTGCGGGATCGACCAGAAGCGCCGCGATGCGGAGGTTCTGCTAAGCCATCTCGGCAGCCTCATCATGCCGCCGCGGCCGGCGCCGTTCGACTTCAACGCGTCCCATTATTTCGATGTCCTGTACGAGCGCGACCGCCGCGTCTGCCATGGCGGCAACACCGTCCCGCTGTCGGAGATCGCCTCCCACGCCGCTCTGCATCGGCCGGACTTCGCGGAAATCAACAATGCCGCACTCGGCCGCCTGCTGATCCGCCAGTTCGCGGAGGTGATGGGCGTCACGGTGGACGAAGCGGCGGTGCGGACGGAAACCCGGCGTTTCTGCGCCATGCGCGGACTCGTGGGGGCGGAGGCGCTGGCCGACTGGTGCCGCCGCAACGACCTGACCGATGACGAGTTCAGCGAGCTGATGACCGAGCTGGCCATCGAACGGGCGATGCGGCTCTGGCTGGTCCCGCGCCGTTTCCTGGCGCGGACGACGAAGCCGGTGCTGAACGAGCTGCGCCTGCGCGGACTCTACGAATCCACGGCCGAAGAGGCGGCGCTGGTCGAGCGGGTGATGGAGCTGCATTTCGGCGACGCCAGCCGCCAGCCCAAGGAAACGGTGGAGCAACTGCTGGCCGAGCATGTCGCCAGCACCGCCTGCCGGGTTGATGCGCCGGCCGACGTCTGGTCGTATGAATATGGCTTCAAGGACCTGCTGGACCTGCGCATCGATCTGATGCGGGCCAAGCAGGTGCGCGACCTGTTCCGCCAACTGGCGGTTGAGGCGGAAGCGGCGTTGGCTCAGGCGGTGCCGCAGGAGCCCGCTGGAGAGGCGATGCCGGAAGAGGAGATGCAGACGTGACGAACGCTGAGGTGACCATCCGCGTGCCGACCCCGTTGCGCGGCTTCGTCGGCGGGCGCGATCAGGTGAGGGTGCCGGGCGCCACGGTGCGTGAGGCGCTGGCGGCTTTGACCGCCGGGCAGGATGCCTTCCGCGACCGGCTGTTCACCGCGGAGGGCGACCTGCGCCGTTTCGTGAATGTCTATCTCGGCCGCGACGATGTCCGTCGGCTGGGCGGGCTGGAAGCGGCCTTGCCGGCCGGCGCCACCCTGACCCTGATGGTCGCCCTGGCCGGCGGTTGAGGAGCCTCGCGTCATGAGCCTGAAGGACCGGCGCCTCGCCGAACTGCGCGCCCGCATCGCGGAAGTCGCCGCCCCCGACGCGCTGGCCCTGCAACGGGACGGTGCCCTGCTGGTCGATGTCCGCGAGGACGAGGAGACGGCGACCGGCAGCCCGGCCGGTGCGCTGCGCCTGCCGCGCGGCTTCCTAGAGTTGCGGATCGAAGAGAAGGCGCCCGATCCGGCGCGTCCCCTACTGCTGATGTGTGCCGGCGGCACCCGGTCGCTGTTCGCGGCAGAGGATTTGCTGCGGCTGGGCTATCGGGACGTGCGGTCGGTCGCCGGCGGCTTTTCCGCCTGGAAGGCCGGCGGCCTGCCGGTTGAAGTGCCGCCGCAGCTCGACGCCGCCCAGCGCGAGCGCTACCGCCGCCACCTGACCATGCCGGAGGTGGGGGAGGCCGGACAGCACAGGCTGCTGCGCAGCCGTGTCGCCCTGATCGGCGCCGGTGGGCTGGGCTCGCCCATCGCGCTGTATCTCGCCGCTGCCGGGGTCGGGCGCCTGACCCTGATCGACGACGACCGGGTCGAGCGCAGCAATCTTCAGCGCCAGATCCTGCATGCCGAAAGCCGGCTGGGCCAGCGCAAGGTGGAGAGCGGCCGCACCGCCCTGCTCGACCTCAACCCGACCATCGAGGTGGTGTCGCACGACACGCGGCTGGAGGCGGCCAATGTGCTGGACCTGTTGGCCGGGCACGATGTGGTGGTCGACGGGTCCGACAATCTGCCGACGCGTTATCTGGTCAACGATGCCTGCCTGCGGCTGGGCGTGCCGAACGTCTATGGCGCCATCTTCCGCTTCGAAGGGCAGGTGTCGGTGTTCGGCGGAGGGGCGCCGGGCGTGCGGCCCTGTTACCGCTGCCTGTTCCCGGAACCGCCGCCGGCCGAATATGCACCGTCCTGCGCCGAAGCCGGCGTTCTGGGCGTGCTGCCCGGCGTGATCGGCACCATCATGGCGGCCGAGACGATCAAGCTGCTGCTCGGCCTCGGCGAACCGCTGGCCGGACGGCTGTTGCTCTATGACGGCCTGCGCGGTGAGTTCAACGAGATCGCGGTTCCGGTCGATCCCGATTGCCCGTCCTGTTCGGCCGGGGCGCATCCGGAATTGAGCGACATCGCGGCGGTGTGCGCGGGGTGATGGAGAGCGGTGGCGTATTCCCTGTCCCGCAATCGGACCGGCCTGCTGTCGGCCGGGAAGCGGGGCAGAGCGTTAGGCCGCCGTCTTCTGGACGATGACGCTCTGGACCAGCTTCTTCAGGGCAACGAAATCGACGGGCTTGGTCACCAGTTCGGTCGCACCGATGTCCAGGGCGCGCCGGCGGTTTTCGGTGTCGCCATAGGCGGTGACCATGATCACCGGCACATGCGGCGCTTCCGCACGAAGACACCGCAGGAAGTCCAGTCCGCTCATCCCCGGCATATTGATATCGCTGAGGACAAGAACAGCTTCCGGTTGCAGGCCGGTGTTCAAGCTTTTCAGCGCCTCTTCGCCAGATGCGGCGAAATGAAGCGCCAGTTCACCACGGCGCAACTCTGCGCGAAAGCGCTGGCGAAACAGATCCTCGATATCCGGTTCGTCATCGACGACGAGGATTCCCAGGGTCATGTCTTTCGGCGCTCCCCTAGCGACATGGCCGTCACGGTTCGTGGCAGCGTGATCGTAAACTCGGCATGCTCGTTTTCGACGCTGGATACGTCGAAACGGCCCCTGTGTTGATGTACCACGATGTCATAGCTGAGTGAAAGTCCTAAGCCGGTTCCTTCACCGGTAGGCTTCGTGGTGAAAAACGGAGTGAAAAGCTTTTCGATCACTGCGGTAGTCATGCCGATGCCATTGTCGCGAATTCTTATGGAAACGTCCAACCCTCTCGTTTCGGTTGTGATTGTCAGTGCAGGTTCGTAAGCGGGATTGCCGCAGGTCAGCTGTTTTTTGCGGACGGCGTAAAAGCTGTTCGTGAACAAATTAACCAGCACACGCGAGATGTCCTGTGGAACCAGCTTCACCTCGCCCACCGCCGTGTCGAATCGGCGGTCCAGGGTCGCGTTGAAGCTGCGGTCCTGGGCACGCACGGCGTGGTAGGACAGGGCCAGCGCCTCCTCCACCAGAGCGTTCAGATCGGTGCTTTGCCATTCGCCGCCGCCCCCGCGCGAATGGGCCAGCATGCTCTTGACGATGTTGTCGGCCCGCCGGCCATGGTCAGCGATCTTGCGCAGGTTGCTTTGCAGGCTGTCGACCAGATCGTCCACGTCGGTGCGGGTCGCTCCCTCCAGATGGTCGTTCAGCGGCTCCAGCAGTTCCAGCAGCTCGTCCAGCAGTTCGCCCGACAGTTCGGCGAAGTTGTTGACGAAGTTCAGCGGATTCTTCAGCTCATGGGCGATGCCGGCGGTCAGCTGGCCGAGCGAGGCCATCTTCTCCTGGACGATCAACTGCTGCTGGGTCTCGCGCAGCTCCTTCAGGATCGCCTCGGCCCGCTCCTTGGCCTGGCGAAGCTCATCCTCGATGCGCTTGCGGTCGGTGATGTCGTGGTGGGTGATGACATAGCCGCCGTCCGCCCGGGGAGCCGTGCGGATGTCCAGGATGCGGCCATTCGAGGGAACCTGGCGTTCGGAATTGATGACGCCCTTGACCAGGAAGCGGGTGCACAGCTCCGCCACGGTCTCCTCGCAGGGGACGTCGCCGTAATCGCCGCGCCGGTGGTTGTAATGGAGGGTTTCGGCCACCGGGGTGCCGGGCGGGAACATGCCGGGTGGATAGTCCCACAGACGGAAATACTCGCTGTTGGCGCCCTCCAGCCGCAGGCCGCGATCCAGCATCAGCACGCCGTTGGGCATGGCGTCGATGGCCGCCTGCAACAGTTGCCCCTGATGCGGGATCTCGGCATTGGCCGCCTGGGGTCGCATCTGGGTCAGCATCTCCATCACCGCGGGCGCGCCGCCCCAGTCCACCGGTTCGAGCAGCTGGTCGAACCACTGGATGCTGGTGTCGGCCCGATGGCGCTTGATGCGGCGGGCCAGCGGCTGGATCGGGCCCTGCTGGCAGCGGGCGTAGGCGTTGCGCTCCGCCATCCGGGCGTCTTCCGGAATCAGCGCCATGATGTCGGGCAGGGCCATCACTTCCCCGACCGACTCGTAGCCCAGCAGGCGGGCAAGCGTGCCGCTGCAATGAAGGATCACGCCGTCGCGGTGGACGATCAGGCCGGGCATCGCCGCAACCAGCTGGTCGTGGTAGTTCTGCGCCCGGTCCAGCGAGGCCGCGACCGACTCCTCCGGGGAGTAGGACGACAGCGGGGGCAGGGCTCGCAGCAGGTCGGCTTTGTCGTCCATGAGTGGGTCCCGAAGATGTCGTCCGCAGGGCTCGGTCACTGATCCGAAAGGGTCAGGGGGCGTCCAGTGGCAGCCGCAGGATCACGCAGGTCCCGCGGCCGACCTCGCTGTCGATGTCGATCTCGCCGCCAAGCTTGCCGGTCACGAGATTGAACACGGCATACAGCCCCAACCCCATGCTGCCGGCGCCGCGGCGGGTGGTGGTGAAGGGTTGGAACAGCCGCGGCTGGATGTCGGCGGGGATGCCCCGGCCGTTGTCGGACACGCGCAGTTCCACCCGCTCGTCGCCCATCATCCGGACCGAAACCGTGACCTGTCCCGGACGGCGGATGCTGTCCTCCGGCTGATCGCTCTCGCTTATACCGAAGCCGACGGGGGCGGGCGCCGCCTCGAAGGCATGGGCGAAGGCATTGGTCAGCAGGGCCAGTAGCACCTCTGTGAGCGCACCGGGATAGGTGTCGAGCGCCAGCCCGTCCGGGCATTCCAGCACCAGCTCATGCCCGGCGGCGGCCGGCTGCACCTGCACCGCCAGCACGATGTCCGACAGGTAGTCGCGCAGGCCGACACGGCTGCGCGGCGAGCTAGCCTTGCCCTCCGTTACCAGCTTCAGGCTCTGGATCAGGGCGGCGGCGCGTTCGATGTTGGCGACCAGCAGGGTGGAGACCTCGCTGGCGGTGCCGACATAGTCCTGGAAGTCGCTCTTGCGCAGCTGGCCGCCGTTGAAGGTCATGATGATCCCCTCCGACGCCGTCTGCAAATGGGTGGCGGCGGTCAGGGCGATGCCGACGGGGGTGTTGATCTCGTGCGCGACCGCGGCGATCAGCTGGGCGATCACCGCCATCTTCTCTGCCCGGATCAGGTCGGACTGCATGCGCTCCAGGTCGGCCAGCGCCTGTTCGGCCGAATCCTTGGCCCGGCGCAGCGCTTCCGCCTGAACCTTGCGTTCGGTGATGTCATAGAGCCAGACGATGAAGACCGGCTGGTTCTCGTAGCTGGTGCGGTCGACGGACATCGCCATCCACACCGTGCGCCCGTCCTCGCGCACATAATGGATCTCGTCCGACACCGATAAGGCGTCGATCCCCGCTGCCCGATTCGGCAGCCGTTCCTGGACATGGCGGAACAGGGTGGGGGCGCAATGGTGCTGGAGCGTGTCGGCGGGGACGCCGAACAGGTCGGTGCAGCGCTGGTTGCAATAGACCGGATCGCCGGCTTCGGTGATGATGGCGACACCGATCGGGCTGCCGTCCAGGACCCGGCGCATGCGGGCGGCCTGGGCGCGCGACGCCGCCTCCGCCGTGCGGGTTTCCTGAAGCGCGTCGCGCAGGCGGCGCACGGACTGGCAGGCTTCCAGCGTCTTGTGGATTGTGGCTTCCAGGTCGGCAAAGTCGATGGGCTTGATGATGAAGTCGAAGGCGCCGCGGTTCATCGCCGCGCGCACGTTGCCCAGATCGCCATAGGCCGACACCATGACGGCGCGGATGTCGGAATTCACCTGCGGCAGATGATCCAGCAGCGTTAGCCCGTCCATGCCGGGCATGTTGATGTCGCTCAGCACCATGTCGATGTCGGGCCGGGCGCGCAGGGTCGCCAGCGCCTCCTGCCCGTCATGGGCGAACAGGAATTCCAGTTCGCCGGTGCGGACGGCGCGGCGGAAGCGCTGCAAGATCAGCGTTTGGACGTCCCGCTCGTCGTCGACAACCAGTATCTTGCCCATCCCGCCTTCCTACCGCCAACCCGCCGGACAGGCGGGCCGTTCCGTCGGAGCCGCGTCATACGCCGATCCGTGGGCCTCACCATAAGCGCGCATCGCCCGAACGGGAAGGGCCGTGGCGTATGGCACTCCATCGGTTGTATGCCGCCATGGGCGCATGGCTGGGCCGGACCGCAAGCGGAAATCCCCTGATCCATATGGAACGTACATGCCGGAAAGGATAGCACGGGATTTCAGCACGGCCAGACGATTGTAAACGATTAGAGTCTAATCAATCTTTCGATCCATGACCGGCGGCTCTCCGGCGCCCTGGCTGAAGGCTTGATCCGCCAGCGGCAGGGTGAACCAGAACGACGCCCCGGTGCCTGACTCGGCGACCGGTCCGGCCGGCGCATCCTCCACCCCGATCCGGCCGCCCAGATGCTCGACGATCCGCTTGGCGATGGCCAGTCCCAGCCCGGTGCCGGCGGGCTTGCCGGTCAACGCGTCGCCGGACTGGCGGAAACGGTCGAACACCAGGTCGCGGTCCTTCGCCGGCACGCCGAGGCCGCTGTCGATCACCGCCACCCGCAGAGCTCCGTCCTCCAGCCGGGCGACCAGCCGGGTCCGTCCGCCGGGCGGGGTGAATTTGGCGGCGTTGGACAGCAGGTTGACGACGACCTGGATCACCCGGTCCACATCGCCGTGCACCGGCGGCAACCGTTCGGGCATGTCGACCGACAGGGCGATGCCGCGCTCGCGGAACAGCGCCTCCGTCGCGGCAACCGCCTCCGTCAGGGCCTGTCCGGCGTCGATGGTTTCGATTCGCCAGTCCAGCGCGCCGGCCTCGATCTTCGCCATGTCCAGCACCTGGTTGATCAGGCGGGTCAACCGCTCGCTCTCCTTGATGATGACGGCCAGGAATTCCTGCCGCTGATCGGAGTCCAGTTCGGGGTCGTCGTGCAGGATTTCGCTCAGCGCCCGGATCGAGGTCAGCGGCGTGCGCAGCTCGTGGGTGACGGTGGACAGGAAGTCGTCCTTCAGCCGGTCCAGCTCGGTCAGCCGCTCGTTGGCGGCGCGCAGCGCGTCGGTGGCGCGTTCCAGCTCTGCCGTCTTGCGTTCCAGTTCGCGGCTGTGGGCGATGACGTCGCTGGTCTCGTCCAGCATCCGCAGAAGCTCCGCCGCCTCCACAGCGCCCGCCGAGACGGAGGAGGCCAGCGCGACGCGGGCGGACGCTCCGCCGATGGCACCGGCGAGCAGCCGTTCGGCCAGCCGCAACCGCTCCGGTCCGGCCGGCTCGTCCGGATCGGCGCCATCGAAGGCACGCCCGGCACGCTGTGGACCGAGGAAGCGGGCGACCACGCGGGTGAGGTCGCCGACGCTGGCCGCACTGCGCCAGTCGGACTGTACGGTTGGCGTCGGCGTCGCGCCGTCCGACACGGAGTGGAAGGCGTCGACGAACGCGGTAGCCTGCACCCGTTCCGCCGCGCCCTGCCGGTCGAACAGCGACAGGCCGACATAGGCGCCGATGTTGGCGAGCGCGGTCCAGAACAGCGAATGGGCGAGCGAGTCCCACCCTTCCAGCCCGAACAGCGCGTAGGGCCGCAGGGCCGCGATCCCCCATGGCCCCTCAGTGATGAAGCTGGACGGCAGCCAGCCCGAACGCGCGAAGCTGGGCAGCAGCAGAGTATAGGCCCAGACCAGCGCACCGGCCGTCACGCCGCCGATGGCGCCGCGCCGGGTCGCTCCCCGCCAGTAAAGGCCGCCGATCAGCGCCGGGGCGAACTGCGCCACCGCGGCGAAGGAGATCAGCCCGATCGACACCAGCGCGTAGGCCGAGCCCGCCAGCCGGAAATAGCCGTAGCCGAACAGCAGGATCGCCACGATGGCGATGCGCCGTACCGCCAGCAGGAGCGGCGCCAGATCGGCCGAGCGGGCCAGCGCCCGCGACCGGGTGCGCAGCAGGATCGGCATCACCAAGTCGTTGCACAGCATGGTGGACAGCGCCACCGTCTCGACCACGATCATCCCCGCCGCCGCCGACAGCCCGCCCAGGAAGGCCAGCAGGGCCAGCCATCCCGCACCGCCATTCAGGGGCAGGGCGACCATGAACAGGTCCGGGTCCATCCCTCCGCCGAAGGTCAGCAGCCCCGACAGCGTCACCGGCAGGACGAACAGGTTGATCAGCAGGAGATAGAGCGGGAACAGCCAGATCGCCCGGTCGAGATGGCGCTCGTCCGTCGATTCGATGACCATCACCTGGAACTGGCGCGGCAGGCACAGCATCGCCGCGGCAGACAGGATGGTGGTGGCGACCCAGGCGCCCCATGGACCGCCGCCGGACGCGGGATCGCCGAGCGCCGCCTCGCTGCCCATCAGGCGGGCGAGGTCCGGGCGGGTGGCGGCGGTGGTGAACAGGCTGCCGAGCCCGCCGTGCAGGCCCCAGACCACGAAGATGCCGACCGCCAGGAAGGCGACCAGCTTCACCAGCGATTCCAGCGCGATGGCGGCGACCATGCCCGGATGATGCTCCGCCGCGTCGATCTGGCGGGCGCCGAAGACGATGGCGAACAGCGCCATCACCGCCGCGATGAGAAAGCCCTGGTCGAGGAAAGGCTCGGTGGGCGTGCCCAGTCCGCCGCCGGTCAGCGCGTCGAAGCTGACGGCCACCGCCTTGAGCTGCAAAGCGATGTAGGGGGTCACGCCCAGCGTGGCCGTCAGCGCCACCAGACCGCCCAGCAAGGGGCTGTGGCCGTAGCGGCTGGCGAGAAAGTCGGCGATGGAGGTGATGCGCTGCGCCTTGGCGATGCGCAGGATCTTGCGCAACAGCAGCGGCGCCAGCAGCATCAGCAGGGTGGGGCCGAGATAGACCGGCAGGAATCCGATGCCCAGGGTCGCCGCCCGACCGACAGACCCGTAGAAGGTCCAGGTGGTGCAATAGACGCCCAGCGACAGGGCGAAGACGGTGGGGGAGGCGATGACGCTACGCCCCGCCGCTTCCCGCCGGTCGGCCCAATGGGCGATGGCGAACAGGGCGGAAAGATAGACCAGCGCGGCGATCAGGACGGCGGCCCAATCCAGCCCGGCCTCCATGCCGTCCTCCTAGCGTGCCCGGCCGGCGATTGCCGCCAGCGCGATCACCGCCGCCCAGATGCCGAACACCCCGCCATAGAGCGCCGGCACCCCCAGGATCGTTCCCTTCACCCCGAACAGGCCGAGCAGCGGCGGGTTGAACAGGGCGGCTGCCAGCAGGAACAGGCCGATCATCCGGTCGCGATACCGGCCGGAGCCCGGCTCATGGCCCGGTGTCGGGTCGGACGCGTTCAAAAGGCGCGTTCCCGTGCGGCCAGTTCGACCAGGATGTTGGCGCCGCGGATGGCGTCGTCCAGCGTTCGCACCTCGCGTTCGCGCAGCATCTCGATCATCCGCAGGAACACCGCGGCGGTGACCAGGCTGTCGCCCAGCGCGGTGTGGCGGTCCACCACCTCGATGCCCAGCCGTTCGGCGATGCCGTCCAGCGTGTGGTCGCCGTCATTGCCCAGAAGCATGCGCGACAGCAGCATGGTGTCGAGAACCGGACAGTCGAAGGCCACCCCCGCCGCCCGTTCCTTCATCTTCAGGAATTTCAGGTCGAAGGCGGCATTGTGCGCCACCAGCACCGCCCCGGAAACGAAGCTGCGAAACTGCGGCAGCACGGCGCCGATGGTCGGCTTGCCCGCCACCATCCCGTCGGTGATGCCGTGGAAGGGCACCGACTCCGGCGGGATCGGCCGTTTCGGATCGACCAGCGTGTTGAAGGTCTCGCCGGTCAGGATGCGCCCGCCGACGACGCGGACCGCGGCGATCTGGATGATCTCGTCGCCGGTGCTGGGCGACAGGCCGGTGGTCTCGGTGTCGAACACCACGTAATGCAGCCGGTCCAGCGGCGTGCGGCCAAGCTCGCTGGTCGCCAGCGGCTGGTGCAGCAGCCCGAAATCGAAGAACTCGGGCCGGGCGCCGGCCTTCGGCCGCGGCTGGGCGGTGCGCGGCGACTGAGCCGGCGGCAACGGCACGCGCAACCGGGCGCGGGCGCTATCGGTGGCACCGTCGGTGGGCAGCGGCTCGCTCCAGGCGGTGCTGCGGTGGTGTTGCAGGACGTCGCCGGCGCTGAGGCCGCCCAGACCGTCGGGCAGGGTCTGATCCAGCCAGCCGTCCAGCGTGGCGCTGGACACCGCCGGCCCCTGCCAGACGAGGTCGAGATAGACCCAGCGGTCGCCGTCCTGCGGGCCGGCCGCCTCCAGATCGAAGGCGGTGGCGCCGGTCAGCGCCTGCACCCGCCCGATCAGATAGGCGAACAGCAGGACGAGGCTGTGGCTGTCGCCATGCACCCATTGCGGCAGGCCGGTCAGCGTCACCGTGGTGGCGGACTCGGCCCCCACCCGGTGGGCGACGAGGGTGATCAGGTTGTTGGAATGGATGTCGCTCATCGGCCAGCTGCCGGTGACGACATTGCGGTAAGCGTTGGTCACCCGCTCCAGCCTTTGCGACAGGCTTGAGCAGGAGTCCAGCATTGCGCTTTCGAAGGCGGCGCGGTCGCCGGGGCCGAGGTCGGGCGCGTCGTACAGCGTCTCCACCGCCGCCCGCAGGTTGGCGATGGGCGCGCGGAACCCTTCCGTCGCCTCGCGCAGCAGGGAGTCGCGCTGGCCCAGCGCCGCCAGCTCGCTGGTGGCGTCGGACAGGGTCAGAACGTAGCCGGTGATTGTCGGCGGTTCGTCCGACGCCGGGTCGGGGTCCTGCAGGATGGCGCTCATCCGCCCTTCCAACAGGATGCGGCCGTCGGTGGTTGCGCCGACGAACTGGGCGGTGGTGCCATGCTCGTGATTGACATGCCGCCCTTCGCGCACCCGCAGGGTCAGCCGTTCCAGCGTGTGGGTCACCGGCTCCGCCACCACGAAATGCAGCAGCGAGCGGCCCAGCCCAAGCTCCCCCGTGAGATGCAGGATGTCGAGGGCGGTCTGGTTGTAGAGCAGGATCTGGTGCCGGGTGTTGCAGACCAGCACGCCTTCGTGCAGGTCGCGCAGCACGGCGGCGAGCTGCGTCTTCTGCTCCTCCGCCTTGGCGGTGGAGTCGGCGACGGTGCGGGCGATGTCGCGGCGGACCTGGGCCAGCTTGTCCGACAGATCGTTCACCGCGCGGGCGATGGGCAGCAGGTCGCCATAGCGGGCCAGCGGCACCCGACCGCCGACCGCCCCCTCGGCATTGCCGTGGGCGATCAGCCCGGCCTCGCGGCTCAGGGTCTCGGCAGCGCGCAGCAGATAGCGGTCGACCGCCAGCCACAGTCCCCACACCGCGGCGGCGCAGGCCGCCGTCATCACCACGGCATAGGTCAGCAGCGGGTCCGACGCGTCCGACCCGCGCACCGCCGCCGCCAGCCCGACCGCCAGCGCCACCAGACCGATACCGGCGGCGCGGAAGGCCAGCGGGATCATGCGGCGCGGCAGGCGCGCGGGCGGAGGAACGTCGCCGCTCTTCCGGTCCGGCCGCGGCCCGTCGAGCGCCGGGGCGGTCATGGCGCCGGCTCCACGCTGCCGGTCGCGGTCAGGCCCAGATGGCGGCGGACGGTGGTCAGCAGGTCGCGGGTGGAGAAGGGTTTGGTGATGTAGTCGGTAGCGCCCAGCGCCAGCCCCTTCTGCCTTTCGACGTCGCGGCTGCGCGCCGTCAGCATGATGATCGGCAGGGTCTTCCAGGCCGGGTTGGTCCGCAGGGTCTGGCAGACGTCGAAGCCGTCGCGCTTCGGCATCATCGCGTCGAGCAGGATCAGGTCGGGAGTAAAGGTCTCCACCGAGCGCAGCGCTTCGTCCCCGTCGCGGGCGATGCGCACGTCGAACCCGGCGCGCTGCATGAGAACCTGGAGCGACAGGACGATGCTGGGCTCGTCGTCGACAACCAGGATGGTCGGCTTCATGGCTGGGCGTCCTCCGGTGCGCCGGTCTTGTGCCGGCTTCCCAATTTGCGGCCGGGGCAATGCATTCGTGCCCTGGAATGTCCATGGTACGAGCAAAGAGAAGCGGGGATCAAGCGGCACTCCCGGCTCCCCCGACCAAAGAACGGGGGTGGAGTCCGAAAGAAAAAGCCCGGCCGCGACCAAATGTCGCCGTCGGGCTTTCGTTGGGATGACACGGTGTCGCAGGGGCAAGGACCGGCCGGCGTCCGTCGCCGGCCCGGCCCGGGATCAGCGCGTCGTCACGACGACGGGGTTGAGCCCCATCTTCGATTTCAACTGCTCAGCCTCCCGCTTGGCGGCGGCCGGATCGGGGTAGCCGCCGACGCGCACCGCGCGCCAGGACCGGTTCGAACTGTCGGTCCAGTCCACCGTGTATGCCTGGAACCCGTTGCCCTGAAGCCGCTGGACCAGCGAATCGGCGTTCCCCGTCACCGAGAAGCTGCCGACCTGTACCGTGTAGCGCCCGGCCGGCGCCTGTGCAGCGGGAGCGGACGGGGCGGCGGCCTTGGCGGCCTGCTTGGGCTCGCCAGTGCCGGAGGATGCGGTCGGCGGGGTGGCGGGGGCCGCCGGCGTCGCGGCGGATGGACGCTTTGCCGCCTCCTTGGGCGGCGCCAGCATCGCCTGCAACGACCCGGTGTCCGCCGGTGCTTCCTGCTTGGGCGCTTCCGGCTTGGCTGCTTCGGGTTTCGGCGACTCCGGCTTCTGGACCGCGGGAGCGCTTTCCGCCGGTGCCGCGGCGCGCGGCTTCGGAGCCGCGGCGGGGGCGGTGGCCGGGACGGACGGTGGCTCCGGCACTTTCAGGACCGGCGGCGGGCTGGCGGGCAAAGCGGCGACCGGCGGCGTTGGGGCGGCGGAGGGGGCCGTCTGTGCCGGCGCCGACTGCACCGGAGGAGTCTGCGTCGCGGCAGCCGGCGGCGTGGTTGCCGGGGTCGGCAGGCTTCCGGTCGCGGGCGCCGTGGTGCCGGGTGCCGGGTTGGCAGGCGCCTGGTTGGCAGGGGCGCGGGTGATGGCAGGGGCAGGCACCATCGGCGCCCCGCTGTTGGCGGCCGTCGTCACCGGCGCCGGATCGCCCGAGCCGACATACACCACGCCGACGGCAATGCCGCCGGCAGCGACCAGGGCCAGCGCGATCTTGCCCAGCGGCAGGCGGCTGCGGGCTGCCGGCTCCTCCTCCTCATACTCCACGTCGTCGTCCTGCGGGTCGGCCCGCAGATCTTCGTTCAAGGCGCGAAGCAGCTTGGCGATGTCCTCGTTCTCCGGCGGCGGAGTGTCGGAAGGTTTGCCGTTGGCCTTCATCTCGTCCTTGAAAGTCGGTGTCGTCAGGGTGGGAGCCTGCCGGTACGGTGGCTTGAGCGTCACGGTCGACCTGCGCTTGCCCGTCATGGCGGGCCGGCTGAAAGCAGAAAAAGGGGCCTTCCGCGCGCCAGGACCGCGGAACACGGACCGGCTGCGGAAAGCCCCTTCTCCTTATCGTATTTTGCCGCCCCTTCAAACCGCCATGCGGTCGCGCCCGGCAGTCGGGCGGCACAAAAGAAGGGACCTCAGCCCTGATGCGGCCGGGTCGGGTCGACCGGCTGGGCGGTGGTCGTGGTGGTGGCGGTCGGCGCCGGCTGAGGCGCAGCCGGCTGTGCAGGAGCCGGGTTGATCGCGGCCGGAGGAGCCTGGGCCGGCGTCTGGGCGGTGGTGGTCGCGGCGGGCGGCTGGGCCTCGTCCTCGTCCTTCAATCCGGCCTTGAAGGCCTTCACGCCCTTGGCGATGTCGCCCATCACATTGGGCAGCTTGCCGGCGCCGAACAGGAGAAGCACGATGACCAGAACGATCAACCAGTGCCAGATGCTGAAACTGCCCATCGATCAATACCTCTGAAAAACAGTCGGAACGGATGTCGTCGCGGTCGCCACCAATGTGAGTGCCCCTTCCGCGCCGCACAAGAGGGGCATGGCCGGGAGCCGTGACAAAGGCGGTGCCGTCAGGCTGCCGGGCCGCTTTCCGCCGGCTCCTCCGGCAACTGGTGGCGCATGATCAGCGGTGCCTGGAAGGCGCTGAACAGCAGGGTCAGCGGCATGATGCCGAACACCTTGAAGTTGACCCACATGTCGGTGGCGAAGTTCCGCCACACCACCTCGTTGAGCACGGCCAGCAGCAGGAAGAACCACGCCCAGCGGATGCCCAGCGTGCGCCACCCGTCGTCCGACAGGCTCAGAACCGTGCCCAGCAGGCGCTTCATCACATTGCGCCGCGTCATGTGGGCGACGAACAGGACGATGGCGAACAGCAGGTTGACCAGGGTCGGCTTGATCTTGATGAACAGGTCGTCCTGAAGCCACAGCGTCAGGCCGCCGAACAGCAGCACGAACCCGGCGCCGACCACCGGCATGATCGGGATGCGTCGTTCCAGCCGCCAGGACACCGCGAGCGCGATGGTGATGGCGACCATGAAGACCGCGGTGCCGGTCATGATGCCGGCCTGCGAGTTGGCAACGAAGAAGGCGGCGAGCGGGCCGGCCTCGATCGCCAGGCGTGCGAACTGGTTCATGGTCCCTGACATAGCCCGAACCGGTCGCCCATGAAAGGGGCGAATGTCGACGCACGAGACATTCGGGAGCACACTCCCGCCCATGAATAAGGAAAATATGACGGTGACATCGCGCGGCCCCCGATGACGGAACGTCAGCGGGGCTTTTCTCGCGTCGAGTGTTTCGCTAACTCTTTCGTCATCCGCCGAACGGCGGGGGACCGGACGAAGGGCAGGGGACCATGGAAGCCGCCGAGGTGAAGGACCTGATCGACGAAGCCCACGAGCGGGAACGGGCCAAGCACCGCCCCGCGGGACATCACCATGCCGAAGAGAAGGACGAGGGCGGGCATGGGGTGAAGATGTCCACCGCCATCTACATCTCCGTCCTGGCGGCGGTGCTGGCCATCGTCAGCGTCGCCGGTTCGAATGCCGGCAAGGAACTGATGGCCAGCGCCATCGAGGCGTCGGACAGCTTCGCCTATTACCAGTCCAAGACCCAGCGCCAGATCAGCCTGCGTCTTGCCGCCGACGAACTGGAACTGCTGTCTGCCGGCATGCCGGCGGACGCCCAGGCCAAGGCTTTGCAGCGCTCCACCGAATACCGCCAATCGGCCGACCGGATGGAGGCCGACGACGGCAAGAACAGCCGCAAGGATCTGCTGGCCAAGGCCAAGGCGGCGGAGGTCCGGCGCGACCATGCTGCGGCTCAGGACCCCTATTTCGACTTCGCCGAGGGCATGTTGCAGCTGGCCATCGTGCTGGCGTCTGTCTTCGCCATCACCAACCGCGGCTTCATCCTGTGGGCCAGTCGCGCGCTGGCGGCGGCCGGCGTGCTGATGGCGGTGGACGGCTTCAGCCTGATCCTGCCGCTGCCCTTCCTCTGACCCCTCAGAACTGGGCTGACAGACGCAGGGAGCCGTAGTTGGTCAGCGACTTCTGGCCTTGGAACTCCGGCGTCTGCAAGGTCTGGGCGTAGGTCAGGCCATAGCGGCCATAGCGCAGCGTCAGGCCGGCCTGCATGCTGCCGACCAGCGGATGCTTGGCGACCGACCGGCTTTCGCGGAACGTGTTGCCGTCCAGGAAGATGTTCCGCGCCACAGCCCGGCCCTCGGCACTGGCATAGACGTACCAGGAAAAGCGCCCCGGCCTCTCCGAATAGGGGTTGTCCTGGTAGGGGATGCTGGAGGTCGGGCGCGTCACCAGCGCACCGACCGGCGGCGGCATGTTGCCGCCGAGCCGGACGGTGCCCCCCGCCGCGGCGAAAGTCAGCACATTGCCGACGCTGCCGGCGACATGGGGGCTGAAATCCCATTCCAGCGGGCCGAGGCTGTTGGGCTTCTCGTCGCGCCAGACATGCTCGTAGCTCAGCACGACACCCGGCTCGTCGCGTAGCTGGTAGTTCCAGCCTTCCGGATAGGTGGCGCCGTCGACGATCTTGTGGACCGTCTTCTGCGTCTGCTCCGCCAGCGACGCCGGGCCGACCATGCCGAGGTCGAGGTCGATGCGGTCCACCGCCCGCGGCGCCTCGTTCAGCACCGACACGCGGCCATAGAGCCAGCCGGCATAGGGCCGGTCCTTGGGGTTCGGGTTGCGGGCGGTCAGGTCGCTCGGCGTGTAGATGTTCTGGCCGAAAGCGAAGCCGTAACGCCGCACCCCGCCCGGTTCGATCCAGGGCACGACATTGGCCAGCCAGTCGATGTTGCCGTAGGTCGGCCGCGCGCCGGAGAAATAATAGAACTGGAACCCGTTCGTGTAGTAGCGGTCGGTCCCGCCGCCGAACAGGTCGTTGTCGATCCAGAAGCCGATGGCCGGGCCGGAGGTGGCGGATTCATCGCCGGGGGGAGGCGTGGTCTCCTGCGCATTCGCCGCCGATATGCCCGCCGTCGCGGTCAGCAGCAAGGTCGCAAATGCTGCGGCCAAAGTGGGGCCGCTCTTCGTCACCATTCCGGCACGCTCCATCCGTTTCGCGAGATAACGGACGGAGGCGATGTGTGTTGCGATGCGGCGCGGCCTCTTTGGGGGTAGGGGGCCGGTGCCTCGGTCGAGGATGCCCCCCGCACCCTCACACCAGCGTCCGCAATCCCTCCACCGCTTCCTCCAGCGTCAGGTCGATGCGCTTGATCCCATGCAGCGCCAGGAAGCGCGCCTCGTTCTTCGACAGTTCGCCGGGGATCACCGCCCAGTGGCTGTCGGAGGAGCGCTTGGCGATCTGGCGGGCGAAGGTGCGCTGGATCTCCTGGTCGAAGCGGCAGCCCAAATACAGGAAATGACGGCCGGCGCGGCGGTCCTGGACAATGGCGGGGATCGGGGTCTGGATGTCGATTTCCGTCAGGATCTCGACATAGTCGCTGTCGGAGATCAGGTAGTTGCCGGCCGGCGTCACCGCCCCCGACGGCTTGTAGAGCACGGTGTCCCAGCCGGCCGCCGCCTCGGCGGAGGCTTCGGCGCCGTCGGGGGCGTAGTAGCGCACCCATTCGCCGGTCGATTGCGGGTGCGACACCCCCTGGATCTGGCCCCAGGTCCGGTCGGTGGTGACGCTCAGCAGGTTGTCCAGCACATTGTCGTACCAGACATCGACCAGCAGCGGCGGGGCCGGGATCGCCGCCAGCAGCGCATGCACCGGGGTGGCCGGCACCGTCTGCCGGAAGATGTCGTTGAGGATGGTCTCCAGCGTCTTGCGATGCTTGCGCGTCTCAATGAACTGGGCGACCGCGGTCAGGCTGGCGCGGATGCGGCCGGGGGCGGCGACCTTGGCGTTCAGGCGCTGCACCAGCTCCGCCGAGTTGCGAGGGATCGGACACTGGTCTGGCAGCAGCAGGTCGAAGGCGCCGGGGCCGAGATAGGGCACCACCTGCCGCGCCGCCAACGCCGCGGCGATGTCGGCCAGGGCCGCGGCGGTGTCCGGAACCGTGACGGAGTCGGAATCGGTTGCAAGCGTGGTGACGGTCATGGATGCCTCTTCCCTTGGGGGCTTCACAGATAGATCGCGGCGCCGGCACCGGTGTTGACGCTGGCGTCCTTCAGCGTTTCGACGATGAAGGCGACCTGATCGCGGGTGATCTTGCGGTGCAGCGGCAGGGCCAGCACGCGGTCGGCGGTCTTGGTGCAGACCGGGCAGGCTCCGCGCCCGGCGCGCAGTTCACCGAGCGCCTCGATGTAATATTGCTGGGTGTGCAGCGGCTGGCGGTAGTCGCTGGCGTCGATGTCCTGGGTGTCCAGATCCTCGATGATCGAGCGGCGGCCCGACGCGCTGAAGCGGGTGCCGAGATGGACGCAATAGACCATCGGGTTGACCACCTCGGCCCCCGGCCCGCGATAGGGCGGCTTGATCCCCTCGAAGCTCGCCATCGCCGCGTCGTAATAGGCGATCACCAGATTGCGGCGGGTCAGGATCTCCGGCAGGCGCTTCAACTGTACCAGGGCGAGCGCGGCGTTCAGGTCGCTCATCCCCGCCTGCCAGGGCAGGGTGCGGGTGATGACCACGGTGTTGCGGTGCTCCGTCTCGCGCCGGCGCATGTAGCGCAGACGGTGGGCGAGGTCGCGGTCGTCGGTGACGATCATGCCGCCCTCGCCGGCCAGCAGGATGCCGGGTTCGGAAAAGTCGAAGACCGCGGCGTCGCCGAAGGTGCCGACCATCTGCCCCTTGTAGGTCGAGCCGATGGCCTCGGTCGAATCCTCCAGCAGGATCAGCCCCTTGGCATCGGCCAGCGCACGCAGCTCGTCCCAATGGGCGGGGTGGCCGTTGACGTTGGCGGCCAGGATCGCCCTGGTCTTCGGCGTTATCAGCGCCGCCGCTTTCTCCGGGTTGATGGTGTGCTGCCAATAGTCGATGTCGACCAGCACCGGCGTGGCGCCGGACAGCGCCACCGCGTGCTGCACCTGATGCCAGCCGAACGGACTGCACAGCACCTCGTCCCCCTCGCCGATGCCATGGCCCTTCAGCATCAGCAGCGTGGCCATGGTGCCGCTGGACACCGCCACCGCATGGTCGCGGCCGACATAGGCGGCGAAGGCGTCCTCGAAGGCCCGCACCATCCGCCCGTCGCTCAAGGCCCCGGAGGACAGCAGGCGGCCGAGCATCTCGACCTCGGCACCGGAGATGTCCGGATCGGTCAGCGGGATATAGTCGTCCAGCCCGTCATCGTCGGGGGAAGCGGGGTCCCATGCTGCGGCGGCTTCGCTCATTCACTCGTCCTCGTCCCGTTGGGCGATCACGACGCCGGTGGCAAGCTCCGGCTTGTCGGTGATGAGCCAGCAGTGGTTGTTGCCGTCCACCAGATGCAGGTCGAAGCCAGCCTCTTCCCGGAAGGGAGCCTCCGCCATCACCGCGGCCATGGCGCCGGTGACGGTCTTCAGGTCCGGGTTGGCCTCGCGCACGCTGCGGACCACGGCGTCGAGCTTGCCGCCTCCGGCGAACAGCCGGCCGGCCAGAGTGGCGATGCTGTCGATGCGCTCGGGAGACAGGGCCATGGGCGTTACTCCGTGCCGCGTTTTTTGGCTTCTACGGTGATCGGCAGGCGGGTTTCCGCCGGCATCTCCGGCAGATCGAGCGTCCACCCGTTGGCAACCTTGACCCAGCCGCCCCACAGGCCCGGCCTCTCCATCTCGACGATGGGTTCCTCCAGGTCCTTCTTGGCGACGTAGATCGTGTACTGGTCGGACGCCTTGCGGATCATCACCTTCATCACCGACACTCCATCCTGTTGTTTGGTTTATGTTTTTTGTTCAGGCAACGACCAGCCGGGCATGCAGGGCCGGCAGTTCCGACAGGACGGCGTCCACCTCCGCCGCCGTGGTGTAGCGGCTCAGCGAGAAGCGCAGGCTGGCGGCGGCCTCGGCGCCGTTCAGCCCCATCGCGGCCAGAACATGGCTCGGCTCGTTGCCGCCGGACGAGCAGGCGGCTCCCATCGACACGGCGATGCCGGCGCGATCGAGCCGCATCAGCAGTTCTTCAGCGTCCACCGGATGGCCGCGCCCGTCGGCGAAGCGGATGTTGCTGGTGTTGGGCAGACGGGCGGCGCCGGCGCCGTTCACCGCCGCGCCGGGCCAGCGGGCGAGGATGCCCTGTTCCAGCCGGTCGCGCAGGAAGGCGGTCAGGTCGGCCTCGTCCAGCCAAAGCGAGGCCAGCGATGCGGCGGCGCCGAAGCCGACGATACCCGGCACATTCTCCGTCCCGCCGCGACGGCGGCGCTCCTGATGGCCGTGGATCAGTGCGTGGAAGGGCGCGCCCTTGCGGACATAGAGCGCGCCGACGCCCTTCGGCCCGTGCATCTTGTGGGCGGACAGGGTGACGTAGTCGGCGATGCCGCAATCGACCGGCACCCGGGCCGCCGCCTGCACCGCGTCGCTGTGGAACAGGGCGCCGTGGGCATGGGCGATGGCGGAGGCCCCTTCGACCGGCATCAGGACGCCGGTCTCGTTGTTGGCCCACATCATGGAGACCAGCGCCGTCGCCTCCGTCACCACTGCGGCCAAATCGACCAGCGAGGGCAGGCCGTCGCGGTTCACCGGCAGGATGGAGACGCGCCAGCCGCGCTGGCGCAGGTCGTCGAACAGGGCCAGCGTCGCCGGATGCTCCACCGCGGTGGTAACGATGTGGTCGCGGCGGTGGTCGGTCTCTTCGATCACGCGCAGCGCACCGAGGATGGCGGCGTGGGTCGCTTCGGTGGCGCTGCCGGTCATCACCAGATCGGCCGGCTTGGCGCCGATCAGGGCCGCGACCTGCGCCTTGGCCTCGCTGACCGCGCGGCGGGCGGCCATGCCGGCGGAATGCGGGCTGGACGGGTTGGCGAATTCGCCGAACAGGTGCGGTAGCATCGCCTCGCGCACCTCCGCAGCCAGGGCGGTGGTGGCGTTGTTGTCGAGGTAGATCGTCATCGCATCGCTCCCCATCGCATCACGCACCATCACATGACACCGGGCACGCCGCGCCGCGATCCGTCGGCCGGGACGATCTCCTCCTCCAGGCAACCGACGACGGTGCCGCCGGGGAACTCCACCAGATAGACCGGCAGGCTGCCTTCCTCGGTGCGGCCGACGCGGACGATGGTGCCGGGGGTGCCCCTGGGCGCTAGCAGTGCACCGTCCGGCACCTGTGGGTGGCTGCCGTCGTTGAACAGATCCTCCTGCACCGTGACCCGCAGGCCCCAGTCGTACAGCGGTTCGCGCGGCGGGATGAAACCGGGCTTGGCAGCGGCTTCGACGTCTGACATCGCGAGGCTCCTTATCGGTGGGGACCAGCTGGTTTGGCCTGGGGCTTCCGGGCTCGGTTCACTGGGGGTCGTTGCAATGGGCGTCGATCACCTGAAGCTCGCGCGCGCGCATGCCGACGACGACCTGTTTCTCAAAGAAATCAATGGCATAGATGTAATACATCTGCAGATAGGTCCCGATGGAGATGACATAGCCGACATCGCCCTCGCGGATCAGGAAATCGCCGACCGGCCGGCCGGGATAGGTGCCGTCGTTGCGCACGTCGCGCAGGGCCTTGACCTTGAATCCCTGCTCCAGCACCGGCGGACCGACCAGCTCGTTGGCGTCCTCGGCACTGCGCGCGCGTTCGCGGCGGTATGGGGCGGCTGCTTCGGTGTCGGTCATGGCGCGGGTGCTCCGTCCGTTGAGGGGCCGCTAGAGGGGCGGGAGGTCGTTGGCGATTGTGAGCCCGGCGGCGAGACCGGCGGCACGCTGGCGGGCGATGGCCCGCACCTCCTCCTCCGGGTCGTCGAGCAGGGATCCCAGCTGTCCGGCATCGATCCGCCCGGCGACGGCGAGGCGGACCATCCAGTCGGCATCCTGCAGCAGGATGTGCAGCTTCGACGCCGGCAGCCGTTGTGCCACCACCAGCCGCACTCGCGGGCTGTCGTCCCAGGCGAGGCTGGGCAGCCAGTCCATGGTCAGGCGGCGGGCGACCTCCACCCGCACCTCCGGGTCCTCGTCATGCATCATCGCCGCCAGCATGCCGTCCGGGATCCGCCGCACCACCCGCAGCCGGACCGAACAGTCGGGATCGCGCATCAGCGGGGCGAGGTCGGCGTCCTCCAGCCGGGTGGTGACGGCGATCCGCACCTCGCGGTCGGGATCGTCGCGCAGCTTCAGCAGCAGCCGGCGCGGCAGCCGACGGGCCAGGACGGAGCGCACCGTTTCGTCCGGGTCGTTCATCAGCCGGGGAAGCTGGAAGATCGGGGCGAAGCGCGCGGCATTCGCCCGGACCTCGAAATAGGGATGGTCGAGATGGCCGGCCGACAGATCCGGGTTCCATTCGAAGAAGCGCTGGATGCGCTTGGCGTAGCGGTCCTCGACACAGGTCTTCAGCGGCAGGCAATGACCGGACAGCTTGCCGCCGGGGGGCAGGACAGTGGTTTCCGGATCGAGCCGGCGGTCGCGGTGGGCGCAGGCGGTGCAGTCGATCGATTCACCTCGCCAGTCCAGGGCTTCGAGGATGTCGTCGCTCATGCGCCGGCCTCCTCAAGCTCGTCCTCATGCTCGCGGCGGTCGGCGACGGCGATCAGGCGGGAGGCGCCGAAACGGTCGTCGGGGTCGAGATCGCGGACCTTGGTCAGCGCCTCCCGCCCGGCGTCCATCCGGCCGCTGCGCAGCAGCAGGTAGCCGATGGCGACCAGGGCGAACTGGAACAGGCGGGGCGCCGGTTCCAGCCCGCGGAAATCGGCGGTGGCCGGTGTGATGCTGCGCCAGTCCGTATGGTTGACGCCGAGTGCCGCCATCGCATGGCCGAGCATGCGCTCGCCATAGACCAGCGCCTGACCGAGGTTGGCCTTGTAGAAGTGGAACTTGTAATGGCCGAGGTCGACCAGGCGATGGCCGGGGGCGACCTCCGCCGCGCGGACGAGATGGGCGAGCGCCGCCTCGCTGTCGGCATAGCTGGCGGCGGCCAGATGCAGGCAGCGCTCCGCCTCGGGCGGAAGATCCCCGCCGTAATAGCGGCGGGCGAGCCAGTCCTCATCCACCTCGTCCAGCATGGCGCGGTGCTCCTGGGGTTCCCCCTCTCCCCAAGGGAGAGGGGACTTCACATCACGCCGGGACGCAGCAGTCGGCCGGGCAGACGGCGGCGCATTGCGGGCTGTCGAACTGGCCCTGGCATTCGGTGCACTTGGCCGGGTCGATGACGTAGGTGCCCTTCTTCAGGCTGATGGCGATGTTCGGGCACTCGGCCTCGCAGGCGCCGCAGACGGTGCATTCGGCGGACTTGATCTTGTAGGCCATGGCTCTCTCCTTGGGTGATGGGATGGCTGTGGAAAGGGGGAAAGGGGGGTCAGGCGCGGCGCGCGGTCAGCGCCCCGGTGCGGATCACCGCATCCTGGCCGGCGCGGGACTGGACGACGCCCTGGCCGAGCCGCTCGGCGTAGTCCTTGAAGTAGGCCAGCGCCGATTCCTCGATGTAGTCGAAGGCGAAGCGGTCGACCGGTTCGATCCCGGCGTCGGCCAGCGACTTGGACGGGCAGCCGCCGATCTTGGCGACGAACACCGCTGTGCAGTCGTTGATCGCGGCCAACACGCCGTCCAGCGTGTCGACGTCGCCGGAGCCGCCTTCGCAATACTGGTCGACGCGGCGGTGGCCGACGAACTTGGCGCCGGCAGGTCCGACCTCGTAGATCTGGAATTCCTTGGCGTGGCCGAAATGCTCGTTGATGCGCTCGCCGCCCTTGGTGGCGACGGCGATCAGGATTGGATCGACGGTCAAGCCGATGCTCTCCCGGACGTCGGCCTGGGCTGCGGCCTTCGAGGCATTGCGGCCGGCGCGCTCGGATTCGACATGTTCGCGGTAGGTGCGGCGGGCCTCGTCGTCATAGTCGACGATGCCCATCGCCTCGATCTTGTCCGCGGTGAATTCCTCGCCACGGTCCTCGCCCAACAGGCCGACGGCGTCGGCGCGGCACTGGCGGCAGTGGCGCATCAGCTTGGCCCCGCCCTCGCAGGCGTCCTGCACCACCTTCAGCTCCTGCGCGGTGGGGCCGCGCTGGCCGTTCAGGCCGAACCAAGTGCCGTGGGCGGGGTCGGAGATCAGCGGCATGATGTTGTGCAGGAAGGCGCCGCGGCTCTTCACCGCCTTGTTCACCTCCAGCAGATGCTCGTCGTTGACCCCGGGGATCATGACCGAGTTCACCTTCACCAGGATGCCGCGCGAGGTCAGCATCTCCAGCCCAAGCATCTGCTGCTCGTGCAGGATCTTGGCGGCGTCCAGCCCGGTCCAGCGCTTGTGCTTGTAGAAGATCCACGGGTAGATCTGCGCGCCGACCTCCGGATCGACCATGTTGATGGTGATGGTGACGTGGTCGATGTTGTACTGGGCGATGGTATCCACATGGTCGGGCAGGGCCAGACCGTTGGTGGACAGGCACAGCTTCAGGTCCGGCGCCTTCTTCTGCAGCATTTCGAAGGTGGCGAAGGTGTTCTTGCCGGCGGCGGCCAGACTGTCGCCGGGGCCGGCGATGCCGATCACCGACAACTGCGGGATTTCCTGGGCGACGGCGAGGATCTTCTTGAGCGCCTGATCGGGGGTCAGCTTTTCGGAGACCACGCCCGGCCGGCTCTCGTTCGAGCAATCGTATTTGCGGTTGCAGTAGTTGCACTGGATGTTGCAGGCCGGGGCGACCGCGACATGCATGCGGGCGAAATAGTGATGCGCCTCTTCCGAGTAGCAGGGATGGTTCTTCACTTTTTCCCACACTGCCGGGTCCATGTCGGCCGGACCGTCGGAAGATCCGCAGGACGACGACGAACAGCCGGACGCCGCCTCGGGTGCTGCCGGCGTCATGGCTGGCGGGGCCAGTTCCCCCAGCCCGAAGATGCTGTCGAGCGAAACCACGTTGCTCATCATCCACTCCTTCCCTGCCGTGCCGGACGACACCGTTGGACGGAAGAATGAAAAGCAAGTTCGGGGCCAGAAGAAGAAGCGAAGGAATTACAAAGGCTTGCTCGGATTTGTCGGGGGTGCGGACGCTGTCGTCATTGCGACAATGGCGGGGTGGGCGGAGGGCTTTGTCGGGGTGCCGACAAACCGGTCAGGCCAGTTCGGCGCGGAAGGCGACGACATGGTCCTGCCCTTCGTCGCGCGCCTCGGCCCCGAAGCCGATCAGGCCGCTGCCGACCAGCTTGGTCGCATCCCGGCGCAGCACCAGCGGCGGCGACCCGCCGCTGCGGATGAAGGTGCCGTTGGTGGAATGGTCGGTCAGCAGGAAGCTTTCGCGGGTGAAGTCGACCACCGCATGCTGGCGCGAGGTCTGGCGCGATGCGATGCGCAGGCCGCTGCTGTCCTCCCGCCCGATGGTGACGCGGGGCAGAGCCTGGCTCAGCGTGATGTCCTGCCCGCGATAGGCGAGGTGCAGGGTGACCATTCTGCGGCCGACCTCCGACACCAGCGAGAAGCCGAGCGTGGTGCTGTCGATGGCGTCCTCGGCATCGTTGCCGGTGCGGATTTGGTGGACGGGGATCGGGGCGGTCTTGCCCTTCATCGCGACGTTGCTCAGCGGCTTGGTCCGGCCGCGCAGGTCGGGTGACAAGCCCTCCACCAGAGCTTGGGTCGCCAGGATCTCGCCCGGCCGGGCGATCTGCTGCACCCGTGCGGCGACGTTGCAGGCGTCGCCGTAGAGGTCGCCGACCCCCTCGATCACCGAACCGAAATGGATGCCGATGCGCAGCCGCAGCCCGTACTGGTCCTCGATGCCGATCATCGCGCAGGCGGTGCGGGCGCTGTCGTCGCGCAACGGGAAGGCGGCGAGCAGCCCGTCGCCCAGGCTCTTGATGACGCCGCCGCGATTGTCATCCACCAGCCGGCGCAGATGGGCCAGCACCCGCTGCGTCAGCGCCGCCGCGGTGACGTTGCCGACGCGCTCGTACAGCATCGTGCTGTCGGCGATGTCGACGAACAGCAGGGCGAGGGGCTTCTCAAGCGAAGGCAAGACGGAAATCCGTTCGACCGGGGAGCATGCCATCGAATCGAAGGCCCGGCAGGGTAACACGAAACCGCAGGGTGCGCGACGGGGGTGCCGCCGGACGAGGTCCGGCTACCCGGTTTTCGGACCTAGAACCGCTTGATTTCGATGTTGTACTTGCGCAGCGCGTAGCTCACCTGACGCGTCGTCATGCCCAGCAGGCGGGCGGCCTTGGCCTGGACCCAGCCGGTCCGTTCCATCGCCCAGATCAGGCGGTCGCGCAGCGGGCCCGACTCCGGTTCGTCCAGCGGCAGGTCGGGCCCGGCCGAAGCCGGTTGCGGAGCCGGGGCGGACGGGACGGCCGGGGCAGACGCCGCCGGCTGGGGGGTGGGCAGGGGGACGATGGCCGAGGGCGGCAGCGGTTTCGAGGCGCCGCAGGCCGGCATCGGTCCAGCCCCGCAGCCCGACGCGCAGGCCGGCCACTGTGCTCCGTTGGGTGCTCCGCTCGGTGCTCCGTTAACTGCTCCATGCCCCCCCCCGTTGGCGGGGGCCGGCATCGCCGGCGGCATGGCAGGTGTCTGGGGGCGCCCCGGCGCGGGAGGCGCGACCGACGGGTTCGTCGGCGTTCCGCTCATCGACGGGGCCAGCCCGCCGACGGCGGCGCCCATGGTGCGGTACTGGAACAGGACCGACGAGTTGCAGAGATTCATGCTGCAGGACAGGTCGGGCACGCGGATGGTGCCGTTGCGGCACTGGGTCGCCGCCCGCTCGATGCAGTTCTCCAACTCGCGCACGTTGCCGGGCCAGGTGCAGCGGTTCAGCACCTCCAGCGCGTCCTGGGCGATGTCCAGATTGAGGCCGTTGTCGCGGCCGAACTTGCCGACGAAATGCTTGGCCAGCATGGCGATGTCGCCGCGCCGTTCGCGCAGCGGCGGCAGATGGATGGTCACCACGTTGATGCGGAAATACAGGTCGGCGCGGAACTTGCCGTGGCCGACAGCCTCCTCGAGGTTCAGGTTGGTGGCGCAGATCAGCCGCACGTCGGTCTTGATCGTCTTCGATCCGCCGACCCGTTCGAACTCCTGCTCCTGCAGCACGCGCAGCAGCTTGCCCTGGAAGTTGGAGGAGATGTCGCCGATCTCGTCCAGGAACAGCGTGCCGCCGGAGGCCAGCTCGAACCGGCCTTTGTGGTCCTTCTGCGCGCCGGTGAAGGACCCCTTCTCGTGGCCGAACAGCTCCGATTCCAGCAGCGATTCGGGCAATGCTGCGCAGTTGACACGGATGAAGGGCGCCTCCTTGCGCGGCGACAGGTTGTGGATGGCGCGCGCGATCAGCTCCTTGCCGGTGCCGCTCTCGCCGCGGATCAGCACGGTCGACTTGAAGGGCGCCACCCGGTGCACCTGGGCCAGAACGTCGACCATGTTGGGGCTGGTGCAGACCACGTCGTTGACCGGCGCCACCACCGGCCGCAACTCCTTCTGGACGCGGAAGGTCTCGCGCATCATGAAGCGCCGCTCTTCCGCCACCGTGCGGTGCAGGCGCACGGTCTGGCCGATCAGGTTGGCGACCATGGTCAGGAAACGGACATCGGAGCCGAAATGGCCGCTGGGGCCGTCGTCGGAGATGCGGTCGATGGTCAGCACGCCGATGACGGCGCCGGCCGCCTTGATCGGCACGCCGACCAGCGAGGCCACCTGCTCGTCCAGATCGTCGCGCCCGCCGGAGCGGTTGTTGAACAGCGGCTCCTCGGCGAGGTTGGGCACGACGGCCGGCATGCCGGTCTTCAGGATACGGCCGCTGATGCCTTCGCCCTGGTTGTAGTCGATCTCCTGCGCCGGCGAGTCCTTGGGCAGTCCCTGCGCGGCGACGAGGCGCAGAGCCCCGTCCTCGCCCTGAAGATAGACACGGCCGCGATGCATCTGCAGCTGGTAGGACAGCGCCCGCAGCACCTCGCGCAGGGTCTGTTCCAGATCCAGCGACGACCCGAGGATCTTGCTGACCTCGTAGATCGTCAGCAGCTCCAGGCTGGAGGATGACGCGGACTGGGCAGCACTCGGCATGTTCGATCCCCTCGCTCGGCTGGGGACCCGGGCCAATGCCGGACGGGAGAGTCCAGCCATCGCAAGCCATCGGGTCCCGGCGTCAGCGCCTTGATCCGTACCCCCCGAAAACCGCGGCGGCCGTTGGTCCGGCCATGCCGTTCATGTCCTGTTTTGGAGCCCGTCTTCCAGGCCGGGCATGGCTGCGACTCCGTTTGTACGCTGCCAGCCGGTGGAAAGTGTCCGTGACTGCTCGCGGAAAGGCAAGACCTTTTGCATAGATTCTATTGCGGCGCACAATGACCTTAGCCATTGGTGGAACGGCCGGATCATGTTAATAACTGACTGGTCAGTTATAAAGAGAGGCGCACTATGCCCTCCCGCAAATCCGGTCCTCCGCCCGATTCCCGCCCCGCTCTCGCCTCCGATCCGGCGGCGTCCGGCGAACCGCCGCGCTGGCGCCGCCGTAAGGACGCCCGGCCGCAGGAGATCGTCGCCGCCGCGATGGAGGTCTTTGCCGACCGCGGTTTCGCCGCCGCGCGGCTGGAGGAGGTGGCGGCCCGCGCCGGGGTCAGTAAGGGCACGCTCTATCTCTACTTTCCCAGCAAGGAAGAGCTGTTCAAGGCGGTGATCCGCGCCGCCATCCTGCCGAACCTGCAACAGGCCGAAGCGTTGGTCGCCTCGGCCGGCGGGCCGTGCTTTCCGGTGCTGGAACGGCTGCTGCGCATGGTGGCGCGGCTGATCGCCACGACGCGCATGGCGGTGATCCCACGGCTGGTGATCGCCGAGGCCGGCAATTTCCCCGAGCTTGCCGCCTTCTACCACCGCGAGGTGATCCGCCGCGGCTTCGGTGTTTTGGGGGGCCTGCTGCGGCGGGGCATGGAGAGCGGAGAGTTCCGTCCGATGGAGCTCGATCCCAGTGTGCGTCTGATCGTCGCACCGCTGCTGATGAGCGCCGTGTGGCGAACCTCCTTCGACGGGGTCGATGGCGAACCGCCCATGGACGTGGCGGCGCTGGTGGAGGTCCACATCGACAACCTGCGCCATGTGCTGCTGCGTGATGCGGATGAGCAGACAGGGCGGGCCGGAGCGGGGGAGGATGCGCCATGAGCGGCTTTCTCGGAAGCCTTCTGGACGGGCTGGTGGCCATCGCTCTGGCGGTGGGGCTGCCCATCGCGGCCGGCGGGACGCCGCCGCTCGCCCATGGCTACGTCGAGGGGGAGTATCTGCGCATCGCCGCTCCCAGCGCCGGCATGCTGGAAAGCCTGTCGGTCGCCCGCGGGGCACAGGTGGCGGCAGGAGCGCCGCTGTTCGCCATCGACCGTGCCACCGCCAGGGCCGAGCGCGACCGGCTGGCGGCGGCGCTGGCCCAGGCGCGGGCACAGCGCGCCGACCTCGCCACCGGCAAGCGGGCGCAGGAGGTGGCGGTGCTGACCGCGCAGAAGGCGCGGGCGGAGGCGGCGCTGCGCTACTCCACCGCCGAACTGGCCCGCCAGCAGGAGTTGGTCGCCCGCAAGGTCTCGTCCCCGGACAAGCTCGATCAGGCGCGCGCCGCCTTCGACCGCGACCGTGGCCAACTGGCGGAGGCGGATGCCCAATTGGCGGTCGCCGCCCTGCCGGCCCGGCCCGAACAGTTGCGGGCTGCCGATGAGGCGGTGACCCAGGCGGAGGCGGCGCTTGCCCAGGCGGAGCGGAGGCTGGCCGATCTGGCTCCCGTCGCCCCGGTGGCGGCCCTGGTCGAGGACACGCTGTACAATCCCGGCGAGTGGGTGCCGGCCGGCTCCCCGGTGGTGTCGCTCCTGCCGCCGGAGCGGGTGAAGCTGGTGCTGTTCGTCCCGGAAACCGCCTTGGCGGGTGTGGTGCCGGGCGGCGCCCTGTCGGTGCGTTGCGACGGCTGTCCAGCCGGCCTGTCCGCACGGGTGACACGGATCGCCTCGCAGGCGGAATACACCCCGCCGGTGATCTACAGCGTCGGCAGCCGGGAGAAGCTGGTCTTCCGGGTGGAGGCCCGGATGGAGACGGCATTGGGCCGGCCGCTGAATCCGGGACTGCCGGTCGATGTCTGGTTGGCGGATGTCCGGCCGGCAGGGGCGGGGCAATGACGGTGGATAGCTCGGCGGAAAGCTCTGCGGCCAATGACGGCCCGGCCATCGACGTGCGCGGTCTGGTCAAGCGCTTCGGCAGCAAGACCGTGGTCGACGATGTGTCGATCCGGGTGGAAACCGGCGAGATCTACGGCTTTCTCGGCCCCAACGGGTCGGGCAAGACCACGACGATCCGGCTGCTGTGCGGCTTGCTGACCCCCGATGCGGGGGAGGGCACCTGCCTTGGCCTCGACATCCGGCGGCAGAGTGCGGCGATCAAGCGGCAGGTCGGCTACATGACCCAGAAGTTCAGTTTCTGGGAGGATCTGAGCATCGCCGAGAATCTGGACTTCGTCGCCCGCATGTATGGCCTGCCCGACCGGCGGCGGCGGGTGGTGGAGGCGCTTGACCGGCTGGGCCTGTCCAACCGTCGCACGCAGTTGGCGGGGGAGTTGTCCGGCGGCTGGAAGCAGCGTCTGGCGCTGGCCGCCTGCATTCTGCACGAGCCGAAGCTGCTGCTGCTCGACGAACCGACGGCGGGCGTCGATCCCAAGGCACGGCGGGAATTCTGGGATGAGATTCACCGGCTGGCCGGCGAGGGTCTGACGGTTCTGGTCAGCACCCATTACATGGACGAGGCGGAACGCTGTCACCGCATCGCCTACATCGCCTACGGCACGCTGATGACGCACGGAACGGTCGATCAGGTGATTGCCGGGTCGGGCTTGCACACCCGTCTGGTCGCGGGCTGCGGCCTGCACCGCATCGCCGCAGCGCTGGAGGGTCAGCCGGGAGTGGAGATGGTGGCGGTCTTCGGCAGCCGCCTGCATGTCAGCGGAACCAACGCCTCAGCCCTGGACCGGGCGCTTGCCCGCTGGATGGGGCAGCCGGAGCTGCGGATCACCGCGACGGAACCGACGCTGGAAGACGTCTTCATCCATCTGATGAACCGCAGCACCGACAATTTCCGGTGACGGATTACTCGGTCTGGGCCGAGGTGACGCCGGTGCTCTTGTTCCACTTCAGCGTCAGCTTGGAGAGCTGGCAAAGGTTCAGCCCCTGCCACACCGCCGATTCGCCGTCGTCATAGACGACCTTCATGTCCCACTTGCAGGTGCTCTCGGCCTTGGCGAAGGCAACCTCGAAGTACTCGCCGTCGTTCAGGACGTCGCGGCCGAGGATATCCTCGTCCCAGCTGTTGTTGTTGTTTTCCGAAACATAGATGTGCTTCAGCGGGTAGCCGGTCTTGTTGACGATCGTGAAGTCCTGCTGGCCGGCAAACGCCGCGCCATGCATCAGAAACAGCGAGGACGCAACGAGCAGGGCCTTGGCAGCAACGTTCTTCAAGATGATCTCCGTAGGGGGGAAATTGGATCGTGGTGAAATCTGTGCATCGCAATCGAGGATCGTCAACCATTGAGTTAATCCAAGAGTTTGTTGCAACACTGAAGCATTATTTCTTTTGTTTGTAAGAAAACAACCTTTGGCGGAGTGTCCGGCATGGACGGGACCTTCGACCGGCCGATTCCGCCGCAACGCCAGGGCGTCGGCCGCCATGGGATTGCGCCGCCGCCCTGGCGTCGGTTTGCCGGTTGCAAGAGGCCAATGGTCGCAAGCGCTTGGCGCGTCGTGCTCTTTGTCGCGGCGCACACAATGTGGTACATGATGAAAACCGGCCGGAAAGGCCGGTCAAGATCATGACCAAGTTCTGGACCGCAGCCGGTCCCGCCGGGGCGGTCCCAATCCAGGGGAAGGAACAACGCATGTCGGGTTTCAAGGACGCGCCGCCGGATGACCGGTCGGAACTGACGCCGGAGCAGGAAAGCGCCATCCGCATCGTCGCCAACAACCTGCACCGCCTGAACGACGCCGTCGTCAAGGCGGTTGAGGCCGGCGTGACGGTCGAGCTGATGCGCACCGCCCGCTACCACAACGAGACCGGCAACTGGGGCGACCAGCTCACCCCGGTGATCCGTCCCGGCAAGTGATCCTTTCCGGCCGATCCGGCCGGACGCTTGGCGAAAAGGCCGCATCCGTCCAGCGGATGGCGGCCTTTTTTCGTATGTCGACAAAATTCCGGCGTGGACGGAAGGAAGGCTGGTCGCCGGCGGTGGCGGGCACAAACTTGTTGGGCATTCCGCTATCGATGCGAGGCCCCAGCCATGCTGTCACGCGACCCCGAACGGCGCGCAGCCGCCAGCCGTGAGCAGACCGATCGCCGTACGGTTCAGTCCGATTTCGATCCCGATACCGAGTCCGGCGACCGGCCGCTGACGCCGGGCGAAGTCAACGCGATGTGGAAGCTGAACCGGCTGGAGCAGCCGACCTTCGACGATCTGACCCGTGGCCTGTGCCTTGGCCTGGTGTGGTGCATGGCGCTGTGGACGCCGATGTTCGTCAGCGCGCTGACCTGATCCCGTCCGCCGCACCGCCGCCCGGTCCGGTCCGGGTCAGCGACCGGATTCGCACCGCCAGCTGGTCGGGGGTGAAGGGCTTCGCCAGCACCGATGCGGTGTCGGCGCCCATGGTGGCCAGCGATTCGGGGCTGTAGCCGGAGGCCAGCAGGACCCGCAGCTGCGGCCAGTGCTCGCGGATGTGGCGAGCAAGGTCGATCCCGGAAACGCCGCCCGGCATCACGACGTCCGACACCACAAGATCGAAGTTTCGGTCGGTCTCCAGCAGAGCCAGCGCCGTGACGCCGTCTTCCGCGGTCTCGACCGAGAAGCCTTCCTGGGTCAGTCCTTCCACCGTCGCCATCAGCACCAGCGGATTGTCCTCCACCACCAGGATGCGCAGCGGGCGGATGTCCGCGACCGGGGCCGCCGGGACAGGGGCCGGCTCCTCCGGCCGGGCGTCGGTCAGCGGCAGGTCGATGCACACATGTGTGCCCTCGCCGGGCCGGCTGTCGATAGTGGCGCTGCCGCCGGACTGGCGGGCGAATCCATAGACCATCGACAGGCCGAGCCCCGTTCCCTTGCCGACTCCCTTGGTGGTGAAGAAGGGGTCGAAGGCGCGGGCCATCACATCGGGCGGCATGCCGGCGCCGGAATCGGAAACCTCGATGCGGGCGGTGCGCGGCTCTGGACCGGGCGCGGCGGCGATGCGGATTCGGCCGCCGCCGGGCATGGCATCGCGGGCGTTCAGAACCAGGTTCAGCACCGCCATTTCCAACTGAACCTGATCGACGGCGACCGCCATCGGCACCGGGGCGATGTCCCACTCCAGCACGACGTCCGCCCGAATGGAGCGTTCCAGCAGGTCGGCCATCCGGCGCAGGCTGTCGCCCAGATCGACCACCGTCGGGTTGACGGCATCCTGGCGGGAGAAGGACAGCAGTTGCCGGGTCAGCTTCTCCGCCCGCTCCAGCGCGGTCCGCGCCCCGCCCAGGAAGCGTTGGCCGTCGGCGGGCAGATGGCGGGACAGCAGATGCAGATTGGCGAGTGCTGCGGTCAGCAGATTGTTGAAATCATGCGCCACCCCGCCGGTCAACTGGCCCAGCGCCTCCATCTTCTGGCTCTGGCGCAGCGCCTCTTCCAGCCTTTCGCGGTTGCGCACCTCCTCTGCCCAGCGCCGGACCGCGGCGCTTTCGGAAGCGGCGCGGCTGTAGGCGAGCCAGGCGATGAGTGCCAGCGCCAGCGTTGCCGGGGCGACGAAGGCGGCGTCGAGCGCCATGTTCCGCCACCAGGACCGGGTGACCTGCGTCCCATCCAGCCCATAGACGACGTAGATCGGGAAGGCGCCGACCCGCTTATAGGCGAACACGCGCTCCAGACCCTGCACGATGCTGTTGCCGGTGCGGAAAACTCCCTCGTCCGGCTGGCGGCGGATCTCGGCGCGCAGGCCGCGGTCGGCCGGCAGGGTCGGCAGCGTCGCGTTCGGCCGCGTCGGGTCGAGGGTCGGGAAGCGCATCAGCATCGCGCCGTCGTCGCGGATCAGCGCGATGGATTCCCCTTCGGTGCCGATGATCCGCCGGTAGAAGCTGGCGAAATAGTCCGGATCGACGATGGCGGCGATCATCCCGTCGAAACTGCCGTCGGGACCGCCGGGACCGCTGCGGCGCCGGCTGATGCCGAAACTGGGTTTGCCGCTGGTGGGGTCGACGACCGGGCCGGCGATGAGCAGGCCGGAGTCCTGTTCCCGCTGCTCCCGGAAATCCGCGCGGTCGCCGATGTAGCTGTTGCGTGCGGGGAAGACGAGGCTGGAGTTGCGCACGAACCCGTCGGGATCGGTCAGGCCGATGGCGCCGATCTGTTCAAGCTCGCCTTCCAGGGTCTTCAGATAGCGGTGCAGCGGCTCCGACTCGGCGATCTCGCGCCAACTGCGTCCATGGATGCGCTCGTCCACCCGGTCCAGCACCTGGGACATGGTGTCGAACACCTTCAGCACATGCTCGTGCAGGATCAGGGCGTTCTTGCTGCTGTTCCGCTCGGCCTCGTCCTGAGCCTCCCACCGCTCGCGCCAGCCGATGCCGGCGAACAGCACGAGCGGCAGCGCGACCGACACAGCCAGCAGCAGGCGCAGAAGGCGCAGGGCCCCCCTGCGGTCGGTCCGACTGTCGAGGTTGCGAACGGGCATCACCAACCATTGCCAGGAAAAAGGAAGCTTGCCGGCCATCGGCGGCACAGGACAGGCCACTGGGCAGACCGTCGGTCTAACCCCGTTCCGGTCACCATGGCCGAAGCATCGAAGGGTGGGCAACTCTGACTTTAAGGCAGGGCGGCGATGGCGGTTCGCAGTTCGGCCGTTTACGGATCGCAGGTGCAGGCGCGGGGAAAGCGCCCTTCCGTCCAGCGTCGGCGCCGGCGGACATCGGAACCGTCATCGGCCGGGCGGGGCAGCCCGCACAGATCGCCCAGCCGGTCCCGCAGATCGTCGAGATGGGCATTGGTGAGGATGGCGATGCCGGCGAAGAAGGGTTCGCGGCACCGGGTTGCGACGCGGCTGCAGAAATCCGGCATCCAGCGCAGCGGGTGGCGGTCGAGGAAGCGGACGGCGTCGAGCGTGCGCCCGCGGTCGAGCAGCGCGGCCAGAACGGCCAGTTCCGCCGCGACGTGGTCGTCCGGCAGCCGGTCCAGCGGCGGCAGGCGCAGTTCCGCCTCCAGGCCGGTGCGCCAGCGCAGCAGGGAGGCGGCGGCATCGTCCCGCAACCTCTCCTCCAGCCACGGACCTTCGGTCGGACAGGCCCGCAGCCCGCCATTGATATGGATGGCGGCGAAATCGGCGACCAGCGGGGCGAGGCTGCGGTGGGTGATCCGGTCCGGCAGATCGCTCACCACCTCGTCCACCAGCGCGGCGGCCTGCTGGGAGTCGTCGCGGTCGAGCGCCAGCGGACCGCGGCCGACCGGGTCGCGCCGCAAGGTCTCCAGCAGGGCGGCGGTCGGTTCTTCGGCATGCAGGCGGACGAGAAGACGCAGTCCCTGGGAGGAGGCGGCCAGATCGAGGGTATTGGGAACGGGGGCACTTGTGATGCCGGCACCATCCTGATGATGGCCGTCCTGACGATGGGGCGGCAAGGCGGCCTCTAGAACCGTGCTGTCCACGCTGTTCCTCCCGGCATTCGGGCCGGACCGGACATGTGCCGGGGCCGGGCCGCATGGGAACGCTGCACGAATGGATTTCGTGTCTTATGGATTTCTTCCAGCGCCGCGGCTTCCGGGCGGAGTGTTCGTCCGAACGTTTACGCGATCTGTTGCAAGTCTCTACTACCAGCGGGACAAGCATTGGTCAACTTGGCCGATGGACGGGGGAAAGACGTGGACCGGCTGTTGCCTTGCGACACGATGTCCTGCCTTATCGCAAGTCACCGTCCCTCGCAGGAGTTTCCGTCACCATGCCGCTTCCCCTGATCGAACAGGCCGATGCCACCCCGGAGGTCCGCGCCGTCTACGACGACATCAAGGCGGCGCGCAACGTCCCCGACGTGAACAATTTCTGGAAGGCGGTCGCCCACCATCCGCCGACCCTGGCACGGACCTGGGAAAGCCTGAAGGAAGTGATGGCGCCCGGTGCGCTCGACCCGCTGGTGAAGGAAATGATCTTCGTCGCGGTCAGCGTCACCAACAACTGCCAGTATTGCATCCGCTCGCACGAGGCGGCGGCGCGCAGGCTGGGCATGACCGACGCGCAGTTCGGCGAACTGATTGCGGTGGTGGGCATGGCGAACGAGACCAACCGCCTTGCCGTCGGTTATCAGGTCGAGTTGGACGAGCGGCTGAAGTGAGCCGCATCAGGCGGCGCGCGGCAGCGCCCGTGCCGCCTCGTCCGGTCGGCGCTGGGACAGGCGGCGCTGGGGCAGGCCGTTGATCAGGTCGCTGCGAACGGTGAAGTGGGCGGTGCTGCGGCCGTCGCCCAACTCTTCACTGGCGATGCGCTCCACCCGCACCTCCACATCCCAGCCGATGTTGGCCCAGGCGGTGCGGATGCGGCGGGCCAGTTCGTGGGCGCCGCGCTCGCTGAAGCTGTCGAGCCGCCCGCCCGACGGGCCGGGATGGAAGCGCGGATAGAGCTGGGGCATGGCCTTGTCTCCTCGATCGACTGTGGTGCGCCGGAGATGTCCGTCGCTTCGCCGAACGAAGGAATAGTCCAAATTGGACTATTTGAGCTAGGAAAAGCCGATACCGTTGCGGTATGCCGCTCAGGGCTCCTGCAAGCCGACCACGGTGTGCAGGGTGTCGATCTCTTCGAGCGGAACGGGAAACTCGCGGTCGGCCGGCCGGTATTCGCGCAGGATCACTATGTCGGGGCCTCGCCGCACGAACTCCTTCACCAGCACCGCCTTGTTGCATTTGACCACCACCACCCCGGACCCTGCCGCCGGCGGCTTGTGCGGGTTGACGTGCAGAAGTTGCGCCGGGCGGAAACGCGGCATCATCGAGTCGCCGACCACATACATGGCGTAGGGATCACGCGCGTTCTTCAGGTAATCGGGCCGTGCGATCCAGTCGATGGGGCCGTCTTCCAGAAACATTTCCTGATCCACGCCGCCGCGCGCCGCCGCCCGCACCGGCATCGAGGCCGCAGCCTGCGGAAGCGGTGCTGTGCGGAGGAGCGGCGGAAGCGACGGGCGGGCTGGGCGCATGGAAGCCGTCTGGGCCGTCGTGGCGGCTGGCCCGTCGAGACCGAGCAGAACCGCAGGCTCGACGCCCAACGGCCCGGCCAGCTTGACCGCCCAGTCGACGGTCAACTTGCGCTGGCCGGTTTCCAGCTTGTTGATCTGTGGCTGGGAGGTGCCGGCCATCTCGGCCAGCTTTTCCTGGCTCAGCCCGGCGGCCTGCCGCAGTTCGCGCATTGTGGTCATGAGTCGTTCATACCAAAACGGCTTCGGAAAGTCCATCGCAACGGAATAAATCCAGTTGCGCGCAGAAGCCTGCCTGGTCTAAACCATTGCGGTATGACGCTCGACGATTGGCTCAACCGGACCGCAACCAAGGAAGAGGCCTTTGCCGCCCTGATCGGGACGAGCCAGGCAACGGTCAACCGTTACCGCCATGGCCGCCGCGTTCCCCGTCCCGCCGTGATGGCCCGAATTGCCGCTGCCACCGGCGGACAGGTGACGGCGAACGACTTCCATGGGCTGGGTGACGGGCAGGGAGCGGGGTGATGGAGCAAAACGCGCGCAACAAAAAAGGCCCTCTCCCGGTGGGAAAGGGCCTTTCCTGTAACGCTGCCGCTCTTACGAGAACAGGCTCGACACCGACCGCTCCTCGCTGATGCGCATGATGGCCTCGGCGAGCAGAGGGGCGATGGTCAGCTGACGGATGTTGCGCGACACGCGCACCGCCTCGGTCGCCTGGATGCTGTCGGTGGTGACCAGCTGCTCCAGCGGCGACACGGCGACGCGGGCGACCGCACCGCCGGACAGGACGCCGTGGGTGCAGAAGGCGTGGACCGACTTGGCACCGGCTTCCATCAGGGCGACGGCGGCGTTGCACAGCGTGCCGCCCGAGTCGACGATGTCGTCGATCAGGATGCAGCGGCGGCCGTCGGCATCGCCGATGATGTTCATCACCTCCGACACGCCGGCGCGCTCACGCCGCTTGTCGATGATCGCCAGATCGGCGTCCAGGCGCTTGGCCAGCGCGCGGGCGCGCACCACGCCACCGACGTCCGGCGATACGATGGTGACCTCGCCGATGTTCTCGAAGGACTGGCGGATGTCCTTCTCGAAGACCGGGGCGGCCATCAGGTTGTCGGTGGGGATGTCGAAGAAGCCCTGGATCTGGCCTGCGTGCAGGTCCATCGTCAGCACGCGGTTGGCGCCGGCCTGGGTGATCAGGTTGGCGACCAGCTTGGCTGAGATCGGCGTGCGCGGGCCGGTCTTGCGATCCTGGCGGGCGTAGCCGTAGTAGGGGATGACCGCCGTGATGCGCCGGGCCGACCCGCGCCGAAGCGCGTCGATCGTCACCAGCAGTTCCATCAGGTTGTCGTTGGCCGGGAACGAGGTCGACTGGACGACGAACACGTCCTCGCCGCGCACGTTCTCCAGGATCTCGACGAAAACCTCCATGTCGGAGAAACGGCGGACGCTGGCTTTGGTCAGCGGCACGCCGAGACAGGTGGAGATCGCCTCGGCCAGCGGACGGTTGCTGTTGCCGGCAAGCACCTTCATCGGGGTCGGCTCTCTTTGCAGGGAAACGGCTCAAGGCACGTTCGCCGCTTGCGCGCCGGCGCCCCTTGAAAACGGGGCGGACCATAACAAAGGGTCGGCCCCATGTAAACGTTCCATGACGGTCGTGTCTTTCCCCATTGGGGAATGCCGCCCTGCGCGGGCGGCATGACCATGGCCGTTCCGCCCACCCGTTCGCGCCGTTTCAGTTCTGCAGGACGATGGCCGAAAGGCCGCGGCCGTAATCCGCCTCTCCCCGAAGGCAGGAGCGGCGATAGCTGAAGAAGCGATCCTCCTCGGCCACCGTATCGTTGGGGCAGCGCTGGATCACCGTGACGCCGGAGTCGCCCAGCCGGCGGGTGACGTAGGCCGCCAGATCGAACAGGAAATGGCCGGGCTTGCGCGCGGGGGCGAAGTAGTCGCGGTTGCGCGCGTCCTCCTCCTCGAACGGGGTCGGGAATTCCGGCCCCACCTCGTAGGAGCGCTGGGCGATGCAGGGGCCGATGCAGGCGACGATCCGGTTCGGCTTGGCCCCCAGCTCGACCATGCGGGCGACGGTCGCCTCGATGACGCCGCCCTTGGCGCCCTTCCAGCCGGCATGGGCGGCGCCGATCACCCGCGCCTTGCTGTCGGCGAACAGGACGGGCGCGCAGTCGGCGGTCAGGATGCCCAGCGCGATTCCCGACTGCCGGGTCGCCATGGCGTCTGCCTTCGGCGCAGTTTCCGGCGTCCAGGGTTCTTCCACCACGACGCAGGTCGGGCTGTGGACCTGATGGCAGGTGATGAGGTTGGCGGGCGTCACTTCCATGCGCGCGGCGGCACGGGCGCGGTTCTCATGCACGGCCGCGGCGGAGTCGTTGGACCCCAGCCCGCAGTTCAGCGAGGCGTAAAGCCCTGTGGACACCCCGCCGGTGCGGGTGAAAAAGGCGTGTCGAATGTGGGTGATGTCGTTCAGCGCGCCGAGTGTGATCACGAACGCCGTCCTTCCCTGTTCTGTGGCCCCCATGCCCGGCAATTATGCCCGACAGGGCAGGGGACGCGATGCACGGTCCGCCCGGATTGTGTTTCTGGCGGTTATGGTGCGGTGTCTCTGACCCGGTTTCCGCGTCCGCCGGTCAGAAGCCGGCCGGGGGAGAGTCGGCGAAGGCTCCGGGCGTGGCGAACGCGACCAGTTTGAACAGCCTGCCCATTTGCGCGGGATCGATCAAGCGGTCCAGCGCGCCGCGGATGTCCTGCGCCTGGGCCGGGTGGGCCTTCGCCGCCAGGGCGGATGCGCGTTGGCGGATGCCCAGCCGGGTCAGCCATTCCCCCTGTTCGACCACGCCGAAGGATTGGGCGCCGCCCTCCCGCGCCGCGGCGGCGATTGCGGCGAAATCGACATGGGCCGTCAGGTCGGCCTCGCCCGGCGCTTCCAGCACGGGGGCGTAGGCATGGCGCCGCATCGCTTGCAGCGTGTCGCCGACCGCCGGGCCGTGGGCGTAACCATAGTCGATGGCCAGCGCCGCACCGGGGGCTGTGGCCAACCGGGTGCCGATCAGCCGCGCCACCGCCTGCGAGGCGGGAGAAACCTCGACCACGCTGCCGTCGGGCGCCTCGCGCAAAGCATCCGGTACCAGCCGGTTCCCGGAACTGCCGAAGGCCTCCAGCACGAAGCGGAAGCGCGGATCGTCCTCGGTGCTGGCGGGCTCGACATCGACCAGCCGCTCGAACCAGCCATAGTTGGTCTTCTGCACCTGACGGATCGGCAGGGCGTCGAAGAACTCGTTGGCGATCAGGATGGTCGGGCCGTCCGGCACATCGTCCAGCCGGTCATGCCAGTGGACCGCGTCGCCCAGGATGGGGTGCAGCGTCTGGCGCTGCCGCTCCCGCAGGGATGGGCTGGTTTCCACCAGATGGACGATGGCGTTGTCGCGGAACAGCGGCAGCACCGCCGCCGCCCGCAGCACGTCGGCCATTAGCGTGCCGCGGCCGGGACCCAGCTCCACCAGATGGAAGGGGGCGGGACCGCCCAGCCTGGCCCAGCTGTCGACGCACCAGAGCCCGACCAGTTCGCCGAACATCTGGCTGATTTCCGGCGCGGTGGTGAAATCGCCGCCGCTGCCGAACGGGTCGCGGCACATGTAATAGCCGAAGCGCGGATGGCCCAGCGCCTCCGCCATGAAGGCGCCGACGCTCATCGGGCCGTCCATCACGATGCGGCGGGCCAGCAGGCGGGCCAGCGTTTCCGGACCGGCGCTTTCGTCCGCCATGGCGTCAGGCCGGGATGGCATGACGCCGGCCGCGCAGGACCAGCCACAGGCCGATTGCCAGCATCGGCAGCGACAGCAGCTGCCCCATCGTGGCGCCGGCGAACAGGAAGCCCAACTGCGGGTCGGGTTCACGGAAGAACTCAACCGTGATGCGCGACAGGCCGTAGCCGATCAGGAACAGCCCGCCGATGGTGCCCGGCCGGTTGCGCAGCGCCGGGCTGCGGATGGCGATCGCCAGCAGGATGAACAGAACCACGCCCTCCAGGGCAGCCTCGTAAAGCTGGCTGGGATGGCGCGGCACCTGCAACGGGTCGCGCGGGAACACCATGGCATAGGCGAAATCGGGGGCCGGCCGGCCATAAAGCTCGCCATTGATGAAGTTGGCGATGCGGCCGAAGAACAGCCCGATGGGCGCACAGGCGGCGATGATGTCGCCGAAGACGAAGGGCGAGATGCCGCGCCGCCAGCAGAACAGCGCAATCGCGGTCAGCACGCCGACCATGCCGCCGTGGAAGGACATGCCGCCATGCCAGACCTGAACCGCGTCCAGCGGGTTTTCCAGATAATAGGGCAGGTTGTAGAACAGCACATAGCCGAGCCGCCCGCCCAGGATGGTGCCGATCACCGCCCAGGTCAGGAAGTCGTCGAACTCCTCGGGGTTCGGCCGGCGGTCGGGATCGAGCCGCGCCAGCCCCAGGCAATAGCGCCAGCCCAGCACGAAACCGGCCAGATAGGCCAGCGCATACCAGCGGACGACGACCGGGCCGACGGAAAAGGCGACCGGGTCGATGGTGGGGAAGGCCACGACGGGAAGGGTGGCGAGCATGGGAACTCCGGTCAGCGATACGGGTCGGGCTGCGACAGGAAATCCTGCACATAGCGCCGGACACCCTCTTCCAGCTCGGTGAAGGGCTGGTCGAACCCGGCGGCGCGCAGGCGATCCGTCGTCGCCTGCGTGAAATATTGGTATTTGCCGCGCAGATGCTCGGGCATCTCGAAGTACTCAATCCGGGGGGGCAGCCCCAGCGCGGCGAAAGTCGCCAACGCCAGATCCTTGAAGCTGCGGGCCTTGCCGGTTCCGACGTTGAACAGGCCGCTGACGTCGGGATGGTCGTAGAGCCACAGCATCACCGCGACGCAGTCGTCGACGTGGATGAAGTCGCGCAGCTGGCCGCCATCCTCGAAGCCGTCCTTGTGCGACTTGAACAGGCGCGCCGGCTGGCCGGCCATCAGCTGCGGATGCAGCTTGGCGATTACGCTCATCATGTCGCCCTTGTGGGCTTCGTTCGGGCCGTAGACGTTGAAGAATTTCAGCCCGGCCCATTGCGGCGGCACGAGGTCGCCGCCGGCGACGGCGCGGGCGATGCGGCGGTCGACCAGATGCTTGGACCAGCCATAGGCGTTCAGCGGCCGCAGCCGCGCCAGCCCGTCGCAGGAGCCGTCATCGTCGAAACCGACGGCGCCGTCGCCATAGGTCGCGGCGGAGGAGGCGTAGACCAGCCGGCAGCCGCGCCAGGAACACCAGCGCCACAGATCCAGCGTCAGAGCGACGTTGTTGGCGACGATCTTGTCGACGTCCCGCTCGGTGGTGGCGGAGATGGCGCCGAGATGGAAGACGGTGTCGATCTCGGCGGCATGCTGGTCGAGGAAGGCCAGCGTTTGCTCGGGCGGCACCAGGGCCGCGACCTCGCGCTTGGCGAGGTTCTGCCACTTCTCGCCCTCGCGGAAGCGGTCGACCACCGCCACGTCGGTGATGCCGCGCGCAGCCAGAGCCGCGACAAGGTTGGACCCGATGAAGCCGGCCCCGCCGGTGACCACGATCATAGCGCTGTCCGCTGTTGCTCTAGCGTTTCGTGGGGACTTATAGGCGGCTGGGGCGGTGGGGGCAAGTTAATGGCCCTCTTCCTGCCGCTCGCGAGAGCCGGAGGAAGAGGGCCGCAAGCGAGACCCTTAGCGCGTCGCGCGGTTGGCGGCGCTGACCAGGGCTCGCAGCGAGGCGGTCACGATGTCGGCGTCGATGCCCACGCCGAACAGGGTTTTGTCGCCGGTCTTCACCTCGACATAGGCGCAGGCCTGGGCGTCCTCGCCGGAGCCGATGGCGTGCTCGCGGTAGTCGACGACGTGCAGGTCGGTGCCGCAACCCTGGCGCAGGGCGTCCAGGAAGGCGTCGATGGGGCCGTTGCCCTTGCCCTTGGTGGTGACGATCTCGCCGTTGCGGCGCATCACCACGCTCATGGCGCGGGCGCCCGAGTTCGGGCCGCGCGGCTCGGTCGAATGCTCGACCAGTTCCAGCGGGCTGTCGATGTCCAGATACTCGGCCTGGAAGGCGGCGTGGATGTCGGCGGGCGACAGTTCCTTGCCGGTCTCGTCGGCGACGCGCTGCACGACCTTGGAGAACTCGATCTGCAGGCGGCGCGGGATCTGCAGGCCGTAGTCCTTTTCCAGCACATAGGCGATGCCGCCCTTGCCGGACTGGCTGTTGATGCGGATCACCGCCTCGTAGCTGCGGCCCAGGTCCTGCGGGTCGATGGGCAGGTACGGGACCTCCCACTTGCCGGTGTTGGACTTGGTCAGCGCCTTCAGCCCCTTGTTGATGGCGTCCTGGTGCGAGCCGGAGAAGGCGGTGAACACCAGCTCGCCGGCATAGGGGTGGCGCGGGTGGACCGGCAGCTGCGTGCAGTATTCGGAAACGCGGACGATCTCGTTGATGTCGTCGATGTTCAGTTCCGGATCGACGCCCTGGGTGAACATGTTCAGCGCCAGCGTGACGACGTCGACGTTGCCGGTGCGCTCGCCGTTGCCGAACAGGGTGCCTTCGACGCGGTCGGCGCCGGCCAGCAGCCCCAGCTCGGCCGCGGCGACGCCGGTGCCGCGGTCATTGTGCGGGTGCAGGGAGATGATCGCCGACTCGCGGTTCTTCATCGTCTTGCAGAACCATTCGATCTGGTCGGCATGGACGTTCGGCATCGACATCTCGACCGTCGAGGGCAGGTTCAGGATGATCCTGCGCTCGGGCGTCGGCTGCCAGACCTCCATCACCGCTTCGCAGATCTCGACGGCGAAATCCAGCTCGGTGCCGGTGAAGCTCTCCGGCGAGTATTGCAGGACGATCTCGGTTTCCGGGGTCTCGTCGGCCAGCTGCTTGATCAGCTTGGCACCCTGGACGGCGATGTCGACGATGCCCTGGCGGTCCAACCCGAACACGACGCGGCGCTGCAACTCCGAGGTGGAGTTGTACAGATGCACGATGGCGCGCTTGGCTCCCTTGATGCCCTCGAAGGTGCGACGGATCAGCTCCTCGCGCGCCTGGGTCAGCACCTGGATGGTGACGCCGTCGGGGATCTTGTTGCCGTCGATGATCTCGCGGCAGAAGTCGAAATCGGTCTGCGACGCGGCGGGGAAGCCGACCTCGATCTCCTTGAAGCCCATGCGCAGCAGCAGGTCGAACATGGCGCGCTTGCGGTCCGGCCCCATCGGCTCGATCAGCGCCTGGTTGCCGTCGCGCAGGTCGACCGAGCACCACATCGGCGCCTTGTCCAGGGTACGCGACGGCCACTGGCGGTCGGTCAGCTTCACCTGGGGGAAGGGGGCGTACTTGGACGGGGACTTCGGCAGGCTCGGGATGTTGGTTTGGGTCGCGGTGCTCATGGCGTCGTTCGGCTCCAGTGGCGGCCCCGGGCCCGGCAGTCTGTGCGGGCGGGGGCGGCGGATCGGATTTTGAAAGGCGGAGGGACCGGCGAGGGGTACGGCCGCGGAGCCGCCGGATGTGGCTCAGCGACCGTCGGTAAGTCGCAGTCCCGGCCCCGGCCGGGCGACGCCGATACTGGCGCCTTTGAAAACATCGCTCATGGAACAGACACTTCGACCGATGGAAATGGTGTGCGAACGCGACAGACCCGGACGCTTAAAGCGCCGGGCCGAGAAGTCGAAGAAGGGCGTTCTGCAGGTCGATGGTGTTCATGGGGCGCACTGTGCGCAGGTGCGGCATGGCTGTCAAGCCCGGATCGGCGAAAAACGGACTGCGGGATGCACCAACCATCGCCACCCCTTCCATTCTTCCCAGCCTCCCACGTCAGCCCCAGATCAGGTGGTACAGCGTCGGCAGCAGCAACGCCGTCGCCAGCCCATTCAACCCCATGCCCAACCCGGCGAAGGCGCCCGCCACCTCGTTGACCTGCAAGGCGCGGGCGGTGCCGATGCCGTGCGCCGCCACACCCATGCCGAAGCCGCGGGCGCGCCAGTCCTTCACCCGCACGAGGTTCAGCACCCAGGTGCCGAGGCTGGCGGCGACGATGCCGGTGATGATGACGAACACCGCGGTCAGCGACGGCAGGCCGCCGATCTGCTCCGACACGCCCATGGCGATGGGGGAGGTGACGGATTTCGGCGCCATCGACAGGATGGTCGCCTTGCTGCCGCCGAACGCCCAGACCAGCGCCACGGCGCTCAGCGCCGAGGCGGCGGAACCCACCAGCAGCGCCACCACCAGAGCCACGGCTGAGCGGCGGACCTCCTGGAACTGGTTGTAGAGCGGGATGGCGAGCGCCACCGTCGCCGGGCCGAGCAGGAAATGGACGAACTGCGCGCCGTCGAAATAGGTGCGGTAATCGATGCCCGACAGGCTGAGCGTTCCAGCGATCAGGACGACGGCGATTAGCACAGGGTTCAGCACCGGGCGTCGTCCGAGCTTTTCAAAGACCCACAGGCCGATCTGGTAGGCGACCAGCGTCAGCGTCAGCCCGGCCAGCGGGTTGGCGGACAGATAGACCCAGATCTGGTGAAGATCGGCGCTCATGTCCGGTCTCCCTTGGCCTGCTCTCCTGCCGCCGCTTCCTCCTCCAGCCGCGGATCGGTGCGGCTCAACAGGAAGGCCATCAGCTTCGCCGTCACCGCGATTCCGAACAGGGTGCTGCCGAACAGGGCGGCGACGATGGGCAGAGCCTCGGTCTCCAGGCGGGTGACATGGACCATTACCCCGACACCGGCCGGCACGAACAGCAGCGACAGATGGCGCAAAAGCCCGCCTGCCGTGTCCTGTACCGTGTTCGGCACGCCGCCGCGCAGCAGCAACCCGGCGAACAGCAGCAGCATGCCCAGCACCGGGCCGGGGATCGGCAGGTGCAACAGGCGGGCAGCCAGTTCACCGGCCAGTTGGCAGAGCAGCAGGAGCGTCAGGGTTCCGAGCATCGCGGACTCCGGTGGAAAGGGCGCTGTGCGTCCCTTCTACCGCAGTTGCGAAGTCGCCGGGCTGCATTCCGCGAATGCGAGCGTCGCGAATCGGCGATGAGGCTCGGTCAGGAAGTGGGGAGGTTATTGCAGCTTGCTGCGGACGTGCTGGCCGCGGCGGACGATGGACTGCGCTTCCACCGTCACCTCTTTCTTGCCGAACAGGCGCAGGAAGATGGCGTTGACGGTGGCGTGGGCGCTGACCGTAAGGGTGCCGGCGGCGGCATCCTCGGCAATCGTCAGGGGAGACAGGTTCGATCCGAGGAAGCCGTTGGGGAAGGCCTTGTCGAAGAAGCTGCGGATGTGTCCGTCGCGCTGCGAGTCGAACATCACCCGCCCGCCGGCCAGCGCGGCGGCATCGACCGCCTGCGACAGCCGGGCTTCCACCGCATAGCTGCGCAAGGCATCGACGGTGCAGCCGGCACCCAACGCGGTCGGAATGGCAAGGATCAGGGCGACCACCAGAAGCAGGTGACGACCCGTCCGCCGGTCTTCGTGCCCGCCATAGGGCAGGGGACGATAGACCAAAGTCATTGCCGGCCTCCCAAGCAATTGCCTATGCGGAAAGGAGTGTTTTGATTGGATGCATCACTCTTAGCATCATCCGACAAGCAGGCAAACCAAGAAATGCAGGTGAAGGACAGCAAAAATCGCGGCGCAAGTTGTTATGTATTTTACGCAAAGGCGGTAACCCAAATTCGCGGATGCGGCGGCAAAGGGTAGAGCCGTCCGCCGGGGGCGGGAAGCGCTGTCTCGACTTTAAAAACCTCCGTGAATCGCGGCTGTGCGGAGTCAAAGGTGAGTCAAGCGGTGCCCTCCGGTACCGCGTTAAGGGCTTGTTCGTCATCGCCGTCGGTAGGCTGGACCAAGTCCCACGCCCTCCAGGCCGGAGCCGCCGATGCCGTTCTTTCCGTCTCCTGCCCGTAACCGTTCCACCGGACGCTGGCCGACCCGGTCGTTCCTGGACAATGCGCTGGCTGTTGCGGTGGTGGCACTTCTGCTGGTTGGCCTGTCGGGTGGGGTGCGCGGTGCGCTGGCCGGCCTGATGGCCGAGGTGGAGGGCGCCTGGACCATCGTCGTGATGCGCTGAACACGCGTGCGGCTTCTCCGTTTCCCCTCTGCCCGCTAGACTCCGGGCGCAATGATGGGGAGACGGCCCGATGAAGGGCGGCGTTTGGCGCGTGGTGATGCTGGGGCTGGCCGTGACGGCGGCAGCGCTGGTGTTTCTGGGCGTGGAGATCACACAGCTGGCGGCGGACGACCGAACCGCCTTCACCCGCGGTCTGGCGATCTGCGGGCTCGGACTTTTGTCGGTGTGGTTCGTCTTCTCGCGACTGTCGCGCCATTTCCGCGACCTCGACCGCCTGTCCGACAGGTTGTCGGGCTCCCGCAACCGGGTCGATCTCGAACCGATGTCCGGCGAACTGGCGCGCTTGGCCGAGGCGGTCAGTCTGGCCCGCGGCGGCGAGCGCGGCTTGGGTGAGGGACTGCTGGGCAGTGGGCGCATCGACCGGGCCTTGCGGGCGGCTCTGGCCCTGTCCGACGATCCTCTGCTGATTCTCGACGAGCAGGGGCGGGTGGAGCAGTTGAACCCTGGCGCGGCCCGCCTGCTGGGTGTGGAGGAGGGGACCGACATCGGCAAGTCGCTGCTCCGCGACGATCTGGCCCGTGCCATGGAGCGGGCGCGCGGCGGCGGTGCTCCCGTCACCGCCGTGCTGCGCCGCACGGAAGACGGCGAGTTGTCGGCGCGGGTGGCCGATCTGGGGCTCAGTGCCGGTGTTCTGCTGTCTTTCCCCGCCCGCGGCATGGCCCATGCCGCCGGCCTCAGCGGCAAGCGCACGCTCAGCCTGCGCCCGGCCCAGCCCGCCACCCCGCTTGGCGACGAGGAGCCGTTGGCCGCCCTGCCGTTCGTTGCGCTTTGGGTGGCGACGGCGGGGGTGGAGGCGGGCAGCGGTCCGGTGATCGCGGTCGGCACCGTCCGGCTGGTCGGGTCGCGCATCTTTCCGACCGTGTCGCTCGCCCTGCTGATCGATCCCATCGAGCCGGTGCCGGCCGAGGCGGCGGCCCGTCACGGCATCGGCACCGCCATGGTGGCAGGCGAACGCCCCTTCGCCGCGGTGTGGCCGGCGATCCAGGAGGCGCTGCACAACTGCATCGTCGTCGGGATCGGCATCGACTCGGCGATTGCCGCTCTGGCGCGGTCGGCAGCCCTGGCAGGCATCGCCGAACCGGCGTTGCCGCCGACGCTCGATCTCGGCGCGCTGGCGGCAGCGCTGGACCCGGCCCTGGCCGGTGCATCGTCCGACCGTTTGGCGGAGACCTTCGCCTTGCCCCGCCCCCCACGCAACGGTCCCCAGGGCGAGGCGCAGGCCCAGGCCGAGCTTGCCGTCGCGCTGCTCTCCCGCCTGACGGAACGCGGAGTCGTCACACAGGGGCAGGCGCGGGCGTTGATCGCCGGCGGCGACGCGCAGCTGTCGCCGGCACATCCTCCGCCAGCCTGAACCCGCTCATCGACAGCCGGGTCTCCGGACGCAGGTAATGGCGCGTCCACGGGCCGGCATGGTCGAAGGGGGTGAGGCAGCTGCCGCCGCGCAGCACCATGCGGTTGCTGGCGAGCCGGCCATTGACCGCCTCGTCCAGAGCCGTCTTGTCCCCGGCGTGGGGGCGGCGGTAGCCGGGATATGTCGTGAAGGCGTCGGCGGTCCATTCCCACACGTCGCCGCACATCTGCCAGGGGCCGGTGCCATGGCAGGAGCCGGCGCGCGGATGGCGATGGCCGGTGCCCAACAGGTTGCCCATGCTGTCGCAGCCGGCGGCGACCGCTTCCCATTCCGCCTCCCGCGGCAGGCGCTTGCCGGCCCAGCGGGCATAGGCGTCGGCCTCGTACCAGCTGACATGGCAGACCGGCTCGTCGGGATCGAGCGGCTGCATGCCATAGAGGGTGAAGACCTGCCAGCGGCTGCCCGATTCGGAGTCGCCGCGCTGCCAGTAGAGCGGGGCGCTCCAGCCTTCGGCCTTTGCGACCCCCCAACCATCGGACAGCCAGAGGGAACGGTCGCCGTAACCGCCCGCCTCGATGAAGGCGAGATAGTCGCGGCAGGTCACCGGACGGGCGGCCAGCCGGTAGGGCTCCAGCCAGACGCGGTGGCGCGGGCTCTCATGGTCGAATCCGGGCAAGGGCATCGGCCGGCCGACCTCGACGAGGCCGCCTGGCTGCTCCAGCCATCCGTCGGCCGGGGCACCCAGATGCGGGTGGTCGGGCGCCTGCTCGTAAGCCGGACGCAGCGGGTTGCTCCACAGGGCATGCTTGATGTGCAGCAGCATGCGCTCCTGATGGCGCCGCTCGTGGGCGATGGCCATCATCAGTGCCGACTCGGCTGGGTCCCAAAGCCCGTCGTCGATGCCGTCGATCAGGTGCAGCACCGCGGCGTTGATCTGGTCGCGATGGCGCATGATCTCGGCCGCCGTCGGGCGCGACAGAACGCGGGTGGGCGCGACGCCGTCATCGCTGTTGGCGGCGAACAGGTCGAGGAAGGCCGGGTCTGCCGGCCGATAGCCGGGGCTGAAAGGAATCAGCACCGCGACCTCGAACAGCCAGCTGGTGTGGGCGAGATGCCATTTCGCCGGCGCGCCGTCCGGAACGGTCTGCACCATCTGGTCTTCCGGCGACAGGGTGGCGACCAGTTCGGCGGTGCGGGCACGCGCCTTCTGGAAGCGGGTGGCGAGGGACTGCCGGCGTTCGGTGAGGGATTGCGCGGCGGTCGGACCTGCGCTCAGGATTGGATGTGTGTCGGGCACGGGCGGTCCCTCCGAAATCCGGATCTCTTCGGAGAGTGTCCACCCGAAACGCCCCTTTTGGAATGCATGCATCCGTGGTGGAACGGTCACCGCAAATAGCGGCTGCGACCGGACGCCGCATCTGCAATGGCCGATAAAAGGCACCGGCGATGCATGGAGCCAAAAACGAAAAGGCCGCCCGGAAGGCGGCCTTGTTCACTGGAAGCACAGCTCAATGTCGGACAAGACTTACTTGATCTTGGCTTCCTTGAACTCGACGTGCTTGCGCGCCACCGGGTCGTACTTGCGGAACGACAGCTTCTCGGTGGTCTTCTTCGGGTTCTTCTTCTTCACGTAGAAGAAACCGGTGTCAGCCGTGCTCACCAGCTTGATGAGGACGGTGTTCTGCTTGGCCATGATCTCGATCCCGACAAAAAATCCGTGCCCCGCCGGCCCGGCGGGGGCGGCGTCGTAGCGGCGGAAAATACCGTCTGACGCCGCAATGTCAAGCCCTATGGGCGGTGAATCTGGCGTCCGACGGCGATTGCCACAGCGACGCCCCCCGAAATGGCGGTCAGCGCTCCGCCACCGTGTTGACCACGGCGGTGGCGACGGCGCGCTGGTACAGCCCCGGCTCGGCCAGCAGGCGCATGGCGACCTTCAGGTCCAGTTCCGGCTCGTGCTCTTTCCACGGGCAGGCTTCGCGCAGGGCGCTCAGCGCATGCTCGTCGTCGGCTGCCTTGGACCGCCAGCTCGCCACCTGCGCCGGGCGCAGCCGCCCCTCGCGCAGGTCGGACAGCAGGGCCTCCGGATCGGTCTGGCCGGCCCGGCTGGTGCAGACGGTGGGCTGGACGCCCTGGCGGTGCAGGGTATAGCCGGCCGGGGTGTAGATGCGGCTCCAGGTCAGGAACAGCTCGCCGTCGTTGGGAAGGCGGTTGACTGTCTGGACGCTGCCCTTGCCGTAGCTGGAGGCGCCGACCACCACCGCGCGGCCCGAGTCCTGCAGAGCCGCCGCCACCACCTCCGCCGACGAGGCGGAGCGGCCGTCGACCAGCACCACCAGCGGCAACCCGTCGAGCAGGTCGTCGGGGTTGGCGTCGAAGCGCTGGCGGCTTTCGGGGTTGCGTCCTTCGGTGGAGATGATCCGGCCGCGGCGGATGAACAGGTCGGCGACCGCGACCGCCTGGTCCAGCAACCCGCCCGGATTGCCGCGCAGATCGAGAACCATGCCTTGCAGCGTCGGCCCCGCCGCTTGACGGATGGAGGTCACCGCCGACCGCAGGCTGGAGGCCGTGGTGGCGTTGAAGCGGTCGAGCTTGACGATGCCGACGTCGCCGGACAGCGAATAGGTGACGGTGTTCGGCACCACCCGCTCGCGGCGCAGCGGCAGCCGGCGGGGGGCGCCATTGTCGCGGGCGACGGTCAGCGTGACCAGTGTGCCGGTGGGACCGCGCAGCCGCTCGCGCATGTCCGCCGCGCTCATCCGTGTCGTCAGGTCGCCATCGATAGCGAGAAGCTGATCGCCGTCGAAGATGCCAACGCGCTCGGCCGGGCTGTGCGGCATCACGTCATGCACGATGACGCGACCGTTGGATGTGGTGTCCAGCGAGAGGCCGACGCCGCCATACCCCTCGCGCTGGGCGCGTTCGTTGCTGGCGCGCTGGACGCCGGTGTAGCGGGAATAGCCGTCGAGATCGGCGGTGACGCCGTCGAACACCACCTGATACAGCCGCTCCGGCGTCGCTTTCGCCAGGGTGGGGGAATAGACGCGGGCGCGGTCGATGATGCGGGTGGTCAGAACCGCCCAGCCGGCGGCGTCGCCATCGGCAGCGGTACCGTACTCCGCTGCCAGGGCGCCCGACACGTACAGGCGTACGGTGCTGCCGGCATGCTCCACCGTCACCGACGGGTCGAGCGCGGTCAGCCCCTTCAACCCGTCCATTCCCAGGCGGTTGAAGGACACCGGCTCCAGATAGACCTCGGCGATCTTGGCGAAGCCGACGGAGAAAACCTGTTCGGTCACCGGCTGCGGCGCGGTGTTCGCGGCCTGCGGAGTCCCGGCGAGAGCGGTGGTGGCGAGAAGGGCTGCGGTGGAAAACTGGAAGGCCAGATGACGGAGCGGGCGGCTGAACCGGCGCGCCACACCTGAAATCAGGGCGCCCGATAGGGCGGAGATCCGAAAAGACGGCACGTGGGACGGTGCATTCTGGTCGCACACGCCGTGATCGCACACGCTGTGATCGAACTGGGCCATGGGGCGAACCGCGGCCTCCCTTTCCTGCAGCCGGACCGGAGGAGGATGTTCCCGATCCCGGATGGGTGATAGATACACCTTCGTTCAGGAGGGCGGGCGGGACAAAATTGCGGGCCGCACCACAATGTTGCGGAATGTCCAACCCTGTGTCGCCAAGGCCACGCTTGTATGGCGGCGGTACCCTGAAACCGTGGCCTGCCCACGAGTCGCCTTCCGGCCGGCCTCCCGGCTCAAGCGTTGCCATTCTGCAACGGGTCTGGGGTCGTCCTCCCGTCAGGCCTTAGTCGGCCAGCCGGAAAAGTGTGCTGCCGCTGACCGGATCGGCCTCTACCAGCACCACCTTGACCGGGCTGCTGAGGCGGTACGTGCGCCCCGTACGCTGCCCGACCAGGGCGTGCGCGGCCTCGTCATGGTCGTACCGGTCGTCGGGCAGGCTGCTGGCCGGAACCAGCCCGTCGGCGCCGCTCTCGTCCAGCCGCACGAACAGCCCGAAGCGGCTGACGCCGGAGATTCGGCCGCTGAAACGGTCCCCGATGCGGTCGGCCAGGAAGGCGGCGGTGTAGCGGTCCACTGCGTCGCGCTCGGCGGTGGCGGCGCGGCGTTCGGTGCTGGACAGATGGTCCCCGATCTCCGCCAGCCGGCCCAGCGTCTCGTCGTCCAGCCCGCCGACGCCCAGCCCCAGCGTGCGGATCAGCGCGCGGTGGACGATCAGGTCGGCATAGCGGCGGATCGGCGAGGTGAAATGGGCGTAGCGGTGCAGCGCCAGCCCGAAATGGCCGATGTTGTCCGGGCTGTAGGCGGCCTGGGCTTGGGCGCGCAGGACCACCTCGCTGACCAGAGTTGCGTGCGATGTGCCCTCCACCTTGCGCAGGATGCGGGTGAAGTGGTCGGGCGTCAGGTCGGCGCTCTTGGTCAGCGGGTGGCCGATCCCGGCCAGGAAGCCGCGCAACGCCTCCATCTTCTCCATCGAGGGGCGGTCGTGGATGCGGTAGAGGCCCGGCATGGTGCGCCGCTCCAGCACTTCCGCCGCCGCGACGTTGGCGGCGATCATGAACTCCTCGATCAGCCTATGGCTGTCATGGCGCTCGCGTCTGACGATCTCGGCGACCCGGCCGCGTTCGTCGATGTGGACGCGGCGTTCCGGCAGGTCCAGTTCCAGTGTGCCGCGCTTGGCACGGGCGGCGGCGAGCCGGGCATAGGCGCCGAACAGCGGGGCGATCACGCCGTCGGCGAGCGGCCCCGTCACCTCGTCCGGCCGGCCGTCGTGGCAGTCCTGCACCTGTTCATAGATCAGCCGTGCCACCGACCGCATCAGCCCGCGGACCAGACGATGCCGGATCAGCACACCGCTGCGGTCGATCCACAGGTGAAAGGCCAGACAGGCGCGATCCTCCCCCGGCCGCAGCGAACACAGGCCGTTCGACAGCGCCTCCGGCAGCATCGGCACGACGCGGTCGGGAAAATAGACGGAGTTGCCGCGCTCGTAGGCGGTGCGGTCAAGCGCCGATCCAGGGCGCACGTAATAGGACACGTCGGCGATGGCGACGATCAGGTGCCAGCCGTCCGGGTTCTCCGGATCGCCGTCGGCCTCCGCCCACACGGCATCGTCGAAGTCGCGGGCGTCGGCGCCGTCGATGGTCACCAGCGGGATGTCGCGCAGATCCTCCCGCTGCATCTGCGCCGGCACCGCCGCCAGTTCCGCCTCGCGCAAGGCTGCGTGCGGGAAGACGGTGGGGATGCCGTGGGCATGGATGGCGATCAGGCTGAAGGCGCGCGGCTCGTCGGTGGAGCCCAGCCGCTCGACCACGCGGGCCTGCGGCTGGCCGGCGCGCCCGGCCGGCAGGATGTCGGCGAAGACGAGGTCGCCCGGCTCGGCATCGCCGCGGTTGGGCGGCAGCACCAGGAATTCGGTCTTGTGGCGGCGGTCGGTCGGGAGGATGCGCCCGCCATCGGCGCTCGGCCGGTAGACGCCGAGGATGCGGCCCTCGCGCTCCCCGTCGATGCGGCGGATGACGCGGGCTTCGTAGAGGCGGTCGTTGATGCGGGCAAGCTTCGCCAGCAGCGTGTCGCCGACCGCCAGCGGCTTCTCCTCTCCCCGCGACTTCTTCTCCGGCAGCAGGAAGATGCGCGGCGGGTTGCCCTCGCCGGTCCAGGTCAGCGGCCGGGCGGCAAGCTCGCCGTCCGCATCGGCGCCAGTGACCAGCAGCACCGCGACGGCGGGCAGGGCCTGCGGCGGGGCCATGCGCTTGTTGCGCCCGCGCTCCACCGTACCGTCCGCCTCCAGCTCGCGGAGCAGATCCTTCAGCGTCTCCCGGTCGGCCGATCCGGACAGCTTGAAGGCGCGGGCGATCTCGCGCTTGCCGACGGGGGTGGTGCTGGACCGGATGAAGGCGAGGATGGCGTCCTTGCTGGGGAAATGGCTGTCGGTCACTGGGCGGGGGATCCGTCGGTTCTTGGCGCTGGTATGGCTATATAGGGATCAATCGCCGCTGGGGCTTGTCGCCCAGGGGGTGCCGACTATCGCCCGGATGGCGTCGCTGCGCTCCAGCGCCTCGCGGAATCCCGCCAACGGGAAGCGGACCTCCGTCTTCTCCCCTGCCGGCGACTGGCCGACGATGGAAACTTCCGGCGCCTGGGCGATCTTCTCCACCATCCGGCGGTTCAGGTCGGGGTCGGTCATCGCACAGGTGTTGGTTTCGAAGCGGAAGGGCTTGCAGGGGGAATCGGGCTTGAACACCGCCCGATCGGCCCAGACGCGGACCAGCCGGTCCAAATCCAGCGATTCGGGGGAGACGCGGAAGCGCAGCCCCTCGCGCCAGCGCTCGGTCGAGCGCAGCCAGACCAGCCGGGCGGTGCGGTCGTTGACGCCGCGGGTGGACAGCTCGCATTCGACCTGCCGTGTGCCGGACCAGAGCTGGCAGTAGAGCTTCCAGCTTTTGAAGCTCTCGTCGAACTCCCGGAAGGTCTTGCCGTCCTCCGCCGCAGCGGGCGCGGCGAAGACCAGAATCGCCAGGGCGAGGATCAGGCGCGGTCCGTGGCGGAGGACGGGCATGGGCCGGTCACTCCCGCCGTTCCGCCCGCCGGCGCAGCAGATGGTCGGCCAGGACGCAGGCCATCATCGCCTCGCCCACCGGCACGGCGCGGATGCCGACGCAGGGGTCGTGACGGCCCTTGGTCAGGATGTCGGTGTCGTTGCCGGCGGTGTCCACCGTCTGGCGCGGCGTCAGGATCGAGCTGGTCGGCTTGACCGCGAAGCGCACGACGATGTCCTGCCCGGTGGAGATGCCGCCCAGGATGCCGCCGGCATTGTTGGTCAGGAACTGCGGCTGGCCGTCCGGCCCCATGCGCATCTGGTCGGCGTTGTCCTCGCCGGTCAGTTCGGCGGCGGCGAAGCCATTGCCGATCTCGACGCCCTTGACCGCGTTGATCGTCATCATCGCGCAGGCGAGGTCGCTGTCGAGCTTGTCATAGAGCGGGTCGCCCAGCCCCACCGGCACGCCGGAAGCCACCAGTTCGACCACCGCGCCGACCGACGAGCCGCTCTTGCGGATGCCGTCGAGATACTCGGCCCATTGGGTGGCGGCGACCGGGTCGGGGCAGAAGAAGGGGTTGTTGTCGATCTCCGCCCAGTCCCAGCGGCTGTGATCGATCTTGTGCGGGCCGACCTGCACCAGCGCACCGCGCACCTGGATGGCGGACCCCAGCACCTTGCGCGCCACCGCACCGGCGGCGACCCGGCAGGCGGTTTCCCGCGCCGAAGAGCGGCCGCCGCCGCGGTAATCGCGGATGCCGTATTTCTGCCAGTAGGTGTAGTCGGCATGGCCGGGGCGGAATTTGCCGGCGATGTCGCTGTAGTCCTTGGAGCGCTGGTCGGTGTTCTCGATCAGCAGCGAGATGGGCGTGCCGGTCGTCTTGCCTTCGAACACGCCGGACAGGATCTTCACCTGATCGGGTTCCTGGCGCTGGGTCGTGTAACGCGACTGGCCTGGCCGGCGCTTGTCCATCCAGGGCTGGATGTCCGTTTCCGCCACGAGGTCGAGCAGCGACGGGCAGCCGTCGACGACGACGCCGATGGCCGGGCCGTGGCTTTCGCCCCAGGTGGTGAAGCGGAAAAGCGTGCCGAAGCTGTTGCCGGCCATGGTGACATCCTCCCGAAACGAACCCGCGCCGATAAATGACGTAGCGTCTATTTGCGCGGATTTCTTGCGGCCTTTCGGCGGCAAGGTCAAGGAAGCGATGCGCTGATTTTTAAGGGGGAGTTTTTAAAAGAGGGGAATGGTGCTGCCAGAGAGGATTGAACTCTCGACCTCTCCCTTACCAAGGGAGTGCTCTACCACTGAGCTACGGCAGCGCCAGATGCAGGCGCCTCATGACAAGATCGGAGGAATGGTGCTGCCAGAGAGGATTGAACTCTCGACCTCTCCCTTACCAAGGGAGTGCTCTACCACTGAGCTACGGCAGCCCCGATAACCGATCATCGCTGGGGCGATGCGTCCGGGTGAGGCGTTCAGGCTTGACCGCCCCCCGAAGTGGCGCGGGTTATGCCACAGGCCTTTTGGGGATGCAAGCGCTTAAAATCACCTCGCCGCTCACTTTTTTTCGAGCCCGGAACGACTGCCCGGATCAGGCCTGTGTTGCGGCCGGCGGAAGCACCGCTTCGGCGCGGAAATCGGGCACGACGGTGCCGAGGATCGACAGGACCCGCTCGCCGTCGCCGGCCCGCGCAGCCGCCTCCAGCTCGCCCACGGCGCGGTTGATCAGCGCATAGTCGATCAGCCGGGGGGAGGCGAGGAAGACGCCGTCGGCCTCGGTACGGCTCGGCGCCTCCGCGGCGGTCAGGATTTCCTCGAACAGCTTCTCGCCCGGACGCAGGCCGGTATAGGCGATCTCGATGTCGACGCCGGGGCGGTAGCCGGCCAGCCGGATCATCTGGCGGGCAAGGTCGGCGATCTTCACCGGCTCGCCCATGTCCAGCACCAGGATCTTGCCGCGATCCTCCGCCCGGGTGGCGCCGTGGGCGGAGGCTTGCAGAACCAGCTCCACCGCTTCGCGCACCGTCATGAAATAGCGGCGCATGTCGGGATGGGTCACGGTCAGCGGGCCGCCCTTCGCCAGCTGCCGGGTGAACAGCGGCACCACCGAGCCCGAGGAGCCCAGCACATTGCCGAAGCGCACGGTCATGTAGCGGGTGGCATGATCCGTCCCGTCGCGCGGCGGCAGCACGTCCAGCGCCTGGCAATAGGTCTCGGCGAAGCGCTTGGCTGCCCCCATGACGCTGGTCGGGCGGATCGCCTTGTCGGTGGAGATCAGCACCATGGCGAGGCAGCCGGCGGCGCGGGCCGCATCGGCCACGTTGCGGGTGCCGACGACGTTGGTCAGCGTGCCCTCGCACGGGTTGGACTCCACCAGCGGCACGTGCTTCAGCGCCGCGGCGTGGAAGACCAGGGCAGGGCGCTCCTCCTGGAACAGGCGCATGATGCGGTCGCGGTCGCGCACGTCCGCGATCACCGGGCGCGGGTCGAGGTTGGGGAACTTCTCCCGCACCTCCATCTCGATGCTGTAGAGGTTGAACTCCCCGGCATCGAGCAGGATCAGCCGTTCCGGTCCCAACGCGGCGATCTGGCGGACCAGTTCGCTGCCGATGGTGCCGCCGGCGCCGGTGACGATCACCCGCCGCCCGCCGACCAGTCCGGAAATGGCGCCGCGGTCCAGCACCGCCTGCGGCCGGCCCAGCAGATCCTCCAGCGCGATGGGTCGCACCTCGATGCCCTTGCCTTCGCCGAGCGCCGACTTGAACTCGGTCAGGCTGGGCAGGCGCGACAGGACCAGCCCCAGCGCCTCCGCCCGGTCGAGCAGGCTGCGCAGGGTCGACCCCTTCAGCTCGGCATTGCCCTTGGTGACGATCAGCCGCTGCGGCCGCTCGTGCTTGCGCTCCAGCGTCTGGACCACCTGTTCCAGGTCGTCGGGACCGCCCAGCACCGGCACGCCGCGCACGGCATGGCCGACGCGCCGTCCCTTGTCGTCGAGGATGCCGACCACGCGATAGGCCGACTGGCCCGGCTGGTCGAGCGAACGGATGAACAGCTCCGTTGCGTCGCCGACGCCCAGCAGCAGCACGGGAATGCGTGGCACGCCCTCCACCGCCTCGGCCCAGCTGAAGCGGCGGTCCTTCAGGAAGCGGTAGGCGAAGCGCGGCCCGCCCAGCAGAAGCATCTGCACCAGCCACAGGATCGGCGGCAGCGAGCGCGGCAGCAGTTCGGCGCGCGTCAACAGGAACATCGCCAGCACGAAGCACAGGACCGCCACCGTGACGGCGCGCACCACCTGCATCAGATCTGGAATGGACGCGTAGCGCCAGATGCCGCGGTACAGCCCGAACAGCAGGAAGACCGCCGCCGACACGCCGACCAGCACCGGCAGCGCGATGGTCAGGGCGTCGGAATACAGGCCGAAGGCGGAACCGCCCACCCGCAGGTACAGGGCGACGACCAGGGCAACCCCGGTCATCACCAGATCGTGCAGGAAAACCAGGGAGGCCCGTGCGGACGGGATGCGCATGCCGCTAAACCTTGTTCATTCGTTCGGCCGTGGAAACCGGCGGGCTGAAGCCGGCCATGGCTGTTCCAGCCTGGAAATCAGCCGCGGGAAGCTTTGAACCATTCCGCGGTGGCGCGCAACCCGGACGCAAGGTCATGGGGCGGGCGCCAGCCGAGCCTTTTGCGGATGGGGCCGTCATCCACCGTCAGCGTGCCGGCCAGCCGGTCGAACACCGCCCGCGTGCCAGTCAACGCCGCTCCCAGCGCCATCAGCCCGCGCGGCACCGGGACCAGCCGTGCCGGCCGGCCGAGCGCTTCGGCGATGGCGCGCACCAGATCGGCGGTCGAAACCGGCTCCCCATCCTGGACCAGGAAGGTCCGGCCGGCGGCGTCGGGATGCTCCAGCACCGTCACCACCGCGTCGGCGAGGTTGCCGACATAGATCAGGCTGCGCCGGTTGTGGATGCCGCCCAGCGGCAGCGGCAGGCCGGTCGCCACCAGCTTCACCAGGGCGCGCATGTTGCCGGCCGCTCCGGGGCCATAGACCAGCGGCGGGCGGATCACCGCCACCTCCATGCCGGTGCGGGCGGAGATTGCCGCCAGCCCGCGTTCCGCCTCCAGCTTCGAGAGGCCGTAGGGGCTGTGGGGATCGGGCGCCGTCGCCTCGTCCAGCGGGGCGGGGCGGCTTTCATCCACCATCGCCTTGATGCTGCTGAGGAAGACGAAGCGTTTCACCCCGGCCGCCGCCGCCTGCTCCGCCAGCCGGATCGTGCCGGCGGTGTTGACGCGGCGGAACTCCGCCAGCGGGTCGGCGGCCTTGTCGCGCATCACATGGACGCGGGCCGCCATGTGGATCACCGCGTCGATGCCGGCCAGCGCCGCGGTCCAGTCGGTGCCGGGACCGATGTCGCCGACCACTGCCGGTTCCCATGGCCCATCCTGCGGGGTGCGCAGGGCGGCACGCACCGTGTGCCCGTGGGCTGCCAGAAGCGGGATGGTGTGGCGGGCGACGAAGCCGGTGGCGCCGGTCAGGAGAACGCGCATGGGAAGGACGGTCCGGGCTGGATTCGGTTGGTGCAGTCAAGCATGCCTTAGTATCCGGTTTGGCCGGGTGGTGCCACGGCACAAAGCCCCAAGACCCTTTTCCAGCTTTCGGTCGGGGGTCGGAATGGCTATAAGCTGGAGAGGGACGCGTGAATAAGGACGCTACCAAGACATGTCACATACCGTCGACGGTGCAAATGATCGGCACAGCCGGATCATCATCGTCAGCTTTAATTGCGCAGACTTCGTCAATCGCGTCATTGGCTGTCTGCTCGATCAGACCGATCCCGCCTTCGAGGTGGTGATCGTCGACAATGCCTCCAAGGATGTCGACGGCATTGCCTTGCCCGCCGATCCGCGCTTTCGCATGGTGCGGATGGACACGAATGTCGGCTTCGCCAAGGCCAACAACGTCGGCGCCGCCGGGGCCACCGTCCCCTGGATCGTCACGCTGAACCCCGACGCCTTCCCGCGCCGCGACTGGATGGAGCGGCTGCAGGCCGCCGCCCATGCGCAGCCCGACGTGGCGATGTTCGGCTCGACCCAGCTTTTCTCGCACGATCCACGGATGATCGACGGCGAGGGCGACCAGTATTCGATCTTCGGCTTCGCCTGGCGGGTCAACTACCGCCGCATGCTGAAGCCGCCCTATTACAGCGGAGCGGTCTTCTCGCCCTGTGCCGCGGCGGCCATGTACCGGCGCGACTATTTCGAGGCGGTCGGCGGTTTCGACGAGGATTTCTTCTGCTATTGCGAGGATGTCGACCTCGGCTTCCGCATCCGGCTCGGCGGCGGACCAGCGGTGCAGGTCGGCGACGCGGTGGTGGAGCATGTCAGCAGCGGCGTGTCCAAGCAGTACGGCACCTTCGCCCAGTATCACGGCGTCCGCAATCTGGTGTGGACGATGGTGAAGAACATGCCGTTGCCGCTGCTGCCGCTGGCCTTCCTCGGCCATTCGCTGCTGGTGGTCTATCTGGTCTTCCGCAGCCTGGGCAGCGGGCGCACCGGCGCCATCGGCCGCGGCATCCGCGACGCGCTGCGCGGACTGCCGGGGATGATCGCCAAGCGCCGGGCCATCCAGCACGACCGCAAGGCGACGCTCGGGCAGGTTGCCCGCATGATCGCCTGGAACCCGCTGCTGCTGAAGACGCGTGGCCGGCCGGGATGCCGGCTGTCGCGCCGCTCAGACCAGCCGCCAGCCGTGGGTGTTGAAAAAGCGTAGGGCGGAGCGGGCGAACATCCGGATGTGTGCGCCGCCCTTGCGCGCCGCCTTGCCGCCGAAATGCACCATGCGGACATCCGGTACATAGGCGATCTCGCCCAGCGCCATCGCCCGGCGCGACAGGTCGAAATCCTCGAAATACAGGAAATAGCCGTCGTCGAAGCCGCCCAGCCGGGTCAGTGCGTCGCGCCGGAACAGCATGAAGGCGCCGCTGACCTGCTCCAGCCCGGTCACGACGGCATCGCGGGTGACGTCACGCATCTCGTAGCGGTCGAGCCGCTTGGCGAACATCCGCTTCACGGAGCCGGGGGCGAAGGCGCGCAGCCCCAGATCCAGCACGGTCGGCCGGCGCTTGCACAGGAACTCCTGCTCACCCGACGGGCCGAACACCTTGGGCGTCAGCAGCACGGTGTGCGGATGCCCCTCCATGTAGCGCCAGCCGGCCAGCAGCGCGTCCGGCTCCAGCAGGATGTCGTAATTCAGGATCAGGTGGTAAGGCGCGTCGCCCTGCCGGATCGCCAGATTGTGTCCGGCGCCATAGCCGACATTGCCGTGCCCGGCGATCAGAGTCACCGGTGGCCGGCCGGTCTCCGCATAGCGGTCGAGCAGAGCCCGGAACGGGTTGGTCGCCGCGTCGCTGCCCTCTGGCGCGCCATTGTCGACGATCCACAGCCGGGTCTGAACACTGGTTCCCGCCGCCAGCCGGTCGGCGGCGGCACCGATGGTGTCGAGCGAGCGGGCAAGCAACTCCGGATCGGGATGGTACAGGACGACGGACAGGTCGAGGAAAGCGGTGGTCATCGGATCATGCCTTCGCCATGCGGGTCAGCGTCGCCAGCAGCAGCGCGACGGCGACCGCTCCCGGCGCCAGCGTCCAGGCCCCGAAGGTCCCCGCTGCCAGCGCGGCGGCGACCAGGACGAGGCTGTAGGCGATGATGGTCAGCACCACGCGGTCGTGCCGGCCCACGCCCTTGGCGGCCTTCTGGTAGAAATGCTCGCGGTGAGCCTGCCAGATCTTCTCGCCGCGCAGCAGGCGGCGCAGCAGCGTGATGGTGGCGTCGGTCAGGTAATAGGCGGGCAGGATCAGCGCCGCGGCCCAATCGCCGCGAGCCGCCAGCGAGGCCAGCAGGAAGGCCAGGATATGGCCGAGCGGGATGCTGCCGACATCGCCCATGAACATGCGCGCCGGCCGCCAGTTGTGGGTCAGGAAGCCCGCCGCGGCTCCGGCCAGCGCCGCCCCGGCGACCCCGGTCAGGCCGAAATCGCCCATGACCAGCGACACCAGCGCCACGCCGCCGCCGATCAGGATGGTCTCGCTGCCGGCCAGCCCGTCGATGCCGTCCATGAAATTGTAGAGATTGACGAACCACAGCCACAGGAAGGCCGTCGCCGCCCGGTCCAGCCCCCAGGGCAGCCAGCCCTGCCAGACCAGCTGGTCCGCAGGCAGCGCCAGCAGCCCGAACGCCACCGCCAGCGCCTGCACCGCCAGCCGCAGCAGCGGCGACAGGGTGCGCCGGTCGTCCATCCACGACACCCCCATCAGCGCCAGCGTGCCCAGCAGAACGGCCCCGGTCTCCAGCGGCCGGCCCAGGACGAGCCCGGCGATGGCGAAGACCGGCACCACCGTCAGCATCACCGCCCATCCGCCGCCGCGCGGGGTGGGGGCCTGATGGCTCGACCGCTCGTTCGGGATGTCCATGATGCTGCTGGCGAGGAGATAACGCAGCACCCGCGTCGACAGGTACCAACCGACGGCCAGACACAGCAGGAAGACGCCGATCAGCGCGGTCGAATAGGCGGTGGAGGTCATGGCGGCTCGGATGGTGGAAAAGAGGGGGAGGTCAGAGCTTGTGATAGCCCTTGTACCACTCCACGAAGCGGGGCAGGCCGATCTCGATGGGGGTCTTCGGTTCGAAGCCCAGCAATTGGCGGCTCAGGTCGATGTCGGCGGCGGTCTCATGCACGTCGCCGGCCTGCATCGGCTCCATCACCTTCACCGCCTCGCGGCCTAAGGCCTGCTCCAGCACGCCGATGAAGCGCATCAGCTCTTCGCAGCGGTTGTTGCCGAGGTTGAAGACGCGGTGCGGGGCGCCGGTCTCCGCATCCACCGGGGCGGGACGGTCGAGGGCGGCCAGCACGCCGGCGACGATGTCGTCGATATAGGTGAAGTCGCGCTTCATCTTGCCGTCGTTGAAGACGCGGATCGGCCGGCCGGCGGTGATGGCGTCGGCGAACAGCCATGTCGCCATGTCCGGGCGGCTCCACGGGCCGTAGACCGTGAAGAAGCGCAGGCCGGTCATCGGCATCCGGTAGAGATGGCTGTAGGTGAAGGCCAGCATCTCCGCCGCCTTCTTGGTGGCGGCATAGACCGACACCGGGCTGTCCACCCTGTCCTCCACCGAGAAGGGCATCTTGCGGTTGGCGCCATAGACCGACGAGGTCGAGGCATAGACGAAATGCCGCAGGCCCGGCATGCGTCGCGCCGCCTCCAGCAGCGTCACCTGACCGGTGACGTTGGCGTCGACGTAGGCATAGGGGTTCTCGATGGAGTAGCGCACGCCTGGCTGCGCCGCCAGATGGACGACGCCGGTCACATCGGCGAACTGCGGCCACAGACCCTCCACCGTCGCGCGGTCCGAAATGTCGGCCTTGATGAAGCGGAAGCCGGGCCGGCCGGTCAGCCGGGCCAGCCGCGCCTCCTTCAACGTCACCGCATAATAGTCGTTCAGGTTGTCGATGCCGAGCACGCTCTCCCCGCGGTCCAGCAGCGCAGCCGCGACATGCGATCCGATGAAGCCGGCGGCCCCGGTGACGAGGATGGTCATGGTCCGACACCCTATGTGACGATGGTCCGCCGGTCTTATGCCCCAGCGGCGGTTGGCGCGCCAGCCTCCATCCACGGGCCTCCACCGACCGGTTCGCACGCTTGACAGCCGATCCGCCCTGCCGGTCTACTGCGCGACCGCGACACATCAGGACCGATGGGACGATCGATGCCCCCGAAGAAGAATCCGCTGAACCTGAACCCGCTGCAGCTGCGCACCCTGACCCTGTTGCAGGAGATCGCCCGCCTGGAGAACAAGCCGGCCGAGGACGAGGAGGGTGGCTTCATGATCACCGGCCTGCCGCATGCCCATGGCAACCACTTCCATCTCGGTCACGCCGTGGTTGCCGCAAAGGACGCCACCGGCCTGCAGAACGACGCCGTGTGGACCATCCTGGAGCGCAAGGGCATCGTGAAGCGCAATCCCGCCTTCGCGGTCCTGACCGCGACCGGCGTCGGGTACGACACCGGGCTGCGCGACCAGATTCTGCACCATTCCGACCACTGACATCCCGGGCGGAGCCGCGCCGATGGACGACACCGCCGAAACCACGACCCCGCCCCCGGCCTCGGTGAAGCCGAAGCCGGCGGCATCGGGCCGTGACGAACGCCTTGCCGCCCGCCTGCGCGAGAACCTGCGCAAGCGCAAGGAACAGGCGCGGCAGCGGGGGGAATAGTCCCTCTCCCGAACTTTGGGAGAGGGCGCTTCCGCTCATGCCGAGCCGCTCCCGGCCAAACCGCTTTAGGCCAGTTCCTTCCTGAACCAGATCTGCCTGTGCCCCGGCGGGTAGCCCTCCATCTCCGCCCACACCTCATAGCCCTGCTTCGGGTAGAACCCCGGCGCCTGGAAGTCGTAGGTGTAGAGCCGCGACCAGCGGCAGCCGCGGGCCTTGGCCTCCGCCTCCGCCGCGGCCAGCAACCGGCCGCCGAGACCGCTGCCGCGCGTGGAGTCGTCCACCCACAGCAGGTCGACATACAGCCATTCCCAGTTGGTGTAGCCGACCAGACCGCCCTTCAGCGCGCCGTCCGCATCACGGGCGGCAACCACCAAATCGCGGCGGTCATAGGCGCGGCCGAGCGACGCCTCGTTGTAGGCGCGCAGGCCTTCGTAGATTCCGGCGAGGTCGGCCGGGGCGGGGGTGTCCGTCACGGACAGGATGAAGTTCTGGCTCATGGACGCCGAGCTTAGACGTCGCGGCGGCGAAGACCAGCGCCGTGATAAAGAACCGTCCATGCGCGCCAAGCGGCCCACCTTTCCTTGAGCGCCGCCGCGTGCTCGGCTACAAACCAGCCTTCACGACCCCTCCATCCAATCGATACGCCAAGGAGTACCCCCGCGATGGGCATCATGCCGGACAGCTGGATCCGCGAGATGGCCGAGACCAAGGGCATGATCGAGCCCTTCGTCGAGACCCAGAAGCGCGAAGGCGTGATTTCCTACGGCGTGTCGTCCTACGGCTATGACGCCCGGGTCGCCGACGAGTTCAAGATCTTCACCAACGTCGACAACGCCATCGTCGACCCGAAGCGCTTCGACGATTCAAGCTTCGTCGACCGCAAGACCGACGTCTGCATCATCCCGCCGAACAGCTTCGCGCTGGCCCGCACGGTCGAGTATTTCCGCATCCCGCGCGACGTTCTGGTCATCTGCCTGGGCAAGAGCACCTATGCCCGCTGCGGTCTGATCGTGAACGTCACCCCGCTGGAACCGGAGTGGGAAGGCCACGTCACGCTGGAGATCTCCAACACCACCCCGCTGCCCGCCAAGGTCTATGCGAACGAGGGGCTGTGCCAGTTCCTGTTCCTGAAGGGCGACAGCGTGTGCGATGTGTCCTACGCCGACAAGTCCGGCAAATACATGGGGCAAAAGGGCGTCACGCTGCCCCGGCTCTGAGCACTCCTATCTGAACGCCTTCAAAAGCGTATCTGTGAAAGAAACAGGTCCATGGACAAGATCCGCATCCGCGGCGGCCGCCCGCTGAACGGCTCCATCACCGTTGGTGGCGCCAAGAACGCCGCCCTGCCGCTGATGACGGCGTCTCTTCTCACCGACGAGACGCTGACGCTGACCAACCTGCCGATCCTGGCCGACATCAACACGCTGTGCAATCTGCTGCTGCAGCACGGCGTGGCGATCCACATGGCCGGGGCGGGCGGCGATTGCGCCGGCCGCGCCGTGGACTTCACCGCGCGCGACATCACCAACACCACCGCCCCCTACGATCTGGTGCGCAAGATGCGCGCCAGCGTGCTGGTGCTGGGTCCGCTGCTGGCCCGCTGCGGCGAGGCCAAGGTGTCGCTGCCCGGCGGCTGCGCCATCGGCGCGCGTCCGGTGGACCTGCACATCAAGGGCCTGGAGGCGATGGGCGCCGACATCCGGATCGATGCCGGCTACATCGTCGCCAAGGCCCCGGCGGGCGGTCTGCGCGGTGCGGAATACGTCTTCCCCAAGGTGTCGGTCGGCGCGACCGAGAACCTGCTGATGGCGGCCACGCTCGCCAAGGGCACCACCATCCTGGTCAACGCCGCGCGCGAGCCGGAGGTGACCGACCTTGCCGAATGCCTGGTCAAGATGGGGGCGAAGATCACCGGCATCGGTACCGACCGGCTGGTGGTCGAGGGTGTCGACCGGTTGCATGGCGCCCGCCACATGGTGGTGGCCGACCGCATCGAGACCGGCACCTATGCCATGGCCGCCGCCATCACCGGTGGCCGTCTTGACATCATGAACACCCGTCTCGATTTGATCAAAGCGGCGGTCAAGGCGCTGGCTCCGGCCGGCGTCGCCTTCGAGGAGATCGAGAACGGGATCCGCGTGTCGCGCGCGAACGGTGAACTGCACGGCGTCGATGTGATGACCGAGCCGTTCCCCGGCTTCCCCACCGACCTTCAGGCCCAGATGATGGCCCTGATGTGCACGGCGACGGGTGCCGCGATGATCACGGAAACGATTTTCGAGAACCGGTTCATGCACGCGCCGGAGCTGACCCGCATGGGCGCGCGGATCACGGTCCACGGCTCGTCGGCCCTGGTGCGCGGCGTGGAGCGGCTGACCGGCGCGCCCGTGATGGCGACGGACCTGCGCGCTTCGGTGTCGCTTGTGCTCGCCGGGCTGGCGGCGGAGGGGGAGACGACGGTCAACCGCGTCTACCACCTCGACCGCGGCTATGAGCGGGTGGAGGAGAAGCTGGCTGCCTGCGGTGCGGAGATCGAACGCATCCACGGCGGCGACGAGTAAACGGCGGGGGTGCCCCTCCCGCCATCCCCTGAGGTTGGCCTTTCCCGAGAGGTGCCCCCGAACATGACGGCCCCAGCCATGACCCCGATCCGCCTGCGCGCCGAAGACGAGGAGGATCTGAAGGTCGTCTCCGCCTGCCTGCAGGACGCCATCCTGCCGGTCGGCGACATGTGCTTCCAGCCTGACGAGAAGCGGTTCGTCATGGTCGTCAACCGCTTCCGCTGGGAGGCTGCCGACGGTCCGCGCCCGGGACCGTCCGCCGACGACGACGTTCTGGCGCCCTACGAGCGTGTCCATTGCGGCCTGCGGGTGGAGGGGGTCACCGGTGCCAAGCTGCGCGGCTTCGACCTGAAGGAACGCGGCCGCATCATGGAGTTGCTGTCGATGGAGACGGTGGAGGGCGGCGTCGCCCTGCATTTCGCCGGCGGCGGCTGCGTCCGCCTCGATGCGCCGTCCTGGCGCGTGATGGTGGAGGATCTGGGCGAGCCCTGGCCCACCGGCTGCAAACCCTGCCACCCCGACGAACCGGCCTGACCGCTTCGAGATGGGTCCGGAGCGCTGGCGATCAGCGCTCCGCGACCTGGGTATCGGTGTGCAGGCGGCGGATCACGTCCTGCGCGGTCTTCTTGTAGGTCACCGTGTCCTCATCCTCGCCCGGCGACAGTTGCGAGCGGCGGACGGTGAAGAAGCGGTGGCCAACATCCAGCATGCCGCTGGCTTCGACCAGGATGCTGGTGTCCTTGCCGTCTGCGCTGGGCGACACGGAAACGATCTGGCCCAGTTCTTCGCCGAGCAGGCCGGTCACTTCGAGCCCGACAAGGTCGTCGCCGCCGCGCGGATCCGCGGCCTGGACCGACTCGATGTGGGCGAATGGCAGGGTTGCCGCCAGCGCAAGGCCGGCCAACAGGGTCTGGAACCTCATGATTTCGGCTCCCATCGCTGATGTGTGTCTCGTATGTCACAATCAACATGGGAATTGCGAGACAGTTCCCAGGGAACCATCCAGGGGTAATCCGGTTTTTGCGGCATGACCCTCAGTGAAGGACGTGCCTCGATGGCTCAGAAACTCGATGGAAAGACCGTTGCCGTGCTCGCCACCGACGGCTTCGAACAGGTGGAACTGACCGAACCGGTGAAGGCGCTGCGCGATGCCGGCGCCACCGTGCATGTGGTCGCCCCCAAGGGCGGGCAGATTCAGGGGTGGAATCATCACGACCGCGGCGACATGGTCGATGTCGACGTGACGCTCGACCAAGCCGATGCCGGACGTTACGACGCGCTGCTGCTGCCGGGCGGGGTGATGAACCCGGATTCGCTGCGGCTGGAGCCGAAGGCAATCGCGTTTGTGAAGAGCTTCGTGGAGTCCGGCCGCCCCATCGCCGCGATCTGCCACGGTCCCTGGACGCTGATCGATGCCGGCGGCGTGCGCGGCAAGCGCATGACCTCCTGGCCGTCCTTGCAGACCGACCTGCGCAACGCGGGCGCCAGCTGGGTGGACGAGCAGGTGGTGACCGACCATGGGCTGGTCACGTCGCGCAAACCGGACGACATTCCGGCCTTCTGCCGCAAGATGATCGAGGAGTTCTGCGAAGGTCGCCACGCCGGCCATCGCCACGCGGCGGAGTAAGGGCGCGGATTTGCTCCCTGCCTATCCCTCTCCCGCGAAGCGGGGGAGGGAAGGGGGCTATAGAATAAATTGGAAGGGAGGGGCGTCCTCTCTGACGGAACCCTCTCCGGCAGACCCTACGCCGTCACCAGCGGGGACAAGCCGTTCTGGATGGCCCACACCGCGGCCTGGGTGCGGTTCTGCGCGTTGATCTTCCGCATCACGTTCTTGAAATGCATCTTCACCGTCGATTCGGTGATGTGCAGGTTGCGCGCAATGGCCTTGTTCGACTGGCCGGCCAGCAGGCAGCGCAGGATCTGCACCTCGCGCTTCGACAGGTCGCCGCTGGGCGGCATGGCAATCGGAGTGGGGTTGTGCTGCGGGCGTTCGTTGGCGGCGGCCATCAGCAGGCCGGCGACATGGGTGGGATAGACCACCTCGCCCAGCATCACCAACCGCAGGGAACGCAGCAGGCTCTCGCTCGACATGCTCTTGTTCAGATAAGCGTCGGCGCCGGCCTTCAGCGACTGCGACAGGCTGCGGTCGGCGATGGTGTCGGCGAGCACGGCGATCCGGGCGGAGGTGCCGTCGCGCAACCTCCGGATGCCGGCAATCTCCTCCGGCATGCCATCCTGCAGCGCCAGCACGATCAGGTCAGGTTCCTCGCCGTCGGCAATCAGGTCGAGCGCGTCGTCGGCGCTGGCCGCATGGGCGCTGACCCGGAAGGGGCCGCCGCCGATCAACGTTGCCAGTGCCGCAGAAAACAGCCGGTCGTGGTCAACCAGCATCACAGTCCATGTCGTCATCGATCATCCTCCGCTGGGCCGCCCTTTTTCCGGGCGGCGGCGATCCCCCCTTTTGTTCCGCGCCTGAAGGTCCAGGAAAAGGACCGGACCGGTTGGGCCGGTCCGCACGGACTCCGAACATAGAAAATTAGAACAATATTGTTCGGAACAGCGGGCTTTACGCTTCATGCTGCGATGATTTATACGGTTCATTAACCAACAGCGCAAGGTGAGAACAGGAAAGTCACAGCCAATAGATCGGATTTGCGGTGAAAATGATCGTGGATCCATTCATTCGATATTTAGGGGTAGCTGCGCCAAGGAGCGGCGCGAATGAACCGCTTTCCCATTGGGGCTTTTTGGTGTTCTTGGCCCTGACTGAGGAGCGGTCCGCTGAGAATAAGGGGACACGATGGAGTTCGAGCTTCAAGCGCGCGGTGGTTCGCGTAGCGCGGGCAATCCCACGCGGATTTTTCTGGTGGTCGACGAGCAGCCGATGGTCCGCCATGGCTTCGCGCTGTCCATCGGCGAGATCTGCCCTGGGACGCGCGTGCTGGAGGCCGGGTCGTTGGATGAAGCGCTGAACGTCTGCCGCCAGACGCCCGAGCTGGCCCTTGTCCTGTACGACCCCGGCCCGCCGCGCGTGGATGGGGATGACGCGGGCGGCGGCGCCATCGCCGGGCTGCGCCGTCTGAAAGAGGCTCTGGGCGAGGTGCCGATCCTGATCCTGACCAACTCGGACGAGGTGGCCGACATCGTCGACAGCGTCCGCATGGGCGCCCGCGGTTACGTGCTGAAGACCAGCCCGCCGGAGGTGCTGGAGCATGCCATCTCGCTGGCGCTCAGCGGCGACATCTTCCTGCCGCTGCCGCGTGCCGTGCTGAACGGGGCGCTGGCCGAGGGGCCGCGCGGCAACGACGACATCCTGGACCGGCTGACCGACCGCCAGCGCGACGTGTTCGAGCTTCTGCTGGCCGGCCACTCCAACAAGGAGATCGCCCGCGGCCTTGGCGTGCTGGAAGGCACGGTGAAGGTGCATGTGCGCGCGATCATGCAGAAGCTGGGCGTGCGCAACCGCACCCAGGTGGCGGTGGTCGCCGCCCGCAACGGCTGCTTCACCGGAGAAGGCTGAAGAGTCCGCATTGCCTGAACGGCCCCGCTTCCGGCAGACTGGCGCCCCTACGATCCAGTGAGGAGCGGGCGCTTGGTTCAGGTGGCGGTGGCCGGCAGGCCGGGAGAGTCGGCGGGCGAAGAAAAGGCGGGCGGGGAAAAGAAGGTCGCCGTCCATGGCGCCGCCACCGTCCGGTTCGAACATCGCCAAGGCCAGACCCGGCTGGCGACGCTTTACCACCATGACCCGCTGCGGGTGCTGATGCCGACGCCGCGCCGCGATGACCTTCCCATCGCGGTGCTCGCCACCACCTCGGGCGGAATGGTCGGCGGCGACCGCATGGACATCGCCCTGTCCGTCGGGGCCGGCGCCAAGGCGCTGATCACCACCCAGGCGGCCGAGAAGGTCTATCGCTCCACCGGCGCCGACTGCCGCATCGACACCGCTTTGTCGGTGGAGGAGGGCGGCTGGCTGGAATGGGTGCCGCAGGAAGCCATCGTCTTCGAAGGCTCCCGCCTGCGCCGCCTGACCCGGATCGACCTGTCGGGCGACGGCCGCGCCATCGCCGGGGAGATGCTGGTCTTCGGCCGCGCCGCCTTCGGCGAGACGGTCACCCGCGGCCTGATCCGCGACGCCTGGGAGGTCGCCCGCGACGGCCGCCTGGTCTGGGCCGACGCCCTGCATCTGGACGACGACATCGCCGAGGCACTGTCCCATCCCGCCGGTTTCGGCGGTGCCGCCGCCTGCGCCACCCTTCTGCATGCCGCTCCCGACGCCGCCCGCCACCTCGATGCGGTCCGGGCACTGGCCGAGCCGGTCGAGGGCGCCCGCATCGGCGCCACCGCGCTGGACGGCCTGCTGATCGTCCGCATCCTCGGCGGCGATGCCCGCGCCGTGCGGCGCGCCTATGCGGCGCTGTGGTCGGGCCTGCGCGCCGAAGCCGCGGGCTTGCCCACCCGCCTGCCGCGGCTCTGGGAGGTCTGACGGGGGCTTTGGGTTCTGCTTGCCAGCACTTTCAACCCTCTACGTCATACGACGCACTTGGCGTGCCGTTCCGGCGTGGCATAATCGCCGGCAACGAACAGGGTGGCGAAAGGGCAATCCCCCGATGAACCTGACAGGGCGCGAGAAGGACAAGCTGCTCGTCGCGATGGCGGCGATGGTGGCGCGGCGGCGGCTGGAGCGTGGGGTCAAGCTGAACCACCCGGAGGCGGTCGCCCTCATCACCGATTACGTGGTGGAGGGTGCGCGCGACGGCCGCACGGTGGCAGAGTTGATGCGGGACGGTGCCACCGTCCTGACCCGCGAGCAGGTGATGGATGGCGTGGCCGACATGATCCACGACATCCAGGTCGAGGCGACCTTCCCCGACGGCACCAAGCTCGTCACCGTTCACCAGCCGATCCGTTGAGAGGGGATGCCCGATGAAACCCGGTGAAATCTTCCCGGCGGCCGGCGAGATCGTGCTGAACGACGGCCGTGCCACCGTCGAACTCGACGTCGCCAATGCCGGCGACCGCCCGATCCAGGTCGGTTCGCACTTCCATTTCTACGAGACCAACAGCGCGCTGACCTTCGACCGAGAGCAGGCCAGGGGCTTCCGGCTCGACATTCCGGCCGGGACGGCGGTGCGCTTCGAGCCCGGCCAGACCCGGCGTGTGAAACTCGTCGCCTATGGCGGCGACCGGGTGGTCATCGGCTTCAACCGCAAGGTCAACGGCGCCCTCTGACGGGCCGACAGGAAGGGCGAACGACAATGGCGCACCGCATCGACCGGGCCGAATATGCGGCCCTCTACGGCCCGACCACCGGCGACCGCATCCGGCTGGCCGACACCGACCTGATCGTCGAGGTCGAACGCGACCACACCGTCTATGGCGAAGAGGTGAAGTTCGGCGGCGGCAAGGTGATCCGCGACGGCATGGGACAAAGCCAGCGCTCTCGCCACCAGGGAGCCGTCGACACCGTCATCACCAACGCCCTGATCATCGACCATTGGGGCATCGTCAAGGCCGACATCGGCATCACCGGCGGGCGCATCGCCGCCATCGGCAAAGCCGGCAACCCCGACATCCAGCCCGGCGTCGACATCATCATCGGTCCGGGCACCGAGGTGATCGCCGGCGAAGGCAAGATCGTCACCGCGGGCGGCATCGACGCCCACATCCATTTCATCTGCCCGCAGCAGGTGGACGAGGCGCTGAACAGCGGCGTCACCACCATGCTGGGCGGCGGCACCGGCCCGGCCGCCGGCACCTCGGCCACCACCTGCACGCCGGGGCCGTGGCACATGGAGCGGATGCTCCAGGCCGCCGAAGGGCTGCCGATCAACCTCGGTTTCTTCGGCAAGGGCAACACCAGCCGCCCCGACGCGCTGCTGGAGCAGATTGCCGCCGGTGCCTGCGGCCTGAAGCTGCACGAGGATTGGGGTACCACGCCCGACTCCATCGACACCTGCCTGACGGTGGCCGACCAGTTGGACGTCCAGGTGGCGATTCACACCGACACGCTGAACGAATCGGGCTTCGTCGAGGACACCATCGCGGCGTTCAAGGGCCGCACCATCCACACCTTCCACACCGAAGGGGCGGGCGGCGGCCATGCGCCGGACATCATCCGGGTGGCCAGCCTCGCCAACGTGCTGCCCAGTTCGACCAACCCGACGCGGCCCTTCACCATCAACACGGTGGACGAGCATCTCGACATGCTGATGGTGTGCCATCACCTCAGCCCGCGCATCCCGGAGGACGTCGCCTTCGCCGAAAGCCGCATCCGGCGCGAGACCATCGCGGCGGAAGACATCCTGCACGATCTGGGCGTCTTCTCCATGATCTCGTCGGACAGCCAGGCGATGGGCCGGCTGGGCGAGGTGGTGATCCGCACCTGGCAGACCGCGCACAAGATGAAGCTCCAGCGCGGCCGGCTGCCGCAGGAGACCGGCGACAACGACAATTTCCGGGTCAAGCGCTACATCGCCAAATACACCATCAACCCGGCGCTGTCGCACGGCATCGGCCATGTCGTCGGCTCGGTCGAGGTCGGCAAGCTGGCCGATCTGGTGGTGTGGTCGCCGGCCTTCTTCGGGGTGAAGCCGGACATGGTCATCAAGTGCGGCACCATCGCCGCCGCGCTGATGGGCGATCCCAACGCCTCGATCCCGACGCCGCAGCCGGTGCATTACCGCCCGATGTTCGGCGCCTTCGGCCGGGCGATGCAGGCCAGCAGCGTGACCTTCGTCAGCGCCAAGGCGCTGGAGCTGGAGGTCGGCCGCCAGCTCGGCCTGCACCGCGAGCTGATCGCCGTCAAGGGCACCCGCACCGTCGGCAAGAAGGACATGATCCACAACGACGCCACCCCGCACATCGAGGTGGACCCGGAGACCTACGAGGTGCGGGCGGACGGACAGCTGCTGACCTGCGAACCGGCGGAAATCCTGCCGATGGCGCAGCGCTATTTCCTGTTCTGAAGCACGTTTTTATCCCCTCTCCCCCCCGGGGAGAGGGTTAGGGTGAGGGGGATGCGTGGCAGAGGTTTCTTCGGCTGCGCCGAACCCCCTCATCCCAGCCTTCTCCCCAGGGGGGAGAAGGAGTTATTCGCAGGGCTTAAATACGTTGATCGGTGTTTTCGATTCAGGACATGGCGGATTGACGGTGCTGCGCGCCCTGGTGGATGCGGCGCCCGGCCGGCCCTTCGTCTATCTCGGCGACCACGCCGCTGCTCCCTACGGTCCGCGCAGCGAGGACGACATCTATCGGCTGACCATCGCCGGGATGGACCGTCTGTTCGACCAGGGCTGCCGGCTGATCGTCATCGCCTGCAACACCGCCGCGGCCGTCGCGCTGCGCCGGCTCCAGCAGGAATGGCTGCCGTCGGCCCATCCCGGCCGCAACGTGCTGGGCGTGCTGGTGCCGATGGTGGAGGCGATCACCCGCGTGCCGTGGATGATCGACACCGTTCCGCCCGACCATCTCGCGGAGCCGCGCAGCGTCGGCATCTTCGCCACCGCGGCGACGGTCAACTCCGGCTCCTTCCCGCGGGAGATCGGCAAGCGCGCCCCGTCCGTCCGCGTCGTACAGCAGGCCTGCCCCGACCTCGTGCCGCTGATCGAACGCGGCGCGCCGGACGACGAAATCGAGCCGGCGGTGAACGGATATGTCCGCGTCCTGCTGGACAAGATGGGCAGCCAGCCGCTGGACACGGTGGTGCTGGGCTGCACCCATTACCCGCTGGTCCGCCACCTGTTCGCCCGCGCGCTGCCGCCGGGGGTGGAGGTGCTGTGCCAGCCGACGCTGACCGCCCGCTCGCTGGAGCAATATCTCGACCGCCATCCCGAATACCGGCCCGATCCGGTTGAACGGGGCCTGAAATTCTTCACCACCGGGAACGCGGCGCTGGTCAGCGAACTGGCCGGCCGCTTCTTCGGCCACCCGACCCCCTTCGAACGGCTTACCTGATGACCGATCCCGCCCGCCGCGCCACCCGAGTCCACGCCCGCGGCCATTGGCCGGCCGAGCAGGCGACCGGCACCGTGACGCTCGCCTTCGACGACCGCTTCCGCCGCCGCATGGCGATGACCGACGATGCCGGGGGCACTTTCCTGCTCGACCTGCCGCGGGCGGTGGCGCTGGACGACGGCGACGGGCTGGAGTTGGGCGATGGCAGCTTCCTGCGCGTGGTCGCCGCGCCCGAGGAGCTGATGGAGGTCCGCGTGCCCGGCCCGGTCGAGGCCTTCGCCCGCGTCGCCTGGCATCTCGGCAACCGTCACCTGCCGGTGCAGATCGTCGGCGACACCATCCGGCTGCGCCGCGACCATGTGATCGAGGACATGCTGCGCGGGCTGGGGGCCGAGGTGCGCGACGTGTCGGCGCCCTTCATGCCGGAAGGCGGCGCCTATGGCGGTCATTCGCATGGCGGCGGACATGGTCATTCGCACTGAGTTGGATGGTGTCTCCACCCACGCCCTGACGCGCCTGCTGGCGTGGCTGTCGCCCAGCTTTCCGGTCGGCGGCTTCTCCTATAGCCATGGCATCGAAGCGGCGGTGGAGCAGGGGCTGGTGCGCGACCGGGCGACGATGATCGTCTGGCTCGACGGCATCCTGCGCCATGGCGCCGGGCGGACCGACGGCATGCTGTTCGCCGCCGCCCACCGGGCCGTGCTGTCCGGCGACGAGGCCGGTTTCGCCTGGGCGGTGGAACGGGCCGACATCCTGCGTGCGTCGGCTGAGATGGGGCTGGAATCGCGGGCGCAGGGGCAGGCTTTCCTGCTGGCGATCCGCGCCGCATGGCCGCTCGACGGGCTGGCGCGTTGGGATGCGGTGATCGCCGGCACCGGACGGCCGGTCGCCTATGCGGTTGCGGTGGCGCTGGCAGCATCCCTGATCGGCGTGGCGGAAGGGCCGGCGCTGACCGCCTATCTCCATGCCTTCTCCGCCAATCTGGTGTCGGCCGGCGTGCGGCTGGTGCCGCTGGGCCAGACCGACGGGCAGCGGGCGCTGGCCGCGCTCGACCCCATCACGCACCGGGCGGCCGAGGCGGCGCTGGCGGGCCCGCTCGACGATCTCGGCGGCCGGGCGATGGCCGTCGATTGGACCTCGATGATCCACGAAACCCAATATACGAGGCTGTTCCGCTCATGAGCGCTCTCCCCGCTATCGAAAAGAGCCACGCCGGTCCGCTTCGCGTCGGCATCGGCGGTCCCGTCGGCTCCGGCAAGACCGCGCTGACCGACGCGCTGTGCAAGCGCATGCGCGAGGATTGGGAGGTCGCGGCGATCACCAACGACATCTACACCAAGGAGGATGCGGAGTTCCTCACCCGCTCCGGCGCGCTGAAGCCGGAACGGATCATGGGGGTGGAGACCGGCGGCTGTCCGCACACCGCGATCCGCGAGGACGCCTCGATCAATCTCGCTGCCGTCGACCAGATGAACGCGAAGTTCCCCAACCTCGATCTGATCTTCATCGAATCGGGCGGCGACAACCTCGCGGCGACCTTCTCGCCGGAGTTGGCGGACATCACCATCTACGTCATCGACGTGTCGGCCGGCGACAAGATCCCGCGCAAGGGCGGGCCGGGCATCACCCGGTCCGACCTGCTGGTCATCAACAAGACCGATCTCGCCCCGATGGTCGGCGCCAGCCTGGAGGTGATGGACCGCGATGCCCGCAAGATGCGCGGCGATCGTCCCTTCGTCTTCGCCAACGTCAAGGCGGGCGAGGGGGTCGATGCCATCCAGTCCTTCATCGTCCAGCGTGGTGGGTTGCCCCTTCCGGGCTGACCTTCCACAACTGGGGGAAGATCGGCGCCCGGGACTCTCTGGCTGATGGAACCTCCGGCTTGACCATGCTGTTCATGCAGCATGAGACGAATCAAGCCGGAGGATGCCCTGATGACGCGCCCCACCCCTGCAACGGCCCTGCTGCTGGCCGCGCTGGGAACCCTGTCCTTCGCCGCGCCCGCGCTGGCGGCCGACGATTGCGCGGCCGGGCTTGACCGGCTGGGACAGCAGGCGGCGGCTCTCGAGGCTGCCGGCCCCGGCTCCGCCGCGCCTGTGATCCCGCAGGAAACCGCACAGCTGCGCGCGCTCCAGCAGGCCGCGCAGGCCGCCGCACAGAAGGGCAACGCCCCCGCCTGCCAGGCCATCCTGGGCGAGGCGACGGCGCTCCAGGAGTCCATCGCCCATCCGCGCGCCATCGCGGCCGACGATCTTGAGAACGCCAAGCTGCGCAGCCCGGACGGCAAGGATCTCGGCAGCATTTCCGAACTGATCATCGATCCCGGCACCGGGCGCGTCGCCTATGCCGTGGTCGAACTGGGCGGCTTCCTCGGCATCGGCGAGGCCGACTTCGCGGTTCCGTGGGCGCTGTTCACCCCGTCGGGCGAGGGCTATGTCCTGAATGTGCCGAAGGACAAGCTGACCAACGCGCCGCGGTTCGACGACAAGAACCGCCCGAACATGAACGACCGCCAGTGGGCGATGGCGGTTCACACCTATTATGGCGTCGCCCCCTACTGGATGCGCGATTCGGCGACGCTGGCTGCCATCGCCGGCGCGGCCGGCGGAAACGGCGAGGTCTCGGCGGCACCGCTGCGCCAGGAGGTGCAGCGCCTGTCGCAGGAGGTGGCGCGGCTGAACAGCGAATTGCAGCAGGCGCGCGGCGCCGCCGGTTCCAGCGGGGCGACGCCCGGCGCAGGAATGGGGCAGGGCGGTGCGCCCAAGGCGACGCCGGACGCCGCCGCGCAGACGCCGTCCGGGAACGGCAGCCCCCAGCCGCCGGTTTCCCAACAGTAACGCGATAACGATCCGATGGCGGACGGTCCCTGATTGGGACCCGCCTGACCGGGACCCGCATTCAGGAGGACCGACATGGAACTCTCTTCGATCACCGACACGGCCCAGCGCAACCTGCGCGGCATAGCGGACCACGTGGCCGACCGCTTGCCCGGCTCCACCGGCAGCTACGGCATCAATGTCGGCCATAACGAACGGCTGGCGTCGCTGGCCGGCGGCGTGGTGCTGGCGGTGCTGGGCCTGCGCCGGCCCAACTGGACCGGCGCCGCCATGGCGCTGGCCGGCGGCGCGCTGGTTGCGCGCGGCCTGACCGGCTATTGCCCCGGCAAGGCGATGCTGGCCGACTGGTCGCACAATGACCGGGCGGCCTTTCCGGCTCAGGATGTCGAACATGGCATCGACCCCTATTCCCGCCATCCCGGCGACATCTATCAGGAGAGCTGCGAGGAGGAGATCGTCGACGAGGCTTCCCAGGAATCCTTCCCGGCGAGCGATCCGCCCTCCTTCAGCCCGGGTGTTGCGCGGTAAGCGGGCAATCAGCCAAGCGACCTGATGCCATAACAGAAATGTCATCAAGAAACGGCCTGCCAGTCCTGCGCTGGCGGGCCGTTTTTGATATGGATCAATGAAAGACAGAATTTGGACGACTTCGGCTTTTACTGATCGTGCCTGCGGCAATGCTGCGCAATGATTGAAGCGCATGTGCGGTTCGCGCCCATTGCACGTTGCGGACCCGCGGCAGTTCGTTTATGGTGCACTGCACAAGGAACGCCGCGTCTGTGCACCCGGCGAAAGGCCGCCACGGTTGCGGCCGCTCCTCCCGTCACATCGACCGCAGGACAGTCCGCATGACCACGATCATTCCCGCCGCCGCCACGCTCGAAGGCAAGAAGGGGCTCGTTCTTGGCATCGCCAACGACCAGTCGATCGCCTGGGGCTGCGCCCGCGCCTTCCGCGCGATGGGTGCCGACCTCGCGGTCAGCTATCTGAACGACAAGGCCAAGAAGTTCGTCGAGCCGCTGGCCCAGCAGCTCGAGGCCGAGATCTTCGAACCGGTGGACGTCACCGGCGAGGGCGAGCTGAAGGCCATCTTCGACAAGATCGGCGAGAAGTGGGGCAAGCTCGACTTCGCGCTGCACAGCATCGCCTTCGCCCCGAAGGAGGATCTGCACGGCCGCGTCGTCGATTGCTCGCGCGAGGGCTTCCAGCAGGCGATGGACGTCTCCTGCCACTCCTTCATCCGCATGGCGAAGTATGCCGAGCCGCTGATGAAGGACGGTGGGTCGCTGTTCACCATGTCCTATTTCGGCGCCAACCGCGTCATCGACAATTACGGCGTCATGGGGCCGGTCAAGGCCGCCCTGGAAGCCAGCGTGCGCTATCTGGCGGCCGAGCTGGGCCCGAAGGGCATCCGCGTCCACGCCATCTCCCCCGGCCCGATCAAGACCCGCGCCGCCTCCGGCATCGCCCATTTCGACGAGCTGATGAACAAGGCCGCCGAGCGCGCGCCGGAGGGCCGTCTGGTCACCATCGAAGAGGTTGGCTACACCACTGCCTTCCTCGCCACCGATGGCGCCAAGGGCATCACCGGTGACACCACCTATGTCGACTGCGGCTACTCGATCGTCGGCTGACGACGACTGAACCTGATCCCCGCCCGATAGCGGCGGGGTACAGGATGCGGAATGGGGCGGGTGCGGCGACGCATCCGCCCTGTTTCATTCCGGGCTGCCTCCTCCGCCTGTCTCCTGGCGGGTGCGTCATATTGCCGTGTGACGCCGCCGGCTGTTTTGGCGCAATGGTAACACCAGCCATAATCCGGGCTAACGGGGTGCCGGCAAGGGGGGAGGCGGCAGGGTCATGGGCGCCATAACATGGCGACGGCAGTTGAGCGTCGGCCAACCGTCCATCGACGACGATCACAAGCATCTGATCGAGTATCTGAACGAACTCGACGCAGCGCTGGCCGCTCAGCGGTTCCAGCCGGTCCGCGTCGCCAAGATCCTGGTCAAGCTGCTGGAATACACCAAGGAGCATTTCGCTCGCGAAGAGCGGATCATGCAGATCGTGCGCTACCCGCAGTTCGAGGAGCACGTCGCCATGCACCGCGCCGCGGTGAAGATGGTCAGCGAACTGTCCAACCGCTTTTCGATCGAACCCACCCACGAGAATGCGGAGCAGCTCTACAAATTCACCGCCGACTGGCTGGTCCGCCACATCATCCTGATGGACACGCAACTGACGCCCTATGTGCGCGGCGTGTGGGCGTAAGGGGGAGGGGCAGCCCCCTTACCCCACGAACTCCGCCGCCCGGTAGCCCTGGGCGTAGAGCAGGGCGGTGAGGTCGCCATGATCGACGCGGGCGCGGGCTTCGGCGGCGACCACCGCCTTGGCATGGAAGGCGACGCCCAGCCCGGCGGCCAGCAGCATCGGCAGGTCGTTGGCGCCGTCGCCGACGGCCATGGTTTCCGCCACCGGCACGCGATGCTCACCGGCATAGGCCATCAGCGCCTGGAGCTTGCTGTCCTTGTCCAGGATCGGCTCGATCACCTTGCCGGTCATCACGCCGCCCTCCACCTCCAGTTCATTGCCGCGGTCGTCGTCGAAGCCGATCCAGCTGCGCACCCGGCCGGTGAAGCAGCGGAAGCCGCCCGACACCAGAACGCAGACGGCGCCGTTGGCGCGCATGGTGCCGACCAGCTGGGCGGCACCCGGCATCAATGTGGCGCGCTGCCACACCTCGTCGATCACCGTCTCGTTCAGGCCCTTCAGCAGGGCGACCCGCTCGCGCACCGCGTCCTTGAAGTCGATCTCGCCGTTCATGGCGCGGGCGGTGATGTCGGCGATGTGGCCCTTCAGCCCGACATAGTCGCCAAGCTCGTCCAGCATCTCCTGCTCGATGATCGTCGATTCCATGTCGGCGACCAGCAGCCGCTTGCGCCGCGTCGCCGCCGGCTGGGCGATGATGTCCAGCGCCGCACCGGTCCCATTCGCCGTCAGGGCATGGCGGATCGCCGCCTCCGCCTGTTCGGGCGCCAGATTGCCGAAGGGCAGGTCGCAGGCGGTGCCCGGCGCCAGCCAGTCCGGTGCGCCGGCATCGGCGCCCAGCCCGACCAGAGCCGCCTTGGCGGTCTGGACGGCGGCCTCGTCGAGCGTGGCGGTGCGGGGGGCGATCAGCGTGGCGACGGCGTTCATCGGCGGGTATCCCGAGGAAAAGAGGGCCTTTGCGCGCTGCCTACCACAGCCACGGGGCCGGGTCCAACGAAGCTTCGGCGTCGGCATGCGGTTGGGTGTTGCAAAGCGGGCGCCGGAACGCCATGCAAGGGCGATGAGCGACCTCACCACCCCTCTGACCACCCCTTTGACCGACGTCATCGTCATCGGCGGCCCCACCGCGTCGGGCAAGTCGGGGCTGGCACTTGCCATTGCCGAGGCGTTCGGCGGCACCGTCATCAATGCCGACAGCATGCAGCTCTACGCCGACCTGGATGTGCTGACCGCCCGACCGCCGGCCGAGGATCTGGCGCGGGCGCCCCACCGGCTCTATGGCGTGCTGCCGGCGGCGGAACGCGGATCGGCTGCGCGCTGGCGCGAGATGGCGCTGGCGGAGATCGCCGCCGCCAGGACCGAGGGCCGGCTGCCGGTGGTGGTCGGCGGCACCGGCCTCTATCTGCGCGCGCTGATGCAGGGGCTGAGCGAGGTGCCGGCCATTCCCGACGAAGTGCGTGCCGCCGCCCATGCCCGGCTGGCCGCCATCGGCGGCGAGGCCTTCCGCGCCGCACTGGTCGCCCGCGATCCGGCGTCGGCCAAGCTGAACCCCGGCGACACCACCCGCCTGACCCGCGCCTGGGAGGTGCTGGAGGCCACCGGCCATCCGCTGTCCCATTGGCAGAGTCGGACCGCCCAGGGCTCGCCGGCCGATCTGCGCTTCACCATCCTTGTGCTCGATCCGCCGCGGGCCGATCTCTATGCCCAGTGCGACAGGCGCTTCGAGCTGATGATGGAGCAGGGGGCGCTGGAGGAGGTGCGGCGATTGGACGCTCTCGCTCACGAACAGCCCCTCACCCCCGACCTGCCGGTGCTGAAAGCCTTGGGAGTGCCCGAACTGCGCGGCGTTCTGCACGGCGAAATCCCGCTCGACGAGGCCATTGCGCTGGCCCAGCAATCGACCCGCCGCTATGCCAAACGGCAGGTCACGTGGTTCCGACATCAGATTGTTGGCAAATCGCCCGATATGCTGGTAAGTCATACAGGACAGCATAGCTGCCATACCATCGATCTGCCTTGTTCGCTCGCGGTACGAAATGCAATGCTCGACCGCCTGGGAACGATACTAAATTACTGATCCGAAGGAGAAGCACCGTGTCGGTTGATTGGGGTCATGTGTTCGCGGGCCGCGTGGGCGGCATGACGGCGTCCGAAATCCGGGAACTGCTGAAGCTGATCGATCGTCCGGAGATCATCTCCTTCGCCGGTGGCATCCCCGATCCGGACCTGTTCCCCAGCTCGGCCATCGCACGCGCCTACGAGAAGATCTTCCAGTCCAATTCCGGTGCCGGCGCCGCCCTGCAATATTCCATCACCGAAGGCTACACGCCGCTGCGGGAGTGGATCTGTGACTATATGGGCGGCAAGGGCGTCAACATCGGGCTGGACGGCGTTCTCATCACCAACGGCTCGCAGCAGGTGCTGGAGTTCGTCGGCAAGCTGCTGATCGGTCCCGGCGACAAGATCGTGGTGACCCGCCCGACCTACCTCGGCGCGCTGCAGGCCTTCTCGCCCTACGAGCCGACCTATCTCTCGATCCCGATGGACGAGGAAGGGCCGGAGATGACGGCGCTGACCGAGGCGCTGGCGCAGAAGCCGAAGTTCTTCTACCTCGTCCCCGATTTCCAGAATCCCAACGGCACCACGGTGACGCTGGCCCGCCGCCACGCCATCCTGGACGCCTGCGAGGCGGCCGGCGTGCCGGTGATCGAGGACACCGCCTATTGCGAATTGCGCTATGACGGCGAGCATCTGCCGCTGCTGGCGGCGCTGGATTGCGAGCGCAACGGTGGCAAGCTGACCAACGTCATCTTCGGCGGCACCTTCTCCAAGACGATGGTGCCGGCGATGCGCGTCGGCTGGGTCAACGCGGCGCCCGAGGTGGTGAACCGGCTGGTCCTGATGAAGCAGGCCGCCGACCTGCATGCCAGCACGATCAACCAGATCGTCATGCACGACGTCGTCTCGCAGATCTTCGACAGCCACCTCAAGCTGCTGCGCACCCAGTACAAGGAGCGCCGCGACGCCATGTTGGCGGCTCTCGAGGAATACGCCCCGCCGGGCGTCACCTGGACCAAGCCGGAGGGCGGCCTGTTTGTCTGGATCGAGGCGCCGGAGGGTGTCGACGGCACCGAGCTGCTGGCCCGCGCCATCAAGGAGGCCAACGTCGCCTTCGTCCCCGGTTCGGCCTTCCACGCTGACCGGTCGGGCAAGAACACGCTGCGGCTGGCCTTCTCCGTCACCAAGCCGGCCCAGATCCGCGAGGGCATCCGCCGCCTGTGCGGGCTGTTGAAGACCGCCGCCTGACGGCTTCGGTTTTTCGTCGTCGCCTCTTCGGAACGGCGGCCGCGCTTCGGTGCGGCCGCCGTTTCCGCATCCGGTGGGAACCACGCGGCACAGAGCCGATGTTGCAAAGCCAATGCGCAACATTTGGAAAAACTGCGGCAAAAAAACTTTGCGAACATTCGCAAAATGGGTTGACCTGCGACCGGGCTTTTGACTAATTTGCCGCTCCCGGCCCCCGCCATCGGGGCTAAACCGTTGTTCCGACGGCATAGCCCAGCAGCCTCGGCCGGTGACAAGTCCAAGGAACCGGGTGCCTTAGAGGAGGCGCCCACATGAGAAGGTCGTGAGCGATGTCCGAACAGAAGCTGACCGGCGCCCAGATCGTCATCAAGGCCCTGAAGGATCAGGGCGTTGACATCATCTTCGGCTATCCCGGCGGCGCCGTACTTCCCATCTACGACGCGCTGTTCCAGCAGAACGACCTGAAGCATGTCCTTGTACGCCACGAGCAGGCCGCGGTTCATGCGGCCGAAGGTTACGCGCGCTCGACCGGCAAGGTCGGCTGCGTGCTGGTGACCTCCGGCCCCGGCGCCACCAACGCGGTGACCGGCCTGCTGGACGCTCTGTGCGACAGCATCCCGCTGGTCTGCCTGTCGGGTCAGGTGCCGACCCACCTGATCGGCAACGACGCCTTCCAGGAAGCCGACACCACCGGCATCACCCGTCCCTGCACCAAGCACAATTACCTGGTGAAGGACGTCGACAATCTGGCCCGCACCCTGCACGAGGCCTTCTATGTCGCGCGCAGCGGCCGTCCCGGCCCGGTGCTGGTCGACATCCCGAAGGACGTGCAGTTCGCCGACGGCACCTACGTCCCGCCGACGGAGGTCAAGCACAAGACCTACCGGCCGCAGGTGAAGCCGGAGATCGCCCGTATCGAAGAGGCGATTGAACTGATCGCCAACGCCAAGCGGCCGGTCTTCTACACCGGCGGCGGCGTGATCAACGCCGGCCCCTTCGCAGCCAAGCTGCTGACCCAGTTCGTCAAGACCACCGGTTTCCCGATCACCTCCACCCTGATGGGGCTGGGCGCCTTCCCGGCGTCCGAAAACCAGTGGTTGGGTATGCTCGGCATGCACGGCACGTACGAGGCGAATCTCGCCATGTACGAATGCGACGTCATGATCAACATCGGCGCTCGTTTCGACGACCGCGTGACCGGCAAGCTGTCGGAATTCTCGCCGGGTTCCAAGAAGATCCACGTCGACATCGATCCTAGCTCGATCAACAAGAACGTCGCGGTCGACATTCCGATCGTCGGTGACTGCGGCGCCGTGCTGGAAGACATGCTGCGCATCTGGAAGGCGCGCGCCAAGTCGCCGGACAAGGCCGCGCTGAAGGAGTGGTGGGGCAAGATCGAGGGCTGGCGTGCCCGCAACTGCCTGAACTACAACCGCACCGAATCGGTCATCAAGCCGCAATATGCGCTGGAGCGCCTGCGCGAGGCCCTGCGCGGCAAGGACCACTACATCACGACGGAAGTCGGCCAGCACCAGATGTGGGCCGCCCAGTTCCTCCCCTTCGACCAGCCGAACCGCTGGATGACCTCGGGCGGGCTCGGCACCATGGGCTATGGCCTGCCGGCCGCCATCGGCGCCCAGCTGGCCCACCCCGACGCCATCGTCGTCGACGTGTCGGGCGAGGCCAGCTTCCTGATGAACATGCAGGAGATCGGCACCGCCGTTCAGTACCGCGCGCCGGTCAAGATCTTCATCCTGAACAACCAGTATATGGGCATGGTGCGCCAGTGGCAGGAACTGCTGCACGGCTCGCGCTATTCCCAGAGCTACTCCGAAGCCCTGCCGGACTTCGTGAAGCTGGCGGAATCCTGGGGTTGCGTCGGCCTGCGCGCCACCACGGTGGCCGAGGTCGATCAGGTGATCGAGAAGATGCTGGCGGTCACCGACCGCCCTTGCATCATCGACATCGCCGTCGATCCGAAGGAAAACTGCTTCCCGATGATCCCGGGCGGCAAGGCCCACAACGAGATCCTGTTCGGTCCGGACGACAGCCCGTCCGACGCCACGCCGGAAGACGGCATGGTGCTGGTCTGATCGGCTGACGACGAACGAACAGGAGGGACGGGTCTCATGGAAAACGCGATCGAAAAGCACACCATCGCCGTGCTGGTGGACAACGAGCCGGGCGTTCTCGCCCGCGTCATCGGGCTGTTCTCCGGCCGCGGCTACAACATCGAAAGCCTGACGGTGGCCGAGGTGAACAACGCCGACCACCTGTCGCGCATCACGCTCGTCACCTCCGGCACCCGGATGATCATCGAGCAGATCAAGGCGCAGTTGAGCCGGCTGGTTCCGGTCCACCGCGTCCATGACCTGACCGACGAGGGGCCGGCGGTGGAGCGCGAGCTGGCGCTGGTCAAGGTGGCCGGCACCGGCGACAAGCGGATCGAGGCGCTGCGCCTCGCCGACATCTTCAAGGCCAAGGTGGTGGACGCCACGCTCACCAGCTTCGTCTTCGAGCTGACCGGCACCACCGAGCAGGTCGACGACTTCGTCGGTCTGATGACCCAGCTCGGACTCGTGGAGGCCAGCCGCACCGGCGTGGTCGCCATGTCGAAGGGGCCGGCGGCCTTTTAAGGCACCACTCCCCGCAGAACAGCATTCTGCGAAAGATTGGGGCGGCAAAAACGCAAGGAAGCTTTGCATTTTGCCGTTCCATCGAGCGATTGTTTCTCTTGACGCGCGGCTTTGCTCAATGGAGTAATCCGCCGCAGGAAACGCACTCTGTCTTCGTTCGTTGCGAATTCAAGGAATCATCTCCATGCGCGTCTATTACGATCGTGATGCCGACGTCAACCTGATCAAGGGCAAGAAGGTCGTCATCGTCGGCTACGGCAGCCAGGGCCACGCCCACGCCCACAACCTGCGTGACAGCGGCGTGAAGGACGTGCGGATCGCGCTCCGCCCGGGTTCGGCCACCATCAAGAAGGCCGAGACCGCCGGCTTCACCGTGATGACCCCGGCCGAAGCCGCCGCCTGGGCCGACGTCGTGATGGTTCTGACCCCGGACGAGCTGCAGGCCGACCTGTACAAGGACGATCTGGCCCCGAACATGAAGCAGGGCGCCGCCCTGGCCTTCGCGCACGGCCTGAACATCCACTTCAACCTGATCGAGGCCCGCACCGACCTCGACGTGTTCATGATCGCGCCGAAGGGCCCCGGCCACACCGTGCGCAGCGAATACCAGCGTGGCGGCGGCGTGCCGTCGCTGGTCGCCGTGCACCAGAACGCCTCGGGCAACGCGCTGGACATCGCCCTGTCCTACGCCTCGGCCAATGGCGGCGGCCGCGCCGGCATCATCGAGACGACCTTCAAGGAAGAGTGCGAGACCGACCTGTTCGGTGAACAGGCCGTGCTCTGCGGCGGCCTGACCGAGCTGATCCGCGCCGGCTACGAGACGCTGGTCGAGGCGGGCTACGCCCCCGAGATGGCCTACTTCGAGTGCCTGCACGAAGTGAAGCTGATCGTCGACCTGATGTACGAGGGCGGCATGGCCAACATGCGCTACTCGATCTCCAACACGGCCGAATACGGTGACTACCGCACCGGCCCGCGCATCATCACGCCGGAGACCAAGGCCGAGATGAAGCGCGTCCTGACCGACATCCAGGAAGGCCGCTTCGTCCGCGACTGGATGCTGGAATGCAAGGCCGGCCAGCCGTCCTTCAAGGCGATCCGTCGCCGCAACGCCGAGCACGAGATCGAGAAGGTCGGCGAGAAGCTGCGCGCCATGATGCCGTGGATCGCCGAGCGCCGTCTGGTCGACAAGTCGAAGAACTGATCCGGCGAAAGCCTGTCGGTTTGCTGAAAAGCGCGTCCTTTCGGGGGCGCGCTTTTTATTTGGCGGCCAGATGCTCCGGCGTGATGCCGAAAATCGTGGCGAACTCCTTGCCGCCGGCTTCGGTGATCGTCACGGCACGGCTGTCGGAACTGCGGGCGATCCAGCCGCGCTCCAGCGAACAGGTCAGCAGGGCCGCGCCCAGCCGTCCGGCCAGATGGTGCCGCCGCTCGCTCCAGTCCAGGCAGACCCGGCACAGCGGCCTGCGGTGCCCACCGGCGTCGGGAATTGCGAGACCCAGGCCGCCCAGGAAATCGCGGCCGTCGTCCGTCACCAGGGCGCCGCCATCATCGAGGATCACGAACCCGCGCTCGTTCAGCCTGTCGGCCAGTTTTGTGCCGAGCCGCCCGGCGAGATGGTCGTAGCAGGTGCGGGCGGTCCGCAGCGCCTCGTCCTTCGGTCCGGGCGGACGGTGGCGCTGCGGGCCGGCGGCTGCCACGGCCATCAGGCTTTCCATCGCCTGGGCGATGTCGGGGGAGGCCAGCCGGTAATAGCGGTGCCGGCCCTGGTGCTCCATCGCCAGCAATCCCGCCTCGCTCATTTTGGCAAGGTGACCGCTGGTGGTCGCCGCGCCGACGCCGGCATGCCAGGACAATTCGCCGGCGGTCAGCGCCTGCCCGCCCATCAGGGCGGAGAGGATGTTCGCCCGCGCCGGATCGCCGATCAGCGCGGCGATGGTGGCGATGCCGTTGGCGGAGGCGATGGGGAAGGGCGGGTTGGTCATACCCATCAGTTTAGGCCCCTTCGTCGGCTTCGTCAGCCGCCGACGTTTCGTCCGCGGCCGAAGCGTTCGCGGCGGTCTTTCAAGGGCTCGGCTGTCATGGTGGGCCGCCTTTCAAGACCGACGGAGCCATCATGACCAGCCTTCCAGCCCCCGATGCACGCGCTTCGCGGCCCGATCTGCGTGTCGAGCTTGCCTTGCTGCTGGCCCTCGCGACCTTGTGGGGCGCGTCCTACAGCTTCATCCGGATCGGCGTCGAGACGATCCCGCCGCTGACTTTCATCGCCGGGCGGACCCTGATCGCCGGAGGCATCCTGCTGGCGGTCATCCGCTGGCGCGGCCTGTCCCTGCCGCGGGAAGGCGCCGTGTGGAAGCGGTTCCTCCTCCAGGCCTGTTTGAACAGCGTTCTCCCCTTTACCCTGATCGCCTGGGCCGAACAGACGGTCGATGCCGGGTCCGCAGCGATCCTCAATGCGACGACGCCGATCTTCGCCTTCCTCATCACCCTTCTGCTGACCCGGCACGAGGCCGTGGGCTGGCGGAAAGCGGTCGGCGTGTTCGCCGGTCTCGGTGGAACGGTGCTGATCATCGGGATCGGGGCTGTCGACGGCATCGGCCGCGATCTGCTGGCGCAAGGAGCCATCGTTCTCGCCACCGTCTGCTATGCCGGAGCGGCCATTTTCGGCCGCGTTTTCAAGGGACTGGATCCGATCATGCCGGCGGCTGGGTCGCTGCTGTGCGGAGCAGCGCTGTTGCTGCCGGTCAGCGTGGCGGTCGACCGCCCCTGGACCCTGTCGCCGTCGCCGGACTCGCTGCTGGCGCTTGCCGGCCTGTCGGTCTTCTCGACCGCGCTGGCCTTCGTACTTTATTTCCGGCTCGTCCACACCATCGGATCGGTTCCGACGACCGCACAAGCCTATCTGCGGGTACCGATTGGGGTTGGCATCGGCGTGCTGATGCTGGGCGAGACGCTGGAGCCGACCATGCTTGCCGGCTGCGCCGCGGTCGTGCTGGGAGTGGCGGCGATGACCATCCCGGCCCGCTCCCGGTCCTGACCCGATCCGCTCCTCAGCCCCGCGGCTCCCCGAAGCCGGTCGGCGGGGTTTCGGCGACGGCGGCGCGGCCGGGGTCGCGCTTCTGGGTTTCCAGCAGGATGTCGCGGGCAATCGGGGCTGCCGCGGTGGAGCCGCCGCCGCCATGTTCGACGAACACCGCGCAGGCATAGCGCGGCGCCTGGATCGGCGCGAAGGCGACGAACAGCGCGTGGTCGCGCTCGCGCCAGGGCAGATCCTCGTTCTTCTTCACGCCGGTGTTGCGCTCGGCCATGGTGATGCGGCGGACCTGGGCGGAGCCGGTCTTGCCGGCCATCTCATAGCCGACCTCGGTGATGCGCGACTTGAAGGCGGTGCCGTTGGGAGCGTTGGTCACCTCGGTCATGCCGCGCAGCACGATGTCGAGGTTCTCCTTTTTCACACCGATGCTGGGCCAGGCCGTCTGCTCGCCGCTGACCGTCTTGATCTGCTTGGTCAGGTGCGGCTTGACCGCATAGCCGCCGTTGGCCAGCCGGCAGGTCATCACCGCCAGCTGCAGCGGCGTCGTCAGCACATAGCCCTGGCCGATGGAGGCGACCAGCGTCTCGCCCATGTCCCAGTTCTTGCCCAGCGTCGCCTTCTTCCAGGCAATGGACGGAATTAGGCCGGCGCGCTCGTGCGGCAGGTCGATGCCGGTGCGGCTGCCCAGGCCGAACCGGTTGGACATCTCGGCGATGCGGTCGATGCCGATGCGGCGCGAGACGTCGTAGAAGAACACGTCGCAGGAATGGCGCAGCGCGCCGACGAAATCGATGGTGCCGTGCCCACCGCGCTTCCAGCAGTGGAAACGGTGGTCACCCAGTTCCAGATGGCCGGGGCAGAACACCGTGTGCCGGTTGCTGACCACCCCCGATTCGAGCGCCGCCAGCGCCGCCATCATCTTGAAGGTCGAACCCGGCGGATATTGCCCGACCACCGCCTTGTTGTTGAGCGGCGTCGCCTGGTTGGACAGCAGTTCCTCCCACAGTTCGGCGCTGATGCCCATGGTGAACTGGTTGGGGTCATAGCTGGGGTGCGAGCACAGCGCATAGATGCCGCCGGTGTGGACGTCCATCACCACGGCCGAGGCGCTGACCTCCTGCGACAGCCGCTCCTGCACGAAGCGTTGCAGAGCCATGTCGATGGTCAGCTGCACCTCGCGACCGGATTGGCCCTCGTCGCGCGACAGCTCGCGGATGACGCGGCCGACCGCATTGACCTCCAACTGGCTGGTGCCGGCGGTGCCGCGCAGCACCTTCTCGTGGAACTTCTCGATGCCGGCCTTGCCGATGCGGAAGCCGGGCAGGGAGAGCACCGGATCGCTGTTGCCGCTCAGCTCCGACTCCGAGACGGCGCCGACATAGCCCAGGATATGGGCGGTCCAGTCCGCCTGCGGGTAATAGCGCAGCTCGCCCACCTCGATGGACACGCCGGGCAGGTCGGGGGTATTGGTCTCCAGCGTCGCCACCTGTTCCCAGGTCAGGTTCTCGCGCACGGTGACGGGAACGAAGCGGCGCTTGCGGTGCAATTCGCGCAGCACGCGGCGGCGGTCGCCATCGGTCAGCGGCACGATGCGGGAGATCTTGTCGAGCGTCTCCTGGATGTTGTGGGTGCGCTCCGACACGACGACGACGCGGTAGTTCTGCTGGTTGACCGCCAGCGGCACGCCGAAGCGGTCGACGATGTTGCCGCGGGACGGGGCGATCAGCCGCAGGCTGATGCGGTTTTCCTCGGCCAGCATGGTGTAGCGCGCCGACTCGACCACTTGCAGGTAATAGAGCCGACCGACCAGCGCGGACAGGCCGGCCAGCTTGATACCGCCCAGCACCAGGGCGCGGCGCGCCAGCAGGCGGGAACGGTCGGTGTCGCGATCGATCGAACTCATGAGACCCGTCGACCCTTTACCCGTTCAGGAACGCGCGATGGACGCGGATCAGCAGCCAACCCACCGCAGGAAACACCGCCACCGTCAGCAGGCCCTGGAACAGGGCCGGCAGGATCGACAGCGTGACGGCGTCGAGCACCGAAAAAGCCAGCCATTGCAGCAGGACGGCACCCGCCATCACCAGCGTGAAGCCGACCCACAGCAAGGCGAAGGTGCTGGCCAGGAACACCCGGCGCTGGTTCAGGACCGCCCATTGGGCGACGACCAGCAGCAGGGCATTGACGCCCAACGGTCCGCCGATCAGGAAATCCTGAAGCAGTCCGATGAGAAAGGCCACCCCCGGGCGCATCAGGTCAGGCCTGTGGATCGTCCAGTAATAGACCGAGACCAGCGTCAGGTTCGGTGCGACCGGGGCATAGCCGGGGACCGGCAGCGGGATCATGCCGACCAGCACCATCATCACCGTGACGGCGAAGGGCGCCAGATTGCGCCCGGTCTTGTCCACCTTCTGCCAGAAGGTTGCCGTCATGACGGCAATCCCCGGGTCGGCGGACCGTCCGTCCGGCTCACGTCCAAAACCAGCTCACTTCCACATCCACTTCACTTCGAATCTGGCGACGGGTCCAGATCGGTGCTCGGCAGGCCGAAATCCACCAGACGCAGATGCTCCACGCGCGACAGGTCGGCGCTGGGCAGGACACGGATGCCGCGTTCGCTGACCGCGGTCACCACACCCACCGGCAGGCCGGGCGGGAAGAGGCCGCCGTCGCCGGAGGTCACCACCCGTTCGCCCACCTGGATCGGCGAGTCAGGCGGCAGATAGAGAAGCTTGGCCTGATCGGAGTTGTCGCCGGCCAGGATCGAGCGCTGGCGCGTGTTCGACAGGATCACCGGAATGCGGGCGTTGATGTCGGTCAGCAGAAGGACGCGGGACGACCATTCGCCGACCTCGATCACCCGGCCGACCAGACCGGCACCGGCGAGCGCCGCCTGACCCTTGCGCACCCCGTCGCGCTTGCCGGCGGTGACCACCAGCGTGCGGACGAAGGAGCTGCCGGGGGTGGCGATGACGCGGGCGGCGATGTAGTTGACCGACGGTTCCGGACGGACCCGCAGCAGGCTGCGCAGGCTGTTGTTTTCCGCCTCTAGCCGCAGCGCGGCCTGCCTCCATTGCAGAAGCCGGGCGTTCTCGGCCTTCAGCCGCTGGTTCTCGTCGAAGGCGTTCTCAAGCTCCACCGCGGATTCGACCACGCGCGCCGCCGTGGCGGCGGGGCGGGAGATGGCATCCAGGATGGGGGCGAAGGCATCGGTCACGCGTGCACGTGCGCTGTCCACCGAGACGGACTCGATCTTGCCGACCATCATCAGCGCGATGGAGGCCAGCACCAGCAGAAGGAAGGAGAATCGCTGCGCGAGGGCCCGCAAGGGGGCGGCAAGGCGGATGACGGAGCCGGATGAGCGTGGCTTCACAGGAAATTCCCGTCCAGATACGCGGTCCGTCTCCGGTCCTAACCGCCAGGGGTGGGCAGGGGACCGGAGGCCTTCCAACCAGGGATACACCAATCAGTAGGCGCTGACCAAGACGTTTCGCAGCGTCTTCATCTCCTCCAGCGCGCGGCCGGTGCCGAGCGCCACGCAGGAGAGGGGATCGTCCGCAATCGACACCGGCAGGCCGGTGGCGTGGCGCAGGACGAAGTCCAGGTTGCCCAGCAGGGCGCCGCCGCCGGTCAGCACGATGCCCTTGTCGACGATGTCGGCGGCCAGTTCCGGAGCGGTGTGCTCCAGCGCGACCTTCACCGCCTCGACGATGGCGGAGACCGGCTCGGCCAGCGACTCGGCGATCTGGCGCTCGGAGATGATCAGCTCCTTCGGCACGCCGTTCATCAGGTCGCGACCCTTGATCTCCAGGATGCGGCCTTCGCCGTCCTCGGGCGGACAGGCGGAGCCGATTTCCTTCTTGATCCGCTCGGCGGAGCCTTCGCCGACCAGCAGATTGTGGCTGCGGCGGATGTAGCCGATGATGGCCTCGTCCATCTTGTCGCCGCCGACGCGCACCGACCGCGAATAGACGATGCCGCCCAGCGACAGCACGGCCACTTCGGTGGTGCCGCCGCCGATGTCGACGACCATCGAGCCCGTCGGTTCGGTCACCGGCAGCCCGGCGCCGATTGCGGCGGCCATCGGCTCCTCGATCAGGAAGACGCGGCGGGCGCCTGCGGCCTCCGCCGATTCCTGGATCGCCCGGCGTTCCACCGCGGTCGAGCCCGACGGCACGCAGATGATGACCTGCGGGCTGGCGAAGCTGCGGCGGTTGTGAACCTTGCGGATGAAATGTTTGATCATTTCCTCCGCGACTTCGAAATCGGCGATGACGCCGTCGCGAAGCGGCCGGATGGCCTGGATGTTGCCGGGGGTACGGCCAAGCATCATCTTCGCCTCGTCACCGACGGCGAGAACCTGCTTTTTGCCGCGCACGTTGGCGATGGCGACGACGGACGGTTCGTTCAGGACGATGCCGCGGCCCTTGACATAGACCAGGGTGTTGGCCGTCCCCAGATCGATCGCCATGTCGGCGGACAGCACGCCGAGCAGTTTGGAGAGCATGGAGCTGACGAACTCTATCAAAGCGGTTGAGACGGCCGAGCCGGCGGACTGGCATAGCATGCCCGCCAACGGTTCCATAGTCGAATGCGCCCGCACGCTCAAGCGGAGAGTGCGCCCGGCAGCCCTGATGCCTGCTGTGGACAGGGTCTCCGGCGAACCGGGGACCGCCGCAGCATGGCATCTGGTGATGGGCACAGTGGCGGGTTAGGGTTAATAATCCGTCAACGGGCCCAAGCCCTGCGGCAAAGCCCGTTCCGATCCGCTGAAAACCCTGCTGGCCGGCGTGACGGTGCAGTGTCTATCCCTGTCGTTGCTGTGCCGCAATAGACATTTGACAGACGAGACGAAGGAACACCGGAACTTATCAGTGATGATCGGCCGCGGGTTTCGCCCCGGCTTTCTCCGCGGGCTTGGTGGCATGGCCGTGATGACCTTCCAGCCGGTCCATGCAGGCCAGCAGAACACCGGAAATCACGAAGGTCATGTGGATGATGACCAGCCACATCAGCTCATCGCGCGAGGTCTGCGCCAGGTTCATGAAGGCTTTCAGCAGGTGGATGCCCGAGATGGCGACGATGGAGGCGATCAGTTTCAGCTTCAGCCCGCCGAAATCGACCTTGCCCATCCAGTCCGGCCGGTCTTCGTGATTGGCGACGTCGATCTTGGAGACGAAGTTCTCATACCCCGCGAAGATCACCATCAGCAGAAGATTGCCGGCGAAGGACAGGTCGATGAGCGTCAGCACGCCCAGAAGCACGTCCTTTTCGCTCATCTCCAGCACCTGCGGGATCATATGCAGGATCTCCTGCGTGAACTTCACCAGCAGCGCGGCCAGCGAAACCACCAGCCCGAGATAGAAGGGCGCGAGCAGCCAGCGGCTGGCGAAGATGATCTGTTCAAAGCGGCGTTCGATCATGGCGGGTTCGGGACGTCGTTGGGGAGGGGGATAAGGACCATGTGTCGCAATGCTGCGCCGCAAAATCAATCGGACAGTTTCTCCCGCACGTGCGAAGTGCGGATGAGCCGCCATTGGTCATAGGCGCTGTCATCGTACCGTAACGTCCCGGCGCTATGGTGGCGGCTTGGAACGAGACCGCCGGGAAGGGTTTGGCGACCATGAAGACCTCCGCTCCGCACATCGTGTCCGCGTTCGAGGACGCGCTGAAGCGGCTGAAATCCGCCATCGTGCAGATGGCCGGCGCTGCGGAGACGCAGATCGACCAGGCTCTGATCTGCCTGGCCCAGCGCAACCCCGAGCTTGCGCGGAAGATCGTGGAGTCGGATGCCCGACTCGACTCCTTCGAACACGACATCGAAGCTCACTGCATGCGCCTACTGGCCCTGCGCCAGCCGGTCGCCGACGATCTGCGCGAGGTGATCGCGGCCTTGAAGATCGCTGGCAACCTTGAGCGCATCGGCGACCATGCCGCCAACACCGCCAAGCGCGCCGTTGCCATCTTCAGCCTGCCCGACTCCGGGTCGATGGCGGGGCTGCCGCAGCTCGGCCGGCTGGTGCGCGAACGGCTCAGCGCCGTGATCGACGCCTATGTCGACAATGACGGCGAGGCCGCCTTGCGGATCTGGCGCACCGACGACGAGGTGGACGCGCTCTACACCAGCCTCGTTGCGGAAGTGGAACGGTCGGCACTGGCGGCGCAGGACCAATTCACGGCGCACATGCACCTGATGATGATCGCCAAGAACCTTGAGCGCATCGGCGACCACGCCACCAACATCGCCGAGGTCGTCTATTTCGTCAGCACCGGCCAGACCCTGCTCGAAGAGCGTCCCAAGGCCGATCATTCCTACGATCCGGTGGGCTGAAGCGGAGCGCCGCATGGCATAAGGCCGCTGTGCGGTGCTCCACCGCGCCTATGGGGGATAGTAATTCCGCTGCGGAGTGATCACGTTAGCAGAACGATGCTTCCGTCACCCGCACACGAGACAATCCCCGCCTGATGACCGACGACCTGCTCCGCCTCTATGCCGCCATCCTCGACCGCCAGCAGATGGACCCGGCGCACTCCAAGACCGCGCGGCTGATCGCCGCCGGGCCGAAGAAGATCGCTAAGAAAGTGGGCGAGGAGGCGGTCGAAGTGGCGCTGGACGCCATGAACGAGGACCGTCAGGGCGTCATCAACGAAAGCGCCGACCTGCTCTACAATCTTTCGGTCCTGTGGGCGACGCTGAACATCCATCCCGACGACGTGTTCGCAGAGATCCGCCGGCGCGAGGCGCTCTATGGGATCGCCGAGAAGCTGCCGAAGACGGCGCCGGAGCGCTGAGGGGCCTCGTATTCGGCACCCCTGCCGTCAGGCCACCCCAAGCCTTTCCAGCACCGGCAGCCGCCGCTGCATGAAGGCCGCATGCCGTCGCGCCAGTTCCGCACGGTTGGCCTCATCCCCCTCGCAGCGTTCGCCGTCGCGCCCCAGCACGATGCCGTCGGCCGTCAGGTGCCGCCAGGCGAAGGCTGAGGGTTCCTCGCCCAGACGGGCGGCAAGCAGGAACAGCGCCTCGATCCGTGACACCGGCACACCGGCACCCAGCAGTGGCGAGGCGAGCTGACCCGGCGTGTCGCCGAAGCGATGGCGCTCCAGAACCGCGGCGTTGAAGCGGTCACAGGAAACTTTCCGTTCGGTGCCCCCCTCCTCGGGCATCGCCGGTGCCGCCAGCGACAGGCTGGTCAGCAGGGTCAGCGCCCGCAGCACCGCGTCCTCGCCCTGTGCCGCCAGGGATGGGCGGGTGAGCAGCGCGTCCAGGCTTTGCGGTCCTTCCGCCAGCGCCTCGCCCAGCGGCTGGTAAAGCGCCCGGGGGAAGGACAGGCGGCCGACGGGGGTGGATGCGCCTTCCGGCAGATCGTCGGCGGCGACCAGAAGCGCGAAACGGGTCTGTCCCAGCAGGGCGCGTCGCTCGGCCCGACCCAGACGCTCGCCGCCCTTCACGAACAGGTCGCGGCGGAAGCTGCGGTTGGTCATCACGTCGCGCAGGGTTTCGGCCTGGGCGGCGTCGCGCGCCTCGCCCGCCAGCGCCTGCTGGGCGGGGGAGAGGGTGAGATCGTCCAACTGCTCCATCGGGACGGCGGCGCCGGCGAACTCCAGCTTGGCGGCAGCAAGCTCGCGCGTCACGTCGGCATGGTAGAAGGCGGTCCAGTCGCCGTTCAGATATTCGTGGGCAATGTAGTTCGGCGATTTGCGGCGAAGCTGTTCTATCCGCTCCACCACGCCGTCGGTGTTGGCGAACCAGCCGCCGCCCTGCGCCGCCATCCGTGCCGCGAACTCCACCGCGGCGGCGATGCGGTCGGGCAGGGGGCCGTCGCCTTCGGCGCAGCGCTCCACCAGAAGACGGCGCAGCGGCATGTGGGCCAGCGTGCCGGGCAGGGCGTTGTAGCTGACGAAGACGACGCCACCCGGCGCCAGCCGTCGGCGCAGCACCTCCAGCAGGATCGCCCGGTTCCCGGCGCTCACCCAGGACCAGACGCCGTGCAGCGCGACGGCATCCAGCATCGGCCCGTCGCGCCGGGCGTATTCGGCGAAGCTCTCTTCGAGGAACTCGGCATTGGCCAGCCCAGCATCGGCGGCCAGCCGGCGGACACCGGCGATGTGGGAGGGGTTGAAGTCCATCGCCTCGAACCGCGCCGCCGGGTGGGCGCCGGCCAGCAGGGCGTTGGTCAGGCCATGGCCGCAGCCGGGCTCCGCCATGGTGAAGCTGCCGCGGCGCAGCGCCTCCGGCGGGCGCCAGCCGCGCAGCGTCAGGGCGAAGCAGAGCATGGCCGGCGACCAGTCGCGATAAACGGCGCGGATATAGTCGATGCCGCCGACATAGCCTTCGGTCCAGCCGCCCATCCCCGATCCCCCGTTCCGATGCCCCGTTTCGACAGCGCCGGTGTAGCCGCCGGGGGCGGAGTCCGGCCACCGAAAAGCGCGCGCCAAAAAATTCACATGGGGTGCGATTTTGCTATCGACAGGTCAAAAGCCCTTCGTTATAAACCGCGCCACACCGGCCGGGACAACGGCTTGGCCGGCGCGATGAACAGTCGGCTGGTTTCTGCAAAGACATCAGTCAAGTTCAGCGCATCAAGAGATGGGCGCATAGCTCAGTTGGTAGAGCAGCTGACTCTTAATCAGCGGGTCCAAGGTTCGAGTCCTTGTGCGCCCACCATCTCTTGAACATTTCCTACGGATGGGCGCATAGCTCAGTTGGTAGAGCAGCTGACTCTTAATCAGCGGGTCCAAGGTTCGAGTCCTTGTGCGCCCACCATCCATAAGGGGCTGGAACCGAGCAGGTTCCGGCCCCTTTCCATTTCCGGAGTTTGGTTCGGTGTGGGAGAGGCGGCTGCCCTAATGCCTCCCCCGGATCCTCACCCTTCCGCCTGTGCCAGAAAATCCGCGGTCACCCGGTCCATCGTCGCCAGATGGGTGTGGAACCAGTCGGGGAAATGCTCGGTCACATAGAGCCGGGCGCGGTTCTCCTTCCCCTCCGCCAGATCGGCCTCCATCGTCGCGACCACGGTCAGGACGCGGGCGTGCTCTTCCGTGTGGCAATGCAGGGCGAAGAAGCCGTGCTGGGTCATCAGCGCGTTCTCGCGGGCGAAATGCTCGCGCAGATGCTTGGCGAAGGCGGCGAAGGGAGCCCGGAGCTCGCCGGCCGGGGCCTCGCAGGCCGCCTGCAGCAGCGCGACCGAATCGACATGGTCGCAGTCCATGACCGCATAGCCGAGCATGGGGACAGTGCTGGCGGCCGCAGGTGTGGTGGTGGCGGCGGGTGTGGTGGTCGCAAGCATGATGTTCGCTTCCAAAAAAGATGGCCTTCGGAGACGACGCTCCGAAGGCCACCATACCCGCACAGCCGTCATGGTCTCTTGACGGTGGTCAAGCCACCCGGATCGTCAGGCCTTCGCTTCGCTCGCCTCCAGTTCGTCGATGAAGCCGCGGATGACGCCGAGGCCCTTCTGCCAGAAGGCCGGGTCGGAGGCATCGAGGCCGAACGGGGCCAGCAGCTCCTTGTGACGCAGTGTGCCGCCCGCCGACAGCATCGCCAGATACTTCTCCGCAAAGCCCTGTTCGGCGTCCTGGTAGACCGCGTAGAGCGAGTTCACCAGGCAGTCGCCGAAGGCATAGGCGTAGACATAGAAGGGCGAGTGGATGAAGTGGGGGATGTAGGACCAGAAATGGCGATAGCCCTCGTCGAAGCGCAGCGCCGGGCCCAGGCTTTCGGTCTGCACCGCCATCCAGATCTCGCCGATGCGGTCCGAGGTCAGTTCGCCCTCGCGCCGTTCGGTGTGGACGCGGCGTTCGAAGTCGAAGAAGGCGATCTGGCGGACCACCGTGTTCAACATGTCCTCGACCTTGCCGGCCAGCATGATGCGGCGGCGCTTCGGGTCGGTCTCCGCCGCCAGCAGGGCGCGGAAGGTCAGCATCTCGCCGAACACCGACGCGGTTTCCGCGAGCGTCAGCGGGGTGTCGGACAGGAAATGGCCCTGCTTGCCGGCCAGGATCTGGTGGACGCCATGCCCCAGCTCATGGGCCAGCGTCATCACGTCGCGCGTCTTGCCCTGGTAATTGACCAGCAGATAGGGGTGGACGCTGGGCACGGTCGGATGGGCGAAGGCGCCCGGCGCCTTGCCGGGACGGACCGGCGCGTCGATCCAGGGGTTGTCGAAGAAGCGCTTGCCCAAGCTGGCGAGATCGGGGGAGAAGCGGCCATAGGCGCCCAGAACGATGTCGCGCGCCTCGTTCCAGGGAATGCTGCGGTCGGCATCCTCCGGCAGGGGAGCGTTGCGGTCCCAGTAATCCAGATGGTCCTGCCCGAACCACTTGGCCTTCATCGTGTAATAGCGGTGCGACAGGTCCGGATAGGCACCCTTGACGGCGGACACCAGCGCGTCGACCACCTCATCCTCGACCCGGTTGGACAGGTTGCGGGCGGAGGTCGGCGTCGGGTAGTTGCGCCACTCGTCCTCGATCTCCTTGTCCTTGGCCAGCGTGTTGGTGACCAGCGCGAACAGCCGCGCATTCTCGCCCAGCACCTTGCCCACCACCTCGCCGGCCTCGCGGCGGACGGCGGGGTTGCGGTCGGACAGGCGGTTCAGCGCCTCGGCACAGGTCAGCTCCTTACCGCCCATCGGGAAGCGCAGGCTGGCGATGGTCTCGTCGAACAGGCGGTTCCAGGCGGCGCGGCCGACCACATGCTTTTCGTGTAGCAGCCGCTCGATCTCGTCGGACAGCTGGTGGTCGCGGTAGAGGCGGACGTCGCGCAGCCACGGTTCGTAATGGCGCAGCGACGGGGACGCCTTCTGCTTCGCCGCCAGATCGTTCTCGTCCAGCCGGTTGATCTCCAGCGTGAAGAAGATCAGGTGGGCGGAGATGTCGTTCACCCGCTCCTGCGCCGACTGGTAGAATTTGGCGACGATCGGATCGACCATGTTGCCGTTGTAGACCAGCCCGGCATAGGACATGACGCGCGACAGCGTCTCGTCGATGTCCTCATACTGGCGGATCGCCGCGGCCAGATCGTCGCCGCTCAGCGCCGCCAGCTTGCCGGCATAGCGCTCGCGGAAGGCCTTGCATTCGCGTTCCATCCGGTCGAGGTCGGCCTTCAGTTCAGGCGACTCGGTGCCGGGGTAAAGGTCGCTCAGGTCCCAGGTGGGAAGCGCACCCAGATCGGGGGTGTCGTTTGCGGCCATGGCGGCGCTGCTGGTCATCGAATCCCTCCAGAGATTTGTCGAATCCATATAAGCGCGCACGCGGCGTGGGCAAAGTCCTCATGCGGCGGGCGGGCTTCCCATGCTTTCGACGATTGGGTGCAGCGCCTGCCGCCCGGCACGGAGGACCGCGCGCGACAGCTCGTCCAGCGCGGTGCCGGCGATGCGGCTCTGCTGCCAATGCAGCGGCACGTCGAGCGGCCGGCCGGGCACCAGCTCGACCAGACGGCCGGCTGCCAGATGGTCTGCGACCAGCGGGTCGGGGTTCATTCCCCATCCCAGTCCGGCCAGCGCTCCGTCGACGAAGGCATGAGTGGAGGGCAGCCAGTGGGTCGGCGGGGTGGGCACCGGTTCGTGATCGCCCAGCACCAGACGCAGCCACTGCGCCTGTAGCCGATCCTTGCGGTTGAAGGTCAGGCAGGGTGCGGTGGCGAGGCTTTTGGCCATCACCCCATCGGGGAAATGGCGGTGCAGATAGTCTGGGCTGGCGGTGGCGCGGTAGCGCAGCGCGCCCAGCGGATGGCTGTTGCAGCCGGGGACCGGCGCCGCGCTGGCGGTGACGGCGGCCAGCACCTCGCCCTTGCGCAGCCACTCGGCGCTGTGGTCCTGGTCGTCCAGCACCAGATCGAACAGGCAGCCGGGCAACTCCGCCATCGCCGCGACGAACCATGTGGCGAGGCTGTCGGCATTCACGGCGATCCGCAGGGTGATCGGCCCGTCCGCCGGGCTGAGGCCGGGCAGGGCGCCGCGCAGTTCGCTTTCCAGCAGGGAAACCTGCTCCACATGCTGGCACAGGCGCTGGCCGGCGGCGGTGCCGGTGCAGGGCTGGCCGCGCACCACCAGCACGGTGCCCAGCCGCTCTTCCAGCAGCTTCACCCGCTGCGACACCGCGGAGGGGGTGACGTGCAGCTGCCGAGCGGCGCGCTCGAAACTGCCGGTGCGGATGACGGCAGCCAGGGCCGCCATCAGCGGATAGTCCAGCATGGATTAGCTCTGCTTCATCGGGGCAAGGAGGATTAAGTACGGGAAATGAGGGGGCGGTGGTAGCGGATTGGCATCCACCGACTCCGGAACCGCCACGATGACCGAGCTTTCCACCGCTGTCCTGCTTCCCGCCTTCCTGCCGGGCCTTTTCCTCGGCTTCAGCCTGATCGTGGCCATCGGGGCGCAGAACGCCTTCGTGCTGCGCCAGGGCTTGCGCAACGAGCATGTTCTGGCGATCTGCGCCACCTGCGCCCTGTCGGATGCCGTGCTGATCCTGGTCGGGGTCAGCGGATTCGCCAGCGCCGGCGCGCGATGGCCGTGGCTGGAGCCATTGATGCGCTATGCCGGTGCTGCCTTCCTGCTGGTCTATGGCCTGCGCAGCGCCCGGTCGGCCTGGCAGGGCGGCAGCGGCGGGTTGAACCCGGCGGACCGGGAGCCGGGCGGGCTGCTGCCGGCGCTGCTGACCTGTCTTGCTCTGACTTGGCTAAATCCACACGTCTATCTGGACACGGTGGTGCTGGTCGGCTCCGTCTCCGCCCGCTTCGCCGAGGCGCGGGGCGCCTTCGCCCTGGGGGCGATGACGGCGTCCTTCCTGTTCTTCTTCGCGCTCGGCTATGGCGCTCGGCTGTTGCGCCCGCTGTTCGCCCGGCCCGCCGCCTGGAGGGTGATGGACGGGGGCATCGCCCTGGTGATGTGGGCGATTGCGGTGGGCCTGTTGTTCGGCTAGTCGCGGGCGAACAGGGCGTCGTCCTCGCAGAACAGCAGCGAGCGGTGCAGCGCCGTGCCGGCAATCGTACCGGCGCCGACGGCCAGCGCCACCGATCCCGCGGCCCGTGCCGCGTCGCCGCAGGCGAAGACACCGGGGATGCTGGTCTCCTGCATCGCATCGACGCGGATATGGGTGCCGAGCGGACTTTCCTCGTCAGCACACCCAAGCTGTGCGGCCAGCGGGCTGGCAACGCGGCTTCTCGGCAGCACGAACAGGCCGGCAAAAGGCACTCGGCGTCCGTCGGCGAGCGTGACCTCCGGCGGGTCACCCTCGATCCCGGTGATGAGGGCGGTCTCGACGGCGACGCCACGCCTCGCCAGATGGGCCGACTGATCGGCATCCGGTTCAAAGGTGCCGTTCAGCAGCAGCGTCGTCGGTCCCCAATCCGGCAGCATCAGCGCATGGTGCATGGAATGCCCGGAGACGGCGACGACACCGATACGCCCTTGCATCAGCTCATAGCCATGGCAGTAGGGGCAATGGAAGACGGAGCGGCCCCAACGTTCGGCCAGACCGGGAATCGCCGGCAATTCGTCAACCACGCCGATGGCGATCAGCAGCCGGCGCGCACGGTGGCCGGTGCCATCCGAATCGGCGATCTCGAAGCCCTTGCTCGTCCTGGCGGCTTTTTCGGCCCGTCCGGTCATCCAGGTGACGGTCGGATAGCGCATCAGTTGGGCGCGGGCTTCGGCGGCGATGTCTCCCGGCGGACGGCCATCCTGCCCGAGAAAGCCATGGGAGTGGCTGGCAAAGCGATTGCGCCGCAGCCCTTCATCCATCACCAGCACCCGGCGCCGGGCGCGAGCCAGCTGCAGCGCGGCGGCGATGCCGGCGTAGCTGCCGCCGACGATGATGGCGTCATAGGTCGTCGTGTCGTTTCCGTTCATGCCTGTGCCTTTCCACGGATGGGGCGGGCGCGCCATCCGCGCCCAGTCACGACACATTATAAGTTACATGAAAGGGCGCGGTCAATGTGCCATGTAACTTATGAGGTGGCCTGAGTTGACCGCTCGCCCTGCGTACACCCAAAAGGACCGATCGCCGATGAGACAGGACAGCCGCCTTTCCCGCATGCTGCATGTGTTGATCCACATGGACCGGCATGACGGTGCGCTGACGTCGGAGGCGATTGCCGAGATGCTGAACACCAATCCGGTGGTCATCCGCCGGACCATGGCGGGGCTGCGCGAGGCCGGCCATGTGCGGTCGGAAAAGGGCCATGGCGGCGGCTGGCGGCTGGCACGGCCGCTCGACGGGATCACCCTGCTGGACATTCACCGGGCATTGGGGGAGCCGGGGATCTTCGCCATCGGTCCCACCGCGGACGAGCCGAGCTGTCTGGTCGAGCAGGCGGTGAATGCCGCCCTCGATGGGGCACTGCGTGAGGCGGAGGCGGTGCTCGTCCGCCATCTTGGCCAAGTGACGCTCGCCGATCTCGCTGCCGATTTCGACCGGCGCATGAAGGCGCTGGGGAAGTGCTAAATACGGAACCTAGCCCAGTTTGGGCGTCTCCCCCTCCTGCGCCCGCCGGATTGCCGCCTCGACGCATTGCAGGTGCAGCTTCTTGCGGGCCAGCAGGCGGGCGCGGCGTTCCTCCAGGTCGGTGGTCGCCATCGCCTCGATGGCGCAGCCGCGCCAGCCGTTGGCGTCGAGCGCGCGGGCGACCTCGGCATAGCCGAAATAGCCTTTCGCCGGCTGTTCCCAGGGCGGGCGGAAGTCGGCCCGGCGCAGGACGAAGCGGTTGGACTGGCTGCCGCCGCCGAGGTTGGTGAGCCGGGCCACGATCAGCCGCTCGCCGTTGCCGTGAACGACGGTCAGGATCGGGCGGATTCCGGTGATGGGTGGATCGACGGCCATGATCCATGCATAACGGTCCAGGGGCGTCCTGACCAGAGCGTCGCTGACCGCACTGCCGCACGCACCCTCTCCCGTCCGAATGGAGAAACACCGATGCGCCCCGTCACCATGCCTGTCACCTGGCCCGTCATGCGGATGGTCCCGAGCCTCTCCTCCGTCGCGCTTTCGCTGTTTCTGCTGGCCGGTCCCGCCGCGGCCCAGCTGGCACCCGCCTCAACGGCACCGGCGCCGGCGCTCGTTTGTGAAGCCTATGCGGCCGGCGCGATGATCGAGGCGCAATTGTTCTTTGGTCGGAACATCGGCAACGAGATCGGCGTCAGCGAGCGCGACTGGACCGATTTCCTGAACGGTGAGGTGACGCCGCGCTTTCCCAACGGCCTGACCGTCACCGACGGGTCGGGCCACTGGCGCGACATCGAAACCGGGCGGCTGGTGCGCGAGCCCAGCAAAATCCTCACGCTTCTGGCCGACGGCGACCCGGCGACGCTGGGCCTGATCCGCGAAATCGTCGATCTGTACAAGGGGCGCTTCCACCAGCAATCGGTCGCGCTGATCGTTCGGCCGGTCTGCGTTTCTTTTTAAAATCCAGGTTTCGAAACAGCGTTTCACTGATTCGGAATGCGACAGCCCGTCGCACCCCCGACCTTCTGACATTTGCCTGCACTTATGCTTTTGTCGCAGATTGTGGAGGTCGCGAAACGGATCGTTTCGTGGCCGAGAGGAAATGCGCACCGAATAGTACCAAAATAGAACGAGGGACGCCCTGCCATGACCCCGACCGCCAGCACCACAACTGCCGAGCTTTTCGACCAGATGCATGCCCGCTCCCTGTCTGACCCCGCGGGGTTCTGGGGCGAGGCGGCGAAGGACATTTCCTGGTTCAAGCCGTGGGACAAGGTGCTGGACGACAGCAACGCACCCTTCTACCGCTGGTTCACCGGCGGGGAGCTGAACACCTGCTACAATGCGGTGGACCGCCATGTCGAAGGCGGGCGCGGAGATCAGGCGGCGATCATCTATGACAGCCCGGTCACCCAGACCGTCCAGACCATCACCTACGCCGAACTGCTGAATCAGGTCGCCCGCTTCGCTGGTGTTCTGCGCGCCCAGGGCGTGGAGAAGGGTGACCGCGTTCTCCTTTATATGCCGATGATCCCGCAGTCGCTGGTCGCCATGCTGGCCTGCGCCCGTCTGGGTGCTGTCCATTCCGTGGTGTTCGGCGGCTTCGCTCCGCACGAACTGGCAACCCGAATCGACGATGCCAAGCCGAAGGCGATCGTTTCGGCCTCCTGCGGCATCGAGCCGAACCGCATCGTCAAGTACAAGCCGATGCTGGACGCCGCCATCGAGCAATCGGCCCACAAGCCGTCCAGCGTCATCGTCTGGCAGCGCCCGCAGGAGACGGCGGCGCTGATCGTCGGCCGCGATGTCGATTGGGCCGAAGCCGTGGCGACGGCCGAGCCGGCGGAGTGCGTGGCCGTGAAGGCGACCGATCCGCTCTACATCCTCTACACCTCCGGCACGACCGGCCAGCCCAAGGGCGTGGTCCGCGACAATGGCGGCCATGCGGTGGCGCTGCGCTGGACCATGACCAACATCTACAACGTCAAGCCCGGCGAGGTGTATTGGGCGGCGTCGGATGTGGGCTGGGTCGTCGGCCACTCCTATATCGTCTACGCGCCGCTGCTGACCGGCTGCACCACCGTGGTCTTCGAAGGGAAGCCGGTCGGCACCCCCGATCCGGGCACCTTCTGGCGCGTGATCGAGCAGCACAAGGTCGGCACGCTGTTCACCGCCCCCACCGCCTTCCGCGCCATCAAGCGCGAGGACCCGGACGCCAACTACCTGAAGAAGTACGACCTGTCGCACTTCCGCGCCCTGTTCCTGGCCGGCGAGCGGTCGGACCCCGATACGCTGCACTGGGCCGAGGATAATCTGAACGTCCCCGTGATCGACCACTGGTGGCAGACCGAGACCGGCTGGGCGATTTCCGGCAACCCGCTTGGCGTTCACCTGTTCCCGATCAAGTACGGCTCCGCCACCCGCCCGATGCCGGGCTGGGACGTGCGGGTGCTGAACGCCGAGCTGAAGGAGGTTCCGCGCGGCGACATCGGCGCCATCTGCGTCAAGCTGCCGCTGCCTCCGGGCACGCTGCCGACGCTGTGGAACGCCGACGAGCGTTTCAAGAAGTCCTACCTTGCCGATTACCCGGGCTACTACCAGACCGGCGACGCCGGCTTCGTCGACGATGACGGCTATGTCTATGTCATGGCCCGCACCGACGACATCATCAACGTCGCCGGCCATCGCCTGTCCACCGGCGCCATGGAAGAGGTGTTGTCGAGCCACAGGGATGTCGCCGAATGCGCGGTGATCGGCGTGGCCGACGACCTCAAGGGGCAGGTGCCGCTGGGCTTCGTCTGCCTGAAGGCCGGCGTGACCCGACCGCATGAGGAGATCGTCAAGGAGGTGGTCCAACTGGTGCGCGAGCAGATCGGCCCGGTCGCCGATTTCAAGCGTGCCCTGGTGGTCGACCGCCTGCCGAAGACCCGGTCGGGCAAGATCCTGCGCGGCACCATGCAGAAGATCGCAGACAGCCAGGACTACAAGATGCCGGCGACCATCGACGATCCGGGCATCCTGCCGGAGATCGCCGATGCCCTGAAGACGCTGGGCTACGCCAAGACCAGCAGCACGCCGGCCTGACATGCCGGACAGGGACGGGGCGGCCTCCGGGCCGCCTTTTTCCGTTCCGACGGTCTCGTTCCGTTTGCCGGATCAGCCGGCGACGACCGACAGGTTTTCCGGTTCCTCGCTGCCGAGGTCGAGCAGCGGCAGGAAGCTTGCCGGTTCCTGTGCGCCGGACAGGGCGTAGCGGCGGTTGAAGATGTAGCAGGGCACCGCCTGCAATCCCATCTGGCGGGCCAGGGCGTCGGCGGCGAGCACCGCGGCCGATTCGGCGTCGCTGGACAGTTGGCGCCGCGTCTCGACGAAATCCAGTCCCAGCCCGGCGGCGACGCTGGTCAGCGCGTCCGGGTCGCCGATGTCGACGCCCTCGACGAAATAGGCGGCGAACAGCGCGTCGGCCATGGCATTGCCCAGCCCCTGGCGCCCGGCGATGCGGACCAGCCTGTGTGCGTCGAAGCTGTTGGGCGTGCGCTGGATGCGGTCGAGCGCCAGTGGCAGCCCGTCGCGTGCTGCCGTGTCCTCGACGACCCGATGGATCTGCCGCGCCCGTTCCGATCCGCCGAACTTGGCGGCGAGATAGTCCTCGCGCGACATCCCGCCCCGCGGCATGTCCGGGTTCAGCTGGAAGGGCTGCCAGCGTAGTTCCGGGCGCAGGTTGGGCCGCTGCATCAGCGCCCGGTCGAGCCGGCGCTTGCCGATGTAGCACCAGGGGCAGATCAGGTCGGCGAAGGTTTCGATCAGCATCCCGCCACTATCGGCGTGTGCCCCGGATCGGGCAACCGCTTCTTCCATGCCGTCCCGCCATCATCGGCCCCCTCTCGGCCCGCAACCGTTTGTTAACCGAGTTGGTCCGACAGTCCGGAGTGGCTCCGCCCGTCATTCTGCGGCCGGCGGACATATCCCGATGAGCGATTCCCGATGAGCAATTCCTACGTCGACGGCAAGGTGCGCGAAGCGATCCTGGCGGCCAAGGGCAGCCGGATGAATGCGCAGAAGCTCCTGATGGCCTGGGCCGTCGAGGATCCCGACCTGTTGCGCGGCATTGCCCAGCCCTTCCTGAAGGCCATCGCCGCCGCCGCCATCGAACGCGCCGGCCGTCCGGCCAGCAGCAGGCCGGCCGCGCGCCCGGCTGCCGCGGGCGGTGCGGGGGGAGGGCGGCCGTCCGCCTCCGGTCTCAGCCGTGACGCGCTTGAGAATTTGCTGAACCAGCTGGGCCGCGAACCGGACGAGCAGCAGGCCCCGCAACGGACCATCCCTGCTGGCAAGTCTGCCGGGCTGGGCGCTGCGAAGGGGGGCACGATCCACGATGCCCCGGCGGGCGGGCCGAATCATGAAAAGGCGATGATGGCGATTGCCAAGGCCTTCGTTGCGAAGAAGGTGCGCTGAGACGAGCCCCTTACGAACCGCTGTTGGGTGCGTAGGGCGTCGCGTCGTCGAACCAGCCCTTCTTGCGCGGCAGGGTGCGGATGTCCGGCGGCGGGCTGGCGAGCGCGGTATTGCCGTTGCGGTAGGGGTCGGGGATGTGATGGCACTCGACATCCGCCAGCGTGCGGTAGCAGTAGACGCGGGACCGGTCGACCTCGACCTTGTCCGGACAATAGTCGCCGGTTTTCTCAAAACTCAGGATCGAGCAATCGCGTCCCGTGGCAGCCGACACGATATGGTCGCCGATGGTCTTCTTGGTGGCGTTCAGCGTCACGACATCCGCACCGGCCGCCGCCAGCCCGAGCGGGGAGGTGCAGCCGGCAAGGGCCAGTGCCGGAATCGCGAGCGAAACGGCGATCCAACCCCGCATCCGGCCCATTCGCGTCGCGCCCAACCCTGCGACCATGCCCGTGCCCACCATCCAGCAGTTCCCATCGCTACGCATGTGCCGCGACCGATCCCGCACAGTGCACGCGGACGCGGTTAACAAGCGGTGAATTCACCGCTGGGGCGGGCCTCAGCGCAACAGGGTGCAGATGCGCGAGCGGCATTGCACGACGACGAAGGCATCCTTGTCCTCGGTGCAGCCGACCTTGAAGGTGGTCGCTCCCTCCCGTCCCACGGTGTAGCGCAACACCTCCACCTTCGCCGGCGTGCAGTTGCCCATCGATTTGGCGATCTCCTTGGCTTCCGACTGCGCGGCGGAGACATTCGCGGCGGCCATCGCCGGTCCCGCAGCGAACAGGACGAGGGACGGCAGCAGGGCGGTCAGTCGTAGACGGGGGGAGCTGTGGATCGGCATGGCGCGACTATCGCACGGGGTAGGGCGCTCCGGAAGGGCTGCCTCCGAAATGTCGCAGCGATGCGAATCACTCGGCTCAGCCGGGTCGAAGCTGGTATGGTCGAGGCAACGTGACCGGGGTGGCGCCTTGCCGCGCGGTTCAGGACCAGGGTGGGAAAACGCATGACTTCGAACGATCGGCGGCTGGGCGACCGCATTCTCGCCGCGCTGGAACTGTCGCTGGAGCAGGAGCATCTCGATGTCGCCGAACATCTGGCCCGCGCATTGGAGGAAACGCTGACCCGTTTCGGTGGACCCGATGCCGTCGACCACCGGGAACTCTCGGCTGGTATGCTGCAAGCCTTCGACCGGCTCGATGAACTGCGGCGCGCCGCCCATCGCCTGCCCTGATGGCGTCGGTGAAACGCCGGCGAACGGCAGGCCTCGCCGGAGAGGAATTTTTTGCAATTTGGTGATTGACAGGCAGCGGCCCGGACGACTACAAACCGCCCACCGAACGACGGGGGCCTCAACGGCTCCGGTGAAAAACACCAAGCGAAACAAGCCTTTGGCTGAGTAACGATCAGGTGTTTCGAACAAGTCGCTCTGCGCGGGTGTAGCTCAGTTGGTTAGAGCGCCGGCCTGTCACGCCGGAGGCCGCGGGTTCAAGTCCCGTCACTCGCGCCACTTTCTCTTTCAAATTCGGCGTCAAGCGCCAGTATGATCGAAGGACTCGCAAATTGCGGGTCCTTTTTCGCATGCATATTGTCTTCCCTTTCTCCTATTTTAAAAACGTGGTATTACCAGGGTCTAGCGCGGGGGCTGGCTTGTCCTTCCGCGTGGTGAAAAGCGATTCAAAGCGCTTTCCTTGCCCACGGTCTCGGCATATATTCCGGCCCGTCTGATGGGCTAATCCAAGGCATGGCTGCCACGGCTTTGCGCTTCCGCCGATTTCCCGGCCGGAACGGCGCCCGTGGTCGTGGGCTTATGGGAGGAACGCGGTGTCGACTCCGCTGATCATTGAGTATCTTCCGATCCTGGTGTTTCTGCTGATCGGCATCGCGCTGGCCGCGGTGATGGTGGGGGCATCCTACGTCATCAGCCCGAAGAACCCGGACGCCGAGAAGGTCTCCCCCTACGAATGCGGCTTCGAGCCGTTCGAGGACGCGCGCACCAAGTTCGACGTGCGGTTCTACCTGGTCTCGATCCTGTTCATCATCTTCGACCTGGAAGTCGCCTTCCTGTTCCCGTGGGCGGTCGCGCTCGGTGACATCGGGCTGTTCGGCTTCTGGTCGATGATGCTGTTCCTGGGCATCCTGACCATCGGCTTCATTTACGAGTGGAAGAAAGGAGCTCTGGAATGGGAGTAGAGGTCGCCAAGCCGCTGGCGCCGATTCCGCCCGGACCGGAACAGGACGCCTACATCCGCGCGGTCTCCGACGAGATCCAGGACAAGGGCTTCGTGCTCGCGAAGTACGAGGATCTGCTGGCCTGGGCCCGGACCGGCTCGCTGTGGCCGATGACCTTCGGTCTGGCCTGCTGCGCGGTGGAGATGATCCACGCCTATATGAGCCGGTACGACCTGGACCGCTTCGGCGTCATTCCGCGTCCCAGCCCGCGCCAGTCCGACTGCATGATCGTCGCCGGCACCCTGACCAACAAGATGGCCCCGGCGCTCCGCAAGGTCTACGACCAGATGCCGGAGCCGCGCTGGGTCATCTCGATGGGGTCCTGCGCCAACGGTGGCGGCTACTACCACTATTCCTACGCGGTGGTGCGTGGCTGCGACCGGATTGTGCCGGTGGACATCTATGTGCCGGGCTGCCCCCCGACGGCGGAGGCGCTGATTTACGGCATCCTCCAGCTCCAGAAGAAGATCAAGCGCGGCAATCGCATCGCCCGCTGACCACGGCGTACCGTCCCGCTTCCGGCCGCCGGAGGCGGGACGAACGACAAGCGCGCTGAAGACAAGTAGGAAGGCAGGGTCCCACCCATGTCCGAACAGGCGTTGAAGGAACTCGGGGACGTCATCGCCGCCAAGATCGGCGGCGACGTTCTCAAGGTCGAGGTGAAGCTCGGCGAACTGATGGTGACGGTCAAACGGCCAGCCATCCTGGCGGTGCTGACCGCGCTGCGCGACGACCCGGACACCCGGTTCGAGCAGCTGACCGACATCACCGCGGTCGATTACCCCGACCGCGCGGAGCGGTTCGAGGTCGTCTACCAGCTGCTCAGCTACACCCACAACCGGCGCATGCGCGTGAAGCTGGCCACCGACGAGGACACGCCCGTCCCGTCGGCCGTTTCCGTCTTCAGCGCCGCGAACTGGTTCGAGCGCGAGGCGTGGGACCTGTTCGGCGTCTTCTTCGAAAACCATCCGGACCTGCGCCGCATCCTCACCGACTACGGGTTCGAGGGGCACCCCTTCCGCAAGGACTTCCCGCTGACCGGCTACGTCGAAGCCCGCTACGACGAGGACCAGAAGCGCGTGATCTATGAGCCGGTCCGTCTGACCCAGGATTTCCGCACCTTCGACTTCCTCAGCCCGTGGGAAGGCATGACCAACGTCATGCTGCCCGGCGATGAAAAGGCGGCCCTCCAGGACGGGAGCAAGAAGCCGTGAGCATGACCGTTTCGACCGAATCGGCGACCGGCGTCGTCTCGACGGGTCCGAACGGGGCGATCAGCGCCTCCGGTCCGGAGACCAAGACGCAGATCAAGCCCTACACGATGAATTTCGGGCCGCAGCATCCGGCCGCCCACGGCGTGCTCCGTCTGGTGATGGAGCTGAACGGCGAGGTGGTCGAGCGTTGCGATCCGCACATCGGCCTGCTGCACCGCGGCACCGAGAAGCTGATCGAGTACAAGACCTACATCCAGGCCGTGCCGTATTTCGACCGCCTGGACTATGTCAGCCCGATGTGCATGGAGCACGCCTATGTGCTCGGCATCGAGAACCTGCTGCAGATCAAGGCGCCGCTGCGCGCCCAGTATATCCGCGTGCTGTTCTCGGAAATCACGCGCATCCTGAACCACATCCTGTCGATCACGACGGGCGCGCTGGACGTCGGCGCGATCACCCCGGCGCTGTGGGGCTTCGAGGAACGCGAAATCCTCATGGAGTTCTACGAGCGCGTGTCGGGTGCCCGCCTGCACGCCAACTATTTCCGGCCGGGCGGCGTCGCCTGGGACATTCCGGACGGGCTGCTGGACGACATCTGGGCCTTCACCGAGCGTTTTCCGAAGTTCATGGACGACCTCGAGAGCCTGCTGACCGAGAACCGCATCTTCAAGCAGCGCACGGTCGACATCGGCATCGTCACCAAGGAGCAGGCGCTCGACTGGGCCTTCACCGGTCCGATGCTGCGCGGCTCCGGCGTCGCCTGGGATCTGCGCAAGTCGCAGCCCTATGAGGTCTATGACCGCATGGAGTTCGACGTCCCGGTCGGCCTGACCGGCGACTGCTGGGCGCGCTATCTGGTCCGCATGGAGGAGATGAAGCAGTCGCTGCGCATCATCCGCCAGTGCTGCAAGGAGATGCCGGCCGGTCCCTACAAGATCGAGGACCGCAAGGTCTCCCCGCCGCCGCGCGGCGAGATGAAGCGCTCGATGGAAGCGCTGATCCACCACTTCAAGCTCTTCACCGAGGGCTTCCACGTTCCCGCCGGCGAGACCTACACCGCCATCGAGGCGCCCAAGGGCGAGTTCGGCGTGTATCTGGTGTCCGACGGCACCAACAAGCCCTACCGCTGCAAGATCCGCGCGCCGGGCTTCGCCCATCTTCAGGGCCTGGACTTCATGTCGAAGGGTCACATGCTGGCCGACGCCGTCGCCAACATCGCCTCGATGGACATCGTTTTCGGAGAAATCGATCGATGAGCGCGCCCGCTTCCGATCACGGCCACGCCGAGCCGACCAGCTTCACCTTCAGCCAGGAAAACCTGGAGCTGGCGAAGCGCATCATCGCCAAGTATCCGCAGGGCAAGCAGGCCAGCGCCTGCATGCCGCTGCTGGACGTGGCCCAGCGCCAGAACGGCGGCTGGCTGCCGCGTGTCGCCATGGACGCCGTGGCCGATCTGCTCGGCATGCCGCGCATCCGCGTGTACGAGGTCGCGACCTTCTACACGATGTACAACAAGACCCCGGTCGGTAAGCACCACATCCAGGTCTGCACCACCACCCCCTGCTGGCTGCGCGGGTCGGACGACATCGTCCACACCTGCAAGAAGAAGCTCGGCATCGAGGTGGGCGAGACCACGGCCGACGGCCAGTTCACGCTGGGCGAGGTCGAGTGCTCGGGCGCCTGCGTCAACGCGCCGGTTGTGCAGATCGGTGACGATTACTACGAAGACGTGGCCCCGGAGCATATGGAGCGCATCCTCGACGCCCTGGCGCGCGGCGAGACGCCGAAGCCCGGTTCGCAGAGCGGCCGTCAGTCCTCGGAGCCGGTCGGCGGCCCGACGACGCTGAAGGCCTTTACCACCGCGCAAGCGGACGATTGAGGGGGAGGGGACAGCGATGCTTCGCGATGAGGACCGCATCTTCACCAACCTCTACGGCTACCAGGACTTCGGTCTTGACGGGGCCCGCAAGCGCGGTGACTGGGACAACACGGCATCCTTCCTGGCCAACGGCCGCGACTGGATCATCGAGCAGGTGAAGGAATCGGGGCTGCGCGGCCGTGGCGGCGCCGGCTTCTCGACCGGCATGAAGTGGTCCTTCATGCCGAAGAACGTGACCGACAAGCCCGTCTACCTCGTCATCAACGCCGACGAGGGCGAGCCCGGCACCTGCAAGGACCGCGACATCCTGCGCCACGATCCGCACAAGCTGATCGAAGGCTGCCTGATCGCCGGTTTCGCCATCGGTGCCAGCGCCTGCTACATCTACATCCGCGGCGAGTTCTACAACGAAGGCTCCAACGTCCAGCGCGCCATCGACGAGGCGTATGCGGCGGGGCTGATCGGCAAGAACGCCTGCGGCACCGGCTACGATTACGACGTCTACATCCACCGCGGTGCGGGCGCGTACATCTGTGGCGAGGAAACCGCGCTCATCGAGTCGATCGAGGGCAAGAAGGGCCAGCCGCGCAACAAGCCGCCGTTCCCCGCCCAGGCCGGTCTCTATTCCTGCCCGACCACGGTGAACAACGTCGAATCCATCGCCGTCGTTCCGACCATCCTGCGCCGCGGCGCCTCCTGGTTCGCCGGCCTCGGCCGTCCGAAGAACTCGGGCACCAAGCTCTTCTGCATCTCCGGGCACGTCAACAAGCCGTGCAACGTGGAAGAGGAGATGGGCATCCCGCTGAAGGAGCTGATCGAGAAGCATGCCGGCGGCGTGCGCGGCGGCTGGGACAATCTGCTGGGCATCATTCCCGGCGGTTCGTCGGTCCCGGTCCTGCCCAAGTCGATCTGCGACACAGTTCTGATGGACTTCGACTCCTTGCGCGAAGTGCAGTCGGGCCTCGGCACCGCCGCGGTGATCGTGATGGACAAGTCCACCGACATCGTGAAGGCCATCGCCCGCCTGTCGTCCTTCTATGCCCATGAGTCCTGCGGCCAGTGCACGCCCTGCCGCGAAGGCACCGGCTGGATGAGCCGCGTCATGCAGCGCATGGTCACCGGCAACGCGCGCATGGAAGAGATCGACATGCTGCTGCAGGTCACCAAGCAGGTCGAAGGCCACACCATCTGCGCGCTCGGCGACGCTGCCGCCTGGCCGATCCAGGGCCTGTTCCGCCACTTCCGCCCGGAAGTGGAGCGGCGCATCCAGGCCTACCGCAACAGCGCCCCGCTGGCGGCCGAGTAAGGAGTTCCCGTTCCCATGCCGAAACTGACCATCGACGGGATCGAGATCGAGGTCGAGCCGGGCACCTCGATCCTCCAGGCTTGCGAGCAGCTGGGGATCGAGATTCCGCGCTTCTGCTACCACGAGCGTCTCAGCGTGCCGGCCAACTGCCGCATGTGCCTGGTGGAGATGGAGCGCGCGCCCAAGCCGGTCGCGTCCTGCGCCATGCCCTGCGGCGACGGAATGGTCGTCCGCACCAACAGCGAGACCGTCCTGAAGGCCCGCAAGGGCGTCATGGAGTTCCTGCTGATCAACCACCCGCTGGATTGCCCGATCTGCGATCAGGGCGGCGAGTGCGATCTGCAGGACCAGGCGATGGCCTATGGCTTCGACCGCGGTCGCTACGGCGAGAACAAGCGGGCGGTCAAGGACAAGTATATGGGTCCGGTCATCAAGACCATCATGACCCGTTGCATCCATTGCACCCGCTGCATCCGCTTCATCAACGAAGTGGCCGGTGTTCCCGATGTCGGCGCCGTCTATCGCGGCGAGCATATGGAGATCACCACCTTCGTCGAGAAGGCCATCGGCTCGGAGCTGTCGGGCAACCTCGCCGACGTCTGCCCGGTGGGTGCTTTGACCCACAAGCCCTACGCCTTCACGGCACGTCCGTGGGAGCTGCGCAAGACCGAGACCGTCGACGTTCTCGACGCCGTCGGCTCGAACATCCGCGTCGATGCCCGTGGGCCCGAGGTGATGCGCGTCCTGCCGCGCGTCAACGACGACATCAACGAGGAGTGGCTGAACGACAAGAGCCGCTACTCCTATGACGGTCTGAAGCGCCAGCGTCTGGATCGCCCCTACATCCGCCAGAACGGCAAGCTGGTCCCGGCCAGCTGGGCCGAGGCCTTCACCGCCATCTCGGCGCGTCTGAAGGGCCTGTCCGGCAACCGCGTCGCCGCCATCGCCGGCGATCTGGTCGATGTCGAGGCTCAGTTCGCGCTCAAGGAGCTGCTGTCGCGGCTCGGCTCGGCCAATCTGGATTGCCGCCAGGACGGTGCGCGGTTCGACACCTCGGTGCGGGCCGGCTACCTGTTCAACTCGGGCATCGCCGGCATCGAAAAGGCCGACGTCATCCTGCTGGTCGGCACCAACCCGCGCTGGGAAGGCACGCTGGTCAACGCCCGCATCCGCAAGCGCTATATGGCCGGCGGCGTCACCATCGCCTCCATCGGCGAGCAGCGCGACCTGACCTACCCCTACAGCGTGATCGGTTCCGGTCCAGACGCGCTGCAGCAGCTGGTCGACGGCAGCCACCCGTTCTCCGAGACGCTGCGTGCCGCCAAGAACCCGATGATCATCGTCGGCATGGGCGCCTTCCAGCGCGTCGACGGTCTCGCGGTCCAGGCCGCCGCCCGTCTGGTCGGCGAGGCCTACGGCATGTTCCGCGACGACTGGAACGGCTTCAACGTGCTGCACACCGCCGCGGCGCGTGTCGGCGGCATCGAAGCCGGCTTCCTGCCGGGCGAGGGTGGCCGAGACGTTCACGGCATCCTCGACGGCGCGTCGAAGGGCGAGATCGACTTCGTCTACCTGCTGGGTGCCGACGAGATCGATATGGCGAAGCTGGGCAATGCCTTTGTGGTCTACCAGGGCCACCATGGCGATGCCGGCGCCCACCGCGCCGACGTCATCCTGCCGGGTGCGGCCTACACCGAGAAGAATGCGGTCTACGTCAACACCGAAGGCCGTCCGCAGCTCGCCCGCCTCGCGGTCTTCCCGCCGGGCGAAGCGCGCGAGGACTGGAAGATCGTCCGCGCCCTGTCGGAAGTCCTGGGCACCACGCTGCCCTTCGACACCCACGGCCAGCTGCGTCAGCGGCTGATGGCGGCGAATCCGATCTTCGGCGCGGTGGGCGAGATGACCCCGGCCAGCTGGGCGCCGTTCGGCGCGCAGGGCCCGGTGGACGCCGCCCCCTTCGTGACGCCGATCACCAACTTCTACATGACCGACCCGATCAGCCGGGCGTCGGTGACGATGGCCAACTGCACGGAAGCGCTGGTGGGCCCTGCTCAGGAGAGGACTGGCACCCATGGCTGAGTTCTGGAGCGGCTTCCTCCTGCCGCTGATCATTATGGTCCTGCAGATCCTGGCGATCACCGTGCCGCTGCTGGTCGCCGTCGCCTTCATGACCTATGCCGAGCGCAAGATCATGGGTGCGATGCAGATGCGCCAGGGTCCGAGCATCGTCGGCCCCTTCGGCCTGATGCAGCCCTTCGCCGACGGCCTGAAGCTGTTCGCCAAGGAGCAGATCCTGCCGGAAGGCGCCAACCGCATCGTGTTCTACGTCGCGCCGATGCTGACCTTCTTCCTGGCGCTGATCGCCTGGGCGGTCATCCCGTTCGACTACGGGGTGGTTCTGTCCAACATCAACGTCGGCGTGCTGTACCTGTTCGCGATCTCCTCGCTGGGCGTCTACGGCATCGTGATGGCCGGCTGGGCCTCGAACTCGCGCTACGCCTTCCTCGGCGCGCTGCGCTCCGCGGCGCAGATGGTGTCCTATGAGGTCTCGATGGGCCTCATCATCATCTCCGTGCTGCTGTGCGTCGGCTCGCTGAACCTGACCGACATCGTTCGGGCCCAGGAGAAGGTCTGGTTCTGCATCCCGCTGCTGCCGATGTTCGTGATGTTCTTCATCTCGGCGCTCGCGGAAACCAACCGCGCCCCCTTCGACCTGCCGGAAGGCGAGTCGGAGCTGGTCGCCGGCTTCATGGTCGAATACAGCTCGGCCCCCTTCGCGCTCTTCTTCCTTGGCGAATACGCCAACATGATCCTGATGAGCGCGATGACGAGCATCCTGTTCCTCGGCGGCTGGCTGCCCCCGCTGCCCTTCGCGCCCTTCACCTGGGTGCCGGGCATCGTGTGGTTCGCGCTGAAGATCGCGTTCTGCCTGTTCACCTACGTCTGGGTTCGCGCCACCGTGCCGCGCTACCGCTACGACCAGCTGATGCGGCTGGGTTGGAAGGTCTTCCTGCCCCTGTCGCTGTTCTGGGTCGTGCTGACCGCCGGCGTCCTGGTGACCTTCGGCTGGCTGCCGAAGTAAGCGGCATCGCCGCAAAGCCAGCCTGCACCGAACCCACCATTGACGTGTCGATTTGAGTGCCGGCGAGCCAACCCATCAAACGGGAGCGGCCGCCGGCGAGGAAGGAGACGAAGAGGCCATGGCGTTCCTCGACCGCGCGGCGCGCAGCCTGTTCCTGACCGAGCTGCTGGGCGGCATGGCGCTGACCTTGCGCTACATGTTCAAGCCCAAGGTCACGCTGAACTACCCCTATGAGAAGGGCCCCATCAGCTCGCGCTTCCGCGGCGAGCATGTGCTCCGCCGCTATGCGAGCGGCGAGGAGCGCTGCATCGCGTGCAAGCTGTGCGAAGCGGTGTGCCCGGCTCTCGCCATCACCATCGAGGCCGAACCGCGTGACGACGGCAGCCGCCGCACCACGCGCTACGACATCGACATGACCAAGTGCATCTACTGCGGCCTGTGCCAGGAGGCCTGCCCGGTCGACGCGGTGGTCATGGGGCCGAACTTCGAGTTCTCCACCGAATCCCGGGAAGAGCTCTTCTACAACAAGCAGAAGCTGCTGGCGAACGGCGACCGCTGGGAGGCGGAAATCGCCCAGAACCTCGCGGCCGAGGCTCCTTACCGGTAAGCGGAAGCGAGAAAAACGATGATACTCCAAGGCATCGCCTTCTACGTGTTCGCCGCGCTGCTGGTGGCCTCCGGTGTGATGGTCATCTCGGCGCGGAACCCCGTTCACTCCGTCCTTTTCCTGATCCTCGCCTTCTTCCAGGCGGCCGGTCTCTGCCTCCTGATGGGGGCCGAGTTCATCGCGATGATCCTGATCATCGTCTATGTCGGCGCCGTCGCCGTGCTGTTCCTGTTCGTGGTGATGATGCTCGACATCAACTTCCGCGAGCTGCGCAAGGGCGCGATGGAAGCGCTGCCGCTCGGCGCGCTGGTCGGGCTGATCCTGCTGGCCGAACTGGCTGCGGTGCTCGGCGGCTGGATCGTCGCGCCGAACGTCGCCGCCATCGCCGGCGCGCCGACCCCGGCCTTCGATCAGGTGTCGAACACCCAGGCGTTGGGCCGGCTGATGTACACCCAGTACGTCTACCTGTTCCAGGCGTCGGGCATCGTCCTGCTGATCGCCATGATCGGCGCCATCGTGCTGACGCTGCGGCACCGTCCGGGCGTGCGCAAACAGAATGTTGGCGCCCAGATCGCCCGTCGCCGGGAAGACGTGGTCGCCATCCGCAAGGTCTCGACCGGGGAGGGCGTGTGATCATGGAGATCGGTCTCGGACATTACCTGACGGTCTCGGCCATCATCTTCACGCTGGGTGTGCTGGGCATCTTCCTGAACCGGAAGAACGTCATCATCATCCTGATGTCGATCGAGATGATGCTGCTGGCGGTGAACCTGAACCTCGTCGCCTTCTCGACCTTCCTGCACGATCTGGTCGGCCAGATCTTCGCCATGATCATCCTGACCGTCGCCGCCGCCGAGGCGGCCATCGGCCTCGCCATCCTGGTGGTCTACTTCCGCAACCGCGGCTCGATCCGAGTCGAAGACATCAACATGATGAAGGGCTGAGGCGGCGCCATGGAAGTGCTAGTCGTATTCCTTCCGCTCCTGGCGTTCCTCGTCGCCGGATCGATCGCGCTGTTCGGCGGGCCGAAGGCCGAGCCGGCAGCCGCGGGTCACGGAAGCCACGGTCATGGCCATGACGATCACGGGCACGCCCAGATCGCCCATGCCCATGACGATCATGCCCACCACATCTCGCACGACGAACTGAACCACGCGCACGACGATGCCCACGACGACCACCATGTCGTCGCCGGCCCGCCGACCGTGGGCGACCGCGTCGCGCAGTTCGTGACCGCGGGCGCCGTCATCGTCTCGGCGATCCTGTCCTGGACTCTGTTCTACGACGTCGCCGTGCACGGCCATCCGCGCACGATCGAGCTGATGACCTGGATCCAGAGCGGCACGCTCGACGTGAAGTGGGCGCTGCGCGTCGACCAGCTCACCGCGGTGATGCTGATCGTCGTCAACACCGTCTCGGCCTGCGTGCACGTCTATTCCATCGGCTACATGGCCGAGGATCCGCAGAAGCCGCGTTTCATGGGCTACCTGTCGCTGTTCACCTTCGCCATGCTGATGCTGGTGACTGCGGACAATCTGGTCCAGCTGTTCTTCGGCTGGGAGGGCGTCGGTCTGGCCTCCTACCTGCTGATCAACTTCTGGTACGAGAAGCCCTCGGCCAACGCCGCCGCGATGAAGGCCTTCCTGGTCAACCGCGTCGGTGACTTCGGCTTCGCGCTCGGCATCTTCGCGATCTTCGTGCTGACCGGCTCCGTCCAGTTCGACGCGATCTTCGCCAAGGCCCCGACGCTGACCGGCCAGACGCTGCATTTCCTCAGCTGGGACTTCAACGGCCTGACCATCGCCTGCCTGCTGCTGTTCATGGGCGCGATGGGCAAGTCGGCTCAGCTCGGCCTGCACACCTGGCTGCCGGACGCGATGGAAGGCCCGACCCCGGTGTCGGCGCTCATCCACGCCGCCACCATGGTCACCGCCGGCGTCTTCATGGTCTGCCGCCTGTCTCCGGTCTTCGAATACGCCCCGACGGCGCTAGAAGTGGTGACGGTGGTCGGCGGCCTGACCGCCTTCGTCGCGGCGACCATCGGCTTCACCCAGTTCGACATCAAGCGCGTCATCGCCTATTCGACGATGTCGCAGCTCGGCTACATGTTCTTCGCCGCCGGCGTCTCTGCCTACGGCGCCGCCATGTTCCACCTGTTCACGCACGCCTTCTTCAAGGCCCTGCTGTTCCTCGGTGCCGGCTCGGTCATCCATGCCCTGCACCATGAGCAGGACATGCGCAAGATGGGCGGCGTCTGGCGCAAGATCCCCTTCACCTATGCGATGATGTGGATCGGCAATCTGGCGCTCGCCGGTCTGCCCTTCTTCGCCGGCTACTATTCCAAGGACATGATTCTGGAGGCGGCCTTCGCCTCGGGCAGCGGCGTGGGGCGCTTCGCCTTCGCCCTCGGCATCGCGGCGGCTCTCCTGACCGCCTTCTACTCCTGGCGCCTGCTGTTCATGACCTTCCACGGCACGCCGCGGATGGACAAGGAAGTCTACGACCACGCGCATGAGTCGCCGGTCGTCATGCTGGTCCCGCTGGCGGTCCTGACGCTGGGCGCGCTGTTCGCCGGTGTCGGCTTCCACGAATATTTCATCGGCCACGACCGTGCGGAGTTCTGGGGCAAGGCGATCATGACCTTGCACGGCCACGACGCCATCGAGGCTGCGCACCACCATACCCCGGGTTGGGTCGCGATCGCTCCGCTGGTCGTCGGCCTGATCGGTATCGCCATGGCCTACATCGGCTATGTGATGATGCCGCGCCTGCCGGGCCGGATCGCCAGCACCTTCAGCGGCATCCACAAGTTCCTCTACAACAAGTGGTATTTCGACGAGCTGTATGACGCGCTGTTCACCCGTCCGGCCAAGGCCCTGGGCTATGGCCTGTGGAAGTCGGGCGACGGGGCGGTGATCGACGGCGTGGGTCCGGACGGCGTCGCCGCCGCCACCCGCGACATCGCGGCACGCACCAGCCGGCTGCAGTCGGGGTACGTCTATCACTACGCCTTTGCCATGGTGATCGGGGTCGTCCTGTTCGTCGCCTGGCTGTCGGTCTTCGGCTGAGCGGTTTCGAAGGAGAACAACAACAATGGCTAGCTGGCCGATCCTGTCGTTCGCGACCTTCCTGCCGCTCGTGGGCGTCGCGCTGATCCTGCTGTTCTGCCGGGGCAACACCCCGGACGTTCAGCGGAACGTGCGGTACATCGCGCTGTGGACGACCCTCGTCACCTTCGTCCTGACCCTGCTGGTCTGGGCCAACTTCGATCCGCGCAATCCCGGCTACCAGATGGTCGAGAAGGCGGGCTGGATCCCTGAGTTCGGCATCAATTACCACATGGGCGTCGACGGCATCTCGGTGCTGTTCGTCGTCCTGGCCGGCTTCCTGATGCCGCTGTGCATCCTGGCGAGCTGGGAGTCGGTGCAGGTCCGCCTCAAGGAATACATGATCGCCTTCCTCGCGCTGGAAACCCTGATGATCGGGATGTTCTGCGCGCTGGATTTCGTTCTGTTCTACATGTTCTTCGAAGGCGTCCTGATCCCGATGTTCCTGATCATCGGCATCTGGGGCGGCGCGCGTCGCGTCTATGCCGCCTTCAAGTTCTTCCTCTACACGCTGCTCGGCTCGGTCCTGATGCTGCTGGCGATCCTGGCCATGTACTATGTGGCCGGCACCACCGACATCCCGACCATCACCGCCACCCAGTTCCCGCGCAACATGCAGTTGTGGCTGTGGCTGGCCTTCTTCGCCTCCTTCGCGGTGAAGGTGCCGATGTGGCCGGTCCACACTTGGCTGCCGGACGCCCACGTCGAGGCGCCGACCGCCGGTTCGGTCATCCTGGCCGGCGTGCTGCTGAAGATGGGCGGTTACGGCTTCCTGCGCTTCAACATTCCGATCCTGCCGGAAGCGACCGAGTATTTCGCGCCGCTGATCTACACTCTGTCGGTCGTCGCCGTGATCTACACCTCGCTGGTCGCTCTCGCCCAGGAGGACATGAAGAAGCTGATCGCCTACTCGTCGGTCGCCCACATGGGCTTCGTCACCATCGGCATGTTCGCGCTGAACCAGCAGGGCATCGAAGGCTCGGTGTTCCAGATGCTGTCGCACGGCGTCGTGTCGGGTGCGCTGTTCCTGTGCGTCGGCGTCGTCTATGACCGGCTGCACACCCGCGAGATCGCCCGCTACGGCGGCCTCGTGAAGAACATGCCGAAATATGCGGTTGTCTTCCTGTTCATGACCATGGCCTCGGTCGGCCTGCCGGGCACTGCCGGCTTCGTCGGCGAGTTCCTGGTGCTGATGGGCGTCTTCCGCGACAACACCTGGGTCGCCGCCCTCGCCGCCACCGGCATGGTTCTCGGTGCCGCCTATGCGCTGTGGCTGTACCGCCGCGTCGTCTACGGCAAGCTGACCAAGCCGGACGTCAAGGCGATGTTCGACATGACTCCGCGCGAGATCGCGGTGTTCGTGCCGCTGATCGCCGTCGTCCTGTGGATGGGCATCTATCCCAGCAGCTTCCTGAACGTCACCTCGGCATCGGTCGAGCAGCTGATCCAGACCTACCAGACCAAGCTGGCCGCGTCGCACGCCGCGTCCGGTGTCTCGGTCGCCGCTCGGTAAGGGGTTCTTCGACATGACCGCAGTGTTTCCCGACATCTGGCCGGCCCTGCCGGAGATCTTCCTGGCGCTCTCGGGCGTCGCCCTGCTGATGCTGGGCGTGTTCCGCGGCGACGGCTTCACCCGTCCCGTCTCCTACCTGTCGATCGTCTGCATGCTGCTCGCCGCCATCCTGGCGATGGGCTACGGCAGCGGCCGCGTCGTCACCTTCAACGGCATGTTCGTGATGGACGCCTTCGGCGTCTTCATGAAGGTGCTGGTGCTGGTCTCCGCTGCCTTCGCGGTGATCCTCGGGCTGGGCTTCAACGAGCGGGAGCAGATGGCCCGCTTCGAGTTCCCGGTGCTGATGATCTTCGCCACGCTCGGCATGCTGATGATGATTTCGGCCAACGACTTCATCTCGCTGTATGTCGGGCTGGAGACGCAGAGCCTCGCGCTCTACGTCATCGCCGCCTTCCGCCGCGACAGCGCCAAGTCGTCGGAAGCCGGCCTGAAGTACTTCGTCCTCGGCTCGCTCTCCTCGGGCATGCTGCTGTACGGTGCTTCGCTGGTCTACGGCTTCGCCGGCACGACCTCCTTCGACAAGGTGGCCGCCCTGTTCGCCGGCGGCGCTCATGTCTCGCCGGGTCTGGTGATCGGTCTGGTGTTCGTGATGGCCGGTCTGGCCTTCAAGGTCTCGGCCGCTCCGTTCCACATGTGGACGCCGGACGTATATGAAGGTGCGCCGACCCCGGTAACCGCCTTCTTCGCAGCGGCGCCGAAGGTTGCGGCCATCGCCCTGCTGACCCGCGTGGTGATGGAGCCGTTCGGCCATCTCGCCGCTCAGTGGCATCAGGTTCTGGTGGCGACCGCCATCCTCTCGATGGTGATCGGTTCCTTCGTCGCCATCATGCAGACCAACATCAAGCGCCTGATGGCCTACAGCTCCATCGGCCATGTCGGCTACGCGCTGGTGGGCCTGACCACCGGCACGCAGGACGGCGTGCGCGGCGTGCTGATCTACATGGCGCTCTACATCGCCATGAACATTGGCGCCTTCGCTGTCATCCTCAGCATGAAGGCCAAGGGCCAGATGCTGGAGGAGATCAAGGACTTCTCCGGCCTGTCCAAGACCAACCCGATGCTGGCCGCGACCATGGCGATCTTCATGTTCTCCATGGCCGGCATCCCGCCGATGGCGGGCTTCTTCGGCAAGCTCTACGTCTTCCTGGCCGCCGTCGCCGCCCAGGAATACACGCTGGCCGTTATCGGCGTGCTGACCAGCGTCGTGGGTGCCTTCTACTACCTGCGCATCATCAAGATCATGTATTTCGATGAGCCCGCGGTGGTGGTCGACAAGGTCGATGACGACGGCATGACCGGCGTCCTGGTGCTGACCAGCCTGTTCACCCTGCTGTTCTTCGTCGCTCCGGCGCCGATCCTGAACGGTGCGGCTGCGGCTGCGGCGGCTCTGTTCGCTGGGTGATGTCCGACCGATGACGTCATCGCTCGAAGCGGAGGCGGCGCGTCTGCGCCTGCCTCCGGGCTTCCAGATCAAGGCCTTCGACTCCGTCGGCAGCACGAACGACGAAGCGAAGGCCTTGTCGCGTTCCGGGGCACCGGAAGGCACCGTCGTCTGGGCCCGTCGGCAGGAGAGCGGCCGGGGCCGCCGGGGCCGGGCCTGGACCTCCCCGGAAGGCAACCTTTACAGCACGACCATCCTGCGGCCCGGCCTGCCTCCCGCGGAAGCCGCCCAGGTCTCGTTCGTGGCCGCGCTCGCCATTGCCGAAACTGCCGAATCGGTGCTGCCCGATCCCGGCGGCGTGCGCTGCAAATGGCCGAACGACGTGCTGGTGCATGACCGCAAGCTGTCCGGCATCCTCCTCGAGTCGGAACCGGCGCCCGACGGTAAGGTCGCCTGGGTGGTGCTGGGTGTCGGCATCAACCTGCGGCATTTTCCCCCCACCGCCGATTACGGTGCCACCTCCCTGATCGCCGAAGGCGCTCCGCCCATGGGGCCCGGTGCGCTGCTGGAGGTCTATGCGGAGCATCTGGCGGCTTGGTATGGCCGCTGGCGTGCCCATGGTTTCGGTCCCGTGCGCGATGCATGGATGTCGCGGGCCAAGGGTTTGGGCGGGCCGATCCTGGTCAGGCTGGCCGATCGGACGATCCCCGGCACCTTCGCCGATCTGGACAGCGACGGCGTTCTGTTGCTTGATCCAACGGACGGCGGACCGCGCCAGCGGATCGCTGCCGGCGACGTGTTCTTCGCGCCGCCACCCGCTGACCCCCGATCACCGGACTCTTGAGCCTCCGCCGCCGATTTCAAACGCTCACCGCCTTCAGGACTTTGCCATGCTGCTCGCGATCGACGCCGGAAACACGAATGTGGTGTTCGCCATCTACGACGGTGACCGCCAGCGCGGCATCTGGCGCACGGCGACCGATCCCAAGCGCACCTCCGACGAATACATGGTGTGGCTGACCCACCTGATGGCGTTGAAGGGTCTGAAGCCGGTCGACATCCATGGCGCGATCATCGCCAGCGTGGTGCCCGGCGCCACCTTCAACCTGAAGCGGCTGTGCAAGGACCATTTCGGCTGCGAGCCGGTGATCGTCGGCCAGCCCGGCGTCGATCTGGGGGCCAAGGCCTTGGTCGACCGTCCGGAGGAGGTCGGCGCCGACCGGCTGGTCAACACGGTGGCAGCTGCCGCGACCTACAAAACGCCGCTGATCGTCATCGATTTCGGCACGGCGACCACCTTCGACGTGGTGGATGCCGAGGGCAATTACCGCGGCGGCGTGATCGCGCCGGGGCTGAACCTGTCGCTGGAGGCGCTGCAGATGGCTGCATCCAAGCTGCCGCGCGTGGAAATCCAGCCGCCGGCCGAGGTGATCGGCAGGAACACCATTGCCTGCATGCAGTCCGGCATTTTCTGGGGCTATGTTGGCCTGATCGAAGGGCTGGTCTCCCGCATCCGGGCGGAGTACGGCGAGCCGATGCGGGTGGTCGCCACCGGTGGATTGGCTGTTCTTTTTGCCAAGGCCACCCATGTCATCGAACACACCGACAACGAGCTGACGCTCCGCGGTCTCCTCCTGATCCACAAGCGCAACACGGTCCAATGACACAATCCTCCAAGACCGCCGCCGGACTGTCCGAAGCCCCGGCGGACACCTTCGTTCCGGAGGATGGCGCATTGTATTTCCTCCCGCTCGGCGGTTCCGGCGAGATCGGGATGAACCTCAACCTCTACTGCCATCAGGGCAAATGGCTGATGGTGGATCTCGGCATCTCCTTCGCCGACGACACCATGCCCGGGCTCGACGTCATCATGCCCGATCCGGCCTTCATCGCGGCGCGGCGCAACGATCTGGTCGGGCTCGTGCTGACCCACGCGCACGAGGATCATCTGGGCGCCGTCCAGTATCTGTGGCCGGAGTTGCGCTGCCCCGTCTATTGCACGCCCTTCACTGCGGCCTTCCTGCGCGCCAAGCTGCATGAGAAGGGCCTGAGCAGCACGGTGCCGATCCACGAAATTCCGCTGGGCGGCACGGTGGAGGTCGGTCCCTTCTCCGTCGAATATGTCACCATGACGCATTCGATCCCGGAGCCGAACGCGCTCGCCATCCGCACCTCGGCCGGGACCATCCTGCACACCGGCGACTGGAAGCTCGATCCCGATCCGCTGGTCGGCGAGACGGCGGATGAGGAACGGCTGCGCGCCATCGGTGACGAGGGGGTGCTGGCGCTGGTCGGCGACAGCACCAATGCGCTGGTGCCCGGCGCGTCCGGGTCAGAGGCGACCGTCCGTGACGCGCTGATGGAGCTGTTCGGCCGCTACCGCGACCGCCGCATCGCCGTCAGCTGCTTCGCCACCAACGTGGCGCGGCTGGAGAGCATCGCCGCCGCCGCCGCCGCGCATGACCGCCATGTGGCGCTGGTCGGCCGGTCGCTGTGGCGCATCAACGAGGCGGCGCGGACGACCGGCTATCTGGCCGACGTGCCGAAATTCCTGTCGGAGCATGACGCCAGCTATCTGCCGCGGGAAAAGCTGGTGCTGATCTGCACCGGCAGCCAGGGCGAGCCGCGCTCTGCCCTTGCCCGCATCGCCGCCAATGACCATCCGCAGGTGACGCTGTCGCGCGGCGACGTGGTGATCTTCTCCTCCCGCGAGATTCCGGGCAACGAGCGCGCCATCGGCCGCATGCAGAACCAGCTCGTCACCCAGGGCGTCGAGCTGGTGACGGCCGACGAGGCGTCGGTCCATGTGTCCGGCCATCCGGCGCGCGACGAGCTGGTGCGCATGTACCAGTGGGTGCGCCCGCACATCGCCGTGCCGGTACATGGCGAGCAGCGCCACCAGCAGGCGCACGCCGCCCTGGCGGAGGATTGCCAGATCCCCCACAGCATCGTGCCCGCCAACGGCGAGATCCTGCGCCTGGACGGAGCGGAGGGTGCCCGTGTGGTCGCCCATGTCCGGGCCGGTCGCATGGCGGTCGACGGCAAGCGTCTGGTGCCGCTCGACACCGGCATGATGCGGGCGCGCAACCGGATGGTGAACAACGGTGCCGCCGTGGTGACGCTGGTGATGAGCGCGACGGGCGAGCTGATGACCGCGCCGCAGGTGGCGGTGATGGGGCTGATCGACGAGGCGACCGACCGCGACCTGCTGCTGGACGTGGTCGATGCGGTGCGCGAGTCGGTGGCGATGCTGCCCAAATCGGCGCGGGCCGACGACGCCCAGGTGAAGGAGGCGGCACGGATCGCCGTGCGCCGCTGCTTCAATGCGTCCCACGGCAAGAAGCCGGTGACGGAGGTCCATCTGGTCCGCGTCTGAGTGAAACAGTGTATAACAGGCTTATCAGAGCCCCCTAACGGGCCAGGGACAGCCATCGAGAGGACACGCATGATCGGGAAGCTCAACCACGTCGCCATCGTCGTTCCGGACCTGCCGGCGGCGACCGCGCTCTACCGCGATACTCTGGGCGCCGCGGTGTCGCAGCCGGTGGACCTGCCGCCGCATGGCGTCACCGTCGTCTTCGTCACGCTGCCCAACACCAAGATCGAACTGCTGCATCCCTTCGGGGAGAAGTCGCCGATTGCCGGATTCCTGGAAAAGAACCCGTCCGGCGGCATCCACCACATCTGCTACGAGGTGGAGGACATCCTGGCCGCCCGCGACCGGATGAAGGAGCAGGGGGCCCGCGTGCTGGGCGACGGCGAGCCGAAGATCGGCGCCCATGACAAGCCGGTGCTGTTCCTGCATCCGAAGGATTTCTGCGGGACGCTGGTGGAGCTGGAACAGGCCTGATCGTGGACTGCCGCGGGTCTGCTGCGAGCCTGATCGACTGAAATGCGGAGAGGGCGATGGACAATTGGGTGACTGCGGCCTTCGTCTACATCGTCGTGTGGTGGGTGGTGCTGTTCGCGGTGCTGCCCTGGGGCGTCAGGACCCCGGAGACGCCGGAACCCGGCATGGCCTCCTCCGCACCGGTCGAGCCGCGCATTCTGCGCAAATTCATCATCACGTCGCTGGTCGCCCTGCTGGTGTGGCTGGTGATCTTCGGCATCGAGCGGTCCGGCCTCGTTTCCTTCCGCGACATGGCGCGGGACATGTTCTGACGACACAAAGGAGCAGGGCGGGTGAGCCTGACCTATTGCGCGGCCGCACCCGGCCATTCCCACCATGGTCCCTACCACGACGGCGAATACGGCTTTCCCAGCAGCGATGACCGGGTGCTGTTCGAACGTCTGGTGCTGGAGATCAACCAGGCCGGCCTGTCCTGGCTGACCATCCTGAAGAAGCGGGATGCTTTCCGTGCTGCTTTCGACGGCTTCGACATCGACCGGGTCGCCGCCTATGGCGAGGCGGAGCGGGCGCGGCTGCTGGCCGATGCCGGGATCATCCGCAACCGCCTGAAGGTGGATGCGGTGATCGAGAATGCCCGCCGCATCGTCGCGCTGCGGGAAACCCACGGGTCCTTCGACGGTTGGCTGCGTGCCCACCATCCGCTGTCCAAGGCGGAATGGGTGAAGCTGTTCGGCCGCACTTTCCGCTTCACCGGCGGCGAGATCGTCGGCGAGTTCCTGATGAGCCTGGGTTACCTGCCGGGTGCCCATCAGGCCGACTGTCCGGTCCAAGCGGTGGTGCTGGGGCTGAATCCGCCGTGGAAAGCCGCAATGGACGCCGGTTATCGCGGGTATCAGCCTAAGGAATAAGCAAAAGCCCGCCCAGAACCACGGCAAACGCTGAAAGCCTGGGCAAAATTGCAAGTATTTTGTGCAGAGGGTGGCTCTGCCTCTGTTTTAGGCTTGCTATGGCCACGGCGCGGGTCCACTCTTTTCTGGTGACGAGGGGGGATCTTCCCCCCTTTCCGACGCCTGGTGGCGATTCCTCCCTAAACTCGATAGGCCGCGCCGCATTCGCCGCGCGGCCTTTTCTTTCCCATCCGATGTGGGTCGGCATCGGGCGATGCGGCGGAGACAGGAAATTTCCGCCGATGGTCCAGAAAACGTTAACGGTTTACTTGGTAGCGTTGCTCGGCTTAGTTCCTGTGGTGGGGTTTCCCCAGTACGGGCGTTCAGCCGGGTTTTTCAGATCGCCACCGGGGGGCCATGCCGTTCGGGGGCTTTCCGCTTTGCTCGCGTATCCAGCTGGACCTTTGTCCGCTCCGGCGGGCGGCAGGAAAGGGACGACAGTCGAGGCGCCGATGGCCGCGAATGAAAACGAACGGTTCAATCAGTTCGCGGCGGTTGTGGCGGCCGAACTGTTGGAGCGTACCAAGAAAAGCATGGAGCTGCTGGCGCCTGAGCAACAGCCATGCTCGGTCCTGCCTTTCATCCAGACTCCGTCCTTCGTTGAGTTCTATCAGGAACTGGTGCGCGTCGGCATTCTGCCGGTCGTGCTCAGCCGCCGTCCGGTACGCGCCATCGTCGGTGACGTCGACTGGGCGCGGGAAGGGCGGGAGTATCTGCTGACCGTTCTCGACGACCGCTCCAACGCCATCTTCACGGCCTGGGAATTTGCCTGGGACTCGCTGTGGGACGAGCGCAAGATCGGGCAGGATGGCGGCAACAGCAGCCAGTCCAAGCCGAAGAAGGGCTTCTTCAGCGCCCTGTTCGGCCGAAGGCGGGAGGAAAAGACGGGCAGCGACGGCGGCGGCGGTGTGGAGGGCAGTGTGATGGCCGGCCTTCATACGATGCTGACCGAACTGGCGGAAAAGCGCGGCTTCCTGCCGCTGTTCCATGACGATGTCCGCATCCTGAAGGCGCTGCCGCGCCTGAAGCCGGGCCGGGTGGCGCAGGCTTGGAAGGAAATCTCGCAGTACCACCATCAGGAGTTTTATCTGCCCGAGCCCGAACAGGCGAAGCCGGGTGTGACTTCCGATTGCTTGCAGAAATGGCATTACAATCTGCCGGACAAGATCGGCGAGTTCCTGGTGCTGAAGGCGGCTGTCGACCTGGAGCATGTGAACAAGCCCTTCATCGGCAAATACATCCGCCAGTCGGCGCGGACCCAGGAGGAGGCGGAAAAAGGAATGCCCTACCTGTCGATCTACTGGAAGGCCATGCGCAATCCGGCCCCGGTGGCCGAACGGCACACGCTGTGACCCCGCGCGGAGCCCCTGTGCGCCGGTCCGTGCGCGTCGGGCTGGCGGCCCTGATGCTTTCCTTCGCCCCGGTTCCGGCCCCGGCGCAGTCGCCGCAGCTGCTTCCCGGTCCGATTCCGCTGACCCCCGATGCGGCCCGCAGCAATCCGGCCGGCGACCGGCCGGTGATCGATCTGTCGCTGTGCCAGCGGCTGACCCGCCATGTGCCGGCCGCCGACGTCGAGTATCGGCCGGGCGTCGATGTCAATGGCCGGGCGGTGGCGCCGGCCGATCTGCCGGGAAGCGCCGGTGCGCAGCCGCCGATTCCCATCGACCTGCCGCTGTCGGTCGATCTTGCCCGGCGGATGGGCGTCACCCTGCCGTCGGTTCCCTATCTGCCCAACGACATCACCGCGGTCTGGCTCAGCGTCGTCGGCGACCGTCTCTATCTGAACGGCCAGCCGATCGATCCGGGCGCCGAGGAACGCCTCTACGCCTATTGCCGCACCCGGTAGGGAGAGAGGCAGGCGGGACTGCCGGCGGGGGGCTTACAGTGGACAAGTGAGGGCGACCTTCCTAAAGTCGCTCACCCGCCGTCGTGTCCGCTCTTTCGTTGCGAAGCAGCGGGCGCGTCGGCCTTGTCGAACACCTCGCACACGAGAACAGAGCCATGCGGCTGTCCAGCTTCTTCATGCCGACCCTCAAGGAGACCCCGACCGAGGCGCAGATCGTCTCGCACCGCCTGATGCTGCGGGCCGGGATGATCCGCCAGACCAGCGCCGGCATCTATGCCTGGCTGCCGCTGGGCTATCGGGTTCTGCGCAAGATCGAGCAGATCGTCCGCGAGGAGCAGGACGCCGCCGGCGCGCAGGAACTGCTGATGCCGACCATCCAGTCGGCCGATCTGTGGCGCGAGAGCGGCCGTTACGACGATTACGGCAAGGAGATGCTGCGCATCACCGACCGTCACGACCGTGAGATGCTGTTCGGTCCGACGAACGAGGAGATGATCACCGACATCTTCCGGTCCTTCGTCAAGAGCTACCGCCAGCTGCCGCTGAACCTCTACCACATCCAGTGGAAGTTCCGTGACGAGATCCGCCCGCGCTTCGGCGTGATGCGCGGCCGTGAATTCCTGATGAAGGATGCCTACTCCTTCGACATCGATGCGGCCGGCGCCCGCCGCTCCTACCAGAAGATGTTCCTGGCTTACCTGCGCACCTTCGCCCGCATCGGGTTGAAAGCCATTCCGATGCGCGCCGACACCGGCCCCATCGGCGGCGACCTCAGCCACGAGTTCATCATCCTGGCCGAGACCGGCGAGAGCGGCGTCTTCTGCCACAAGGACTGGATGAACCTGGATGTGCTGAAGGATGCCCCCGGCATGGAGGACGACCTGCAGCCCTTCTTCGACCGCATCACCTCGATCTATGCGGCGACCGACGAGAAGCACGACCCGGCCAACAGCCCGGTTCCGGAGGCCGATCTGGTGTCGGCTCGCGGCATCGAGGTCGGCCACATCTTCAACTTCGGCACCAAGTACTCCAAGCCGATGAACGCGGTGGTCACCGGTCCGAACGGCGAGTCGATCCCGGTGGAGATGGGCAGCTACGGCATCGGCGTGTCGCGTCTGATGGGTGCGATCATCGAGGCCAGCCACGACGACAACGGCATCATCTGGCCGGACGCCGTCGCCCCCTTCAATGTCGGCCTGATCAACCTGAAGTCCGGCGACGCCGAGACCGACCGCGTCTGCGCCGAGCTGTATGCGAAGCTGGAATCGGCCGGTCTGGAGGTCGCCTATGACGACCGCGACGAGCGTCCCGGCGCCAAGTTCGCCGACATGGACCTGATCGGCGTTCCCTGGCAGCTGGTCGTCGGTCCGCGCGGCCTGAAGAACGGCGTCGTCGAGCTGAAGCGCCGTGCTACCGACGAGAAGGAAGAGCTGCCGGTCGAGGCGGCGCTGGCGAAGCTGCTGGGCTGATCGGCTTAACTCGAAGAGGAAGCCTGGATTGCCGTGACCATCGGCGATCCGGGCTTCGCCCTGCCGGCGATCCGGGCTTTGCCCTTTTCCCGCCACGCTCACGTTCTTATGTAGGGCATCGTCTCCGCCTGCCCACAGGCCTCCGCCACAGGACCCCAGCCGCATGATCTTCAACGCCTTCGAACGCATGGTCGCGATGCGTTACCTCCGGGCACGCCGCCAGGAAGGGTTCATCTCGGTCATCGCGGGGTTCTCGCTGCTGGGCATCGCGCTCGGCGTGGCGACGCTCATCATCGTGATGGCGGTGATGAACGGCTTCCGGGCGGAGCTGCTGGGCCGGGTGCTCGGTCTGAACGGCCATTTGAATGTCTACAGCTCGCGGGGCGGACCGCTGCCGGACTTCGACATCCTGGCCGGCAAGCTGCGCAACACGCCGGGCGTCGTCAACGTCACCCCGACGGTGGAGGGGCAGGCGCTGGTGTCGGTGCGCGGCGTCGCGTCCGGCGCCGTCATCCGCGGCGTGCGGGCGGAAGACTTCAAGGTGCGGCCGACGCTGGCCAACAACGTCATCCGCGGCTCGGTCGACGAGTTCGGGGAGGACCGCGTCGCCATCGGCGTGCGCATGGCCCAGCGCCTGGGCCTGTCGGTCGGCGACCAGATCACGCTGATCGCACCCCAGGGCAACGTCACCGCCTTCGGCACCGTGCCGCGGATGCGCAGCTATCCCATCGGCGCCATCTTCGATGTCGGCATGTTCGAATACGACAACAGCTTCATCTTCCTGCCGCTGGAGGAGGCGCAGGCCTTCTTCCGCACAGGCGACGCCGTGACCTCGCTGGAGGTCTTCGTCAGCGATCCGATGCAGATCGCCGCAGCCCGGTCCGCCGTCCAGTCGGCGGTGGCAGGGGAGGGCAGGGTGGTCGACTGGCAGCAGTCGAACGCCAGCTTCTTCACCGCGCTCCAGGTCGAACGCAACGTGATGTTCCTGATCCTGTCGCTGATCATCATGGTGGCGGCCTTCAACATCATTTCCAGCCTGATCATGCTGGTGAAGGACAAGGGTCGCGACATCGCCATCCTGCGCACCATGGGGGCGACGCGCGGCATGATCATGCGCATCTTCTTCCTGTCCGGTGCCAGCGTCGGCGTCACCGGGACGCTGCTGGGGCTGGCGCTCGGCGTGTCCTTCGCGCTGAACATCGAGAGCATCCGGCAGGTCATCCAGGGGCTGACCGGCACCAACCTGTTCAATGCCGAGATCTATTTCCTGTCCCACCTGCCGGCCAAGATCGACTGGAGCGAGGTGACCCAGGTGACGCTGATGGCGCTCGGCCTGTCCTTTGCCGCCACCATCTACCCGTCCTGGCGCGCCGCCCGGCTCGACCCGGTGGAGGCCCTGCGCTATGAGTGACGCCGTTATGCAGCCCATGCTTGAGCTGAGGGGAATTGTCCGCCGCTTCGAGCAGGCGGGCGAGACGCTGGAGGTACTGCGCGGAGTCGACCTGACGGTCGGCGGTGGTGAACTGGTGGCGCTGGTCGGCCCGTCGGGTGCCGGCAAATCGACGCTGCTGCACATCGCCGGCCTGCTGGAACGGCCCACCGGCGGCACGGTGCGTATCGCCGGCTCCGATGTGTCCAATCTGGATGACGGCAAGCGGACCGAGGTGCGGCGCCGCTCCATCGGCTTCGTCTACCAGTTCCACCATCTGCTGCCGGAATTCTCGGCGCGGGAGAACATCGTCCTGCCGCAGATGATCGCCGGCGTGTCGAAATCGGTCGCCAGGCAGCGCGCCGACGAGCTTCTGCGCATGGTCGGGCTGGAGCAGCGCGGCACCCACCGCCCGGCCCGCCTGTCGGGCGGCGAGCAGCAGCGCGTCGCCATCGCCCGCGCGTTGGCCAACGCCCCGTCGCTGTTGATCGCCGACGAGCCGACCGGCAACCTCGACCCGCACACGGCGGAGCATGTCTTCACCATGCTGTCGGCCATCGTCCGGCAGGCCAAGGTCGGCGCCCTGGTCGCCACCCACAATCTCGACCTTGCCCGCCGCATGGACCGGGTGCTGGAGATGCGCGACGGCCTTCTGGTGGAATACCAGCCGTCTGAACTGGTGCCGCTGACCGAGGTGGCGTCGGAAGCCCGATAAGTGGCGTCATAGGCCGAAAGCGGATCCGTCTCCCGGTTGCCAAGCCGGTGCGTCGCCACCACTCTCATGCGCGACCGCACCGGCTGAGCTGCGGCACGAGGCAAAACAGGGGCATCGGGGATGGACCAGCGGATCATCGACCTTTACGACGAGTACACCCACGCGCCGCTGCCGCGCCGGGTCTTCCTGGAACGGCTGGCAGCGCTGGCCGGAAGTGCGGCAGCGATTCCCGCGATCCTGTCGGCTATCGAGCCGAACTACGCCCGCGCCGCCGTGGTCGGCGAGGACGACACCCGTCTGGCGGCGGAAAAAGTGTCTTTCCAGGGGGCGACCGGCGACGTGTCCGGCTATATCGCCCGGCCGAAGCTGGCGGACAAGGCTCCGGCGGTGGTCGTCATCCACGAGAACCGCGGCCTCAACGCCTATGTCGAGGACGTCACCCGCCGCCTCGCCACCGAAGGGTTCGTGGCGTTTGCCCCGGATCTGCTGTCGCCGTTGGGCGGCACGCCGCAGGATCCCGACAAGGCGCGCGACATGATCGGCCAGCTCGACACCGATAAGACGGTCAACAACCTGATCGCGGCGATGAGCTATTTGATGGCCTACCGCTATTCCTCGGCGAAGGTTGGGGCGGTCGGCTTCTGCTGGGGCGGCGGCATGGTCAACCGGCTGGCGATCAAGGCGCCGGACCTGAAGGCCGGCGTCGCCTTCTACGGCCCGACCCCCGACCCGGCGCTGGTAGCCACGGTCAAGTCACCGCTGCTGCTGCATTATGCCGGGTTGGACCAGCGCATCAACGCCGGCATCCCGGCGTACGACGAGGCGCTGAAGAAGGCGCATGTCGAACACCAGATTTACGTCTATGACGGCGTCAACCACGCCTTCCACAACGACACGTCGGCGGAGCGCTACAACAAGGACGCCGCTGATCTGGCCTGGAAGCGGACGGTGGAGTTCCTGAAGGCGAAGCTGGCGTAAGGGGCGTTCAGCCCAGCACGGCCGCCGTATCCACGACCGTCGCGTATTCGCCGTCCATGTTGGCGAGCGACAGGTCGTGGACCTCGTCGGCCGTCCGCAGCCTCCCCGACCGGTCTTTCCTGGCGAAGGTGAAGCAGGCGTCGGCCACCAGACGCACGTCGTAGCCGAGGTTGCCGGCCATCCGCACCGTCGCCTCGACGCTGTTGTTGGTGATGACGCCGGCCACCACCAGCCTGGCGATGCCCCGGTCGCGCAGCCACTCGTCCAACCCGGTGCCGATGAAGGCGCTGTTCACCCGCTTGCCGATCACGGTCTCGCCGGGCAGCGGCCTCGCCTCCTCCTTGAAGGGGTGGCCGGGACCGCCGGGGCGGTAGCTGGAGTCCGGCTCCACCGAATCGTGGCGGATATGGACGATGGGCCGTCCGTCCCGTCGCCATGCGGCCAGCAGAGCCGCGACGTTGGCCTCCGCCTGCGGGTTGTTGCGCGGACCGGTCAGGCTCCAGCGCGGGTCGTCGATGGCCTTTTGCAGGTCGATGATCAGCAAAGCGGCGTTGGAGGGAAGCTTTTCCATGATTGCGATCCTGCCGCGAATGTCCATCGCGTGACAAGTCCGCCGGTTTCTGGCTCTAATCCGGCGTTCCACCCCCGTTTCCCTATCCCAGCGCTCGTCCGGAGGCGCCGTGCTCGCATCCCCCCTGTCCTTGCTCGCCGTCGCCGTCGGTGGTGCCGCCGGTTCGGTGGCGCGCTACCTGATGCTGCTCGTGATCGCACAATGGATCGGCAGCCGCTTTCCGGTGGGAACGATCATCGTCAACGTGATTGGTTGCACGGTGATGGGGGTGCTGTCGGAACTGGCGGCGCTGACATGGTCGCCGTCGCCCGAACTGCGCGCCTTCCTTCTGGTGGGCATTCTGGGCGGCTTCACCACCTTCTCTTCCTTCACGCTGGACATCGGTGTCCTCGTCGCCCGTGACGAGATCGCCGCGGCGGCGGGATACTTCCTCGCCTCGACGCTGTTCAGCGTGGTGGGCTTCTTTGCCGGCCTGTGGGCCGTGCGTTCTCTTGTTTCGGTGTCCCTCTGATGACTGACTCTCCCAAGCCCGCTGCCGATCACGCCGATACCGCGTCGACCGAAGCCAAAAGCGACAGCAAGGTCGAAACCCGCATCGTCACGGCCGACGAGGCCGACATGCGGCTCGACCGCTGGTTCAAGCGGCATTTCCCCGACGTGAACCACAGCTACCTGCAAAAGCTGCTGCGCACCGGTCAGGTCCGTGTCGACGGCAAGCGGGCGGAGACTTCGACGCGGCTGGCGGCCAAGCAGAGCCTGCGCATCCCGCCGCTGGCCGCCTGGGCCGCGCCGGTCAGGGGGCCGGGTCAGGGGAGCAGCAAGCCCAAGGCCATGTCGGACAAGCAGATCGCCGAATTGCAGGCGCTGGTGCTCTACCGCGACGCCGACGTGATCGCCATCAACAAGCCGGCCGGTCTGGCGGTGCAGGGCGGCACCGGCACCTCCAAGCATCTCGACGCCATGCTCGACGCCCTGCGCTTCGACGGCAACGAGCGGCCGAAGCTGGTCCACCGGCTGGACAAGGACACCTCCGGCGTCCTACTGCTGGCCCGCACCACCTTCGCCGCCAGCAAGCTGACGGAGCTGTTCCGCGGCAGTGCGGTGCGCAAGATCTACTGGGCCGTCACCGTCGGCGTGCCGACGCCCTACCAGGGCAAGATCGATCTGGCGCTGGCCAAGGAAGGCGGCCCGCATGGCGAGCGGGTGGCGGAAAACAAGGAAGAGGGCAAGCGCGCCCTTACCGTCTATTCGGTGCAGGAGAATGTCGGCAAGCAGGCGGCCTTCGTCGCCATGTGGCCGCTGACCGGCCGCACCCACCAGCTGCGTGTCCATATGGCCGCCGTCGGTACACCGATCCTGGGCGACGGCAAATATGCCGGGCAGGGCGCCTTCCTGGCCGGCGGAGCCGAGGTGGCGAAGAAGCTGCACCTGCATGCCCGCCGGCTGATCCTGCCGCATCCGCGCGGCGGCAAGACCATCGACGTGACGGCGCCGCTGCCCGACCACATGCTGGCGACCTGGAAGTATTTCGGCTTCAGCCCCAACCTGCGCGACGACCCGTTCGAGGATTTCGAATGATGGCTCCGCTCGTGACGGCTGCATTGGGGAAATCGCCGCTGCGCCTCGCCCTCTTCGATTGCGACGGCACGCTGGTCGACAGCCAGTTCGCCATCATCGACGCCATGACCCGGGCCTGGGCCGAGCATGGGCTGGGTGAGCCTGAGCCGGCGGATGTCCGCCGCATGGTCGGGCTGTCGCTGGTGGAGGCGGTGGCCCTCCTGCTGCCGCAGCGGGATGCCGACCTGCATGTCGCGGTGGCGGAAAGCTACAAGCGCGCCTTCTCCAACGCCCGCAGCCGCGGCGAGGTGGACGAACCGCTGTTCCCCGGCATCCTCGACACGCTGGCCGCGCTGGAAGAGGCAGGGGTGCTGCTGGGTGTGGCCACCGGCAAGTCGCGCCGCGGGCTGGATGCGGTGTTGAAGGGCCATGGGCTGACCGGACGTTTCGTCACCTTGCAGACCGCCGACATCGGTCCCGGCAAGCCCAACCCGCACATGGTGCAGCGTGCGCTGGCGGAGACGGGTGCGGAGGAGGCGGCGACGGTTGTGATAGGCGACACGACCTACGACATTCAGATGGCCCGCAACGCGCGGGTGCGGTCGGTCGGCGTCTCCTGGGGTTATCACGCGGTGCCGGAACTGGAGCGGGCCGGGGCCGACCGCATCGTCCACCGTGGGCGCGACGTCGCCACCGCGGTGCTGGAGCTTTTGGAAGGGTAAGCGATGAAGCGTTTCTACAAGGCCGCGGGCGTCGGAGAGACCGAAGGCGGTTTCCGGGTCGAGCTGGACGGCCGTCCGGTGCGCAGCCCGGCCAAGGCGCCGCTGGTCTTCCCCAGCCTGCTGCTGGCCCAGGGCGTGGCCGACGAATGGGCGGCGCAGGGCGACCGGATCGACGCCCATTCCATGCCGCTGATGCAGCTGTCGAGCACCGCCGTCGACCTGATCCCCGCCAAGCGGCCGGAGATCGTTCCCGCCATCAGCGCCTATGCCGAAACTGACCTGCTGTGCTATCGCGCCGAACATCCCCAGCCGCTGGTGGAGCGGCAGGCCCAGCTCTGGCAGCCTCTGCTGGATTGGGCGGCGCTGACCTATGACGCGCCGCTGCATGTCTGCGCCGGGCTGATGCCCAGGCCGCAGCCAGAGGAGGCTCTGGCCGCCCTGCGCCGGGTGGTGGAGCGGACGGACGACTGGTATCTGTCGGCGCTTCAGACCGCGACCGGCGTGTGCGGGTCGATCATCGTGGCGCTGGCTTTGCTGGAAGGCCGCCTCAGCGCCGAAGAGGCGTTCGAGGTCTCGCAGCTGGACGAAACCTACCAGATCGAGCAGTGGGGCGAAGACGCAGAGGCCACGAAACGCCGCGCGAATGTTCGCGCGGAGATCGTGGCCTGCCGGCGTTTCGTGGATTTGCTGCGGGGATGACGGGCGGGGGCGGATGCCCCCGCCTCAAACCGCAAGCGGCCCTTACTTCGCCGTGGTGGTGCCGGTCGTCGGGGCGGCGCCCGGGGCGACCGTTTCCTTTTCCGCCGGCTTGCGGGTCTTGTTCAGCGACGTCATGGTGTCGTCGTACTTGAAGTCCGGCATCGCCTTGACGTCGTCACGGCTCATGCCGGCGAGGTTCAGGCGGTTGTTCTGCGAATCCCAGTTGGCGGCGCTGTAGTCGACTGCGACCTGCTTCTCGCCGATTCCGAGGAAGCCGCCGGAGCTGATCACCAGCTGCTTGGCCTGGCCGGTGCCGTCGAGGATGACGTCGTCGACCTCGCCGATCTTGTTGTTGTCGCGGCCATAGACGTTCTTGCCGATCAGTTCGTCGGCGCTGGCGAGCTGGCCGCCCGTCGGACCGGACTTGGTCATGCCGCTTTTGGTCGTGCTGGTGGTGCTGTCCGGCGTTGCGCTGTTCGACATGCTGGACGTGGACGAGGACGGGTTGCCCACGGTCGGCGACGTGGTCTGCGCGACGGCGACGCCCGTCATGAGAGCCAGCGAGGCGGCGGTGACGATCAGGGTGCGACGCATGGGGTGGCTCCTTTGTCGTTGTGTCTGAAGACATCACAACAACAGGAGCGAAGCCCGTTTGATCACTCCTTCCGGGAATTCTTTCGGTGTGGGGCTAACCCTTCGTGGTATGGTCCCACCCGGGTTCGCGTGGTGTCAGAACCGCCGCGCCCGCCTGGAAGGTCAGCCCGTTTTCTGCCGCGCGCTGCACATCCTCCAGCCGCAGCAAAGCGAGTGCGGCGCCGTCGCGGCCGCTGCGCATTTCGCCGACTTCCTTGCCGTCCAGCGTCACCGGGGTGCCGGCGTCCGGCGCCGGTCCATCGACGCTGACCGGGAACAGCTTTTTCTTGATGAGGGCGCGATACTTGGTGCGGGCGGTCAACTCCTGCCCCATATAGCAGCCCTTGTCCCAGGAAATCGCGTTCAGCGCGTCCATCCGGCTTTCCAGCGGGATCGATTTCTCCGGGATCAGGTCCAGCGTGCCGTCGGGGATGCCGAGCGACAGGCGAAGCCGGTCGTAATCCGCGACCTCGCGGGGCGCCAGACCGGCCGCCTCCAGCGCCGCAAGCCCGTCCGCCGGCAGGAACAGGCGGGCCCCAAGCGCCGGCAGCCGCGGGTCGGTGAAGGCGACGCCGCCGGCGAAAGCCCGGGCCGCACCCGGCTCGGCCGGCAGGCCCAGCGCCTCCAGCGTGCCGTCCCCGAAGGCGACGACCACGCGAAGCTGCTCCGTCCGGTCCTCCAGCGCGATTTTCGAGCGCAGCTTGTACATCTTCAGCCGGCGCAGCAGGTCGGCGCGACGATCCGTTTCCGGGTCCAGCAGCAGCACGGCATCCGATTCTGCTCCCGACTCGACCAAGTTGAAATCATGAAGGAACTTGCCCTGCGGCGTCAGGAACAGGGCATAGGCGGCATGATCCGGCGTGACCCGCAGCACGTCGTTGGACACCAGCCCTTGCAGGAACGCCTTGCGGTCCTCGCCCGTAACCGCCACCACGCTCCGCTGGTCCAGAACTGCGTAACCCGCCGACATCCTCGCCTCCACATCATCCAATCGACTGAAGTGTTGGGCGGAACGGCCCGGCTGGCAAGGGCTCGCCGCACTGCAATGCGCCGGGCAATGAGCTGGGCGAAGGGCTGGGTTGCGGGAGCCGACTGTGGCATGATGACCAAAGCGGCAGATGCATCACCGTTGGGCAGAGGATCGGCTGTTGACGGCCGGTGGTGCCGCCGGATTACTCTGTTGGTAGCGGTGGCACGGCTTTGGCAATGCCATACAGGTTTGACCTTTTTCCGGATTGCTCCTCCTTGCCTTCGCACGCCGAGACCTACCCCCCGGACGCTCCGCCGCCCCGTTTGGAGCTGCGCGGCATCACCAAGCGATTCCCCGGCTGTCTGGCCAACGACCATGTCGATCTCGTCCTGCAACCGGGTGAGATCCATGCGCTGCTGGGTGAGAACGGGGCCGGCAAGTCCACCCTGGTCAAGATGATCTACGGGGTGTTGCACCCCGATTCCGGGACCATGCTGTGGCAGGGGGCGGAGACGATTGTTCCCGACCCGGCCGGTGCGCGCCGTCTCGGCATCGGCATGGTGTTCCAGCATTTCTCGCTGTTCGACACGCTGACGGTGACCGAGAACATCGCGCTCGGCCTCGACAATGCCGGGCCGATGGACCAGCTTGCCGGCCGCATCCGCGAGGTGTCGGAACGCTACGGCCTGGCGCTGGACCCCGGCCGCCACGTCTTCCACCTGTCGGTGGGCGAGCGCCAGCGGGTGGAGATCGTGCGCTGCCTGTTGCAGGATCCGAAGCTGCTGATCATGGACGAGCCGACCTCCGTCCTGACGCCGCAGGAGGCGGCCAAGCTGTTCGAGACGCTGCGCGTCCTGGCGGCGGAGGGCTGCACGATCCTCTACATCTCGCACAAGCTGGAGGAAATCCGCGCCCTGTGCAGCCGCGCCACCGTGCTGCGCGCCGGCAAGGTGGTGGGCGCCGCCGATCCGCGGCAGGAGACCGCGCGCAGCCTTGCCGAGATGATGATGGGGGCGGAACTGTCCACCCCCGAACGGCCGCCGCAGGGGGTGGCCGGCGTTGCACGCCTGACGGTACGGCACCTGTCTACCACCTCCGACAATCCCTTCGCCACCAACCTGAAGGACGTCAATTTCCAGGTGCGGGCGGGCGAGATCCTCGGCATCGCCGGTGTCGCCGGAAACGGGCAGGCGGAGTTGATGGCGGCCTTGAGCGGCGAGGCTCTGCTCGCCGATGCCGACGCCGTGGTGATCGAGGGCACGTCGGCCGGGCATCTCGGGCCGCGGGCCCGCCGGACGCTCGGCCTCGCCTTCGTGCCAGAGGAGCGGCTGGGCCGCGGTGCCGTGCCGGAACTGAGCCTGTCGGAGAACGCGCTGCTGTCCGGCTATGCCCGCGAGCCGCTGGTGCGCGGCGGCATGGTCCATTTCGCCCGCGCCCGCGCCTATGCTGAGACGATCATCCGCGGCTTCAACGTCGTGGCGCACGGTCATCGGGCGGAGGCGCGGTCGCTGTCGGGCGGCAATCTGCAGAAATTCATCATCGGCCGCGAAATCCTGCAGAAGCCCAAGCTTCTGGTGGTCGGCCAGCCGACCTGGGGTGTCGATGCCGGCGCTGCCGCCGCGATCCACAAGGCGCTGATCGATCTGGCGCGCTCGGGTGCGGCGGTGCTGGTCATCAGCCAGGATCTGGACGAGCTGTTCGTGCTGAGCGACCGGATTTCCGTGCTGTTCCATGGCCGCCTGTCCGACAGCCGGCCGACGCACGAGACGACGGTGGAACGCATCGGCCTGCTGATGGGCGGCCTGTTCGGCACGCCGCCGGACGAAGACGGGGAGATCACGCGTGCGGTCTGATGGTTTTTTGAGCACCGGAGACGCCGCATGAGCTTCATCCGTCTTGAACCGCGCGGGCAGGCGTCGAAGACCATGGTCTATGTCACGCCGCTGCTGGCGGTGGCGCTGACCCTGCTCAGCGGCTTCATCCTGTTCCTGGCGATGGGCTTCGACCCGTTGAAGGCGCTCTATTCCTTCTTCGTCGCGCCCGTGACCTCGGTCCGCGGTGTCGGCGAACTGGTGGTGAAGGCGACGCCGCTCGTGCTGTGCGCTGTCGGGCTCGCCATCGGCTTCCGCGCCAATGTCTGGAACATCGGTGCCGAAGGGCAGCTGACGCTTGGCGCCATCACCGGCGGCGGGCTGGCGCTGGCCTTCTATGGCGAGGGCGGCTGGTGGCTGCTGCCGATGATGGTGATCGGCGGAGCCATCGGCGGGGCGGTCTGGGCGGCGGTGCCGGCCTTTCTGCGGCTGCGCTTCAACGCCAGCGAGATCCTGACCAGCCTGATGCTGAACTATGTGGCGCTTCTGCTGCTGAACTATCTGGTCCATGGTCCCTTCCGCGATCCCGACGGCTTCGCCTTCCCCGAATCGCGGCTGTTCGAAGCCGATGCCACGCTGCCGATCCTGTGGGCTGGGACCCGCGTCCATCTCGGCGCGCTGCTAGCCCTGCTGGGGGTGGCGGGCGGCTGGCTGCTGATCGCCCGGACCTTCATCGGCTTCCAGATCAAGGTGATCGGGCTGACCCCGGCCGCGGCCGGCTATGCCGGCTTCGACCAGAAGCGGATCGTCTGGCTGACCCTGCTGCTGTCGGGCGCGCTGGCCGGCATCGCCGGCATGGGCGAGGTCGCCGGCCCCATCGGCCAGATCACCGCCAGTATTTCGCCCGGCTATGGCTATACCGCCATCATCGTCGCCTTCCTCGGCCGCCTGCACCCGGTCGGCATCCTGCTGGCGGCGCTGCTGATGGCGCTGTCCTTCATCGGCGGCGAGGCGGCGCAGATCGCCATGGGCCTGCCCAAGGCCATCACCGGAGTGTTCCAGGGCATGCTTCTGTTCTTCCTGCTGGCGAGCGACGTGCTGATCCGCTACCGGGTCCGCTTCGGTGCGCGGAGGGCCGCGGCATGAACGACCTTGCCCTGATCGGCCCGATCCTGGCCGCCATGTTCGCGGCGGCGACGCCGCTGCTGCTCGCTGCCTTGGGCGAGCTGGTGGTCGAGAAGTCGGGCGTCCTCAACCTGGGTGTCGAGGGCATGATGCTGGTCGGCGCCGTCTGCGGCTTCGCCGTCACGGTTCAGACCGGCAGCCCCGTCACCGGTTTTCTCGTCGCGGCCTTCGCCGGCGCTGCCACCGCCTCGCTGTTCGCCGTGCTGACCCTGTTCCTGCTCGCCAACCAGGTCGCCACCGGCCTTGCGCTGACCCTGTTCGGCGTCGGCCTGTCGGCGCTGATCGGCCAGGGCTTCGTCGGCATCCCGCTGGAAGGTCTGCCGAAGCTCCACATCCCCGGCCTGACCGATCTGCCGGTGGTGGGGCAAGCGCTGTTCGGCCAGGACATCATGGTCTATCTGGCGGTTGCCGCCGTCCCGCTGGTCCATCTGTTCCTCTACCGCAGCCGTGCCGGCCTCGTCCTGCGCGCGGTGGGAGAGAACCACACGGCCGCCCATGCGCTGGGCTACAAGGTCCTGCGCATCCGTTTCTTCGCCGTGCTGTTCGGCGGCGCCATGGCCGGGTTGGGCGGCGCCTTCCTGTCGATGGACTACACGCCGATGTGGGCGGAGAACATGACCTCGGGCCGCGGCTGGATCGCGCTGGCGCTGGTGGTCTTCGCCACATGGAAGCCGGTGCGCGCCATGCTCGGCGCCTGGCTGTTCGGCGGCGTCACCATCCTGCAGTTGCATGTCCAGGGGCTGGGCATCGACGTGCCGTCGCAGCTCTTGTCGATGCTGCCGTATCTGGCTACCGTTCTGGTCCTGGTGCTGATTTCGCGGGACGTCGCCCGCATCCGCCTGAACGCGCCGGCCTGTCTGGGAAAACTGTTTCATCCCGATGCTTGACGCGTCGTTTTGAAAACGAAACAAAGCCCATATCTCACGACATCAAGAACTCTCACGACATCAAGAAGGAGCGTCGACGTGAACAGAAGGACGATGGGCAAGACGGTGCTGGGTCTGGCCGGTGCCGCGATCGCGCTGAGCGTGGGGCTGGGCGTGGGCATGGGCTCCGCCTTCGCGCAGGAGAAGCTGAAGGTCGGCTTCGTTTATGTCGGCCCGGTCAGCGACCATGGCTACAGCTATCAGCACGACCAGGGCCGTCTGGCCGTCGAGAAGGCGCTGGGCGACAAGGTCACCACCACCTTCGTCGAGAACGTGCCGGAAGGCGCCGACGCCGAGCGCGTGATCGAGCAGCTGGCCGCCAGCGGCCACAAGCTGATCTTCACCACCTCCTTCGGCTTCATGAACCCGACGCTGAAGGTGGCCAAGCGCCATCCCGACGTGAAGTTCGAGCACGCCACCGGCTACAAGCGCGCCGAGAACGTCGCGACCTATTCCGGCCGCTTCTATGAGGGCCGCACGGTGGTGGGCGCCATCGCCGGCAAGATGACCAAGTCGAACATCATCGGCTACATCGGCTCCTACCCGATTCCCGAGGTGGTCGGCGGCATCAACGCCTTCACCATCGCGCTGCGCGAGCAGAACCCGAAGGCCGAGGTCCGCGTGGTCTGGGTCAACAGCTGGTACGACCCCGGCAAGGAAGCCGAGGCGGCTAAGGCGCTGATCGACCAGGGTGCCGACATCATCGTCCAGCATACCGACAGCCCGGCGCCGATCCAGACTGCGCAGGAGCGCGGGCTGTGGTCGGTCGGCCAGTCGTCCGACATGACCCGCTTCGGTCCGAAGTCGCACCTGACCGCGATCGTCGAGGACTGGAACGGCTACTATGTCGACCGCGTGAAGGCGGTTCTCGACGGCAGCTGGAAGCCGATCGACACCTGGGGCGGCATCAGCACCGGCATGGTCGAGCTGGCCCCCTACAACCCGGCGATCCCGGCCGACGTCGTGAAGATGGCCGACCAGATCAAGGCCGACATCGTGTCCGGCAAGCGCCACTCCTTCCAGGGCCCGGTCAAGGACCAGTCCGGCAAGGTCGTGATTCCGGAAGGCAAGACCGCCACCGACGAGCAAATCCTGAAGATGGACTGGTACGTCGAAGGCGTGCAGGGCAAGGTTCCGAAGTAAGCAGCATGCGGCGCGGCGGACCGGCGGTGAAAGCCCCCGGTCCGCAGAGCCCATCGGCGATGTGGGGAGGTGGGCGATGGACGGAAGCAGCCTCTACGACAGCGATTTCTACGCCTGGGCGAACGAACAGGCCGCCCTTCTGCGAGCCGGCAAGCTCGATTCGGCGGATATCGAACACATCGCCGAGGAGATCGAGAGCATGGGCAAGACCGAGAAGCGGGAGTTGGTCAGCCGGCTACGCGTGCTCCTGCAGCATCTGCTGAAATGGGAGCATCAACCGGCCCGCCGCGGTAACTCCTGGCGCCTTTCGACTGCCAACAGCCGCGACGAAATCGAAACGCACATGCGGGACAATCCAAGCCTGAAGTCGAAGCTTGGCGAATCGATTGCCGATGCCTACCGGCTGGCGCGGCGCGACGCTGCGGCCGAAACGGGGATCGACGAAGCGGTGTTCGCCGTTCAGTGCCCGTGGAGCTTCGCCGAGATGATGGACGAGGGGTTCTGGCCGGAAGGCTGAGGTTCCGGCCGTCCCGCCCTTACAGATACTCGCCCAGCAGGCGCAGGAACGGACGCGCTTCCTGCAGGACCAGGATGGTCTGGTGGAACAGGTCCTCGGGCGAGGCGTGGTGTTCAAGCCGGATTTCCGAGAACAGGATGATCTTCTGTCCGCCCTGCACGATGAAGCGGACATGCGGCAGCCCTTCGATCCCGCGCAGGACCGCCAGCAGGGCCCGGCGGCGCTCCGGGGCCTGAGCGGTGTAGGGCACGTGGCCGACGTCGGCCCAGATCTGGCAAATCGAGCCGCCGCCGTCCTCCGGCCCTTCATGCCGCACGGCGACGTTGAAGGGCAGGCCGTCGGCCATGAAGGTCAGCTTGCAGGGGCGGGGCGGTCTGGCGATGCCGAGAACGCCCTCGGGCGTCATCTCGATAGAGCCGGGATTGATGGGCAGGGCGCCGTCCGGCACTTCGGCCAGCGATTGAATGGTCTTCAGATCGGGAACGGACAAGGCGGCACGCTCGGCTTCAGGGGCAATGGAGACGACAGCATGGGCTCCGGCCGCTAAAATTCTGTAAAGGCTTGCAACGCACAGCTAGAATGGCTGTTCGCTGTGGTCTGAAAATACGAAGAAAGCAGGCGATGTCCGCCATCGATACCGTCGTCGTCCCCATCCACCGTGCCGGCTGGCCCTTCATCGCCGGTTTCGCGGTGGTTTCCCTGATCCTGGGTCTCGCCGTCTGGGCGCCGCTCGGCTGGATCGGCCTGGTGCTCACCCTGTGGTGCGCCTACTTCTTCCGCGATCCCGACCGGGTCACACCGACGCGGCCCGGACTGCTGGTCAGCCCGGCCGACGGGCGCGTCACCATGATCGTCCAGGCGGTTCCGCCGAAGGAACTCGGCATGGGGGACAAGGCGCTGACCCGGATCAGCGTGTTCCTCAACGTCTTCAACGTCCACGTCAACCGCGTGCCAGCCGACGGCACCATCGTGGCCGCCGAATACCACAAGGGCACCTTCGTCAACGCCGCACTGGACAAGGCGAGCGACGAGAACGAGCGGATGGCCTTCCGCCACCGTCTGCCGGACGGGCGCGAGATCGCCTATGTCCAGATCGCCGGTCTGGTGGCGCGCCGCATCCTGTGGTGGGTCAAGGCCGGGCAGCAGGTGAAGGCGGGCGAGCGCTTCGGCCTGATCCGATTCGGCAGCCGCACCGACATCTATCTGCCCGACGGCGTCGCCCCGCTGGTCTGCGTCGGCCAGACCGCCATCGGCGGCGAGACGATCCTGGCCGACCTGGACGGGACCGAAACGCAGCGGCAGGGGGATGTGCGGCGATGAAACGACCGCCCGTCTTCCGCCAGCAGATCTTCCGGCCCCACCGGGCGCGCCGTCCCGGCCGGCCGCACCCCCGGCTGAAAGGGCTATCGATCAACCACCTGTTGCCGAACGTGCTGACGGTGCTGGCGCTCTGCTCCGGCCTGACCGCGATCCGATTCGCCATGCAGGAGCGGTGGGAGCCGGCGGTCATCGCCATCGTCATCGCCGCCATCCTGGATGCGCTGGACGGCCGGATCGCCCGCCTGCTGAACGGGCAGAGCAAGTTCGGGGCGGAACTGGACAGCCTGTCCGACGCCATCAGCTTCGGCGTCGCCCCCGCCTTCATGATGTATCTGTGGGGGCTGAACGGCGCGGGCAGCCTGGGCTGGATCGCCGCCATGGCCTACGCCGTGTGTTGCGCCTTGCGGCTGGCGCGCTTCAACTCGCGGCTCGGCGTGGTCGATCTGCCGCCCTGGGCCTACAACTATTTCACCGGCGTGCCGGCGCCGGCCGGAGCCGGCCTTGTCCTGCTGCCGATGATCCTGGGGTTCGAGATCGGTCCGGAGTTCCCCGGCCATCCGGCCGTCATCGTGCCGTGGACCTTGCTGATCGGCGGGCTGATGGTCAGCATCCTGCCGACCTTCTCCTTCAAGGGTGCACGGGTCCCGGCCCATTGGGTGGTGCCGGCCCTGGCCGGCGTCGGGCTGCTGGCGGCGATGATGGTCAGCCAGCCCTGGTGGACGCTCTCCATCGTCGGCATCGCCTATATGGTCAGCCTGCCATTCTCCATCGCCCAGTTCCGCAAGCTGCAACGGGCGGCGGAACTGATGCGCACGGAGATCGGCGAACCGCTGCCGGAGACGCAGGAGGCCGATGCGCAGGAAGCCGGATCGCAGGCTGCGGACGCCGCGGCTCCTGAGGACGAGGCGCGGAAGCCGGTCTAACCGGCTTCCTCATCCCTTTTCCTATTCTGCCGCGACCAATTCCGTGAACCGCTCGGCTGCCGCGGCTTCGGCAGCCAGCTCCGCCACGGTGACGCGCGCCACCATCGGGATCTGTCCCAGGCAACGGCCGACATGGTCGGTTTCCGCCTGGGGCAGATCGCCGATTTCCATGGCGATGTCGAGCATGTCGCCGGTCAGCCGGCTGTGCAGAGCCAACGGGATCAATCCGCGCTTGGCGACATATTCCAGAACGCGGGGCAGGGTGCCGGGATCGGCGTCGGCGACCAGGGTGAAGACGACCCGGCGGCCGGGTGCGGTGGCGCGCGCGTCCGAAGCGGACACGCGGGCGGCATTCGAGGAATTGGCATTCAGGGAATTGGTGTTCACGGTGCTGGACATGGCGTGATCGGGCTTTCAGACGGTTCTGTGGACTGGACGAGCGAAATCCCCGGCTCTCAAAGGAGAACCGGGCCGCTAATTCGCAGAATGCCGTCGATGCGATGCACGTTCATGGACTGGAGCCTAAGCGGCCACGCGCCGTCCGTCAACAGGGGCGAACTCGCCGAAAGATCGGCGGTGTCGCGTTCGGGGAGCGCCGGTGGGGCGACATCCCTCCTTGGTGGTGGCGAGCCGTCACGTTCGAGCCGGACAGGAACAAAGTCCAGAGGATCCCGTTGAGGTTCCGCTTGTCCGTCACAAATGCTCCATCATAAGGGAGAGGGCCATGCTCGGCACGATTCTGCTCATCATCCTCATTCTGATGCTTCTCGGCGCCGTTCCGGCCTGGCCGCACAGCCGCGGCTGGGGCTATGGTCCCAGCGGCATCCTCGGCGTGCTGCTGATCGTCCTGATCGTTCTGCTGCTGATGGGCCGGATCTGATCCGCAACCTGTCGGCCTGATGCTATCTGCCCGATGGGCGGCGGGGCCGGCGGAACGCGAACATCAGCCATCCGACCGGCCCCAGCATCAGCACCATCACCAGCCACCCGGCGCGCGGTCCGAACGGGCAGCGCGACCCGGCCGGCGGCCGCCACCCGCCACCCCGGCGCGACAAGGCCACATGCAGCAGTGGCAGCCCGTACAGGGCGAACAGGACCAGCCAGGGGATCGCGGCCCAGGGAATCATGGCGGTAAGATCGGCATTCATCCTCCGACGATAGCATCGATCTCCAGGCCGTTGCGACCGATCGTCACGGCATAATGCGGATGCATGCAGCCTCGGTTGCGCTGCACACAGGGCAACGAGGTTGAAGCCGGTGGGGACTTTCGGCTAGGGTCGTCGACAAGATCGTCCGAAGGGCCTAGCCATGGCACTGGAAATCGAGCGGCGCTTTCTCGTCCGCAAGGATGTCCGGCATCTCTGCTGGAATGGCGTCCGAATGGTTCAGGGATACCTGCCGTCCGACGGCGTCAGCACGGTCCGCGTCCGCATCGCGGAAGACCGGGCGACCCTCACCATCAAATCGCTGAAGCGCGGAACTTGCCGGGACGAGGTGGAACACCCCCTGGATCTGGATTTCGCGCGCCAGCTTCTTCTCCACGGCTGCGAAGGCCGGGTGATCGAAAAGACCCGCTACCGCCATTGCCAGGACGGCCTGTGCTGGGAGATCGACGTCTTCGATGGCGAGAATTCCGGCCTCGTCATTGCGGAGGTCGAGTTGGAGACCCCCGACCAGACGGTGCCGCTGCCGGACTGGATCGGCGCGGAGGTCACCACGTTGCGTGCCTACGGCAACTCCGCCCTTTCCCGTGCGCCAATCCGGCGCTGGTCTGCCGCCGCCGCTTGATGGGTCGCGTGTGGGCGCGACCCGAGCGGCGATAAGCCAGCCCGGCAGAGTGGCTCAGGCCGTCCGTACCTTGTTCAGGAAGCCCTGAACCTCGCCACGCAGGCGGTCGGCCTGGGTCGCGAGAGTGCGGCTTGCATCCAGAACCGCATCGGCGGCGCCGCCGGTCTTGGTGGCGGCGGTGGTCACCTCGGCGATGTTGCGCATCACCTGCTGGGTGCCTTCTGCAGCCTGCTGGACATTCTGGGCGATCTCTCGCGTGGCGCTGCCCTGCTGTTCCATTTCGAGCGCGATGTCGGTAACCGTGCCGCTGATCGCGGTCACCGCGTCGGAGATGGTGCGGATGGCCTCCACCGCGCTGGTGGTGGCGGTCTGCATCTCGGCGACCTGGGCGGAAATCTCCTCGGTCGCCTTGGCGGTCTGGCCGGCGAGGTTCTTAACCTCGGTCGCCACGACGGCGAAGCCCTTGCCGGCCTCGCCGGCGCGGGCCGCCTCGATGGTGGCGTTGAGCGCCAGCAGGTTGGTCTGTTCGGCGATTTCGCCGATCAGGCCGACGACCTGACCGATGCGCTCGGCAGCCATCGACAGACCCTCGACGATGCTGTTGGTCTGCACCGCCTTGTCGGCGGCCCCCGACGCGGTGGCGGAGCTGGCGTTCAACTGGCGCGAGATTTCGGCGATGGAGGCCGACAGCTGTTCCGCCGCCGCGGCGACGGTCTGCACATTCGCGGTCGCCTGCTGCGAGGCGGTGGCGACGGCGGTGGATTTCGCGGTGGTCAGCGCCGCGTCCGACGACATCTCCTGCGCATCGCGGCCCAGCGAGCCGGCCGATTCGGTCAGCGAGGTCACCACGCCCGACACCGCCTGTTCGAAGCCGTTGGCGAACTCGTTCATCGTGCGGCGGCGGTCGGCGTCGATCTGGATGCGCATCTCCTCCCGCTCGCGCTCCATCCGCCGCATCTCCAGGGCGTTGTCCTTGAAGATGGTCATGGCGGCGGCCATGTTGCGCAACTCGTCCTTGCGGTCGCCACCGGGAATGTCGACGCTCAGGTCGCCCTCGGCGAGCCGGCCCATGGCGCCGGTCATGGCGTGCAGCGGGTGGGTGATGGCGCGGTCGATGATCCAGGCCATCAGTGCGCCCAGCAACAGCGCCACCGCCGCACCGATGGCGATCACCATGCCGGCGCTGGCGCGGCCGGCCTCGCGATCCTCGCGCTGCAAAGTCACCAGTCGGCCAACCTGACCGCTGACCGCGGCCGATGCCTTGGCCATCGCCACCGACGCGTCGTGCTGCTTGGCGACGGCGGAGGACAGCGCGGTGAATTCCGAGTCGAAAGCCCGGGCGGCCTCGGTGATGGCGGCGATCAGCGCCCGCCCTTCCCGATCGACCAGGACGGCGCCGGCCTGTCCGGCAATCGCCAGGATCTCCTTCACCGCGGCGGCAGCCGCGACTTTGGCGTCCGCCGAGCCGGTCAGCAGGAAATCGCGCTGGGCCAGCATCGCCGATTGGGCGTCCTGCACCAGCCGCATTGCCAGACCGCGCAGCATGACGGCTTCGTTCACCTCGCTCTGGGCGTATTTCGAGGCTTCGGTCAGTGCTTCGGTCACCATGGCCTGGTTCTTCTGGAGTTCCATGGCGCGCTCCTGCACGCCGCGGGCCGCCTCGTCCAGCCCGGCGGCCACGCCGACCTCGGTCAGCGCGGCGATGCCCTTGCCGTGCAGGGCGCGCACGGTGTCGTGGTAGGCGCGGGCGTCGCCGGCGATCCGGGCGGCGGATTCCTCGTCATTGGTGCCGACGAGGTCCTTGGCGACGGTGTCGGTGATCTGCACCAGCTCGTCCAGCGCCGCGACGATCCGGTCGGCCAGGGCCTGATCGGCGTTGCGGCGCAGATCGCTCTGCTGTCGCCGGACTTCCAGCACCCGTTCGATGACGCGGTTCGCGCGCTCCGCCGTATCCATGCTGTGGCGCAGCTCGGTGTCGGCGTCGCGCTTGCTGGTCATATTCAGGTCATAGCGCTCCGATTGCTGCTTGCCGATCTTCTCGGCGATCTCGCGCAGGGCACGGGCGCGCATTTCCATGCTGGCGGTGCGGGCGTGCGCCTCACCGTCCTGGGCGACGAAATTGTTGAAGGCGGCGCGGTAGCCGTCGATGCCGGACAGCACCTCGTCCAGCAGCCGGCGTCCTTCACCGTCGGTCAGGGCGGCGCGCGTCTGCTGCGCTTCGGCCTGCAGGGCGTCCAGCATGCCCGGAACATTGGTCGCGGCCTTGGCGTCGCGTTCGGTGACGAATCGCGCTTCCTCCAGCCGCACCGACTTCAGCCTCGTGTCGAGGTCGGCGGTATGGGCTTCCAGACCGACCCGTTCGGCGTAGGTGCTCAGGCTGTTCCAGCCGACGAACGCCACGCCAACCGTCAGAAGCAGCACGGCGGCAAAGCCAAGCGCGATCCGCGTTCCGATCGTCATGGATTATGGACTCCCCGATGGCATCGCAAGTGGCGATGCTTCTCCCCGATCATTGGGACGATTGAACCACAGGACGCTTTATGTCCGGTTTGATTCAAGTCAGGAATCCCACTTATTTCAGAAGCGGTCGGGCATCCAGCACGGTGCGCCGCGAAATACGCGGTGCAAACGGCCGATCATCTTTTCTTCACCATGAAGCAAACCAGCTCTCCAAAGTGCGCGAGCGCTTGCGTGCCCCGTGAACAGACTGGCGAAAGCGGCGGTGCCGATCCGAGCCGGCGGGTCAAGGACTTGCGCTGTTTTCGAGATATTTCCAACGGAGCTGACAACCTCAAGGTGGTGATGCCCGCAATTGTCGAAAATTAAATCGTCATTTATCTCAAAAATAGCATACCCTTGTATGTCTGCTGAGTAGCCCCTCGCCTCCAGGGCCTTGCCGACATCGAGGGGGCGGACCAGCCACTCCTCGCGGCATTCCAGCGCCACCCCATCGCCGGCAAGCAGCGCCAGCGGGTCATCCGGACCGCCGCGCCATGTCACCCGATCCACTTGAGCCCTGAAACCGGCCAACATGGTCATGGCCGGTTTCMGCGACCGTGAGGAGGGCAGGCAGAGGTCGGCGACGTCAAGGCGCCGATCCTGGGGCGGCGTCACCGCGATGTAGCCATCCTGGTTGCGGTAAAGCTCCGACGGCTCGCCGTCCGGGCAGAGGGCGAGCGTCCACAGCGCCTCGGTCCTTTCCGGCAGGCCGCTCTGCTCGTTCAGCAGAGGTTGGCGGAGCACTGCCAACGGCACGGCGTCGAGCGGGTCCGCCGGCCACAAGTCGCTTGCGGCAGCCCCGGACTGCGCAAAGGCCGAGGGCGGTGCGCTCCAGCGGCAGGTGACGCCGCCGCGGCCAAAGCCGAGCCGACGATAGAAGGGAAGGGTTGCCGGGCAGAGCACCGCCAACGCCGCCCCGGCCTGCCGCCCCTCCTTCAGCAGGGCCCGCATCAGCGCACTGCCATGGCCGGCGCCACGCAGGGCAGGGTCGACCGCCACCATGGCGATGGCCTGCACCGGAACCGGCCGGCCGCCGAACCACTGGTTCATCGTCCAAAAGGCGGCACAGGCGGCCAATGAGGTGCCGGTGGATTGTGGAACACGCAGGACGCGGATGCTGTCTATGCCGAACAGGCCGGCATAGCGGTCGAACAGGTCGTGCGACAGCCCGAAGCCGAGCCGCGCCAACCGGGCGACGGCGCTCAGCTCCTCCGGCTGGGCCGGCCCGTATTCATGATGGTGAGCAGGAAGGATGACGACCGGCCTCCACTCGTTCAGCGGCCGGCGGGACTGCGGCGCGGGCTTCGTGCAGCGAAGATGCGAGTCTGTTCATATGACAACGAAACAGCGTTGGCGGCAACAGAGTGAGCGGAGGACAAGAACGCGCGTAGAGGAAATGCCGTTCAGGCGTCCGTGCTCGTCGGGCCGCTCAATCTCGCTGCTGCCCACCCGGCCGACTCGCGCACCACCTCGCTGGCATCCTGTGCCAGGGCCTCCGCCACCGGTTTCAGCGACGCTTCGCCGCTGTTGCCGATGGCGATGAGGACATTGCGGACGAAGCGGTCGCGGCCGATGCGCTTGATGGGGGAGCCGCTGAACACCTGCCGGAAGCCGGCATCGTCCAACTGCGCCAGATCGGCCAGCCGCGGGGCGGTCAGCTCGGCCCGCGGCAGGAAGGCGGGTTCGCGGGTCGCGCGGGCGAACTTGTTCCAGGGACAGGCGGCAAGGCAATCGTCGCAGCCATAGATGCGGTTGCCCATCAACGGCTTGAGGTCGTCGGGAATCGGCCCCTTGTGCTCGATGGTCAGATAGCTGATGCAGCGCCGGGCGTCGATCTGGTAGGGCGCCGGGAAGGCCGCGGTCGGGCAGGCGACCTGACAGCGGTCGCAGGAGCCGCAGCGGTCGCGCGCCGGCGGGTCGGGGGGCACTTCCAGCGTCGTGTAGATCTCGCCCAGGAACAGCCAGGAACCATGGTCGCGCGACACCAGATTGGTGTGCTTGCCCTGCCATCCCAGCCCGGCCTGCGCCGCCAGCGGCTTTTCCATCACCGGGGCAGTGTCGACAAACACTTTCACGCCGGCCTTGGTCTGGTGGGCCAGCCATTGTGCCAGCGTCTTCAGCCGGCCTTTCACGAGGTCGTGGTAATCGCGGTTGCGGGCATAGACCGAGACGATGCCGCGGTCGGGATGCTCGGACAGACGGCGGGGGTCGTCGTGCGGGGCGTAGCTGGTGCCGAGCGCGATGACGGTGCGCGCCTCGTCCCACAGCGACTGCGGATGGCTGCGCTGGTCGCTGCGCTCGGCCATCCACCCCATGTCGCCGTGTCGCCCCTCGGCAACGAACTGCGCGAGACGCTCGCGCGCCTCCGGCCCCAGCGCGGCGGGGGCGAAGCCCACCGCGTCGAACCCTGCCGCCAGCGCGCGGTCGCGGATGGCGTCCCGCAGCCGCGCCGGGTCGGCGGAAGACAGTGGGGCGGGCTTAGCCGCGGCCACGGTAGGTCGGCACGTCCTGCGACGGGATCCAGACGCCCTTCGGCGGCTCCCCGGTCTGGAAGAACACGTCGATGGGGATGCCGCCGCGCGGATACCAGTAGCCGCCGATGCGCAGCCAGACCGGCGACAGTTCGTCCACCAGCCGCTTGCCGATGCCCACCGTGCAGGCCTCGTGGAAGGCGCCGTGGTTGCGGAAGCTGGTCAGGAACAGCTTCAGCGACTTCGATTCGACCAGCCAGTCGCCGGGCACATAGTCGATGACCAGATGGGCGAAGTCCGGCTGGCCGGTGATCGGGCAGAGCGAGGTGAACTCGGGTGCGGTGAAGCGCACGCAGTAGGGAGTGCCGGGGCTCGGGTTCGGCACCCGCTCCAGCACCGCCTCTTCCGGCGTCCTGGGCTGGATTGTGGAGCCGCCGAGCTGGGTCAGGCCGGCATAGATGTTTTCACTCATCAGTCTTTTCCTCTTCCACCCGTTCTGCATTGGGCGGCTCGCTGTCCTTGTCCGCCTTCGGCGGAGCACTGTCTTTGCTGGCCTTCAGCGGACGGCCTTGCTTCGGCGGCTTGCCGGGCTTGGCGATGGGGTCCACGGTCGCCTCGATGTCGCCCTCGTTCATACGAGCTTCCATCGCGCCGGCCACCTCCTCGAAATTGCCGTCGGCGATGGCCTGCCGCATCGTCCGCATCACATCCTGATAGTAATGCAGGTTGTGCCAGGTCAGCAGCATCGGCCCCAGCATCTCGTCCGCCTTGAACAGATGATGCAGATAGCCCCGGCTGTAGCTTCGGCAAGTCGGGCAGCCGCACTCGGCATCGAGCGGCCGCTCGTCATGGGCATGGCGGGCATTGCGGATGTTGATGGTGCCGCGGCGGACGAAGGCCTGACCGGTGCGGCCCGAGCGGGTCGGCATCACGCAGTCGAACATGTCGACACCGCGCCGCACCGCGCCGATCAGGTCGCTCGGCCGGCCGACGCCCATCAGGTAGCGCGGGCGGTCCTTGACCATCAGCGGCTCGGTGAAGTCGAGCACGCGGAACATCGTCTCCTGGCCTTCGCCGACCGCCAGCCCGCCGATGGCGTAGCCGTCGAAACCGATGTCGGTCAGGGCGGCGACGCTCTCCGCCCGCTGCTCCGGATAGATCCCGCCCTGGACGATGCCGAAAAGGCCGTAGCCCGGCCGCTCGACGAAGGCATCCTTGCTGCGCCGCGCCCAGCGCATCGACAGGCGCATGGAGGATTCCGCCTGCGCCTCGGTGGCGGGGAAGGGCGTGCACTCGTCCAGGCACATGGTGATGTTGCTGTCCAGCATGTGCTGGATCTGGATCGAGCGTTCCGGCGTCAGGTGATGGCGGCTGCCGTCCAGGTGCGATTTGAAGGTGACGCCTTCCTCCGACATGGTGCGCAGGTCGGACAGGCTCATCACCTGGAAGCCGCCGCTGTCGGTCAGGATCGGCTTGTCCCAGTTCATGAAGCGGTGCAGGCCGCCCAACTGGCCCACCCGCTCCGCCGTCGGGCGCAGCATCAGGTGATAGGTGTTGCCCAGCAGGATTTCCGCACCCGTCGAGGCCACCGCGTCGGTGGTCATCGCCTTCACCGTCGCGGCGGTGCCGACCGGCATGAAGGCCGGCGTCTCGATGGTGCCGTGGGCGGTGGTGACGCGGCCGCGCCGCGCCCGCCCGTCGGTCGCCAGAAGGTCAAAGCCGATGCCGGTCATGTTGGGTCCGTCCTGTGCAGCAGCGAGGCGTCGCCGTAGCTGAAGAAGCGATAGTCGGTGTCGATGGCGTGCCGATAGGCCGCGTGCATGCGGTCATAGCCGGCGAAGGCGCAGACCAGCATGAACAGGGTCGATTTTGGCAGGTGGAAGTTGGTCCACAGCAGATCGACGATGCGGAAGCGGTAGCCGGGGGTGATGAAGATGTCGGTGTCGCCGCTGAAGGGGACCAGTGTCCCGTCCGGCCGGCCCGCCGTCTCCAGGATGCGCAGAGCCGTGGTGCCGACCGAGACGATCCGGCCGCCGGCCTTGCGCGTCTCGTTCACTGCGGCGGCGGTCTCGGCGGAAATCTCCCCCCATTCGCTGTGCATCTTGTGGTCGGCGATGTCGTCGACCTTCACCGGCAGGAAGGTGCCGGCCCCGACATGCAGCGTCACCGGCACCCGCCGCACGCCGCGCTCGTCCAGCGCCGCCAGCAACTCCGGTGTGAAGTGCAGGCCGGCGGTGGGGGCGGCGACGGCACCCTCGCGGGCGGCAAAGACGGTCTGGTAATCGGCGTTGTCGCCCTCGTCCGCCTTGCGACGGATGTAGGGCGGCAGCGGCATCCGGCCATGGCGGTGCAGCGCCTCCATGAGCTCAGCCCCGCCGGCGGAGAAGCGCAGGCGCACCTCCATGCCGTCCTTGGCGATCACCTCGGCGCTGAAGTCATCGGCTATGACGATGGTGTCGCCGGGCTTCAGCCGCTTGCCGGGCTTGGAGAAGGTCGCCCATTCCCGTTCGCCCAGCCGTTTGTGCAGCGTGATCTCGACCGCGACCTCGCCGCGCCGGCCGTCGAGCCGGGCCGGGATGACGCGGGTGTCGTTGACGACCATCAGGTCGCCCGGCTGCACCAGCGTCGGCAGGTCCCGCACGATGAAGTCGCGCAAGGTGGAACCCACCTCCAGCAGGCGGGCGGCGTCACGCGGCCGGACGGGATGCTCGGCGATCCGGTCGGGCGGCAGGTCGAAGTCGAAATCGGCGGTCTTCATGGGAGGCGCAAGCTATAGACCGAACCGGCCCCCGTTGTGAAGGGACAGGAACGGGACACAGTCCTGCTGGGCCGGCCCCGCTCCGATCCGCAGTCTTCTCACGCCGCCTTCTCACGCCGCGCGCAGCTGCGCCAGGAATTCGGCAAGCTGACGCTCCATCGCCACCGCCTCCTGCGACAGGGTGGTGGAGGCGTTCAGCACATTCTTGGCGGCGGTGCCGGTTTCCCCCGCGGCCGCCGACACGCCGGTGATGTTGTGGTTCACGTCGCGGGTGCCGGTGGAGGCCTGCTGTGCGTTGCGGGCGATCTCCCCGGTCGCGGCGGCCTGCTGCGAAACCGCTCCGGCAATACCGGTGGCGATATCGTTCATCGATTCGATGACGCGCGTGATGCCCTGGATGTCGGAGACGGCCTCGCCGGTGGCGGCCTGGATGGCGGTGATCTGGGCGGAGATCTCCTCCGTCGCCTTGGCGGTCTGGTTGGCGAGATTCTTCACCTCGCTCGCCACCACGGCGAATCCCTTGCCGGCCTCTCCGGCCCGCGCGGCTTCGATGGTGGCGTTCAGCGCCAGCAGGTTGGTCTGCGAGGCGATGGAGTTGATCAGCTGGACCACGTCGCCGACCTGCCGGGCCGCGGCGGCCAAGCCATCGACCTTGGTGTTGGCATGCCGTGCGCGCTCCACCGCCTCCTCTGCGATGCCCGTCGACTGCGAGACTTGGCGACCGATCTCCCCGACCGATGCCGACAGTTCCTCCGCCGCAGCAGCGACCGTCTCGACGCTGGCGGAGGTCTGCTGGGTTGCGGCGGCGACCGCTTCCGACCGGAGATTGGTCTGGTCCGCCGTGTCGGTCATCATCTTCGCCGCCTGTTGCAGCACCCGCGCCTCGCCGGCGACCGTGCGCAGGATACCGCCTATTCTCTGTTCCAGCCGGTCGGCCAGCTGCCGCATGGCCTGGATGCGCTCTTCCTCCGCCCGCAGGTCGGCGTTGCGCTGCTCCTCCTCAAGCCGGCGTTTTTCGATGGCATTGCCTTTGAAGACGACGAGCGCCGATGCCATGGCTCCGATTTCGTCGGATCGGCCTTCGGCCGGCACAATCACGGTGCTGTCGCCCTCGGCCAGACGATGCATCGCGTCGGTCATGGCGGACAGCGGCCTGGTGACGCCGCGCGTCATCATGATGGCGGTGCCCAGACAGGCGACCAGCCCGATCAGGCCGCCGGCAATCACCACCAGCTTCAGCGAATCGACATCGGCCCGCACGGTGTCGATCGACCGGTTCAGCTTGGCGATCTCCGCGGCGGCGGCCGTGTCGGTCTTGCTGACCAGCGCTTCCAGGCTGTCGGTGATGGCTTCCGCCGTCTTGTCGAACTCGCCCATCAGGCGGTTGCCGCCAGCCGGACCGTCGGCGATGAACGCCTCCGCCATCCGCTTGCCGGTGTCGTAATAAGGGGCGAATGCGCCTGCCGTCTCGCGCAGTGCCTCCTGAACGTCGGTCAGGCCGAGCGTGGAGGCGAGTGCCGCGGCCCGCGCAATCTCGGCCCTGAATCCTTCGGCATGCTCGGCCGCCTTGGCCGGACCGTCATCCAGCCCGTCGAGCCCGCGGGTGGCGGACACATCGGTCAGCCATTGCTGAACCTGAATGACGTGGATCTGGATTTCCTTGATCGACTTGACCAGTTCCAGACCGTTTTCGGTCACGCGGTCGGACGCGCTTTCCATGGTGTTCAGCGAGTCGTGTTCCTCGCTCACCGTCATCCAGGTCGCCGCCATCGAGAACAGCAGGATGGCCGCAATCAGGGCCATTGCGATCGACAGTCTGCGCTTGATTGACATTCCTATATTTCCCTCGCACAAATCCGCTGATTTGGATCAGGCCGGACGAAGCGGAGGGTCGGCGGACCCGCTGTCAGGCATCCTGTTTTTGAATAAGTGATCAATAACGATGCTGTCGAGCGGTTCCGTTCGCGTTCAAACAGAAAGCCATAAAAATCCGAGCAGGGTTCAGAAAGATTTCCCGATGGTTTGATCTTTATATTGATTGGTCGGTCATTGAGTGAGCGGACGGGGAGGTTGCGATTTATTCTCAGTCCGCTGGAGGCAAGCCTTGGACCGTCAGCGCTTCCGCCTGCCGCGCCGCCAGCGCATTCACGTCGAAGTCGCGGATCAGCCCCTGGAACATCTGGTACCAGTTCAGCTCCGCCTTCAGATGCAGGAAGACCGAGCCCAGCCCGACCGCGGCGCGGTCCATGAAGACGAACTCCCGCGGGATTTCCACGCCGCCGACGCGGCGCAGTTCGGCATGGACCTTGCCCGCCGTCTCGCGGCCGTAATGGCCGCCGTTGGTCTCCTCGATCTTGCGCTGGCGGTCCTCCATGATCGGGGCATAGACGAAGCGCGCCCAGATGTTCAGCACGTCGACCAGTTCGTTCGACGGGTTGACGAAACCCCAGGTGCGGTAGGCCTCCACCGCCTGCTCGCGGTTGTCGGTGCGCAAGGCGTTGTAGAGGTCGATCACGCCCTTGACGAAGCTGGGCTTGAAGACGCGGATGCAGCCGAAATCGAGCAGGTTGATCGAGCGGTCGGGCCGGACCGTGTAGTTGCCCAGATGCGGGTCGCCGTGGATGACGCCGTAATTGTAGAAGGGCACATACCAGGCGCGGAACATGTTCATCGCCAGTTCGTCGCGCGCCTCCGGATGTTCGGCGACGAAGTCCAGGATCTTGCGGCCATGCACCCATCCCATGGTCAGCAGCCGCTTGCTCGACAGCTCCGGCACCACGTCCGGCACATGGACGCCGGGCGTGCCGGCCAGCATCGACCGGTAGAGGCGGGCGTGTTTGGCCTCGCGCTCGTAATCCAGCTCCTCGCGCAGGCGGGCGCCGATCTCCTTCTGGATCTGACGGGTGGAGATGGCGCTGTCGGTGCGCTCGAAGATCGCGAAGATCAGGCCGAGCTGCCGCAGGTCGGCTTCCACCGCCGAGGCCATGTCAGGATATTGCAGCTTGCAGGCAAGCTCCCGCCCGTCCGGCCCGATGGCCTTATGGACCTGACCCAACGACGCGGCGGCGGCAGCGGTGTGCTCGAAGCTCTGGAACCGCGACTGCCAGCTGGGGCCAAGCTCGCTCGCCATCCTCCGCTTGACGAAGGGCCAGCCCATCGACGGCGCATCGGCCTGCAACTGCGCCAGTTCCTGGGTGTATTCCTTCGGCAGGGCATCTGGGATGGTCGAGAGGATCTGCGCCACCTTCATCAGCGGGCCTTTCAGCCCGCCGAGTGCGGCCCGCAGTTCCGCTGCGTGGCGCTCCCGCTCCACGCGGATTCCCAGCACGCGCTCGCCCGCCAGCCGCGCGGCCAGCCCGCCAACGGCGGTGCCGACCCGCGCATACCGCGCGACCCGTCCGCCCCATGTGTTCTCATCGTGTTCCGGCATGCCCACAAGGTGGGTTCGCCTCCGGCAAAAGGCCAGCCCCGCCCGTTCGGAGACCGCCGATGGAATGCCTCCGAAAGGCGCTGCGACGCAGCATGCGATTTTCTTGACAGCTCTGTGAAAGGAGCGCAGGCTTCGTCTTACAGTAATCAACACCGAGGTGAAGTGAGCGAGCATCGGAAACACCTTACCGCCCAAGCGGTTAGCTTGAGCGGAACAGTAGAGACCGATACCAGGGAGGGTGAGTAAGATCATGACTCCACCGGCGCTTACCTGATTATGCCGATCTGTTCGGCCGATATGACTGAGGTTTCAGTTCCGAATTCTTTCGCCTGATTGGCGACTTCATCCGGGCCGTAGATGCCCGCTGCGAAAGCCCTCGCTTCACCTCGGAGCGAGGGCTTTTGTTTTGCCCGGAGCGTTAGCCTCATCCCAGGGCGGGAAAGAGCAATGCTCCCGGCAATACGTTTCAAACGATACTGTTTGCATATGAAATCAAATTTCGCTATCCACGGAACCGAACGGTGCGGCAGGACGCCGCAGGTCGGCGTGCGCGCCCGTCACACGAAAAGAGGATGGGGAGGATCGCATGGGTCGGTTGCTGAAGCCTTTCGCGCTGGCGGCGCTGCTCGCGACGACGGCGTTGTCCACTGCCGCTGTGTCGGCTCAAGCCCAGACCGCCAAGCCGGTGCGGATCGGCGTGCTGGCGGACGAGGCCGGATTCGCGTCCGACATCGGCGGCAAGGGCGCCGTGCTCGCCACCCGGATGGCGGTGGAGGATTTCGGCGGCACTGTGCTCGGCCGACCGGTCGAGGTGCTGTCGGCCGACATGCAGAACAAGCCGGACGTGGCCTCCAACATCGTCCGCAGCTGGTTCGACATCGACGGTGTCGACATGGTGACCGACATTCCGGTCTCCTCGGTCGCGCTGGCGGTGCAGGCGGTCGCGCGCGAGAAGAAGAAGGTGCTGATGATCAGCGCCGCGACGACGACCGAGCTGACCAACTCCCAATGTTCGCCCTACAGCATCCACTGGGCCGACGACACCGCGTCGCTGGCCGTCGGCACGACCAAGGCGGTCGTGCAGTCGGGCGGCACCAGCTGGTACTTCATCACCGCCGACTTCGCCTTCGGCACGGCGATGGAGAAGGCGGCGACCGACGCGATCAAACAGGCCGGCGGCACCGTGGTCGGCGGCGTGCGCCATCCGATGGGCACCAGCGATTTCGGATCCTACCTGCTCAGCGCCCAGGGCAGCGGCGCCAAGGTCGTGGCGCTCGCCAATGTGGGGGCGGAGACCATCGGCACCATCAAGCAGGCCGGCGAGTTCGGCCTGACCGAGTCCGGCCAGCGGCTGGTCGGCTATATCGTCTTCATCACCGACATCCACTCGCTGGGTCTCGACCTCGCCAAGGGTCTCTATGTCACCAGCGGCTTCTATTGGGACCGCAACGACCAGACCCGGGCATGGTCCAAGCGTTTCTTCGAGCGCCACGGCAAGATGCCGACCAAGGAGCAGGCCAACACCTATCTCGCCACCCTGCACTGGCTGAAGGGTGTGAAGGCGGCGGGCACCACCGAGTCCGAGGCGGTCACCGCCGCGATGAAGGCGATGCCGACCGATTATTTCGGCACCCCCGGCAGCATCCGCAAGGACGGCCGCGTGCTGTACGATCTTGAGCTGTACCAGGTGAAGAGCCCGGCGGAGAGCAAGGCGCCGTGGGACTATTACAAGCAGGTCCGCAGCATTCCGGCGGCGGAAGCCTTCCTGCCGATCGAAACCAGCAGCTGTCCCTTCGTGAAAGCCCAGTGACTGGCGCAGAGGTGACCTGCGGGTCGCCGCCGGCGGAATCCGAGTCGAGAGGGGTTCCCGCCGGACTGCGATCCGGGTTACACTCCGCTCTTTAGGTGCTGCGGGGACGGTACGTGGATCTACAGGTGCAAAGCGAGCGGCAGAACGACACCGGACGGTTGCGTTCGTCGGCGCTGGTGCGCCCGGTCTTCGCCGCGCTGGACCTCGGCACCAACAATTGCCGCCTGCTGATCGCCAAGTCGGCGCCGGGCGGCTTCCGCGTCATCGACGCCTTTTCCCGCATCGTCCGCCTGGGCGAGGGGCTGAGCCGCAACGACCATCTGTCGGAGCCCGCGATGGAACGCACCATCGCGGCCCTGCGCGTTTGCGGTTCCAAGATCGAGCGCCGCGCTTGCACCGCCGTCCGCGCCGTCGGGACCGAGGCCTGCCGCCGCGCCAGCAACACCGCCGCCTTCGTCGAGACGGTGGAGCGCGAGACCGGCATCCCCCTGGAAATCATCTCCAGCCAGGAGGAGGGACGGCTGGCGCTGGCCGGCTGTGCCGCATTGCTGGAGCCGACCCATCCCTATGCCATCGTCTTCGACATCGGCGGCGGTTCGACCGAACTGATGTGGTTGCAGGTGGAAAAGGGCAGGGCGCCGCGCCTGCTCGACCAGACCTCGATCCGCTGCGGTGTCATCGGCCTGACCGAGGAATATGGCGGCCCCAACGTCACCCGCGCCAACTACACCCAGATGGTGGAGGCGGTCGCCGACGCCATCGCCCCGTTCGAGGCGCGCAATCGCATCCAGAGCCGCGTCGCCGCCGGCAAGGTGCAGATGCTCGGCACTTCGGGCACGGTGACGACGCTGGCCGGCGTGCATCTGGGGCTGTGCCGTTACGACCGCCGGGCGGTGGACGGCAGCTATCTGCGGGTCGACCACGCCCGCGCGGTGATCGACCATCTGGTCGCGCAGGATTTCGACGGCCGCGCTCGTCATCCCTGCATCGGCCAGGACCGTGCCGATCTGGTGGTCGCCGGCTGCGCCGTTCTGGATGCGCTGTGCGACGTCTGGCCGGTGGAACGGCTGCGCATCGCCGACCGCGGCTTGCGCGAAGGAATTCTGGTGGACCTGATCGGGGCCGCCGGCGAATGAACCGGTAACGACACCGGATGTATGATCGGGCAGGTGGGGAAGGCTTCCCGCCTGCGCCGGATGACCGAGGAACAGCAGCGATCATGACCGAAAAGACTCCGTCGACGCGTCCGGGCGGACGCCGTGCCACGGTCCGTGTGAAGACCGCCGGCAAGCGCACGGAATCCTCCAAGCGCTGGCTGGAGCGTCACCTGAACGACCCCTATGTGGCCGAGGCGACCAAGCGCGGCTACCGCTCGCGCGCGGCGTTCAAGCTGTTGCAGCTGGACGAGAAGTTCCGCCTGCTTGCCCCCGGCAAGCGCGTGGTCGATCTCGGCGCCGCCCCCGGTGGTTGGACCCAGATCGCGGTGGAGCGGGTGCAGACCGCGAAGGAGGGCTGGAAGGTTGTCGGGCTGGACATCCTGCCGATGGACCCCGTCCCCGGCGCCACCATCATGCAGGCCGACTTTCTCGAGGAAAGTGCCGCCGACCGGTTGAAGGACGCGCTGGGCGGTCCGGCCGACCTTGTGCTGAGCGACATGGCCGCTCCCACCACCGGCCACCAGCAGACCGACCATCTGCGCATCATGGGGCTGGCCGAGGCCGCCTATGATTTCGCGGAGGAGGTGCTGGCCCCCGGCGGCGCCTTCGTCGCCAAGCTGTTTCAGGGCGGGGCCGAGCGCTCCCTGCTCGACCGGCTGCGCCGCGACTTCGCCGTCGTCAAGCACGCCAAGCCGCCGGCCAGCCGCGCGGAATCGTCGGAGACCTATGTGGTCGCCACCGGCTTCCGCGGCGGCAACGTGGACGACTGACTACGACTCTTTTCGCACTTGCATAACAGATGCTGTGTGCGCACGGGTTCACAAGCCCATGGTCTTGTGTATAAGTGCGCCACGTTTATCTTCCGGGAGATTCCACATGGCGCGCGACACCAAAATCCGCGAAGCCCTGACCTTCGACGACGTCCTGCTGGTTCCGGCCGAAAGCTCGGTGCTGCCGAACGACGTGGACACCCGGACAAGATTGACGAAGACCATCGAGCTGGGTATCCCGCTGATGTCCTCAGCGATGGACACGGTGACCGAGAGCCGCCTCGCCATCGCCATGGCCCAGGCCGGCGGCATCGGTGTCGTCCATCGCAACCTGACCATCGAGCAGCAGGCCGAAGAGGTCCGCAAGGTCAAGCGGTTCGAATCGGGCATGGTCGTCAACCCGATCACCATCACGCCGAACGCGACGCTGGCCGACGCGCTGGAGCTGATGTCCTACCACAAGATCTCCGGCATCCCGGTGGTCGAGAGCCGTGACGCGCGCGGCAGCGGCAAGCTGGTCGGCATGCTGACCAACCGCGACGTCCGCTTCGCCACCGATCCCAAGCAGCCGGTCAGCGAGCTGATGACCAAGGATCTGGTGACCGTCCGCGAGGGCGTCAGCCAGGAGGAAGGCAAGCGTCTGCTCCACCAGCACCGCATCGAGAAGCTGCTGGTGGTGGACGAGGATTACCGCTGCATCGGCCTCCTCACCGTCAAGGACATCGAGAAGGCGCAGGCCTATCCGAACGCCTGCAAGGACAGCAAGGGCCGGCTGCGCGTCGCCGCCGCCACCGGCACCGGCAGCGACGGTCTGGCCCGTGCCGAGGCTCTGTTCGACGCCGGCGTCGACGTGCTGGTGGTCGACACCGCGCACGGCCATTCGCTGAAGGTGCTCGATCAGGTCCGCGCCGCCCGCGCTTTGTCCAGCTACACCCAGGTCATCGCCGGCAACGTCGCCACCGCCGAAGCGGCCAAGGCGCTGATCGACGCCGGTGTGGATGCCGTCAAGGTCGGCATCGGTCCGGGCTCGATCTGCACCACCCGCATCATCGCCGGCGTCGGCGTGCCGCAGCTGACCGCTGTGATGGATGTGGTGGAGGAGTGCGAGAAGCACGGCATCCCGGTGATCGCCGACGGCGGCATCAAGTATTCGGGCGATCTGGCCAAGGCGATTGCCGGCGGTGCCAGCGTCGCCATGCTGGGCAGCCTGTTCGCCGGCACCGACGAAAGCCCGGGCGAGGTCATCCTGTTCCAGGGCCGCTCCTACAAGAGCTATCGCGGCATGGGCTCGGTCGGCGCCATGGCGCGCGGTTCGGCGGACCGTTACTTCCAGCAGGAGGTTTCGACCATGAAGCTGGTGCCGGAAGGCGTCGAGGGCCGCGTCCCCTACAAGGGCCCGGTGTCGGCGGTCATCCACCAGCTGGTCGGCGGCCTGCGCGCGGCCATGGGCTACACCGGCAGCGCGTCCATCGCCGAGATGCGCGAGAAGTGCCAGTTCGTCCGCATCACCAATGCGGGCCTGCGCGAAAGCCACGTCCACGACATCACCATCACCAACGAATCGCCGAACTACCGGCAGGGCTGACGGTGATTTCGGGAGCGTCGCCGCCGGCAGTCACCCGGCGGCGACGCTCCCCTCCGCCACCATCTTCCAGGGCTGCCACCCGCCCAGCCGCACGCCGACCGCGAGGCTGGTGAAGGGGATCCGCAGTTCGATGTCCCGCGGCTGGAAAAAGGTCAGGCGTTCCGGTTCGCCCCTGTCGTCGAATTCCAGCCGGGCGCCTTTCGGCTCGGGTGCATACTCGTCGCTCATCACCTGCCAGATTTCCAGGTCGCTGCCGTGGTTGGTGATCTTGTACTGGCCGCAGCGCCAGGTCGCCGCTTCGCCGACGCTGCCTTCCACCACCTTCTTGTCGCCTTCCATCCGCACGTCGCCGATCCCGGCGGCCTCGCCCTTCATCGACGGACCCTGCCGTTCGGCGCGGAAGCCCAACCGCAGCCATGCCGAGCGGCTGTGCGGGATCAGCCGGCGCACCGCACGCGCGTCGTCCGCCGCGAAATGGTCGGGGTCGTCGTAGAGGATGCGGTCCAGCGCGGCGGCGACGATCATGCGGTCGTCGATGCGCAGGTCCGGTGCAGTGGCTTTGCTCATCAGGCCAAGGGACTCCGAAGGGTGTGCCCATAGTATATAGGGACTTACGCAGTCCGTCGCCCCGATGAGGCCCGCACCCCGACAGACTCCCGAAACCGGTTCCCAGGCGCTATCCTGCGCGGCCCTTCTCCGGAAGACCCCGATTCGTCACGAGACGCGCCATGCAGGACCTGTTCGACACGCCGCCCAATCCCCGCAGCATCGCCCCCGATGCCCTGACGCCGGACCAGGCGGCGGCGGAGTTGGCGGCGCTGGCCGCCGAGATCGCCCATCATGACCGGCTCTATCACCAGCAGGACCAGCCGGAGGTCTCCGACGCCGATTATGACGCGCTGGTCCGCCGCAACCTCGCCATCGAGGCGCGCTTTCCCGAGCTGCGCCGCGCCGATTCTCCCAGCCTGCGCGTCGGCGCCGCCCCGGCCGCTGGTTTCGGCAAGGTGCGCCATGCCATCCCGATGCTGTCGCTGGGCAACGCCTTCGCGCCGGAGGATGTGGCGGAGTTCGATGCCCGTGTCCGCCGCTTCCTCGGCCTGTCCGACGATGCCCCGCTGACCTTCGTGGCGGAACCGAAGATCGATGGGCTGTCCTGCTCGCTGCGCTATGAGAAGGGTGAACTGGTGCTGGCCGCCACCCGCGGCGATGGGGCGGAGGGTGAGAACGTCACCGCCAACGTCCGCACCATCCGCGACGTGCCGCACCGCCTGCCGGCGCCCTTCCCCGAGGTGCTGGAGGTCCGCGGCGAGGTCTATATGAGCCGCGACGATTTCCTGGCGATGAATGCCGCCCGTACGGAGAAGGGCGAGCAGCTGTTCGCCAACCCGCGCAACGCGGCGGCCGGCAGCCTGCGCCAGCTCGATTCCTCCATCACCGCGTCCCGGCCGCTCTGTTTCTTCGGCTATGCGCTGGGCGACGTGTCGGAGCCGATTGCCGAGACCCAGTGGGGTATCCGCGAGCGGCTGAAGGGCTGGGGCTTCCAGTTGAACCGCCCGGCGGAGCTGTGCGACGGCAAGGACAAGCTGTTGGCCTATTACGAAGGCATCGGCCGGCGGCGCGCCGGTTTGCCTTTCGACATCGACGGTGTCGTCTACAAGGTCGACAGCCTGGAGCTACAGCAGCGGCTGGGCTTCGTCAGCCGGGCGCCGCGCTGGGCCATCGCCCACAAGTTCCCGGCCGAACAGGCGCAGACCCGGTTGAAGGAGATTACCATCCAGGTCGGCCGCACCGGTGCCCTGACACCGGTGGCGGAACTGGATGACATCACCGTCGGCGGCGTCGTCGTCAGCCGCGCCACCTTGCACAATGAGGACGAGATCGCCCGCAAGGACATCCGTGTCGGCGATCTCGTGGTGGTGCAGCGCGCCGGCGACGTCATCCCGCAGGTGGTGGAGGTGGTGCTGTCGCAGCGCCCGGCCGACTCGATCCCCTATGTGGCGCCGGAGACCTGTCCGGTCTGCGGCAGCCTCGCCATCCGCGAGGCGGGCGAGGTGGTGCGGCGCTGCACCGGCGGGCTGATCTGTGCCGCCCAGGCCAAGGAGCGGCTTCGCCATTTCGTCTCCCGCGACGCCTTCGACATCGAGGGGCTTGGCGAGAAGATCATCGAGGAATTCTGGGACGAGGGTTTCATCAAGTCGCCGGTCGATATCTTCACCCTTGAGGGCCGCGTCGAGCTGATCGGCCGGCCGGGCTGGAAGGAAAAATCGGTCCAGAACCTGTTCAAGGCCATCCAGCAGCGACGCGACGGCATCGACCTGCATCGGGTGATCTACGCGCTCGGCATCCGCCATGTCGGCGAGGTGACGGCCAAGTCGCTGGCCCGCCACTACAAGACCATGCAGGGCTGGGTCGACGGCATGCTGGCGGCGGAACAGGCGATGCCCGGCCAGGAATGGCGCGACCTTCACGCATTGAGCGGAGTCGGTCCGGTCACGGCCGATACCATCCTCGCCTGGTTCGCCGATCCCGAGAGCACGTCCAAGCTGGACTTCTATGCCGGCAACGACGCGCTGCGGCTGGAGACCATCATCGGTTCGCTCGGCATCAAACGGCTGAACACCCGGGCTGCCCAGGCGCTGGCCACCCGCTACGGCACCCTGTCCGACTGGCGGGCGGCGATGGAGCGTGCGGTGGCGCAGGCACCGGGTCAGCCGTGGCTCGATCTGGTCGCCACCCCCGATGTCGGCGAGGTGGCGGCCGAGGAGTTGGCCGGCTTCTTCGCGGAGGAGCGCAACCTCGTCATCGTCCGCGGCCTGATGGAACGGTTGACCGTGCTGGACGCCGAGCTGCCGAAGGCCAGCAACTCCCCCATCGCCGGCAAGACGGTGGTCTTCACCGGAACGCTGGAGCGGATGACCCGGTCGGAGGCGAAGGCCCGCGCCGAATCGCTCGGCGCCAAGGTGGCGGGCTCCGTTTCCGGCAAGACCGACTATCTGGTCGCCGGGGCGGACGCCGGCAGCAAGGCGGCCAAGGCCAAGGAACTGGGCGTCGAAATCCTGACCGAGGACGAGTGGCTGGCCAGGATCGGCGGCTGACCGGCGCCACCTTCGGCCTTCGCCAAAATGTCGCATCCCCGTTCGACCGGATTGACGGACGGGGATTGGCGGAGTGAGATCAGAAAACGCTTATAGTCAGAAGCGCAACGATGCCGGACAGGTGGACCGCCCCGAAAACGGGACGGCGCCGACGGGCGGTCAACGCCCGCACCCGCCTGCCCGGCTGCCAACGAAGGGGATGAAGGAAACGCCATGGAGCCAATTCAGTGGTCGCGCTGGATGAGCGTGGGCAACGACGCGCTGGACGAGGATCACCGCGTCCTGATCGCCATCGTCAACAAGTTGTATGATGACACGAACCGCCAGGACCCGGCCCTGATCGAAGCCATCCTGGACGAGCTGATCGCCTACACCCGCCATCACTTCGCGGAGGAGGAGGCGCAGATGGAGCAGTTGAACTATCCGACCTTCGCCGCGCACAAGGCCCTGCACGACCGGCTGACCCGGCAGGTCGAAAGCTACCGCGACGAATTCCGCGCGGGTGGCAGCCGGATCAGCGGCGAAGAGGTGTTCCTGTTCTGCTCCGATTGGCTGGGCAAGCACATCCTCAAGGAAGACACCCGCTTCGGTGAATATGCCGGCACTGGGGCGGAGATGGTGGCGGCGGGGTAGGGAACGCCCTTCCTGTCCCGAGAGGGGGCTCTCGGCACTCATGCAAATCCCACATTAAGAAAATTACCTAAAATACTGAAATAAATCGGAAATCGGGAAATTCCACCAAATTGCGCAAAGCGCCCGCTCCGAGAGGGGAGGGCGCTTTTCTTTTGCGTGGGCCGCGTCAGCGGCAGGGGAGGGGAGTGCGCCAAAGAAAAAGCCCTCCCCGGTGGGGGAGGGCAGGGGCAGACCTCTCGAAATACCATCCTGGAAAGATGGCGGCGATCAGGCGACCGCCAGCTGCTCCAGGCCGCGACGCGCGACCGGCAGCGACACCGCCGTCTCGTAGCGCCAGGCGCTGCGGTCGGCGAACAGCGCACGCAGCAGCTGGTTGTTCAGGGCATGGCCGGAGCGCACGCCGTGGAAGTGGCCGACGATCGGCGTACCGGCCAGATACAGGTCGCCGACGGCGTCCAGGATCTTGTGGCGCACGAACTCGTCCTTGAAGCGCAGACCCTCGGCGTTCATCACCGTATCGCCGGAGATGACCACCGCGTTGTCCAGCGAGCCGCCGCGGGCGAGGCCCATCTTGCGCAGCCCCTCGACCTCATGCAGGAAGCCGAAGGTGCGGGCGCGGCTGATCTCGTCCTTGAAGCTGTCCGGATCGATCTCCAGGGCGCGGGCCTGACGGGAGATGGCGGCGCTGTCGAAATCGATCTCGAAGCTGTAGCTGGTCGCATCGTCCGGGGTGAAGGACGCGCTCTTGACGCCGTCGCCGATGGCGACAGGCTTCAGGATGCGGATGAAGCGGCGGGGCGACTTCTGCACGGCGATGCCTGCCTGCTCGATGGCGGCGACGAAGGGAGCGGCGCTGCCGTCCATGATCGGCACCTCGATGCCGTCCAGCGAAACCACGGCGTTGTCGATGCCGCAGCCGGCCAGCGCTGACATCAGATGCTCGATCGTGCCGACGGTGGTGCCGTGGTCGTTGCCGATCACGGTGCACAGGCGGGTGTCGACAACCGTGTCCCAGCGCGCCGGAATTACAGAGGCCGCACCACGAAGGTCGGTGCGCAGGAAGGTGATCCCGGAATTCGCATCGGCCGGCGAAATCGTCAGCGTGACGATGACGCCCGTATGCAGCCCGACGCCGGCGATGGTCACCGACTTCTTCAGGGTCTGCTGGAACATGCCGTCCACGTTGCTGCGATTGTTGGCCACGATGTCTTTTCCATCTTGGTCGTGAGGGAGAGGCTTCCGGCGATCCGCGCCGCTTGATCTTGGGAGATCATCGCGTCGGTGGCTTTCGCTTTCGACCATACTGATAGGTAACACCGGGGATCGGAAATCGGCAAATCACTCATTGTTACCGTTTGTTGCAGGGCAAAAGTGGTGCGCAAGACAAGCAATCAGTTGTTTGAGGCAAGTGGCGTGAAATAAAAAATCCCCGGCGACGCACGACGGCATCACCGGGGTCCGAAAGGTTCGGTCAGGTTGTGGAGCCGCCGGCGCCGCGATTAGGAGGCTGCGGCGACGGCGGTTATCTCCGGCTTTCGCCGGGATCGGCCGGCCGCCAAACCCGACATGTCGTCGGGGAAGGCGGCCAAGATCGGTTTACGTCCGGACGTTCCCGCCGCTCAGTTGGCCTGACGGCGCAGGAAGGCCGGAATGTCCAACTCCTCCTGCTCGCCCGGCTTGCCATCGGCCCGCGGGGCCGGAGCCTGCGCCTGCGGAGCGGTGGGGTACGCTTGGGCATGCTGCGGAGCGGACTGCTGCGGCGGATAGACCGGCTGCTGCTGCGGCGCCGGATACTGCTGGCCCGCCGGGTAGCCCTGGTGGGGAGCCTGCGGCTGCTGCTGCGGGTAGGCGGGCTGCTGCTGCGGATAGCCCTGGGGGGCCGGCTGGTACTGCTGCGGGGCCGGCTGCGGCTGATAGACCTGCGGCGCGGGCTGCTGCTGCACCGGTTGCGGCGCCGGTTCGGACTTGCGGCCCAGGCCGGTCACCAGACCGAACAGGAAGTTGCCCTTGCGGGCCGGCGCCGGTTCCGGCGCGGGCGCCGGGGCCGGACCGACGGACAGGCCGCCCGGATGCTGCTGATGGCCCTGCGGGGCGGCGTGGTGATGCTGCGGCGCCATCGGGGCCGGCTGCTGCGGCTGGTGCTGCGGCTGCTGGTGGCCCTGCATCTGCGGCGCCTGCGGGGCGTGCTGCTGGTGGGCCGGCTGCTGCGGGGTCGACAGCGGCGCGGCGCCGACGGTCACCGGCTGGCGCGGACCGGCGTCGGCCGGCTTCGGCGCGAAGAAGTGGCCGCCCTGGTTCTCGCCATGCAGCGGACCGGCGGCCGGCTTCGGCGCCTCGACAGGCTGCTGGCCATACTGCTGGGCCGGCTGCTGCTGGGCCGGGTCGTGCTGGATGGCGGCGGCACCGGCGGTGACCGGCTGCGGCGTGCGCAGGCCGGCGGCGGCGCTGGGAATGGCCGAGCCCTGGGCGGCGGCCGGAGCCGGGGCGCCGGTCAGGTTGCCGGGAGCGGCCGGCTTCTTGGCACGGTCGCCGACCAGCGACAGGTTGACCGGGTGCAGGGTGCGCGGGTTGCTCATCGCTGCGGCGTCGATGCCGGTGGCGACGACCGACACGCGCATTACGCCGTCCAGCGAGCTGTCGAAGGTCGAGCCGAAGATGATGTTGGCGTCGGGATCGACCTCGTCACGGACGCGGTTGGCCGCCTCGTCGACCTCGAACAGGGTCATGTCGTAGCCGCCGGTGATGTTGATGAGGACGCCGCGGGCACCCTTCATCGACACGTCGTCCAGCAGTGGGTTGGAGATGGCGGCCTCGGCGGCCTCGATGGCGCGGCGTTCGCCGCCGGCCTCGCCGGTGCCCATCATCGCCTTGCCCATCTCGGTCATCACGGACCGGATGTCGGCGAAATCCAGGTTGATCAGGCCGGGCATCACCATCAGGTCGGTGACGCCGCGCACGCCCGAATGCAGAACGTCGTCGGCCATCTTGAAGGCGTCCGCGAAGGTCGTCTTTTCGTTGGCGATGCGGAACAGGTTCTGGTTCGGGATGATGATGAGGGTGTCGACATACTGCTGCAGCTCGGCGATGCCGCCTTCCGCCAGCCGCATGCGGTGACCGCCCTCGAAATGGAAGGGCTTGGTGACGACGCCGACGGTCAGGATGCCGCGCTCGCGGGCCGCGCGCGCGATGACCGGGGCCGCACCGGTGCCGGTGCCACCGCCCATGCCGGCGGTGATGAAGACCATGTTGGAGCCTTCGAGATACTGGACGATCTCGTCGATCTGCTCCTCGGCCGAGGCACGGCCGACGTCCGGCTTGGAGCCGGCGCCCAGGCCACGGGTGGTGCCGGTGCCCAGCTGGATGCGCTTCTCGCACAAGGAACCCTTCAGCGCCTGCGCGTCGGTGTTGCCGACGACGAAGTCCACGCCTTCCAGGTTCGACTTGATCATGTTGTTGACGGCGTTGCCGCCGGCCCCGCCGACGCCGAACACGGTGATGCGCGGCTTCAGTTCGGGCTCGATCTGGGGGATGGTCACGTTGATCATTCTATTCAGGCCTCCACAACCTGTTTTCGTTGGGTTTGATGTTTGATATGCCGCGACCGGCGCCCGGTTGTGTCCGGTGTCTGTCCGTTCGGGAATCGGTGAATGGCGGCTGCGGAAAGGATCATTACAGATTCTCCCGCAGCCACAGGCCGACGCGGCCGAGGAGCCCGGTGGACGCGACCGCCTCTTGGCCGGTCACCATCAGCTCCGTCGGGTTGCGGACGGCATGTAGGAGAAGGCCCGCCACCGTCGAGAAGGCCGGTCCGCCATGCGCCTCGTTGAGGCCGGCGATCCGGGTGGGGCGGGCGATGCGGACCTGCTTGTCGAGGATGGGGGCGGCCATCTCGCGCGTGTTGGGCAGCTGGCTGGCGCCGCCGGTCAGGACGACGCGCCGGCCGACCAGCTGGGAATGGCCGGACTGCTCGATGGCGCTGCGCACCTCTTCGAAGATCTCTTCCATCCGCGCCTGGATGATGCTGACCAGGAAGGAGCGCGGGTGGCTGGCGGTGCCGCTGCCGCTGCGCTCGTCCTCGCCGATCTGCGGCACCTCGATCATCTCGCGCTCGTCGGCCGGGTTCACCCGGGCGCTGCCGTAGAGCACCTTCAGCCGCTCGGCATGGACCAGCGGAGTCGCCAGCCCGTGGGCGATGTCGTTGGTGACGTGCCGGCCGCCCAGGGGGACGAAGCCGGTCCACACCAGATTGCCCTCGGCGAAGATCGAGATGGTGGTGCCGCCGCCGCCGATGTCGACGCAGGCCGCCCCCATCTCCATCTCGTCCTCGACCAGACAGGCGAGGCCGGAGGCGAAGGGGCTGACGACGATGGACTCGATGTTCAGGTGGCAGCGGGCGATGCAGGCGTGCAGCGTGCGGATGGCGCCGGCCGCGGCGGTGACGACGTGCAGCTGGGCGCCCAGCGTGTGGCCGCTCATCCCCTTGGGATCGCGGATGCCGCGGCTGCCGTCCAGGGTGAAGCCAAGCGGGATGGTGTGGATCAGCGCCTGATCGGGGCCGGCCTGCAAGGTGCGGGCATGGGCCATGGCGCGCCGGATGTCGCCCTCCGTCACCTCCTGGCCGGAGACCGGGACGGTGGCGGTGAAGGCATGGGAGCGGGGGTGGCCCATCGACAGGTTGACGACGACGTCATGCACCGTCTCGCCGGCCATCTGTTCCGCGGCATGCACGGCGGCGCCGATCGAGGTCTCCGCCGCCTCCATGTCGATGATGGTTCCGGCGCGGATGCCCGTGGCGATCTGGTGGCCGACGCCGATCACGCGGAGGGAGCCGGGCTCCTCCATCCGCGCGATGACGCAGCACACCTTCGTCGAGCCGACGTCCAGCGCCGTGACGATCCCGCCACGGGCCGGCCGCTTCGGCTTCTTGGCACCGTTGAATCCCATCCCGAACATGCCCCCCAAGACTTTCCCTCGACTCCTGTCCGCCGGCGACGGGCGCTTCCCCACAAGCGCCTGTCGTCACCGGGGCTAAGATTTCTTGCCGTTCTTCTTCTTCGTGTCGTCCTCCCAGCCCGGAAGCTGGGCGGTGGCGGAGGTCTGGATCGCGGCCTTGTCGGGCAGGCGCAGGTCGATGGCGACGATGTCGCGGTCCAGCACATGGCTGGCCGTGTGCATCTGCTCCAGCTGGCGCAGCGCGCGGCGCATCTCGCCATTGCCTTCCGGCAGCTTCACCGTCACACCGTTGCTCAGCTGCAGATTCCAGCGGCGGTCGCTGATCCAGCTGGCGGACGACAGCATCGGCGCGATGGTCGGCGCGCCGTCCAGCGCCGACAGCAGGGTGTGGACCTGCTGAGGCGCGTTGGCGCCGATCACCTGCGGCAGAGTCTCGATCCGCTGGTTGCCGCGGCGCGCCAGCTCCGCCGCGTCGGCCAGCGGACGGCCGGCGCGATCGATGACGGTGAACTGGCGGTCATGCTGCCAGATCGCCATCGGCTGGCGCTCGGACAGGCGGATGTAGAGGAAACCGGGTAGACGCCGCTCGATGGAGGCGGACGACACCCAGGGCAGCTCCTCCAGCCGCTGCTTGGCATCGGCAAGGTCGATGGACAGGATCGGCTCGCCACGGCGCACGCCCAGCGCGTCGAGCACGACGTCGCGCTCGGTCTCGCTGCGGCCGACCACCAGGATTTCGGACAGGCGAAAGCCCATGTCGCCGGTCAGGCGGATGACGCTTTCCTGCGCCGCCTCCATCGTCTCGGCCAGATTGCCGCGCTTCCAGGTGGAGCCGGCGGCACCGGCCAGTCCCAGTACCGGCACCAGCAGCAGCGCCGCCTTCACGGCGGAGCGGGTCCAGCGCGGCCAGGCGCGGCGGCGCTTGCCTTTTTCCGCCGACGCGGCCATGGCGCGCGGCGGGGTCGGCATCTCGTCCCGGGCACGCGCGCCGGCGGCGGCGCGGAAGTCCGGGTCGGCCATCAGGCGAGCTGACATGCGGCGTTCTCCACGAGCCAGCCGACCAGCGCGCCGTAGGTGATCCCCACATGCGCGGCCTGTTCGGGCACCAGCGACAGGGGCGTCATGCCCGGCTGGTTGTTGATCTCCAGGAAATACAGACCGTCCGTTCCCGGCCGGCTGTCATCCCAGCGGAAGTCGCTGCGCGACACGCCCCGGCAGCCCAGGGTGTTGTGCGCCAGCACCGCCAGCCGCTTCGCCTCATCCGCGACGACCTCGGGGATCGCGGCGGGGACGGTGTGAACGGCGTGTCCGGCGCTGTATTTCGCGGTGTAGTCGTAGAGCTGAGCCTGGAAGACGATCTCGGTCACCGCCAAAGCGCGGTCACCCATGACACCCACGGTCAGCTCGCGACCGGGGATGAACTCCTCGATCAGCGCACGCTCGCCAAAGGTCCACGCGTCGCCGACCGGGCTGTTCTGCCCCTCGCGGACCAGGGTTACGCCAACGGTCGAGCCTTCGTCCACAGGCTTGACGATATAGGGCGCAGGCATGGGGTGGCTGCCGCCGGTGATCTCCCCACGCGACAGCACCATGCCCTTGGGCGAGCGGACGCCGACGGTGTCCAGCACGCGCTTGGTCATCGCCTTGTCCATGGAGATGGCGGCGGCCTGGACGCCCGAATGGGTGTAGGGCAGGCCCAGGAACTCCAGCACGCCCTGGATCGTCCCGTCCTCGCCACCGCGGCCGTGCAGGGCGTTGAACACTACGTCGGGCCGCGGGGTGGACAGGGCGTGCATCAGCCCGCCCAGGTCGCGCTGCACGTCGATGGCGGTGACGCGGTAGCCTTCCTCCTCCAGCGCCTTGGCGACGCCGGCCCCGCTGACCAGCGACACCTCGCGCTCGGCCGACCAGCCGCCCATCAGGACGGCGACATGCTTCTTGTGGGCGTGGAGAAGGGCTTCGGTCATGGGGCGGTGCTTCCTTCGGCAGGAACGCCGATGCGCTTGATTTCCCAGTCCAGCGTGACGCCGCTGGTCTCGAACACGCGGCGGCGGACCTCCTCGCCCAGCGCTTCCAGCTGGGCGGCGGTGGCCGTGCCGTTGTTGATCAGGAAGTTGCAGTGCTTTTCCGACACCTGGGCGTCGCCGATGGACAGGCCGCGGCAGCCGGCCTTGTCGATCAGCTCCCAGGCCTTGTGACCTTCCGGGTTCTTGAAGGTCGAGCCGCCGGTGCGGGAGCGGACCGGCTGGCTGTCGGCGCGCTTGTCGGAGATCTCGGCCATGCGTCGCGCGATCTCCAGCGGGTTGCCGGGCTCGCCTCGCAGGACCGCACCGGTGAAGATGCAACCCTCCGGCGCCGTGCTGTGGCGGTAGGTGAAGCCCATGCCGGCATGGCTGAACTCCAGTCGCCGGCCGTCGCGCGCCACGGCAGTGGCGGAGACCAGCACGTCGGCCAGCTCACGGCCATAGGCGCCGCCGTTCATGCGCAGAGCGCCGCCGATGGTGCCGGGAATGCCGGACAGGAACTCCAGCCCGGCGATGCCGGCGTCGCGGGCGACCATGGCGACATTCAGGTCGAGCGCCGCCGCCCCGGCGGTCACGGTCATCCCGTCCGCCGCAATGTCGGTGAAACCGCGGCCAAGCCGGATGGTGACGCCGGGCACGCCGCCGTCCCGAACCAGCAGGTTGGAGGCCACCCCGATCACCGTTACCGGCACCTCGGCCGGCAGGGCGGCCAGGAAGTCGGCGAGGTCGTCGGCATTGGCCGGGCGGAACATTACCTCCGCCGGCCCGCCGACGCGGAACCACGTCACCGGCGCCAGCGGGGCGTCGGCGGTCAGCCGGCCGCGCACGACGGGCATCCGCTCGATCAGGTGGCCTTCAGAGGCGGTCATGCCGGGCGCTGCCGTCATCGCGTCGCGCCGTAGAGGGAGGCCAGCTCACCCGGCAGGGCGTTCGCCCACTGCGTGATGTTGCCGGCGCCCAGGCAGACGACGAAGTCGCCGGGCTTGGCCATCTCGCGCACCACCTGCGCCAGTTCCTGCTGGCCGTGCAGGGCGACGACATGGCGGTGGCCATGCATGCGCAGACCCTCGACCAGGCTGTCGCGGCTGACACCCTCGATCGGCGCCTCGCCGGCGGCATAGACGTCGGCGACGATCACGGCGTCGGCGTCGTTGAAGCAGGTGCAGAACTCTTCGAACAGGGCGGCGAGGCGGGAATAGCGGTGCGGCTGGACGACGGCGATGGTGCGGCCGGTGCCGGCGGTACGCGCCGCCTTCAGCACCGCGGCGATCTCCACCGGATGGTGGCCGTAATCGTCGATGACGGTGATGCCGTTGGTCTCGCCGGTCTTGGTGAAGCGGCGCTTCACGCCCTGGAACTTGGCCATGCTGTCGCGCATCACCACGTCGGGCAGGCCCATCTCGTTGCCGACGGCAAAGCAGGCCAGCGAGTTCTGGACGTTGTGCGGCCCGTACATCGGCAGGCGCACGCCGGCGATGGCGCGGCTCTCGCCGGTGTGGCGGTCATAGATCAGCACATCGTATTTGGCGCCGTCGGGGCCCAGCTCCACGTTCACCGCGCGGATGTCGGCCTGCGGCGAGAAGCCGTAGGTGACGATGCGGCGGTCCGACACGCGGGGAATCATCGCCTGCACCTCGGGATGGTCGATGCAGAGGGCGGCGAAGCCGTAGAAGGGAATGTTCTGGACGAAGCTGTCGAAGGCGGCCCGCGCGTTGTCGAAGGTGCCGTAGAAGTCCAGATGCTCCGGGTCCATGTTGGTGACGACGGCGATGCAGGCCGGCAGCTTCACGAAGGTTCCGTCGCTCTCGTCCGCCTCCACCACCATCCAGTCGCCGGTGCCGAGCCGGGTGTTGGAACCGTAGGCGTTGATGATGCCGCCGTTGATGACGGTGGGGTCGAGGTTGGCATGCTCCAGCATATGGCCAACCATCGAGGTGGTCGTGGTCTTGCCATGGGTGCCGCCGATGGCGATGGCCCATTTCAGGCGCATCAGCTCGCCCAGCATCTCGGCGCGACGGACCACCGGCACCAGGGCGGCGCGTGCGGCCACGACTTCCGGATTGTCGCGCTTGACGGCGGAGGAGACGACGACGACGGCGGCCCCGGCGATGTTCTCGCCGCGATGGCCGACGAACACCTTGATGCCCAGTTCGCGCAGGCGCTTGACGTTGGCGTTCTCGGCGAGGTCGGAGCCCTGGACGGTGTAGCCCAGGTTCCGCAGCACCTCGGCGATGCCGCTCATGCCGATGCCGCCGATGCCGACGAAGTGGATGGTGCCGATCGAGAGGGGGAGGGCGCGCATGTCAGGCTTACTTTCCGCGGCGAAGCATCAGGCGAAGGGTGGCGTCGACCGCCCCGTCGGACAGGTCGTTGGGGAGGGGCTGCGATCCGTGGATCATCGACAGGCGGTCGCGCAGGAAGCCGCCTTCGGCGAGGAAGCGCGGCACCAGCGGGCAGCCCGGACGGTTGTACCAGCCGCCCTCGGTCCGAGTCATGTCCGCCGGCCAGTCCTGCAACGGCCGCGGCGTCGGCCGGGTCAGATTCCGCATGGGTTTCATCATTCCGCGGCCCCCTTGGCGCTGGCACCGGCGGATGAGCGCCGGGCGTGTTGGGATTGGTCGTGGTCGGAGTCGGCGTGATCGTGAGCGGCGGGGCCGCCGTCCAGCATCGCCAGCACGGCGTCGGCCAGCGCGGTGGCGGCGTCGGCGGTGCCCCAGCCATGGGCGGCGCGGGCCGCAGCGGCCAGCGCCTGCGGATCGGCCAGCAGGGCGGACAGCCGCTCGGCCAAAGCCTGGGCGGTGAATGAGGGCTGCGGCACCAGCCAGGCGGCGCCGGCCTGCGCCAGATGGCGGGCGTTGGCGGTCTGGTGGTCGTCGGTGGCGTGCGGGTAGGGCACCAGGATCGCCGGACGGCCGACGCAGGTCAGTTCGGCGATGGTGGAGGCTCCGGCGCGCGTGACGGCGAGGTGGCAGGCTGCCAGCCGCTCCGGCACGTCACGGAAGAAGGTCTGCAACTCCAGCCGGGCAAGGCCCAGCGGCTCCAGCGCGTCGCGGGCGGCCTCGAGATCCTCTGGGCGGCATTGCTGCGCCAGATGGATGCGGGCGCGCATCTCCTCGGGCAGCAGGGCCAGCGCCGCGGGGATCACCTCGGAGAAGATTCGGGCGCCCTGGCTGCCGCCCATCACCAGCAGGCGGACGGGGCCGGCGGCGCCGGGCGCCTCGTAGGGGGACAGGCGGCGGGCGGCAACGGCCGGACGGACCGGGTTGCCGGTGCGCACGATCTTGGCGCGCTGCGCCTCGCCCAGCTTTTCGATGTCGGTGAAGGCGACGGCGATGCGGCTGGTCCCGGCGATCAGCATCCGGTTGGCGCGGCCCAGCACGGCGTTCTGCTCGTGCAGCAGGGCCGGCAGCTTCGACTGGATGGCGGCATAGACGGTGGGGACCGACGGGTAGCCGCCGAAGCCGACGACTGCGGCGGGATCGAGCCGGCGCATCAGCGCCCGCGCCTCCAGCAGGCCGAGGCCCATCTGCAGGGCGGCCTTCAGCTTGCCGAGGATGCCGGCGCCGGGGGAGGCGGCGCGGATGCGATGGACCGGCACCTCCGGCAGGTTCTCGCCGAAGGCATGGCCGCGCTTGTCGGTGACCAGAGTCACCGCCCGGCCACGGGCCAGCAGTTCGCGCGCCAGCGCTTCGGCCGGGAACATGTGCCCGCCGGTGCCGCCGGCGGCCAGCACGATCACCTTGTTGGCGTTGGCGTCGAAGCCCGCAGGGAAGCCCGCATTGGAGCCCGTCGTGCTCAAGTCGGTCGGCCTCCTCATTCCGCGGGGCCGAAGCGTTTGCGTGTCAGTGCCAGAACCATACCCATGCCGAACCCGAGAGCGAGCAGCGAGGAGCCGCCGTAGGAGATGAACGGCAGGGTCATGCCCTTGGTCGGCATAAGATGCAAGGACGAACCCATGTTGATCGCCGCCTGAAGACCGAACTGGATAAGAAGACCGGCAGCGGCCAGCAAAACGAAATAATTATTGTCGTTGAAGACACGAGCGAACCCGCGCAGGACGACGAAGGCGAACAGAACCACCAACCCCAGGCAGAAGATAAGGCCCAGCTCTTCGCCTGCGACCGCGAAGATGAAGTCGGCATGGCTGTCGGGCAGATAGAACTTCACCGTGCCCTGGCCGGGGCCGGTGCCCATCAGCCCGCCGTTGGCGAAGGCCTCCAGCGAGCGGTTGACCTGATAATTGTCGCCGGCATGCGGGTCGAGGAAGCGGTTGATGCGGCTGGTGACGTGCGGCAGCGTGTAATAGGCGCCGACCAGCCCGACCACGCCCAGCCCGCCGAGCCCCATCACCAGCACGAGGTTCAGGCCGGCCAGGAAGAACTGGGTGAACCACACGGCGGAGACGACGAAGGTCATGCCCAGATCGGGCTGAAGGATCAGGCCGGCCATGGTGATGCCGTACAGCGCCATCGACACCAGCGCGCCGGGGAAGCCCGGGTTGGTGCGCGACAGCGAGAACAGCCAGGCGGCGACCACGGCGAAGGCCGGCTTGACGAACTCCGACGGCTGGATCGACAGGCCGGGGATATGGATCCAGCGGCGTGCACCCTTGATCTCGACGCCCACCACCAGCGTGGCATAGACCAGCGCCACCGAGATCAGGAACACGCCCAGCGCCACCCGCCGCACGCCGCGCGGGCTGAGCAGGGAGACGCCGACCATGATGACGACCGCCGGGATCAGCATCATCACGTGGCGTTCGACGAAATAGAAGGTGTCCTGGATGCCGATGCGCTCGGCCACCGGCGGGCTGGCCGCGGTGATCAGGACGGTGCCCAGGAACATCAGCAGGGCGACGGCGCCCAGCTGCCAGCGGTCGACGGTCCACCACCAGCGGCCGAAGATCGATTGGTCGGTACGGTCGAAGGTGATCATGCAACGCCCCCGCTGGTGCCGTCCCCGGTGCTCTCATGCGCCGCGACGATGTTCGCGACATAGACCGCGAAGGCTTCGCCGCGCTTCTCGAAACTGGCAAACTGGTCCCATGACGCGCAAGCTGGGGACAACAGCACGCAAGCGCCCTCCAGCCGTTCCGCCAGGGCCAGTCCGGCCGCCTTCGCAGTCGCAACATCCAGCGTTCCACAGCGTGTATAAGCAACACCGTGCGCGTCGAGCCATGCGGCGAATTGTTCCTGCGCCTCGCCGATCAGGAAAGCGTGGCGGACGCGGCCCATATAGCCCTCCAGACCGTTCAGTCCGGTGTCCTTGGCCTGTCCGCCGAGGATCCAGTAGATCGGGTCGAAGGTCGCCAGCGCCTTTTCGGTGGCGTCGGCGTTGGTCGCCTTGCTGTCGTTGACGAAGCGCACCCCGCTTGCCGTGCCGACCAGCTGCTGCCGGTGGGCGAGGCCGGGGAAGGTCGCCATCGCCGCGACGATGGCCGGCACCGGCAGTCCGGCGGCCTTGCAGGTGGCGAAGGCGGCGGCGGCGTTCTGCCAGTTATGGGCACCCAGCAGGCTGGGCAGGCCGGACAGCTCCACGACCTTGGCCGCCTCGCCGTCGGTGTCGTCGACCAGCCAGCCGTCGGCGGCATAGACGCCGCCCGCCACCGGCCCCTGGGCGGAGATCGGCCAGATGCGCTGGTCGCCGGCGGCGACGAGGTCGGCGTGGATTTTGCGGCAATGCTCGTCGTCCACCCCGATCACCGCGGTGCGCGGCCAGGTCTGGCGGTGGAAGATCAGCCTCTTGGCGGCGATGTAGCCCTCCATCCCGCCATGGCGGGCGAGATGGTCGGGCGTGATGTTCAGCAGGACCGCGATGTCGAAGGTGATGGAGTGGGTCAACTCCAGCTGATAGCTCGACATTTCCAGCACGCAGGTGCCGCCCGACCCGATCGGATCGAAGGTCAGCACCGGCGTGCCCAGGTTGCCGCCCACCGCGGCCTTGCGGCCGGCGGCGGCCAGGATGTGGCCGATCAGGGTGGTGGTGGTCGATTTGCCGTTGGTGCCGGTGATGCCGATGAAGGCGCAGTCGCGCTCCGCCCGGCCCAGCAGCTCGATGTCGCAGATCAGCTCGATCCCCAGCGCGCGGGCGCGCTCGGCCACCGGATGCGGCTTGGGGTGGGTGTGGGGGATGCCGGGCGACCAGACGATGGTGGTCAGGTCCGACAGGTCGGCACTGGCGAGATCGACCACGGCGAAGCCCTCGGCCTCCGCTGCGGCGCGGGAGGCGGGGTTGTCGTCCCACACCCGCACCTCGGCCCCGCTGTCGCGGAGCGCGCGGGCGGTGGCGAGGCCGGACTTGCCCAGCCCCATCACCGCGACCGGCAGTTCCTGCATGTAGAACAGGTCGATCATCGCCGGTGCCCCCTCAGCGCAGCTTCAGCGTGGACAGGCCGACCAGCGCCAGGATCGAGGCGATGATCCAGAAGCGGATCACCACCGTCGGTTCGGCCCAGCCCTTCTTCTCGAAGTGATGGTGCAGCGGCGCCATGCGGAACACGCGCTTGCCGGTCAGCTTGAAGGAGGCGACCTGCACGATCACCGACACCGTCTCCAGCACGAAGAGGCCGCCGATGATGGCCAGCACGATCTCATGCTTGGTCACCACGCTGACCGCACCCAGCGCGCCGCCCAGCGACAGCGACCCGGTGTCGCCCATGAAGACCATGGCCGGCGGGGCGTTGTACCACAGGAAGCCCAGACCGGCGCCGACCAGCGCGCCGCAGAACACCGCCAGCTCGCCGGACCCCGGCACATGGTGGATCTGGAGATAGTTGGCGAAGATGGCGTTGCCCGACAGGTAGGAGATCAGGCCGAAGCAGCCGGCGGCGATCATCGTCGGCACGATGGCCAGCCCGTCCAGCCCGTCGGTCAGGTTCACCGAGTTGGAGGCGCCGACCATGATGAAGGCGCCGAAGGGCACGAAGAACCAGGACAGCTGGACCAGGAAATCCTTGACGAAGGGAACCGCCACGCCGCCCGACAGCGGCGGGGCCGACACCCACATGATCAGTGCCGAGGCGACCAGCCCGATGGCGATCTCCCAACCCAGGCGGAAGCGGCCGGACAGGCCCTTGGTGTTGCGCTTGGTCAGCTTCAGGTAATCGTCGCCGAAACCGATCAGGCCGTAGCCGATGGTCACCAGCAGGACGATCCAGATGTAGGCATTGGTCAGGTCGGCCCACAGCAGGGTGCTGACCGTCATGGCGATCAGGATCATCAGGCCGCCCATGGTGGGCGTGCCCTTCTTCTTGAAATGGCTCTCCGGGCCGTCGGCGCGGATGGGCTGGCCTTCGCCCTGCTTGCGCTTCAGCCAGGCGATCAGGCGCGGAAAGAAGACGAAGCTGATGACCAGCGACGTGATCACGGCGCCGCCGGTCCGGAAGGTCAGGTACCGGAACAGGTTGAACGGCGAAAAGACGTCGGCCAGACCGAAGAGGAGGTTGTAGAGCATTTGGGTCCGTCAGCCTCGCGGGGCCAGCGCGGATTGCGCGGTCGCCTGCGGCTGGTTGGTGGTTCGGGAGGCGGCTTTGTCCTCGCTTTCGCGCCCGCTGTCGAGTGCCGCGAGCGCATCGACGATCAGACCTGTACGACTGCCCAGGGACCCCTTGACCATGATGACGTCGCCGCCCTTTACGGTCCCGGTCACGATGGGGGCCAGCTCCACGCTGGTCTCGGTCCAGGCACCGCGCATCGCCGCCGGCAGGCGGTCGAACAGCGTCTTCATGTGCGGCCCGCAGGCATAGACGGCGTCGACATTCGCGGCGCGCAGCGGCTCGGCCAACCCGATGTGCAGCGCGTCGGCGCGCTCGCCCAGCTCCCGCATGTCGCCCAGCACGGCAATGCGCCGGCCACCGGCGCCGGGGTCGATCTTGCCCAGCACTTCCAGCGTTGCGGCCATGGCGGCCGGGCTGGCGTTGTAGCTCTCGTCGATCAGCGTGAAGGCGCCTTGCGGCAGCTGGATGCGCTTGCGGGTGCCGCGCCCCTTCACCGGCGGCAGGCTGGACAGCGATCTTGCGGCGGAGGCGACATCGGCGCCCAGCGCCTTCACCGCCAGCAACACCGCCAGACTGTTCATCACCCAGTGCCGGCCCGGCTGCGACAGGCAATATTGCACCCGTTCGCCGCGGATCATTGCTGTCACCGCGCTGCAGGTGGCGTGCAGCGAGCAGTCGACCAGCCGGGCGTCGGCCTCCTCATGGGCGCCGAAGCTCCAGATGTCGGTCAGGCCCTGCCGACGGGCGGCAGCGGCCAGCCGGGCATACTGCCCGTTGTCGCGGTTCAGCACGGCGATGCCGCCGGCATCCATCCCCTCGAAGATCTCGGCCTTGGCGTCGGCGATGGCCTCGACGCCGGAGAAGAACTCCAGATGCACCGCCTCGATGGTGGTGACGATGGCGACATGCGGCCTGACCTGCCGCGACAGCGGCCCGAGTTCGCCCGCGTGGTTCATCCCCAGTTCGAACACGCCATAGCGGCTGTCGGCCGGCAGGCGGGCGAGCGACAGCGGTACGCCCCAATGGTTGTTCAGGCTGCCTTCATTGGCATAGGTCGCCCCTTGCGCCGACAGGACGTGGCGCAGCGTCTCCTTGGTCCCGGTCTTACCGACCGAGCCGGTGACACCGACGAAGCGCGCGCCACAGCGCGCCCGCGCCACCACGCCCAGCGCCGCCATCGACTCCAGCGTGTCGGAAGGGGCGATCAGCAGCGGCGCGCCTTCAGGGATGCCGTCCGGCAGATGGTCGACCATCGCCGCCGCGGCCCCGGCGGCCAGCGCGGCGCCGATGAAGGCATGCCCGTCGAAATTCGGTCCGCGGATGGCGACGAACAGGTCGCCCGCCGCCACCTTGCGGCTGTCGATGGCGACACCGGTCGCGGTCCAGGCGGACGGGCCGGAGAGACGCCCGCCGGTGGCGACCGCCGCATCATCCGCTGTCCAGACCGTCTTGTCCCCGCTCATGCTCCAACCTCCGCTACGGCTTTCCGGGCCTCGTCCGCGTCGTCGAACGGACGCACCTCGGTGCCGATCGTTTGTCCCTGTTCGTGGCCCTTGCCGGCGATGACCAGCACGTCGCCGGGCTGAAGCTGCCGCACCGCGGTGCGGATCGCCTCGGCCCGGTCGCCGATCTCCTCCAGCCTGCCGGCCAGATCCCCGGTGGCTCCGGCCAGCACCTGACCCCGCACGAAGGCGGGATCCTCGGTCCGCGGGTTGTCGTCGGTGACGATGGCGCGGTCGGCCAGTCTGGCCGCCAGAGCCCCCATCACCGGCCGCTTGCTGCGGTCGCGGTCGCCGCCGCAGCCGAACACCGTCACCAGATGGCGCGCGGCATGCGACCTCAGCGCCAGAAGCACCGTTTCCAGCGCATCCGGCGTGTGGGCGAAATCGACGTAGACCGTCGCCCCGTTGGGATGGGTCGCGACATGCTGCAACCGGCCCGGCACACCTTCCAGCGAGGAAAGGCTGTCCAGCGCCCGCCCGGCGTCACAGCCGGATCCGATGACCAGCCCCAGCGCGCAGAGCACGTTCCAGGCCTGGAACCGACCTGCCAGCGGCAGGTCCACCGTCACGTCGCGGCCGAGCACGGACAGGGAGAGGCGCTGGCCATGGGCCAGCGGCTCCACCCCGGTCACCCGAAGCTCGGTGCCGGCCAGACCATAGGACAGGACCCGGTGGCCACGGTCGTTACAAATGGTGGCAAAATGTTGAAATTCCGGAGAGTCGGCGTTCAGCACCGCGACGGCGCCCGGCGGCAGGACGCGGTCGAACAGCATCGCCTTGGCGTCGCGGTACGCCTCCATCGTGCCGTGATAGTCCAGATGGTCCAGCGTCAGGTTGGTGAAGCCGGCGGCCTTGATCGCCACCCCGTCCAGCCGGAACTGCTCCAGCCCATGGCTCGACGCCTCCATCGCCAGATGGTCGAGGCCGGCATCCTTGGCGGCGGCGAGATCGCGGTGGAGCGACACCGGATCGGGCGTCGTCATTCCGCCATAGCCGTGCAGGCCGGGGCCGAGCAGGCCCAGCGTGCCCAGGCTGCCGGCGGGCAGGCCGAGGCGCGTCCAGATCTGGGCGGCGAACTGGACGGTGGAGGTCTTGCCGTTGGTGCCGGTCACCGCCACCACCGTCTCCGGCTGGCGCCCGCCATGGAAGGCGGCGGCCATGAGCGCGAAGGCGAGGCGGGGCTGCGGGTCGGTCAGCAGGACGGCGGTGGAGCCGGCAGGCAGTTCGGTGCCCTCGGGCGCCAGCACGGCGACGGCGCCCCTGGCGAGTGCGTCGGCGATGAAGGCGCGGCCATCGGCCTTCACGCCGGGCAGGGCGGCAAAGACAAAGCCGGGCTTGACCGCCCGGCTGTCGGCGGTCAGCCCGGCGATGTCGGGGTCGGCAGCGCCGCGGGTGGCGTCAGCGCGGCTTGGTCTGAGTTGGGAAAGACGCAACGGTGCTTCCCTTCGCGGGGGGTGGAGCGGTGACGGGCGGCAGCGACTGCTGCCAGTTGGTGGAACCGGCGGCGTTCAGGTAGGTGGAGTTCAGGATCTCCGGCGTGTTCTCGTCCACCACCGGCACGTTCAGCAGCGGGCCGATCTGCTTGACGATGCGGCCCACCGCCGGGGCGGCGACCCAGCCGCCGGTGGCGTAGCCGTAGGTCTTGGCCGTCGCCTGCGGTTCGTCGACCAGCACATAGACGATGTAGCGCGGATCGTTCATCGGGAAGGCGCCCAGGAACGACGACATACGCGAGTTCTTCTGGTAATGCTTGCCCTTCTGCTTGTCCGCCGTGCCGGTTTTTCCGCCGACGACATAGCCCTTCACTTCTGCCGACTTGCCGGTGCCCTCGGTGACGACGAAGCGGAACATGCGCCGCATCATGTCGGAGGTCTGGCGCGACACCACCTGTTCGGTCGGAACCTCGCCGTCGGGCTGGCGCTTCAGCAGCGTCGGCTTGTGGAAGAGGCCGCCGTTGATGACCGACGCGGCGGCGGCCACCGTGTGCATCGGGCTGACCGAGATGCCGTGGCCGAAGGAGATGGTGTAGCTGTTGACCTCGCGCCACGGGTTGGGCACCAGCGGCCAGCCGCTTTCCGGCAGCTCCAGCCCGGTCGGCTTGGTGAAACCCATCTTGGTCATGAAGGCCTTCTGCGCCGCCACGCCCACCTGCTGCACCATGCGCACGGAACCGAGGTTGGAGGAGTGCTGGAACACTTCCGCCACCGTCAGGGCGCGGTGCAGGTTGTGGTAGTCGTTGATGGTGAAGCGGCCGATCTTGACCGGGTGTGCGGCGTCGAACATGTCCGACACCCGGATCTTGCCGGTGTCGAAGGCCAATGCAGAGTTGAAAATCTTGAAAGTCGAACCCATTTCATACACGCCGAGCGTCGCCCGGTTGAACAGCGTGTCGGGGTTCAGGCCGGTGGGGTCCTGCGGGTCGAAATCGGGCAGCGAGACCATCGACAGCACTTCGCCGTTGCGCACGTCGAAGACGATGCCGGCGGCGCCGATGGCGCTGAATTCCTGCACCGTGGCGGCCAGCTCCTTCTTGAGGACGTGCTGCAACCGCAGGTCGATGGACAGCTGAAGCGGCGTGCCGGGCTCCTCGGTCAGCCGCTTGTTGAAGCCCTGCTCCATGCCGGCAAGGCCGTTGTTGTCGATGCCGGTGAAGCCGACGATGTGCGAGGTCAGCGGGCCGGCCGGATAGAAGCGGCGCTCTTCCCGCTCGAACGCGACGCCGGGGATGCCCAGACGGTGGACGGCGGCCTGCTGCTTCGGCGTCAGGTTGCGCTTCAGCCAGACGAAGCGGCGGTCGCCGCTCAGCTTGCCCAGCACGTCCTTGTAATCCAGGTCGGGCAGGGCGCTGACCAGCTTCTGTGCGGCCTCTTCCGGGCGCGAGACCAGCTTGGGGTCGGCATAGAGCGACTGGGTGACCAGCGAGGTCGCCAGCAGGTTGCCGTTGCGGTCGGTGATGTCGGCGCGGTTGGTGGTGGTATCGCCCACCTCGAGCGCCACATGCTGGCGCGGCTCGCCACCGCCCGCGAGCAGCGTGGCCATCGCCAGCTTGACGCTGATGGCGGTGAAGACGGTCGTGACCACGGCAGCCGTCACCATCAGGCGGTAACGGCTCTGCTCCAGCGCGACCGCCAGCGAGGTCCGCGGTTTGGCGGACGGCTGCGGGGCCGGCTGGGGAAAGGGCGAGGGCGCCGGCGGCGGCACATAGGTGCTGCCGGTGCTGGCACCAGGCTGGCCGTAGCCGGCCGGGCCGCCGTGGTCGTGACCGATCATCGATTGGCCCCCAGGCGCGCAACGAGCAGCCCGAGGCTGTCGGTCGGCTTGGGCTGATAGGGCTGCTGCGCGGCCGGAGCCGCGGCGGCAACCTTAGGTGCGGGCGCCGGCGCCGGGATCGGGCGGGAGGCCAGTTCGGTCGGGCGCGCGGTCGGGGCGTTGGGCGCCAGCTTGCCGGCGGCGGCCGGCGCAGCCGACTTCTCCGTAGGCGCACGGGCGGAGCCGGGCACCAGGGCGGCCGGCTTGATCCGGTTGGCGCGGGACGGGTCGGCAAGGGCGGCGCCGGAGGGCAGGGACGCCGGCACGACGACAGGCGCGCGTTCCAGCGCCTTTTCCATCGGCAGAGGCTTCGCCAGCCCAACCGGCGCGCTGACCGGAACGATTCCGGCAGCGGCGTTGTTGTTGGGGGCGGCAGGCACGCGGGCGGCGGCCAGCTGGGAATTGCCGGTGCCGGGCGCGCGGACCATCGGCGGCAGCGGAGCGCCGCCGGGCAGGGCCTTGCCGGGCAGGGCCTGGGCCGGCGGCGGGACCGCATCGGCCGGGCGCATCGGGATCATGTCCATCGCCAGGTACTGGCGCGGCTCGGTCGGCTGCAGCGTCAGATAGGCCTGGGCCATCTGCTCCAGCTTGGTGGGGTCGTTCAGGTAGCTCCACTCGGCCTTCAGGACCTGGATCGACTCCTGTTCCAGAATGATCTTGCGGTTCAGCCCGGCGAGCTTCTCCTCAAGGTCCTGGACGTCGTAGCTGGTCTGGAACAGCACGCCACCGGCGGCCGCGATCAGGCCACCCCAGAACAGCCAGGTCTTGCCTTTCATGCTGCCTCCTTGCCGGACGCCGGGAACGCGGGCGCCTCGGTACGTTCAGCCGCGCGCAGCCGGGCGGACCGGGCGCGGGGATTGTTACGGGCTTCGGCCTCGCTCGGGTCCACGGGTTTCCGGGAGAGCAGGCGGAAGGATGGGTGATGCGCCGCGACCGCGGTCACGGGCGTGTGGCGGGACGGGGAGGGCGGCGGCGAGGAGCGTTCCCGCAGGAACGCCTTGACCTCGCGGTCCTCCAGCGAATGGAAGGAGACGACGGCGAGACGCCCGCCGGGCGCCAGCAGCGACTCGGCGGCGGACAGGCCGCGCCGCAGTTCGCCCAGCTCGTCGTTCACATGGATGCGCAGCGCCTGGAAGGTGCGGGTGGCCGGGTCGATCCCGTCGCCCTTCCCTTTCGGCACCACCGACCGGATGATCTCGGCCAGCCGTCCCGTGCGCTCGATCGGCGCCTCGCGGCGGGCGGCGACGATGGCGCGGGCGACGCGGCGCGCCATCCGCTCCTCGCCCAGGTGGTAGACGATGTCGGCCAGATCCGATTCGTCGGCGGTGTTGACCACGTCGGCGGCGGTCGGCCCATCCCGTCCCATCCGCATGTCGAGCGGGCCGTCGAAGCGGAAGGAGAATCCGCGCTCCGGCTCGTCGATCTGGGGGGAGGAGACGCCGACGTCGAGCGCCACGCCGTCGACCGTCCCGACGCCATGGTCGGCGAGCAGCCGGTCCATATCGCCGAATCGGCCCTCGATCACCTCCAGCCGTCCGGGGAACTCCTGGGCCAGCGCACGGCCGCGCTCGATCGCGGCGGGGTCGCGGTCGATGCCGATCACGCGGCAGGAGGCCGATTGCAGCAGGGCGCGGCTGTAGCCGCCGGCGCCGAAGGTGCCGTCCACATAGAGGCCGCCGTCGCGCGGGGACAGCGCGGCGATCACCTCGTCCAGCAGGACGGGAATGTGAATGCGGGTGCCGGTGGTCATCAGACGCCTTCCCCGCTCCGGCTGGCGGCGCCGCGGGACGCCTTGGCGACGATCTGGCTGAGGGAGATGTCTTTGCGCACGACCTGTTCGCGCAGTGCCGCCTCGTGGGCTTTCAAGGCGTTGGGTTCCCAGATTTGAAAGGTTTTGCGGCGGCCGATGAAGGCGGCCTCTTCGGTGATGCCGGCGAATTCCGCCAGCTCCTTGGGCAGGACGATGCGGCCTTCGGCGTCGGAGGAGACGGGGATCAGCTTTCCGAAAATGAAGGTCTCGATCATGTCGCGCTCGTCGGCATCGAGGTCGGGGGATTCGAGGCTTTCGGAGAGGACGTCGAGATAGTCCTGGTCGGCGCCTTCCAGCGCCTGGTGGTTCAGCGAGGGCCAGAGATAGACGGTGCTGGGAGCCGACGTCTTGGCAAGCGACTGCCTGAACTGTGCCGGGATGGACACACGCCCTTTCCTGTCAACTTTGTTGACGTATGTGGACAGGAAAACGGCCATAGGCCCGGCGATCCCCCCTGCTATCCCCCGTGCGCGGTCGGGTGCTCCGCGCTAGCCCCGCTTGGCCCATTCAGCTCCCGCCCCCGGTGTTAACCAGAATGGGTAAGAGCCCCCCTTAAATGGGCATTCTTGGGATAGCATGGGACGGCATGGGCGTCAACGCTCCCCCGAGTATTCAGACGGGGGTGTCAAGACTTTTGGGTCATGCTGTGGCATACGGGCAAGTTGGTGTACGAAATCTCAGAATCTTCGCAGTATTCCGCTGGACTCTCGCGATGTGGATAAAGTTATCCACACACGTTCTTCGAACGTTCCAAAATTTTAAGAAAATGCTGTGTATGCATGGTTTGTCGGACTGTCGAATCGACCCCCCCGGACGGCATAGAACCTTGGGTGGGAAATCCCGGTCCGGCATGGGACAGCATGGGAAATGGCCCCACAGTTATCCACCGGCTGTGGATTAGTCTGGGGAAAATGTGGATGGGGCCGTGCACATCCTGGGGATGGCAGCGGAAAAGCCCGGCGGACTGCGGGGTGCCGGGGGAGGAGCGGTCGCATCCGCCCTGTGGATGACATCGGAAATCGCCCGTCGACTGTCCGTCTCCCGCCCACGCCGTCCCATGCCCGCCCGTCGAAAGAGGCAGGGCGAGGGCAAACGGGTGCCGCCATGGGGCGCCATGGGATCGGCCGCCCCGATGGGGGATCGGATTTGGGACAGACTGGGCAAAAGAGATGGGAAAGTGCCAGATGGCCTGTAAGCCGGGTTCTGTATCCCGCCCCGAGGGGCAGGCGATGGCCATTCGTCTGGGACGCCGGTTGCCCGGACGCCTCGCGCGACCAACCCGAGCGACGGCGCGGAAACGCGCTTGACCCACGCCCATCCCGTTGCGGGGACGGTGGTCGGGCCGCTCCTATTCGGTCTTGCTCCCGGTGGGGTTTACCGTGCCGTCCCCGTTGCCGGGTCCGCGGTGCGCTCTTACCGCACCCTTTCACCCTTACCTGCGTCGAAACGCCGGCGGTTTGCTTTCTGTGGCACTTTCCCTAGGGTCGCCCCCGCCGGCCGTTAGCCGGCACCGTGTTTCCGTGGAGCCCGGACTTTCCTCCCCCGGTCGAAACCGAAGGCGGCCATCCGGCCATCTGGCGCGGTCGTTCATATAGGGAAGCGGCCGTGGGGGCAAATCCCAAATCGCGGATGCCGACCGTTACCGTCCCGTCAACCGCAGCAGCGCGCGCAGGCGCCGCACCGTCTCGGGGTCGGGTATACCGGTCAGGCAGTCGGGATGGAAGTGGCGCTGGAAGGTCAGCAGCGCCCGTGGCTCCGCCGGGTCGTACCCATAGCGTCCCAGCAGTGCGGCGACCTCCGTAGTGTCGGCGGGGCCGTCGTCTGCCCGGGACGGCGTGGGCCAGAGCCCGAGTCCCCGGACGGCGAGGCCCGGCCAATCGAACAGTTCGCCCGGATCCTCCTTGCGGGCGGGGGCCACATCGCTGTGACCCAGCACGTCGGCGGCGGCGATGCCGTGCCGGGCGACGATGCCCAGGCAAAGCTCGGCGACCGCGGCCATCTGCACCGGCGGGAAGGGCCGATAGCCGAACTCGTGGCCGGGATTGACGATCTCAACCCCGATGGAGCGGCTGTTGACGTCCTCCGCCCCGCGCCAGCTCGACCGGCCGGCATGCCAGGCGCGCCGGTCCTCCGGCACATGGGCATAGACGGTGCCGTCCTCGTCCACCGTGTAATGGGCGCTGACCTGGGACGCCGGATCGCACAGCCGCTCCAGCGCATGGGCGGCGGTGGGCATGCCGGTGTAATGCAGGATCAGCAGTTCCACCCGTGCACCGTCGGCCCGTGGGCCGTGGTTGGGGGAGGGGCGGTCGATCCGGCGGAAGGCGCTCATGTCGGCATCAGGTCGGGTTGGTGACGGTCTCGCTGACGGTGCGCGGACGGCGCTTCACGATGACCGCGACGCCGCCGATGGTCAACAGACCGCCGATGGCGAGGTTGATCGTCACCGGATCGCCCATCAGCAGCACGCCGCTGGCCACGCCGAAGACCGGGACGGTCAGAAGATAGGGCATGGTCTGGTTGACGGAATAGCGTCCCAGCAGCGGATACCACAGCCCGTAGGCAATGATGGTGACGGCGACGGCCATGTAGGCGATGGATGCCCAGCCGACCCAGGTCGAGTTCGCCAGCGCCGCCATCTGCCCATGCTCCGTCAGCAGCGATAGGACCAGCAGCTGCGGCATGGCGAACAGCGCCATCCAGCCGTTGACGGCGAAACCGTTCACCGCCCCGATCAGCTTCATCTGCACGCTCGCCACCGCAAAGGCGAAGCTCGCGGCCAGGATCAGCAGCAGCGAATGGAGCGACTCGCCCAGCCGCGGCTCTCCGGCGATCACCGCCACGCCGGCGAAGGCGGCAGCCATGCCAATGCCGCGGCGCCAGCCCAGCTTGTCCTTGAACACCAGCGCCGCCAGCAGGGAGGAGAAGGGGACCTGCACCTGTGCCGCCAGCGAGGCGGTGGCGGCGTCGATCCCGTTGAGCCCGCTGAACATCATCGGAAAATGGATGCTGCCCAGCGTGACCGACAGGAGGGCGATCTTCCACAGCTTGTCGCGCGGCATGCGGAAGAAGGGGATGATCAGCACCGCCACCAAGGCGAAGCGCAGGAACATCACGAAGAGCGGCGGAAATTCGGCCAGCGCCCATTTCGCCACCACGAAGTTCAGCCCCCACAGCGCCATCACCGCCAGCGCCTGGAGCGTGTGGGCAAAACTCATGCCCGCCCGCCTTCCAACTCCTCGCGCATCGCCTCGAGCTCCAGCCAGCGCTCCTCCGCCGCAGCCAGTGCCGCCTGCTTGGCGTGCAGTTGCTCGCTCGTCTTCTGGAATTTGGCGGGGTCGCGGGTGAACAGGTCGGGATCGGCCAGCGCCTTCTCCAGCCTGGCGATCTCGCCCCCCAGACTGTCCATGCGGGTGGGCAACTCGTCCAGCTCGCGCTGGTCCTTGTAGGTCAGCTTGCCGCGCGGCTTGGTTGCGGCGGCCGGCGCCTGGGCGGCGGGCTTCGGCTTGGCGGATGCGGCGGCGGGCGCCGCCTTGGCCGGACGCTGCACCAGATAGTCGGAATAGCCGCCGGCATATTCGGTGGCGGTGCCGTCGCCCTCCAGAGCGATGGTGGCGGTCACCAACCGGTCGAGGAAGTCACGGTCGTGGCTGACCAGCAGCAGCGTGCCCTGATAGTCGCCGAGCACATCCTCCAGCAGGTCCAGCGTGTCCATGTCGAGGTCGTTGGTCGGCTCGTCGAGGATCATCATGTTGCTGGGCTTGGCGAACAGCCGGGCCAGCAGCAGCCGGTTGCGCTCGCCGCCCGACAGCGCCTTGACCGGGCTGTCCAGCTGCCGGGTGTCGAACAGGAAGTCCTTCATGTAGCCGGCGACATGGCGCGACACGCCGTTGACCACCACCGCATCGCCGCCGAAGGGGCACAGCACCTTTCGGATGGTGTCCTCCGGGTTCAACCCCTCGCGCCGTTGGTCGAAATAGGCGGTGTCGAGGTTGGTGCCCAGCTTCACCGTGCCCTCGTCGGGATCGAGCTGGCCGGTCAGCATCTTCAGCAGGGTGGACTTGCCGGCGCCGTTCGGCCCGATCAGGCCGACCCGGTCGCCGCGCAGGATGCGGGTGGAGAAGTCCTTCACGATGGTCTTGTGGCCGTCGGGCGTGTCGAAGCCCTTGGAGATGCCGGTCGCCTCGATCACCAGCCGGCCGCCGCGCTCGGCCTCGGCGATGGCGAGCTTGGCCTGCTGGCCGCCCTTGATCTGCTCCGCGCGCCCGGCCCGCAGGTCCAGCAGGTTGCGGACGCGTCCCATGTTGCGGGTGCGCCGGGCGGAGATGCCCTCGCGCAGCCACTTCATCTCGCTTTCGATCTTGCGGTCCAGCTTGTGGGCCGCAGCCTCCTCCGACTCGAACACCTCGGCCTGCCAAGTCTCGAACTCGGCGAAGCCGCGGTCGGTCGCGCGCACCGTGCCGCGGTCGAGCCACAGCGTCCGCTTGGCCAGCCGGTTCAGGAAGGCGCGGTCGTGGCTGATCAGCAGCAGGCCGCCGCGGAAGGACAGCAGTTCCTCTTCCAGCCACTCGATGGTGGGGAGGTCGAGGTGGTTGGTCGGCTCGTCCAGCAGCATGACGTCGGGATTGCCGACCAGCGTGCGGGCCAGCGCGGTGCGGCGCGATTCGCCGCCCGACAGGGTACGGGGGTCGAGGTTGCCGTCGACCTGGAGCCGGTCGAGCACGGCGTCGACACGGTGCGCCTCGTCCTGCTCGTCGGCGGGCAAGCCCTGCACGACATAGTCCTGGACGGTGGCGCAGCCGGTGAAGTCCGGCTCCTGCGGCAAATAGGCGAGGCGGGCGCCCGGCTGGACGAACACGGTGCCGCCGTCGGGTTGGATCATCCCGGCCAGCACCTTCATCAGCGTCGACTTGCCCGACCCGTTGCGTCCGACCAGGCAGGCGCGGTCGCCGCGGCCGATGGACAGGTCGATGCCGTCGAACAGCGGACGGCCGCCGAAGGTGACGGAGACGCCCTGGAGCGCCGTGATGGGTGCGGGAGGAGCCATGGACCGTTCGTGCGCCGGAAAATCGAGGGAAGGGGATGGGTTATAGCGCGCCGTCCCCCTCCACCGCGACCCGGAAAAACGGTTGGGCGGGTTGCGCCCGGTGGAACCGCCCCCGCCGTCAGGCCGGGATCAGGCCGGCAGTTGGACGATGCCGGTCGGCGCCGGCACCTGCTGCTCCTGCATCTTGAAGCCGAAATAGGTGCCGTTGCTGATGCCGGTCAGGGCCAGCAGGTTGGCCGAAAGCTCCGGCATGCCCAGCGTGCGGGTGACCTCGTAGAGGAAGGTGATGCCCAGCACCCCGGTCCAGGCCAGCAATTGCAGGCGATGGATGTTGTAGCCGGCGGCGTCGCTCAGCAGATCGGGCAGCAGCCCCTGGGTGGGCGGATAGATCTGCTCCAGGCTGGCGGCCATGGCCGTCCGGTCGGGCGGGGTGGCCGTGGCGGCGGCGATGTAGAGGGCGGCGTGCTGCTGACGCCGGGTCTGGTCGTCGCTCGGCCGGCGGTCCTGGAAGGCGGCCAGGACCGAGGTGCCGCCGACGATCCCCATCAGCGCCATGGTGCCGGTGGTGATGGTGTCCATCGATCCGGTGATGGTCAGGATGGCGGCGTAGGAGGCGGTGACGATCCCGCTCCACCACAGAAGCTGGAAGCGGGCGAGGCTGTAGGGTGCCCGATAGTTGGCCGGCATCGGCACGCCGGCAATCGGGGTGATGGCATCGGTGCGTCCGAAATGGCGGAAGAAGGCGAACAGGAACACCGCCGCCACCAGGGCGAACCACACCGCCGCCAGCCCGAGGTCGCGGTCGCTGGCGCCCTGGATGGACACCATCTGCGGCGCGGTCGTCATGCCGCCGGTGGCCGGGCCGAAGGCGACCGGCAGGGTCTTGGCCCCGGCGAGGCTGAAGAAGCCGCTGAAGGCGGTCTGCCAGGATGCCCGCCGCTTCGCCGCGTCGTCGCCGTTGCCGGCGATGGAGGTCGAGGCGGTGCCCATCAGTTCGCCCTTGGCGGAACAGGCGAAGCTGGCGCGGGCGCCGGGAATGGTCTGGCCGTTGGCGACCAGGACCAGCGCTTGCGCGTTCAGCGTTGCCACCTGCGTGGCGCAGTCGGTGCCGGCAGGCGCCGCCCCCAGATTCAGCGTCAGCGGTTGGCCCAGCACCACCGTGGCGTCGCCGGCTGTTGCGGGGGATGCCACCGGTGCCGCCACCTGCGCCTGGGCGCCGCCCCCCATGGCAATCGTCGTTCCCAATACAGCGGCGAAGACCGTCCGGATGATCGTGCGTCGCATCGTCGTGTCGTCCCCAAAACACGCGGGCAACCGATCGCCCGCCCCGCCGGGGACGATACGTCAGAAAACGGGATAAAGACCATGGGAAAACAATTTTAAATGAACTCGGCCTGCAACGATTCGCGGTGGGTTAGGATAGGGCCGCTGTCCCTTCCCGTTCGCGCCGGATGCGGTCGTAGGCGGCGTTGATCAGCGCGAGTTTCTGCGTTGCGAGATCGATGAATTCCTGTGGCATGCCCTGGGCGATCAGCCGGTCCGGGTGGTGTTCCCGGACCAGGGCCCGGTGCGCGGCCTTGACCGCATCGTCGCCGGCCAGACGCGCCACGCCGAGCACGGCATAGGGGTCGGTTTCCGTCGGGGTGCCGGCCAGATGATGACCGGCGACGATGCGGCGGAAATCGGCCTCGTCGAAGCCGAAGATCACGGCAACGGCGTGCAGATACTCCACCTCCGTCTCGTGCAGTTCGTCATCGGCCTCGGCGATCATCAGCAGGCTGTCGAGCAACTCCTCCAGCACCGCGTGCTTGTCCTCGAACAGCTTGGCGATCTGGCGGGCATATTCCTCGAACCCGCGGGTGTCGCGGCGCGCGAGGTCGAAGACCCGGCCGACATTGTCCAACTCCTCCGGCGGGACGCGGAACAGCCGCTTGAAGGTGTCGACCTCCACCCGCTTCACTACACCGTCCGCCCGGGCCATCTTGGCGGCCAGCGCGATCACGCCGATGGTGAAGGCGACGGTCTGCTTGGCCGCTTCGGCCTCGGCATCGCTCATGCCGCGGCGCGGTTGCTCGTCCGCGCCGCAGGGCGACCACAGATCGACCGCATGCCCGGCCAGACCGCCCAGCAGGGCGCCGAGCGGACCACCGGTGAACAGGCCGGCTGCGCCGCCCAGGATCTTGCCCCAGATGCTCATGTCATGCCCTTTTGTGCACAGGCCACCCCACCCGTGAGCGCAGCATAGCGGCCGGAAAAGGGCAGGCCAACTGTGGCTCGCCGGCAACAGATCAGCATTGTTGGTATCGCGAATTTCTAATAAGCGCTTGCGAATCCCGCCGGCCACGCCATGTTGCAATGCAACAAAAGGCGCCGGAGAGAGCGCCGCTCGCGATAAGACGGTGCCTGCCGACGGCGGTGCCGGAGCCTGGGGAAAACGTTCTGCACGAATGCGTTTTCGGATTTCGAGAACCGTGAGCAGAGCCATGCCTGTCATCCGCAAGATCATGCCGACCGAACTGCCCCAGTACCGGGCGCATCTTCTCCGCCTCGACCGCACGGACCGTTATGCCCGCTTCGCCGGCACCCTGTCGGACGAGGCGGTGGAGCGGCATTGCACGGCCATCGACTGGGGCCGGACGGTGATTCTCGGTGCGTTCGAGGACGGCGTGCTGCGCGGCGCCATCGAACTGTGCGGCGACCGCCTCCTCTGGCCCGAACAGGCTGAATTCGGCATTAGCATCGAGTCGGGATTGCAGGGCAAGGGTGTCGGCAGCACGCTGGTCCGCCGCGTTCTGACCGTCGCCCGCAACCGTGGCATCCGCCATGTCCATATGGTGTGCCTGGCGGAAAACTCCCGCATGCGCGCCCTGGCCCGCCGGTTCGGCGGACGGCTGGCGCTCGACGGCGGCGAAATCACCTCGATGTTCGAGCTGCCGGCGCCCAATCAGTTCTCCATCGCCCTGGAGGCTTTGGAGGATGGCAGCGGCGCCTTCAACAGCATCCTGTCGGGCAATGCAATTCAGTCCCGTCTGTCCACCCGCCCGCGGGAGCGGCTGGCCGCCTGACGGCGACATCTGCAAGGTCGGTCGTCTGTGATCCTGTGTTCTTTCCGCCGCGTCCGTCCTTCCTGATGGGGCCGGGCCACTCAGGCGGTTGAAATTCGCCGCCGGATCGCGAAACTCCGGCCCACGCGCGGTGCGGTTGCCGCGCATGGAATTCGGCGGGTGCGACAATGGGTGAGACGAAGAACGCGGCGGTGGCCGGAACGGCGGAGACCAAGCCGGCCCGGTGGCAGTTCTGGGTGGATCGCGGCGGCACCTTCACCGACATCGTCGGCCGCCGGCCGGACGGGTCGGTCGTGACCCACAAGCTGCTGTCGGAAAATCCGGAGCGCTATGCCGACGCCGCCGTCCAGGGCATCCGTGAGCTTCTCGGTCTGAAGCCGGGCCAGCCGATCCCGCCGGACACGGTGGAGGTGGTCAAGATGGGCACCACCGTCGCCACCAACGCCCTGCTGGAACGCAAGGGCGAGCCGACCGTCCTGCTGATCACCGAAGGTCTCGCCGATCAGCTGCGCATTGGCCATCAGGCCCGTCCGAAGATTTTCGCCCGCCGCATCGATCTGCCCGACCAGCTCTATTCCCTGGTGGTGGAGGTGCCGGAACGGGTGATGGCCGACGGCCGCGTGTTGAAGCCGGTCGATCTGCATGCCGTGCGCCGTGGGCTGGAGGAGGCCTATCGCCGGGGCTTCCGCGCCGCCGCCATCGCGCTGATGCATGGCTACCGCTATCCGGAGCATGAGCGTCAGGTCGCCTCGCTGGCCCGTGCGGTCGGCTTCACCCAGGTGTCGGTCAGCCATCTGGTCAGCCCGCTGATGAAGCTGGTCGGCCGCGGCGATACCACGGTGGCCGACGCCTACCTCTCGCCGGTGCTGCGCCGCTACGTCGACCGGGTCGCCAACGACCTCAGCGTCGATGGCGCGCCGGTGCCGCTGATGTTCATGCAGTCGAACGGCGGCCTGACCGACGCCCGCCGCTTCCAGGGCAAGGACGCCATCCTGTCGGGGCCGGCCGGCGGCGTGGTGGGCGCGGTGCGCACCGCCGGCATGGCCGGCTTCGACCGGGTCATCGGCTTCGACATGGGCGGCACCTCGACCGACGTGTCGCATTATGCCGGCGAGTATGAGCGCGCCTTCGACGCGGTGGTGGCCGGCGTGCGGGTGCGCGCGCCGATGATGCACATCCACACTGTGGCGGCTGGCGGCGGTTCGCTCTGCGTCTTCGACGGCACCCGCTTCCGCGTCGGGCCGGACAGCGCCGGCGCCAACCCCGGCCCCGCCTGCTACCGCCGCGGCGGCCCGCTGACCGTCACCGACTGCAACGTGATGGTCGGCAAGATCCAGCCGCGCTTCTTCCCCAATGTCTTCGGCCCCAACGGCGACCAGCCGCTGGACGCCGAGGTGGTGAAGGCCCGCTTCACCGAACTGGCCGCCACCGTCAATGCCAAGCTCGGCACGGCGATGACGCCGCAGGAGGTCGCCGAGGGCTTCCTGCGCATCGCCGTCGACAACATGGCGAACGCCATCAAGAAGATCTCGGTCGAGCGCGGCTATGACGTCACCGGCTATACGCTGAACGGCTTCGGCGGAGCGGCGGGCCAGCATGTCTGCGCCGTCGCCGACGCTCTGGGCATGACGCGGGTGTTCCTGCACCCGCAGGCCGGCGTGCTGTCCGCCTACGGCATCGGACTGGCCGACACCGTCGCCATCCGCGAACGCGCGGTCGAAGGCCCGCTGAGCGACGCCGTCGTCGACCGGCTGACCATGCTGTTCACCGATCTGGAGACCGAAGGGCGGGCGGAGCTGACCCGCCAGGGCGTCGATGTCGGGCGGCAGGCGATCAACCGCCGCGTCCATCTCAAGGCCGCCGGTTCCGACACCACCCTGACCGTCGCCTTCGGGTCGAAGGTGGCGATGACCAAGTCCTTCGAGGAGGCGCACCGCCGCCGCTACGGCTTCCTCACCCCCGGCACCGCGCTGGAGGTCGAGTCGGTGACGCTGGAGGCAGTCGGCCTGACCGACGTTCTGGAGGATCCGGAGCTTCCCGCCACCACCGCGGTGCTGCCGCGCCGGCTCGCCACCGTCGCCATCCACAGCGCTGGCCAGCGCCGCGAGGCGCCGCTCTACGACCGCCGTCAGCTTCAGCCCGGCAACCGTGTCGTCGGTCCGGCGATCCTGGCCGAAGCGGTCTCCACCACCGTCGTCGAGCCCGGCTGGATGGCGGAGGTCACCCGCAAGAACCATCTGGTGCTGACCCGGTTGGAGCCGGCGGCCCAGCGTCAGGCCGCCGGGGTCAAGGGCGGGGCGAAGGTCGATCCGGTGACGCTGGAGGTCTTCAACAACCTGTTCATGTCCATCGCCGAACGGATGGGCGTGACGCTGGAGAAGACCGCCCGCTCGGTGAACATCAAGGAGCGTCTGGACTTCTCCTGCGCCCTGTTCGACCGCGACGGCGGCCTGATCGCCAATGCCCCGCACATGCCGGTCCATCTGGGATCGATGGGCGAGAGCGTACGTGCCGTCATCCAGCGCCGCGGCAGCACCTTCACCGCCGGCGAGAGCTTCGCTCTGAACGATCCCTATCACGGCGGCACCCATCTGCCGGATATCACCGTCGTCTCGCCGGTGTTCGACGAGGCGGGTAGGGAGCTGCTGTTCTTCGTCGCCTCGCGCGGGCACCATGCCGACGTCGGCGGCATCACCCCCGGCTCGATGCCGCCGGACAGCCGGACCATCGCCGACGAGGGCGTGCTGTTGGACTGCGTGCCGCTGGTCGAGAACGGCCAGTTCCTCGAGGAGGCGATGGTGGAGCTTCTGCGCTCCGGCCCGCATCCGGCGCGCAACCCGGTGCAGAACATTGGCGACCTCAAGGCGCAGGTCGCCGCCAACGAGCAGGGCACCCGCGAACTGCACCGCGTCGTCCGCCTGCACGGCCTGTCCACCGTCATCGCCTATATGCGCCACGTCCAGGACAATGCCGAGGAGCAGGTCCGCCGCGCCATCGGCGTGCTGAGCGACGGCGACTTCGCGGTGACGCTGGACAATGGCGCGGTCATCAAGCTGCGGGTGTCGATCGACCATGGCGCGCGCTCGGCCATCGTCGATTTCTCCGGCACCAGCACCCAGCTGACCAACAATTTCAACGCCCCGTCAGCGGTCTGCCGGGCGGCGGTGCTCTATGTCTTCCGCTGTCTGGTGGACGACGAGATCCCGATGAACGAGGGCTGCCTGCGCCCCATCGAGATCGTCATTCCGCCGGGCTCCATGCTGTCGCCCAACCCGCCCGCCGCGGTGGTCGCCGGCAATGTGGAGACCAGCCAGTGCATCGTCGACGCTCTGTTCGGCGCGCTGGGGGTGATGGCGTCGGCCCAGGGCACGATGAACAACACCACCTTCGGCAACGAGTGGCACCAGTATTACGAGACGGTCTGCGGCGGGTCGGGCGCCGGCAACGGCTTCAACGGCACCGACGCCGTGCAGACTCACATGACCAACTCGCGCCTGACCGATCCGGAGGTGCTGGAATGGCGCTTCCCGGTGCTGGTGGAGAGCTTCCGCATCCGCCGGGGATCCGGCGGGGCAGGGCGCTGGCGTGGCGGCGACGGCGTGATCCGCCGCCTGCGCTTCCTGGAACCGATGACCGCCGCCATCCTCGCCAACCACCGCAAGATCGCTCCCTTCGGCCTGAAGGGCGGTGCCGACGGTGCCGTCGGCCGGACCTGGGTCCAGCGCACCGACGGCAGCGTGCAGGAACTGGCCTCCCAGGACAGCGCCGCGATGCGGCCGGGCGACGCCCTGGTGGTTGAAACGCCGGGCGGCGGCGGGTTCGGAGCCGCGGGGTAAAGGGGAAAGTTGGGAGGGCGGCCGAGACAGAAGCTCGCCGCCCCCCTTCACTCCGCCCGATGCGGCGGCACGATGCCGAAGCGGTGCATCTGCCGATGGACGGTCGAACGGTCGACCCCCATCGCGCGCGCCGTCGCCGATATGTTCCAATGGTAGCGCCGCAGCGTCTCGCGCAGCCGGGCGGCCGGGTCCTCGTCCGTCGCCACCGTCCGCGCCTCTTCCTCGGGCCAGGCCCGGAACAGGCCGCTGTGCTGCACCGGCTCTGGGATATCGCCGAGGTCGATTAACCCGCCGTCGCTGACCGCGCAGGCATAGTCCAGCGCATTCACCAGTTCCCGCACATTGCCCGGCCAGCCATGGCCGCGCAGGGCCGCCAGCGCCGCCGGGGTCAGGCGGTAGCCGATGCCATCGCGCTCGGCACGCTCGGCCAGAAGCCGTTCGATCAGCCAGTCCAGATCGCCGCGCTGGCGCAGGGGCGGTACGGTAAACACCGCGCCATTGAGACGAAAGTACAAGTCGTCACGGAACTGTCCAGCCTTGACCAGTTCCACCAGATCGCGGTGGGTGGCGCCGATGACGCGGACGTCCACCGACACCGCCTTGGTCCGGCCGATCGGCGTCACCTCGCGCTCGGCCAGCACGCGCAGCAGCCGGGTCTGCGACGACAGCGGCATGTCGCCGATCTCGTCCAGGAACAGGGTGCCGCCGTCGGCCTCCAGGATCAGCCCCTTCTTGCCGCGCGCCGTCGCCCCGGTGAAGGAGCCGGGCTCGTAGCCGAACAGCTCGCTTTCGATCAGGTTCTCCGGCAATGCCGCGCAATTGACGGCGACGAAGGGCTTGTTGCGGCGGATGCTGGCCTTGTGCAGGGCCTTGGCCAGATGCTCCTTGCCGGTGCCGGTCTCGCCGTGGATCAGCAGGCTCATTCGGGTGTTGACCAGCTTGGCCGCCCGCGTCAGCACCGCCTTCAGCGCCGGATCTCCGCCGGACACCACGCGCAGCGGCTCCGGCAGCGGATCGCCGCCATGATCCGGCGCATGGCTGCGCGGCAGCGATACGGCGGGCGGCGGCATCGCCTGGGCGAACAGCGGCAGGCCGGTGCGGCGCAGGCGCAGCGTGCGCTGCTCGGTCGGCAGCGAGCGGACGAAATGGACCAGATCGTCCACCTCGCAATCGAACAGTTCGGCGAAGGAGCGGCCGAGCGGTGACGCTCCGTCCTCTGCGAGCAGATCATGGGCCTTGTGGTTGAAGCCGACCACACGCCCGCCGGCATCCAGCGCCAGGACGAAGTCGGGGTCGACCTCCGCGAACTCCTGCGATGCCGACAGCTTCAGCACCCAGTCGCGTCGGAAGTTGTTGTAGAGGTTGGCTGTTTCGATCTTGTGGACATAGGCGCGCACCATCTGCAACGCCAGATACTGGCTGATCTTCGGTTCCGGCGAATGCAGGGCGGAGATGTCCAGCACGGCGGCCAGTTCGCCGCCGCTGTCGAAGACGGGTGCCGCGGTGCAGGTCAGTGGGATGTGGGTGGAGTCGAAATGGTCGGTCTGGTGCACGGTCAGCGCCTGGGCGGTGGCGATGCAGGTGCCGACCGCGCAGGTGCCGGCATGCCCCTCGTTCCAGTCGGATCCGAGATACAGGCCGGCCCGGCGCAGATGATTGTCGAAGGTCGGGTCGCCGATGAAGTCCACCGTGACGCCGTTGCTGTCGGTCAGCAGCAGGACATAGCCCATGCCGGCGACCTGCCGGTACAGCGCCTCCAGCCCGAAGCGGGCCATGCGCAGGAACTCGTCCATCGCGTCGCGATGCTCGCGCAGCCGCTCCTGCGTCAGGATGTGCGCCTCGCGCCCGACGGTGGGGTCGAGCTTGTGGTCGGCGACACAGCGGCGCCACGAGTTTTCGATGATCGGATCGCGGGTGGACGGCCTCCCTGCGGAGACACGGCCGGTGGAGACACGGACGAGTTCATCGATGTGGGCCGCGCGTGCGCTGTCCATGGTCGTGCCTCCCGCAATCACCGTTCGCTTGTTCCACGAACATATTGGGGCGGACAATATCAACCGGCCGGCCCGATAGGCAACATGTGCAAAAGCATCAGATCGCTCCACCGGCTGGACGCCACCCATTACCCCGGCATACCAGCGTATGACCTCTGCTTTTGGTTATCCTGCCATGGCATGACGTTAAGGACATTTGCACAAGTAAGGTCGCATGCTCCATAAACGGGCAGGGATCGCCGGGAGCTTTCGATTTGCGGATTCTGATCGTCGACGATTCACCGCGCCACCTGACCATGATGGTGTACGAGCTGAACAAGCTCGGCTACGCCACCAGCGTGGTCAACAACGGCGCCGCCGCCATCGAGGCGGTGGCGAACGAGCGGTTCGATGTGGTGATGGCGGACATCCGTCTGGCCGACATGACCGGGCTGGAACTGTGCTGGCACCTGCGCACGGCCCAGGGGCTTCGCCACCTCTACCTGATCCTGATGATCCCCGGCAGCATGACCGACCAGTTCCACGAACTGGTGGAGGCCGGCGCCGACGAGTTTCTGCGAAAACCTCTGGATTGGAAATGGACGGCGGCGCGCCTGCTGGCGGCCTCGCGCGTCGTGGCGATGCAGCGCGACCTGGAACGGCTGGCGACCACCGATGCCCTGACCGGCGCCATGAACCGCCGCCGCTTCCTGGAGAGGGGGGCTGAAGAGTTTACCCGCTCGCGACGATACGAGCGCCCGCTGTCGGTGGTGATGCTGGACATCGACCATTTCAAACGGGTCAACGACAGCTATGGCCACGCCACCGGTGACGAGGCGATCCGCAGCACGGTGCGCGCCTGCAAGGACAGCCTGCGCGCCTGCGACCTGATCGGCCGGCTGGGCGGCGAGGAATTCGCCGTGGTGATGCCGGAAACCCCGCCCGTGAACGCTTTCGCCGCTGCCCAGCGCCTGCGCCAGGCAATCGCCGCCCAGCCGGTGAAGCGGGAGGACGGCGGAGAGCTGTTCCTGACCGTTAGCCTGGGGCTGAGCTGGCTGACCGGCAGCGACACCGGTATCGAACCCTTGCTGGCCCGTGCCGACGCCGCCCTCTATCGCGCGAAGAATGCCGGCCGCAACCGTGTGGAGGTCGAGCCGCAGATCGCACTGCCGAAGTCGATGACGGGGTAGGGGGAGCCACCGGTCCCCCACAGTCGCCGTTCCGCAGTCCACGCTGCGTCAAGCCGAGAGCGTGCAAAGAAAAACCCCCTGACATCCTTCCGGAAATCAGGGGGTTTTCTATGATGGTAGCAGCGGAGGGATTTGAACCCCCGACCAAGGGATTATGATTCCCCTGCTCTACCACTGAGCTACGCTGCCATCGTGTTCGCCGTTGTTGGCGTTTCCGCCGCCGTGGCTACCATCGTGTCCCGTCGTTGCCGCCGGGAGCCGCTATATAGGATAGGGCGACTTGGCCTGTCAACGCGGAATTTTCAGGGGGTACGATTTTTTTTGGCCGACCGGCGGAAAGTCGCATAACCCTCTGATTCAGGCCGCCGTTTCCCCCGCTCCCACAAGCTTGGCCGCGTCCTCGCCTACGCCGCCGGCGGTGGCGGAAATCCAGCCGCCACCCAGCACGCGGTCGCCCTGATAGACGACACAGGCCTGGCCCGGAGCGATGCCGTGCTGGGGCTCCAGCAGCTCGACGCGCGCGGTGCCGTCCGGGCCGGCGCGCCACAGGGCAGGGGCGGCCGGCTGGGTGGAGCGGAGCTTCACCGACACCTCGATCCCGGCGCCATCGGCCATATCGGGGGCCGGATCGGGGCCCAGCCAGTTCACGTCGCGCACCGTCACCAGCGAGCGGGCGAGGTCACGGCGGGGGCCGACGACGACGCGGCGGCGGGCAGGCTCCAGGCGGACGACGTAGAGCGCCTCCTCCTCCTGACCGCGGATGCCGCCGATACCCAGCCCCTTGCGCTGGCCGACCGTGTAGTGGACGACGCCCTTGTGGCGGCCCAGAACGCGGCCATCGACATGGACGATGTCGCCGGGCTCGACGGAGCCGGGGCGCAGCTTCGCCACCACCTCGGCATAGTTGCCGTTGGGGACGAAGCAGATGTCCTGGCTGTCGGGCTTGGCCGCCACCTCCAGCCCGTGGCGCTCGGCCAGAGCGCGGGTTTCCGGCTTGGTCAGGCCGCCGAGGGGGAAGCGCAGGAACTCCAACTGCTCGCGCGTGGTGGCGAACAGGAAATAGCTCTGGTCCTTGGCGGGATCGACCGCGCGGTGCAACTCGGCGCCATGCGGGCCGGCGATGCGGCGGACATAATGGCCGGTTGCCAGCGCTTCGGCACCCAGGTCGCGGGCGGTGTTCAGCAGGTCGCGGAACTTGACGCGCTGGTTGCAGCGCACGCAGGGGATCGGCGTCTCGCCGCGCAGATAGCTGTCGGCGAAATCGTCCATCACGTCCTGGCTGAAGCGGCCTTCGTAATCCAGGACGTAATGCGGGATGCCGATGCGGTCGGCGACCTGACGGGCGTCGTAGATGTCCTGGCCGGCGCAGCAGGCGCCCGGCTTCTGCAAGGCGAGGCCGTGGTCGTAAAGCTGCAGCGTGATGCCGACGACGTCATAGCCCTCCTCCCGCAGCACGGCCGCGGTGACGGAGGAATCCACCCCGCCGGACATCGCGACGACGACGCGGGTGTCCTGGGGGCGCTTGGAAAGACCGAGGGAGTTCATGGCGCCCTATATAAGGCGGGCAGGCGCCCGGAAAAGACAGGAAATGGGCCGCCGGGCGTCGCGTCTGCGCAACGCCGTCCCGGCGGCCGGAACAGGGTTCCCCCGAACGCTTACTTCATCGCGTTGTTGCTGCCGCCCGGCAGGCGGACGACAAGGCCGTCCAGCTCTTCGGTCATGATGATCTGGCAGCCCAGGCGCGAGGTCTTGGTCAGGCCGAAGGCGAGGTCCAGCATGTCCTCCTCATCCTCCTGCGCGTCCGGCAGGACGTCGAACCACTCCGGCTCGATCACGACATGGCAGGTGGAGCAGGCCAGCGAGCCCTCGCAGGCGCCTTCCAGATCCAGGCTGTTCTTGTGCGCGATCTCCAGCACGGACAGGCCGAGCGGGGCGTCCACCTCGCGGCGGGTGCCGTCGGTCTCGATGAAGGTCATCTTGGGCATGGGGTCCTCGTTCTTTTACGGTTGCCTAGCGATTTAAAGGGCGATTGTAAGAAAAATGTGAATCACGGCCGCGGGGGCGTCCGCGCGGCACGGCGGTCACGCACCTCGACGGCCAGCGCCTCCAGCCGTTCCAGCCTGGCCAGGATGCGGGCGGCACCGTCGGCGGCCGGCGGGCTGTCGGGTGTCGACGCCGTCTGCGCCTTGCGGAAGGCGGGGGCGAGATATTTGATGCAGGCCTCGACCCGCTGGTTGAGGTCCAGCCCGATGCGGTCCAGTTCCAGCACGTCGCCGGCACGGGCCAGCCGGGCCGCGAGGTCGGCGATTTCCTCGTCGCCGTCCTCTTCGCCATCGGCCGGTGTGCTGCCGATCAGCTCCAGCAGCGCATGGGCGCGGCGGATGGGATCGCGCAGCACCTCATAGGCGTCGCGCAGCGCCTCGACCTGGGCCTTGGCGTTGGCCTGCTGGCGCGGGCCGCGGGCGGCGAAGCGCTCCGGGTCCATGGCTCGGGTGAAGCCGGCATGCTGCTTCGACAACTGCTCCAGCTCTATGTCGAAGCGGCGCTCCAGCCCCAGCCGGGTGAAGGGGTCGAGCGGCCGCGGCGGCTGAACCGCGCCGCAGGCATGGCAGAACAGGGCGCGTGGCGCCACCGAGCGGCCACAGGTGCCGCAGGGCTCCAGATCGCCGGCGATGGCGCCGGAAATGCCGCTGCTGTTGCCGGGCGGACCGGATTTGGGCGGGCCGGATTTGGAGCTGGTCATGCGCGCAGTCCGTCAAAACGCCGAAAGGCTCGGCCGATAGGATGGTTTACCCGACATGAGGCCACTGTCGTCACGAAGGCCGCCTTCCGCGGGGTCATACCGATAAGCCGCATCCGGCGCAATGCGCGAATGCGGGCTTTCCGGACCGGGGACAGATGGTCGCGCAGCCATGGCGGGTAACAGGCGGGATCAGCCATCCGCGGGCGCGCTTCGCCGCGCCATCGCGGTCCAGGCGGTCAGGAAGCGGTCGACCGCCTCGTCGTCGCTGGTCCAGCCCAGGCTGACCCGGATGGCGCTGGCGGCGGACCGGTCGTCCTCGCCCATCGCCGCCAGCACATGGGATGGCTTCACCTTGCCGCTGGAGCAGGCCGATCCGGCGCTGACCGCCACGCCGGCGAGGTCCAGCGTCATCACCTGGGTTTCGCCGGGCAGGCCGGCCAGCATCAGGCAGCTGGTGTTGGCGACCCGCGCCGCACCGGCCCCCATCGCCCGGGCGTGCGGGACGGCGGCCAGCGCCTCCCGCTCCAACCGGTCGCGCAGGGATGCGAGGTCGGCGGCCTCCGCCAGCCCGTCCAGCGCCAGCCGGGCCGCGGCGCCGAAGCCGACAATGCCCAGCAGGTTCTCGGTGCCGGCCCGCTTGCGCCGTTCCTGCCCGCCGCCGCGGATCAGCGCGTCGGGTTCGAGCCCCTCCGCCAGGATCAGGGCGCCGACGCCGGTCGGCCCGCCCAGCTTGTGGGCCGACAGCGTCATCAGATCGACGCCGAGAGCGCGCAGGGACAGTGGCATCCGTCCGGCTGCCTGCACCGCGTCGCAATGGACCAGCGCGCCGTGGACGTGGGCGATCCGGGCGGCGTCGGCCACCGGCTGGATCACCCCGGTCTCGTTGTTGACCAGCATCAGGGAAACCAGCGCCGGATGGTCCGCAGCGGCCAGCCGGCGTTCCAACTCGTCCAGATGGGCGACGCCATCGCGGTCCACGCCGAAGCGCTCCGCCTCGGGCTGGGCGGCCAGCACCGACTCATGCTCGATGGCGGAGGTCAGCGTGCGGCGGCCGGGGAAGCCACGGAGCGCGAAGTTGTTCGCCTCCGTCCCGCTGCCGGTGAACAGCACCTGGGCCGGTTTCACGCCCACCAGCGCCGCCACGGCGGCACGCGCCTCCTCCACCGCCCGGCGGGCGTTGCGGCCGAAGGCGTGGACGGAGGACGGGTTGCCGACCAGATCCATCGCCTGACCCATCGCCGCCTTGACCTCCGGCTTCAGCGGAGCGGTGGCGTTGTGGTCGAGATAGACGCCGGTCCGCCGGAACGGGGCAACATACGGGGCAACGGGCGGTGAAGTCACTTTTCAGGCACGCTCAACGTGGAAGGCCAATCTCGCTCCGCCGGATCACTCGGCAGCGGCGACGGCGGCGCTGTCGGCGGCCGGTGCCGGGCGCAGCAGGTTCAGGCCGCTGGTGCCGATGATCCGCCGTTCCACCACATCGGCGACGGTGACCGAGCTGAGATACATATGGATCTGGTTGCCCAGCTCTTCCCACAAATCGTGGGTCAGGCAGCGCGAGCGGTTGGTGCGGCAGCCCTGCGGCGTGCCGTTGGCGCAGCGGGTGGTGCGGATCGGCTCGTCCACCGCCAGGATGATGTCGGACACCCGGGTCGCATCGGCCGGGTGGGCAAGCAGATAGCCGCCGCCGGGGCCGCGCACGCTCTTGACCAGACCGCCCTTGCGCAGCTTGGCGAACAGTTGCTCCAGATAGGACAGGGAAATCTCCTGCCGCTCCGCGATGTCGGCCAGCGCGACCGGGCTGCCCTGGCTGGTGGCGGCCAGATCGACCATCGCCATCACGGCATAGCGTCCCTTGGTGCTGAGTCTCATCGCGATTCTCCTTGCGCTTCGTGCATCCCGTTTGCGCGGGACGCCACCGTCTCTGGCGGTGTGGGTGTAGAACGGGGGAGGGCAGCGGGCGGACGATCCGCCTCCAACTCGCCGACACGGGCCTGCAACGCCGTCATCTGGTCGAGCAGGCCGGTCAGCGCGCGGGCCACCGGGTCGGGGATGTCGCCGCAGGGTGTGCCGTAGGGCATGAATTTGCGGGTTTCGGCACGGTCGCGCGCAACCACCGGCTTGGCCGGGATGCCGACCACCGCGGTGTCGGCCGGAACGTCGGCCACCACCACCGCATTGGCGCCGATGCGCGCCCCACGGCCGATGGCGATGGCGCCCAGGATCTTGGCGCCGGCACCGACGATGACGCCGTCGCCCAGCGTCGGATGGCGCTTGCCGGGATTGAGTGAGGTGCCGCCCAGCGTCACCCCATGATAGAGCATGACGTCGTCGCCGATCTCCGCCGTCTCGCCGATCACGACACCCATGCCGTGGTCGATGAAGAAGCGGCGGCCGATGGTGGCGCCGGGATGGATTTCGATGCCGGTCAGCGACCGGGCGATCTGCGAGATCAGGCGGGCGGTGGTGTGCAATCCGGCGTCGCGGGCGCGCCGGGCGATGCGGTGGAGAATGATCGCGTGCAAGCCGGGGTAGCAGAGCGCGACCTCGAGCCGGGACCGCGCGGCGGGATCGCGCGCCATGATCCCATCGATCTCTTCGCGAAGATGCTTGAACACGCCATCACCCGCCGTGGTATAGTCCGCCGCTCTCATCGGCCGCCCGTGCCCGGTTTCGGCCTGTCGGACCCTTGCGGTTCAGGACCTTCCGGTCTGGAACCTCGACGGTTCCGACCGGTAGGGACCCGGACTTATCGATGGGTCCGGCTAGCGCTGGAGCCGATCGGGCGGGTCAGGCGGGTTGTCCCGGAGGACGTTACGACGCATATATGATGACCAAGCAAAACGGTCAAGAATTGTGTGCGGAAAACCCCACTCCAAGACGGGAAAATCCGTGACGGGCCGGACGGCCCGTGCGCCGGGGCGGTTTGCCGGATGAAAGTCCGGCCGGTCGTCGCGGCGGTTCCAACAACCCTTTGTCCGCGTCAGGAACGTCGTTCCCATGCCTGAAGTGCTCTTCAACGGTCCCGCCGGTCGCCTGGAAGGCCGTTACACCCACGGCAAGCAGCCGAACGCCCCGGTCGCGCTGCTGTTGCACCCGCACCCGCAGCACAATGGGACGATGAACAACAAGGTGGTCTTCACCCTGTTCCAGTCGTTTACCAAGCGCGGCTATTCGGCGCTCCGCTTCAACTTCCGCGGCGTCGGGCGCAGCCAGGGCACCTACGACAAGGGGGAGGGCGAACTGGCCGACGCGGCGGCGGCGCTGGATTGGTTGCAGACCTACAACCCCAACGCTCCGGTCTGCTGGATCGGCGGCGTGTCCTTCGGCGCCTGGATCGGCATGCAGCTGCTGATGCGCCGTCCGGAGATCGACGGCTTCGTGTCGGTTTCGCCGCCGGCCAACCTGTTCGACTTCTCGTTCCTGGCGCCGTGCCCGTCCTCGGGCCTGATCATCAATGGCGACAAGGACGAGGTGGTGCCCCAGGCCGCTGTGACCAAGCTGGTGACCAAGCTGTCGCACCAGAAGGACATCCGGATCGACCACCGCGTCGTTCCCGGCGCCAGCCACTTCTTCGTCAACCGCACCGACGATCTGGCGACCCAGGTGGACGATTATCTGGACAAGGCGCTGGGCAATCCCATCGCGGCGGTGGCCGAGTAAGCAGGATCAGGCAACGGAGAGCGGGGGAGGGGGCCAGCGGCCCGGACCTCCCCACCTCCTCATTGTTCGCAGCCCAAAACCCACACGTCATAGATCGGGTTCTCCATCGCCGACAGGGCGGGGCTGGAGGCGAACATCCAGCCGCTGAAGACCTGTTCCGCCTGCTCGCCAGGCTTGATCTCCGTCACTTCCAGGAAGGCGGCGGATTCCGGCGTCTCGATCGGCGGATTTTCGCGGCAGGCGCGCAGGGTGATGCGCAGGCTGCTCATCGCCTTGGTCTCCCCGACCTTCATGGTGAAGGTGGAGGTGCGGGCGGTCACCTTGTCCAACCATTGCAGCTTCGCCGCCGGCCGCTCGATCATCTGGCTCGGCACCGGAGCGGCCTGAACGGCCACGGATGCCAGCAGCGCCGCGGCACCCAGCAGGCCGGCGGCTGGCCGGAGAAGATTGGGCCGGAGATAACTAGAAAGTCTCGTCACGTCGGATCGCTTCCGTAATTGCGGACGGCACCCCATGGCAAGACCCAGCCTGTCAGCGGGAACTTTGCCGGGGCGCTCCGCCTTCTATCCCGGAAGCGGGGTCACCGTCTAGTGGCGGGGGCCAGTGGCGACGCCGCCGGGGTGCGTTGTGCGGAAATTGCGGGTCAGCGCGTGACGGTGCTGCGCGACGCCGGCGCACTGTAGGTGGCGCCGGACCCGCTCTGCGTGGCGTTGCGGTCTTCGATCTTCTGGGTCGCCGCACCGGCGCCGGCCCCCGCAGCCGCTCCGACCACGGCACCCACCGGTCCGCTGACCACGGCACCGGCTGCGGCACCGCCAAGTTCACCGGTGGCCGACTTCTCTTCCATGTCGGCGCCGCAGGCGGCGGTCGCCAGAGCCAGGCCGAGGGCGGCCAAATGGAACAGACGCATCGCGTTCCTCCTGCTTCGTGATCCGGCTGCAAGGTCCATCCGGACTGGAGAAGGAACGCTTGAGCGCGGCCGTCGGTTCCGGCCACGCCCTGGGTGGACATCACAGCTGGTTGGAAATCACAGCTTCGGCGGCTGGGCCGGAGCCTGTCCGGGGGCCTGGCCCTGCTGGCCGTTGGCCTGATCGCCCGACTTGCTCATGCTTTGCAGCGAGAAGATGACCTGACCCAGCAGTTGCTCCAGGCCCGGCGTGCTCTGGGTGAATTCGATCTTACCGTTCGGCTTGATGGCGTCGGGATCGCCGCCCGGCTCCAGCGACAGGAACTTGCCGCCCAGCAGGCTTTCCGAGGCGATGACAGCCGCGGTGTCCTTCGGCAGCTTCACCGAATTGTCGACCGACAGGTGAACCACCGCCTGATAGGTGGTGGGATCGAGCGTCAGCCCGGTGACCGTGCCGACCTTCACGCCGCTGATCCGCACGTCGGCGCCGCTTTGCAGGCCGGTGATGCTGTTGAAGTTGGCGGTGATGTCATAGCCCTGCACCTTGCGGAGGTCCGCACTTTTGTAGGCGAAGGCAAGGAACACGGCGGCCACGGCGAGCACGACGCCGCCAAGCACGGTCTCAATCACATTCCGGCGCATAGAGCTATCCTGCTGCGAATTCCCGAATCGAAACCCGGCCCGCATAGGGGCCGGGCTTTCCGCTCCGCTTTCCGTTCCGACCCGATGGCCGGTGCCGGTGTGGATCAGCTCGGAGTCCAGGGCTCGTAATCGCCGGTGGCCGGCACGCGCTGCCCGCCGGCCAGAACATGGCCGGGCGGACGGTAGGCCTGGACCGAGCCCGACATGTTAGGCAGATGTTCCTTCTGCCACGGCTTGTGGTAGGCGCTCGACCCCTCGGGCAGCGGCTCCTTGGTGGTGTGGTGCAGCCACCCGTGCCATTCCGGCGGGATCTTGGAGGCGTCGGGCTCACCGGCATACAGGACCCAGCGGCGCTCGCGCGTGCCGGGCTTGGTGTCCTTGTTGCGGTAATAGACGTTGCCGAAGCGGTCGCTGCCGACCTTGGCGCCCCGACGCCACGTGACGTAACGGATGTGAATGTTCGCCAGTTTGGTGAACAGGGAGATCGGCTCGCTCATCGTCGCTCACGAATTCCGGAGTCTGGCCCCGCGGAAACGGGGCTGGTCGAATGCGGGCCGCACTATGACACCGCAAGGCACGCGCGTCCACCGTTGGTGAGGTCCAAGCTGCCCGCAGGGTGGAAAGAGCGGAGCTATTGCAGGCGGGTCGCGGCGATCTTGGCCGTATCGACCGGGGTGGCGGTGCAGCCGCCCAGCGTCGGGCCGACCGGAAGCTCGCCGAAGGCCGCCAGCGCGCCCTCCGCCTTCAGCCGGCCGACGAATCCGGGCTCCACGCCGCGGGCGACCCAGGCGAATCCGAGCCAGGTGGACCGCACCGGTTCCCCCCCGGCCCGCACCATCGCCGCCATCGCCTCTGCATCGCTGGTGCCGGGGGAGAAGACCGCCAGCATCATGCCGTCGGTCGTGTCCGGCAGTGCGGCGCGTTGCAGCGACAGCCCCATCAGCCCGGCCCAGACCAGCAGGATGCCGCCCAGCAGCGCCGCGGCAAGGCCGTGGCCGATGGGAAATGCGGCAGAGGGGCCGGCAGAGGAGGGGGCGGGGCTGTCGCTCATGGGTGTATATCTTACGCCTTTGCCTCGGCTGCCGCCAGCGACGGGGCGGGCTTCTCGGCAATCGGCCAGTGGACGATGGTCGCGAACATGGCCAGCGCCACGCCCAGCCACCAGACCACGTCGTAGGACCCCGTCCGCTCATACAGCACGCCGCCGAGCCAGACGCCCAGGAAGCCGCCGACCTGATGGCTGAAGAAGGCGAAGCCGTAGAGGGTGCCCATGTAGCGGGTGCCGAACATCAGCGCGACGAGGCCTGAGGTCGGCGGTACGGTGGACAGCCACAGCAGGCCCATCACCGCGGCATAGGCGATCACCGTCACCGACGAGATCGGCAGCAGGATGAAGATTGCCGTCGCGATGCCGCGCGAGAAATAGTTGGCGCACAGCAGGTAGCGCTTGCTGACCTTGCCCGCCAGGATGCCGGAGGCATAGGAGCCGATGACGTTGAACAGGCCGATCAGCGCCAGCGCCCAGGCGGCCAGCGTCGGACTGATGCCGGCGGCGGTCAGGTAGGGCGGCAGGTGGGTGGTGATGAAGGCCAGCTGGAAGCCGCAGACGAAGAAGCCGGCGACCAGCAGCACATAGCTGCGGTGCTGGAAGGCCTGACGCACCGCGGCGATGTAGCCGATGTTGGCGCCGGTCACCGCCGGGGTGCCGCTCGCGGTCATGCCTTTCGGGCCGGGGAAGACGCCGGCCAGCAGCGGCACCGCGATCATCGAGGCGGCCAGCAGCAACAAGGCGGTCTGCCAGCCGAAGCCGGCGATGAAGGCCTGACCCATCGGCGCGAACAGGAACTGGCCCATCGATCCGGCGGCGGTGGCGATGCCGACCGACCAGCTGCGCTGTTCCGGCGGCAGCAGCCGGGTGAAACCGGCGATGATGATGCCGAAGGAGGCGCCGGACAGGCCGAGCCCGATCAGCACGCCGGCGGTCAGGTACAGCTCGACGCTGGTGGTGGCATAGGGCATCAGCGCCAGCCCGGCGGCATAGAGGATCCCGCCGCCGGCCAGCACAGGGGCCGGACCGTAGCGATCGGTCAGCGCCCCGGCGAAGGGGCCGCCGGCGCCCCACAGGATGTTCTGGATCGCCATCGCCAACGCGAAGACGTCGCGGCCCCAGCCGCGGGTTTCCGAAAGCGGGCCGATGAACAGGCCCATGCTGGACCGCGGTCCGAAGGCCAGCATCGAGATCAGGCAACCGCAGACGACGACGAGTGCGGGCGTCCTCCAGGAGGGCGCCGGTGCAGGGGTAACGGTGGTCAAGGCATCCTCCCGGATCCGGGCGCCGTTGCGGGGTATCGCCGCGCGCCGGTGTTATGGAACTGCTCTGCCTCCGACGATAGGCGGGCCTCAACAGTTCGGCAAATTCATAATCGGCAATCAGGTCATTCCGCAGCGGAATGCAGGAAGCGATGTTCGCGCATCGCATGCTTGGTTGCTGTGCACTCGGGCGGGCGTCCGGCCGCCAACTCCCGCCGAAGCGCCTCCTCCAGCCGGTCGAAGACCGGGGCGATGCGTCCGGCCGTCCGCGACTGGATCAGCCAGATCGTCACCGACATCCGGAAGTTGGGAAGGTCGAGCGGGCGCACCGCCGCCGCATCGGGGATCGGCGCGATCAGCCCCATCGGTGCCAGGCCGAAGCCGACGCCGCGGGTCACCAGCGACACCAGCAGGCTCTGGTCGTAGGCCTCCACGGTCACGTTCGGCTGCAAGCCGAGCGGCGCCAACGCCTGCTGCAGCGCTTCGCGGTAGCGGCAGCCGTTCGGTTGCAGCACCCAGCCGCGCCGGTTCATGGCGGCGAGATCGCTGGATGCATCGTCGGGAGAGGCGATGATGTTGACCGGTTCGGTGCCGATCCGGCGGACCGGCAGGTCGTCGGGCGGCATCTGCCCCTCGCACAGCAGGATCACCGCGCCGTCCAGCGTGCCGGCGCGGACCTGCTCGATCAGCGGGTTGCTCCAATCCGAATGCAGTCGCAGGGTCAGGCCGGGGAAGCCGGCGCGCAGCTCGTCCAGCGGCCGTCCGGTGGCCAGAGCGGTCAGCACATGGGCCATGCCGAGCCGCAGCAGCCCGCGCGGTTCGGCCGACCCGGCGAAAGCGTCGGTGAAGTCGCTGGCCGCCGCCAGGATGCGCCTTGCATGGGCCAGTGCCAGTTCGCCGTCGCGGGTCAAGGCCAGCGGCTTGGTCTGTCGGTCGAACAGCACGACGCCAAGCTCCGCCTCCAGCCGCTGGATCAGCCGCGACACGGCGGACTGCGTCAGCCCCAGCCGGTTGCCGGCCTCCTGCACCGACTGCGCATCGGCAACGGCGATGAAGGTGCGGATCTCGTTGAGCTTCATGGGGCGGCCATACGGTCGGGTGGGGTGTACACCGGCAGGACGCGGCACTGCGTCTTCGCGACTGGTGTACCAGTGTCGGACCGCGCTACCTTTGGGTCAAGACATCGATAGGGAGCCGTTCATGTCCGCCACTCCGCTCGACCGTTCCAGCCGCGAATATCCCGACCGCCCCTGGGTTGGCGTCGGGGCCGTCGTCTGGCGCGGCGACAAGGTGCTGCTGATCCGGCGGGGCAAGGCGCCGCGGATGGGGCAGTGGAGCCTGCCGGGCGGAGCCCAGTCGGTCGGCGAGACGGTGTTCGAGACCGCGGTGCGCGAGGTGCGGGAGGAGACCGGGCTGGAGGTGGTGCCGACCGGGATCGTCACCGTGGTGGACGCCATCACCCCCGATGCCGAGGGGCGCGTCCACTACCATTACACACTCGTCGAGGTGGCGGCGGAGAGTGCGGAAGGCGAACCGCTCTGCGCCGACGATGCGCTGGAGGCCTGCTGGGCGACCGCCGATGAGGCCGGAGAACTGACCGAGTGGGACGAAACCCGCCGGGTCATCCTGATGTCTGCGGCCCAGCGGCAGAGCCCCCCGACCCGATAGGCGGCAGGATCGCGCTGCGCTCGGCCAGGAAATCGTCCACCCCGTCGGCGGTCAGCGGGCGCGACAGCCAATAGCCCTGCAAGACATCGCAGCGGTAGGCTTGCAGGTAGAGCCGCTGTTCCGGCGTCTCTACCCCCTCCGCCACCACGCCCAGCTCCAGCGCGTGGGCCAGCGCCACTACCGCCTGGACGATGGCGGCGGCGTCACGGTCCTCCACCATCGCCTGGACGAACTGCTTGTCGATCTTCAACGCCTCCACCGGCACCCGCCGCAGGGTCGCCAGCGAAGACCAGCCGGTGCCGAAATCGTCCAGCACCAGCCTGATCCCGGCACCCCGCAACCGCAGCAGCGCCTCGCGCGCCTCGGCGGTCTGGCTGAACATGCTGGTTTCGGTCAGCTCCAGCTTCAGGTTGGCGGCGGGCAGGCCGGTTTCCGCCAGGATGCCCAGCACCTTCAGCACCAGCCCGGGATCGTCGAGCTGCCGCGCCGACAGGTTGACCGACACCGGAATGTCGGGATAGCCGGCGCGCAGCCAGCCGGTCGCCGCGACACAGGCCGTCCGCAGGGTCCAATCGCCCAGCAGGTGGATCGCCTCCCCCTGCTCGGCCATCGGCACGAAGACATCGGGGGGCAGCATGGTGCCGTCGGACAGGCGCCAGCGCGACAGGGCCTCGAACCCGGTCAGGCGGTTGGTGACGACATCGGCCTGGGGCTGGAAGACCAGGGACAGTTCCTGCCGGTCGATGGCGTCGCGCACCCGCGCGGCGAATCCGGCGTCGGATATCCCCTGTGTGCCGGGTCCGTTCGCGGGTCCGTTCGACGTCGCGTGCGTGTTCGCCACCGTCCGCTCCCTCTCGACAACCATTCCTTGGCTCTTCAAAACCCCCTTGGGGTTCGCTGCCATAACAACCACAGGAGGGGTTTGTTAACCATGTCGCGAAAGAGCTTGACGAATTTTATATGGTTACGAAAGTGTTAACGTTGCTGCGCCGGTGACAAGAAAAGGTCGAAGCCGAAGCGGCGCGGTTCCCCGATGGGACGTGAACACTTACGCCCGAGCTGCCCCCCTTTTGAGACGACTGGGCAGCAGCTCACCCGATTGATCGAGGACTGGATAGGCGGCGGCGACCAGATGGGCGTTGATCCGGCGCAGGTCGCGCAGGATGTCGAGGTGGAGAGCGCTGGTCTCCACGCTTTCCTTGCGACCGGCGCGCAGGCGGGCGAAATGCGCCTCGGTGGCGCTGGTCTCCAGATCGCGGATCACCTCCTTTTCATGGATCAGAGCGCGGGCGGAGCGAACGTCGCGCGACACGAAGACAGCGGCGGCCAGCCGCTGGGTTTCGCTCAGCCGTTCCAGCATGCCGGCGATCTCGCCGGCCCCCTCGGTGGAGAAGCGCAGCTTGCGGCGGATTTTCTTCGAGGCCGTCTCCATCAGATTGCAATCGACGATGTCGCCGACATGTTCGAGGTTGATGGTGAAGGTCAGCACGTCCGACATCCGGCTGGCATCGCTTTCGTCCAGATCCTCGACATTGATCTGGGTGAGATAGCCTTTGATCGCCTCGTGCAGCCGGTCCAGCACATCGTCCATCCGGCGGATTTCCTGCACCCGCTTGCGGTCGTCGGTCTGGATCACGTCCAAGGCACCACGCAGCATGCCGTCCACCGTGTCGGCCATGCGCAGTGCCTCGCGCGAGGCATTGGCGATGGCGAGGTGGGGGATGCGCAGCGCGCTGCGGTCGAGATAGAGCGGCATCGCCGGGTCGGCGACCGCCACCCGCTCCGGGAACATCCGGGTCAGTGCTCGCGCGAACCAGGGCAGCGGGCCGATGAACAGCCCGGCCATCGCCAGATTGAAGGTGAGGTGGAAGTTGGCGGCCAGCCGCGTGGCGTCCGGCGACACCGCCTGCAGGCCGGCGGTGATCGGCCCCAGCAGCGGCACGACGATGAGGCAGCCGACGAGGCGGTTGATCAGGTTGCCGACCGGCAGCCGCCGGGCCGCCGGGTTGCGGCCGTCGCCGCCCGGCCCCTCGATCACCGGATTGACGGCGCTGCCCAGGTTGGCGCCTGCTACCATGGCGATTGCGGCCTCCGGCCCGATCACCCCGCCGCCGGCCAGCGAGGCGATCAGCAGGATGGCGGCGACGCTGGAATGGGCGGCCCAGGACAGCAGTGCCGCCAGCATCACCGCCACCACCGGATCGGCGGTCAGCATCGCCAGCATCCGCCGCAGCATCGGCGCATTCTCCGCCGGGGCGATGGTCGCCAGCAGCAGGTGCAGCGACAGCAGCATCAGGCCGAGCCCGATGGCGACACGGCCCAGATCGCGGCTGCGCGTCCGCGCCCCGCGGCGGAAGGCGATGAAGCCGCCCAGCAGCAGGACCGGTGCCACATGGGCGACGTCGAAGGCGAGGATCTGGACGATCAGGGTGGAGCCGACATTGGCCCCCAGCATCACCGCCAGCGCCGGCATCAGCGACACCAGCCCGGTGGCGGTGAAGCCGGTCGCCATCAGGCCGGTGGCGGTGCTGCTTTGCAGCAGCATGGTGATGCCCATGCCGGACAGGAAGGCGGTCCAGCGGTTGCGCAGTCCGGCCCCGAGGATGCGGCGCAGGTCGCCGCCCAGCGCGCGGGTCAGCCCGCTCTGCACCATGTGCAGCCCCCACAGGAGCAGCACGACATTTCCGGCGAGTTCCAGCAGCACCCGTGTCGCCTGCATCGCACCCCCTCTGTCGGATCGGGGATGCGGTCAGGCGGCACCCCTAACTGAAGGGTAGGGTGCGCGGATTGTTACGACAATATGACAGTTGGGTGACAGCGTAGGGGAAAGGGGGCCATGAAGCCCCTGTTCCCCCGGTTCAGCATGCCTCAGACGTTGAAGCGGAAGTGGAAGATGTCGCCGTCCTGGACAACATATTCCTTGCCTTCCTGGCGCATCTTGCCGGCGTCCTTCGCCCCCTGCTCGCCGCCGAGGGTGACGAAGCTGGTGTAGTCGATGGTCTCAGCGCGGATGAAGCCGCGCTCGAAGTCGGTGTGGATGACGCCGGCGGCCTCGGGCGCCTTGGCGTTGCGGCGCACGGTCCAGGCCCGCGTCTCCTTCGGGCCGACGGTGAAGAAGGTGATCAGGTCCAGCAGCTTGAAGCCGGCGCGGATCAGCTTGTTGAGGCCGGTTTCCTCCAGCCCCATCGACTCAAGGAATTCGGCCTTCTCGGCCGGGTCGGACAACTGGGCGACCTCGGACTCGATGGCGGCCGAGATCACCACGACCTCGGCGTTCTCGGCCTTGGCCTTTTCAGCGACTTTGGCGGAAAAAGCGTTGCCGGTCGCGGCCGACGCCTCTTCGACGTTGCAGACATAGAGGACCGGCTTGTCGGTCAGCAGCATGAACTGCTTGAACACCGACCGCTCGTCGTCCGACACCTCGACCACGCGGGCGGGTTTGCCGTCCTGCAGCACCTTCAGGGCGCGCTCCATCAGGTCGGCCTTGATCTTGCTGTCCTTGTCGCCGCCCTTGGCCTTCTTCTGCAGGCTGGTCAGCTGGCGTTCAAGGCTTTCCATGTCAGCGAGCATCAGCTCGGTCTCGACCACCTCGGCATCGCGCAGCGGATCGACGTTGCCCTCGACATGGGTGATGTCGTCGTCCTCGAAGCAGCGCAGCACATGGACGATGGCGTCCACCTCGCGGATGTTGGCGAGGAACTGGTTGCCCAGCCCTTCACCCTTCGACGCCCCGCGGATCAGGCCGGCGATGTCCACGAACTCCAGCTGGGTCGGGACGACCTTCTGCGACTTGGCGATCTCCGCCAGCTTGTCCTGCCGCGGGTCGGGCACGCTGACGCGGCCGACGTTCGGCTCCTTGGTGCAGAAGGGGAAATTCGCCGCCTCGGCCGCCTGGGTGGCGGTCAGGGCGTTGAAAAGGGTCGACTTGCCGACGTTCGGCAGGCCGACGATGCCGCAATTGAAGCCCATGGTTGGGTGCTCGCCGTCGGAAATGCTGGAATTGACGCGCTTTATCCTACGATGGGGACCAAAGCGCAAACGCGAAGTGGGGGAATGCCGGAACCGGCAAGGCTCGGCAGGCGCCTATTTGCCTTGGGTCGCCACCGTCACCTTGTTCATGAACAGCTCCGGCTGGCCGTCCACGATCAGGGGGAGGTTGTCGGAGACGGCGTCCAGCAGCGGATCGATCCAGCTCTGGTCGGCCTTGGCGAAGTCGTGCAGCACATAGCCGCTGACCAGATCCTTGTTGCCGGGATGGCCGATGCCGAGCCGGACGCGCCAGTAGTCCTTGCCGATATGCGCGTCGATGGAGCGCAGGCCGTTGTGGCCGCCATGGCCGCCGCCCTTCTTCACCCGGATCTTGCCGGGGGGCAGATCGAGCTCGTCATGGATGACGACGACGTTCTCGGGCTTCAGCTTGTAGAACTGGAGGGCGGCCACCACCGATTGGCCGGACAGGTTCATGAAGGTGGCGGGCTCCAGCGCCAGCACCTTGTCGCCGGCGACGGTGCCTTCGGCGGTCTGGCCCTGGAACCGCTTCTTCCACGGGGTGAAGCGGTGGCGCTGGGCGATGGTCTCCACCGCCATGAAGCCGATGTTGTGGCGGTTGCGGGCATACTCGTTGCCGGGGTTGCCCAATCCGACCAGAAGCAGCATGTCCCTCACCCTTTATTCGGAAACCAGGCTCCACAAACGAAGCGGGGGGCCGAAGCCCCCCACCGTAACCATCTTCGAAGAACGGACGCTCCCGATCAGGCAGCGGCGCCCTCTTCCGACTTCAGGCCCGACGGCGCAACGATGGTCGCGATGGTGAAATCGCGGTCGGTGATCGTCGAGGTCACACCCTCCGGCAGCTTGACCGAGGAGATGTGGATCGAGTCGCCGACATCGAAGCCTTCGCACGAGATGGTGATGTGCTCGGGGATGCTGTCGGCCGGGCAGCTCAGCTCCAGCTCGTGACGGACGATGTTCAGCACACCGCCGCGCTTCAGGCCGGCCGACTTGTCCTGGTCGGCGAACTCGACCGGAACCTGCACGTTGATGCGGGTGTCGGACGAAACGCGCAGGAAGTCGACATGCAGCGGGACGTCGGTCACCGGGTGGAACTGCACGTCGCGCGGCAGGACGCGGTGGGCAGCGCCGTCGACGGTGACGTCGAACAGGTGCGTGAAGAAGCCCGGCTGATGCAGGACGCGGGTGAACTCGAACTTCTCGAGCGAAATGGTGACAGGAGCCTGCTTACCACCGTAGATGACGGCCGGAATACGGCCGTCACGGCGGGTCTGGCGGGCGGTCCCCTTGCCGGCCCGTTCGCGCGTCTCAGCGCCGAGCGGAATGATCTTGGTCATGACGATGCTCCAAAACGAAAAGGGCGCCGGCCTCCAGGGGTGCCGACGCGTGCGCGGCGTGCATACGGCAAATGGCGGGGCACGTCAAGGTCCGCGCGGAATGGAACATTTGAAACATCGCGCCGCCGGCTGTTCACTGTTCCATCCCCACACCCGTCCCATCCGTCGCCGCCAGTCTGCCACGGCGGGGCGGAGCGGGTGAAATTATCGTCAAGAAGGCTGGCGTCAGGAAGACTGGAGCGGGCGCGACAGGGCGATCGACCGCACCGCCGGATCGGCCTCCAGCCCGGCGAGGTCGGCCGCGGCGATCTCGGCGGTGACGATACCCGGGGCTATCGGCCTGCCGCTGGACAGGCAGTCGGGTGCGGCGGCGTTCGCATGCAGGCGGACGATCACCGCGACGCGCTGGGCGTCGTCCAGCGGCTGGGCCAGCATCGACGGGGATGGGCTTTCCAGCTTCCTGAGCGAGGCGAGGTCAATCGGCATGCCGGCCATCCATAGGAAGAGAGCGGAGGGGGACGGGAGCGGAAGCAGCCTCCGAGTCCCGGTGATGATGAGCCCCACCTCCCGTCAGGGCAAGAGCGCGGCGGTTGCGGCTTACCAGCTCACCCTTGGCCCTGGGCTGCCTGCCACTCGTCGAAGTCCGGGTTGCGGGCGGAGTCGTGGTCCAACTCCTCCAGGATGGCTGCGGCCGACGCCCGTCCGTGACCGTGCTGCGGGTCCCAGTCCGCTCCATCGGGCGGATCGCGGCGGACCATGCGGATCAGGCGCTCGCGCAGCGCCGCATTGTCCATCGGCAGGCCCTTGCGGATGGACCGGGCATAGATCAGCGCGATCAATCCGGTCACCGCCGGGGCGGCCATGCTGGTTCCATACTTCTCGACCACGCCGGTCACCGTCCGCGACCATGCCGCCTTGACGCGGTGTCCGGGGGCGGAGAGATCCGGCTTCTGCCGCCCGTCGCGGGTCGGGCCGGCGCTGGAGAAGAAGGAGATCGGCGTGCCGGTCGAATGGGCATCGTGCGACCCGACGATGATCGTCGAATGGCCGGTGGAGATCGAGCCCAGCATGTGGGAGGCGACCGGTTGGAGGAACTGCGCCTGGCCGGCATCGAACCGCTCGATCCAGGCGTGATAATCGACGGGGCCGTCGTCCAGCGCCCGGAGCCGGATGGCCCATTCCCCCTTCGGCGCCCCCATGGCGATCCAGATGCCGATCACGTTGTCGTGGTTGTTGGGATCGTCCAGCCGGTTGACGATGAAGATGGCCGGCGGTTTGCCCGGAAGGCCATAGGGCAGCGATCCGTTCGGCTCGACCGGACCGATCTCGGTGCCGTCGGGGGCGACCAGCGTCACCGACAGGCGGCGCCGGCCGGGATACCACAGCTCCACCTCGCCGCCGGCAGAGGTGGTCTCGAAGCCGGCGATGCCGAGCGTCGGGATGCCCAAGCCGATGGAACACTCGCCGCTCGCCGGGACGGTGCCGCTGGTGTGGGTTCCGCTCTGCTGGGAATTGCCGGCGGCGATCACCACGGCCCGGTAGGGAGCCGCGTTGACCATGGCGTCCAGCCCCTGTTCGACCAGGGAGGTACCGTCATGCGGACCGCCGTTGGTGCCCAGGCTGAGATTGACCACGCAAGGCCGGTTGCCGGCGGCGTTGAAGATGTAGTTGACCGCCTCCAGCAGCTGGACGGTGCTGCCCAGCGTGTGGTTCAGCTGGTCGGGCGAGTTGACCGGGGTGGGGAGCTTGGCATCGACGAAGATCAGCGACGCCTTCGGCGCCACGCCCGGCTGTTGCGATCCCAGCCCGTTGCCCGCGGCGATGTCCATGACATGGGTGCCGTGGGTGCCGTTCTCCTGCGGCTTGCCGGGATCGTCCTTGGGCGGAGCGTAGCCGAGGGCGTCGTAAGGATCGTCGGTGGCGAGCGCCGCATCGATCTGCTCGGGCGTGTAGAGCGCGCCGTAGGGGAAGGGCGAATTGGGTGTGCCGGACTGGTCCCACACCGCCAGCAGGCGTGTGCGCCCGTCTGCCTGCCGGAAATTCCGGTGCATGTAGTCGCAGCCGAAATCGACCACGCCGACGATGACGCCCTCGCCATCCCGGTGCGCATGCTGGACCCAGGGCGGCAGCAGGCCCGGCTCCGCGGGTTCGGGCAATCCCGGCACCGCGAGGCTGCCTAGCCCCATCTCGGAAATGGTGGCGTTCAGCGCGGAATGGGTCGGCTGCGCCGCCTTCAGGCTGAGCACCACGTCATGGGCGTGAACCGCCTCGACCTGATCGGCATGCAGGCGGCCGGTGACGATCCACGACCCGTCGGCCGCCTTGCCGATGGTGCTGGCGGAATTCACGCCCGGCAGGGCCGCCCAGCCGTCCGGCGAGGTGACACGGGCGATGACCGGCACCTCTTCGGCCGCTGCCGGCGCTGCGGCCATGCTGTCCTGTGCGGAGCGGGCATGGCTGCGGCCGTGGCTGTCGCGGTTGACGATGCGGAGCTGGAGCCGGTGATCCATCGGGGTGCCGGGGCCGCCCGGAAGGCTGCGCGCGGCGGACAGATCGGCGGACTCGACCGGGGCCAGGCCCATGTGGTGGGCGTGCAGCGGTAACCGTGGCGCCATCGGCGGAGGCCTCCGTAAGCGGGATCCGAACCACAGACCGCACTCCGACCAGCCGGACGGGGAGAGCTTCTACAAAGAAGCACAGCTCCCGCCGCGATGCATGCGAAAGACAGTTGTCCGTGGACTGCATATACTTTTACGGAAGATACTTTCCGGATTGCAACCGTTCAGGAGGCTCCTGATCCTACAGCCCCGTCGGGGTCGGACGGGTGTCGGCGGTGCGGGTGGTGCCCTGGTCGACCAGCGGCTGGAGCGCCGGGGCGAGGCTTTTCAGCAGCTGGGCGGGCAGGGCGCTGGTGAAGCGGTAGTTGTCGGCTTCCGGGCCATGGACGAAGGCGGTCATGGTGCCGAAGAAGCGGTCGCCGATGTAGAAGACGAAGGTGGCGGTGCGGTTGACCGCCTTCGATTCGATCAGCACGCCGCCCGGTCCCCAGCGATCCAGCCGGTGGTCGCCGGTGCCGGTCTTGCCGCCCATCGGGATCGGCGCGCCGGTGGGGTCCTTGAAGGAGCCCCAGATGCGCTTGGCGGTGCCGTTCTGCGCCACGTCCATCAGGGCGCGGCGTAGGGTGGCGCAGACCTCCGGCCGCAGCACGCGTTCGCCCTGTAAGGGCCCCAGCCCGAGCTTCGCCTCATAGGGCGTGCCGGCGGCGAAATGCAGCGAGCGGATCTTCACCGTCGGTTGGCGCACCCCGTCGTTCAGGATCAGCCCCATCAGCTCCGCCAATGCCGCCGGACGGTCGGCCGAGCTGCCGATGGCGGTCGCCAGCGACGGCACCAGCGTTTCGAACGGATAGCCGACGCTGCGCCACTGGGCGGTGATGCGCTGGAACGCCTCCTCCTCCAGCCCGATGCGGATGCGGGTGTTCTGGGCGGCCATGCCCTTCTTGAACAGCCAGCGATAGCTTTCCTGGCGTTCGTCGGCGCTGGCGGCCAGCACCTCGGCCCGCTTGGCATCGGGATGCTGCTGGAGATAGGCGACCAGCCACAGCTCCAGCGGATGGACGCGGGCGAGATATCCCAGATCGTTCAACGGGAAGCGGTCCGGCCCGTATTTGGAATAGAGCGCCGACAGCTCGGTGTCGGACAGCGCCTTTCCCGGCAGCCGGCCGCGCAGGAAGCCGGAGAACTCCGCCAGCCCGGCCTTGGGCCGCACGCTGCGGAAGATCACCGCCAGCCGGTGCGGCACCGGGCGCGAGCGGGTCGCCAGCCGGGCCAGCGCCTCGTCCGGGCTGCGCTTGCGGTAGTCGTTGTAGAAGCGGTTGAGGAAGTCCGTGCCCTCGCGGTCGGCGAAGCGGGCGAGATAGGCCTGACGGGCCGGATGGTCGGGGGTGCGCAGGATGTCGGCGCCGTCGTCCGCCCCCTCGTCCATGTAAAACTGGACGACGTCGCGCATCAGCCGGATGAAGGGCAGGTTGACGCTGTTCCGCAACGCCTCCTGCACGGTCAGGATGCGGCCGTTGTCGTCCTTGTTGAAGTTGACGAAGCTGTGCTGGCCGCCGCCGGTGAAGAAGACCTCGGCCGGACTGGCGGAATAGCGCCGCTCCATCGCCGCATCGAGCATGGCGGGCAGCCGGCGGTCGGGCGCCGCGGCAAGCCAGGAGGTCGCCCAGCGGGTCAGGTTGTCCGACGCCTCGTCCTCGACATCGCCCAGCAGCTCCTTCGGCAGATGGGCGTAGCGGCTGTGCAGTTCGGCGACGATCTGCAGATATGTCGCCAGCGTGCGCAGCTTGGCGGTGGAGCCGAGGTCCAGCTTCGCCCCGTCGTTGATGTCCAGCGGCTGGTCGAGGTTGTCGGCCTGGACGCGCAGGTAGTTGGCCTCGGGGCCGCGCTCGTAGAGGGTGATCGAATAGACCAGCTTGGACAGGTCGTTGTTGCGGGCGTCGAGCAGCCGCTCGCCGGTCAGCCCGAGCGAGCGGGCATAGTCGGGCTCGTTCAGCCTGCCCAGCACCTCTACCACGCGGGCCTGGGTTTCGGCGTCCAGGGTGGACTGCGCGGTCAGGTCGAGCCGGTCGAGCGCATAGAGGTTGGAGACGCCGAGCATGCCGAGCAGCCGGGCGCGGATGGCGTTGGTCGCCTTCTGCTCGACATAGGAGGTGGCGGGGCTGGTCGGCGCCTCCTCGCGGAAGACCAGCGGGGTGGCGAGTGCCGCGTCGCGCAGGGCGGGATCGATCGTTCCGGCCTGGGCCAGGGCGCGCAGATGGGCGTCGGCCAACCGGTCGAGGGCAGCGCGGTCCTGGATCAGGTAATGGGAGGGTCGCCGCTGGGCCAGCAGCAGGGCCAGCACCTGCTTGTAGGCCAGCGCCTTCAGCTTCAGCGTGCGCGGGTCGCCTGCGGGGTCGCTGAGCACGCGCTTGGCGATGGCGAGGTCGGTGCCGAACCAGGCCCACAGCCCGTCGCCCAGCCCGTTCACCTCGCCGAAGCCCGACCGCGCGGTCAGCGGGGTGGAGTTCAGGTAATCGACCAGGATGCGGCGGCGGGCCTGGGTCGTGTCCTCGCCGTCGCTGTAGGCGCGGACGCTGGCCGAGGTCATCTGGCGCAGCTTTTCCACGCTGCCGACGGTCTGGCCGTCGGGAGAGTGGCGGTACTTCTCGATCTGGGTGGCGAGCGTAGAGCCGCCGGGGGAGCGCTGGCCCGGCCGGATCATCTGGAGCGGCAGCATGGCGACGGCAGCGCCGAAGCGGTCCCACTCCACCGCCGGGTTGCGGCGCGGCTGGTCCTCGTCCAGAAGTTCGCGGTTCTCGATGAACAGCAGTGTGTCGGCGACCAGCTTCGGCACATCGTCGAAGCCGTCGAACACCCGTTCGGGATAGCGCGCCGAATACATGACCGCGCCGTTGCGGTCGAGCAGGGTCAGCCCGGCCTGCGTCTTCTCGCGGTAGATCGGAAAGCCGCCGCCGGCCATGAAGCGGTCGAGCGCCGGTGACAGCACCGCCTGCCGCTCGATTGCGTAGACGTCATGGGTCAGCGCGTCGAGCTGGCCGGGCAGGGCGGTGTAGCCGAGCCGCTCGTTGTACGGCCCATGCTTGGGATGGCGTGCCTGCGGATTGGGGCCTTCTCGCAAGCTGACGGTCATCGACTGGGCGACGCCGGAGAGCAGCCGGGCCTGGAGGCGCGAGGTCTGCATCTCCTGCCAGCCGGCATAGCCGGCGGCGGCCACGGTGGTCGCCAGCGTCGCCGCGACCGCCGCCCGCCGTGCCCAGCGTCCAACCTGCATCCACCCCTTTGCCATCTCGGATGCGCACCCCCTGTCGCCCGACCCACCCGGCCGGTGTAGGTCGGAACGATAGACGAATTATGGTTAACGGGGATTTAAGGGGTGCCTCTTACCCCTCCAGCAGCGCCTTGGCGCGGGCGGCCAGCTCCGTCAGCGGGACCTCGACCTGTTCGCCCTTGACCAGATGCTTCAGGGTCGCGGTGCCGCGGGCCTTCTCGTCGGAGCCCATCAGCAGGACGACCGGGATGCCGGCGCGGTCGGCATACTTCATCTGCTTGGCGATCTTGCCGCCGTCCAGCTGGATTTCCGTGTTGATGCCGGCGGTGCGCAGCTCGCTGGCCATGCGGAAATAATCGGCGGACAGGGCCGGGTCCATCTGCGTCACCAGCACCTGGGCGGTGGGGGTGGCGTCCTTGATGATGCCGGCCTCCATCAACTGGTAGAACAGGCGCGTGGCGCCGATGGAGATGCCGACGCCCGGCAGCTTCGACTTGGTGTAATGGCTGGCGAGATTCTCGTAGCGACCGCCGGAGCAGACCGAGCCGATGCCGGGATGGTCGTTCAGGAAGGTCTCGTAGACGGTGCCGGTGTAGTAATCGAGGCCGCGCGCGATGGCGAGGTTGATGCGCACCGTACCCTCCGGCACCTGGAAGGCCTTCAGCCCCTCGATGACGGTGGTCAGCTCGCCCACGCCTTCGCGGAAGATGTCGGTCTCGATGTCGAGCGCGCCGAGTGCGGCCAGCGTCTCGGCGTTGGTGCCCTTCATGGCGATCAGCGAGAGGATGGTGTCGGCGGCATGCTCGGTCACGCCGAGGCCGAGCAGGCTGGCGCGCACCTTGTCCTGGCCGATCTTGTCCAGCTTGTCGATCTCGCGCAGCACCAGGACGCGGGTGTCGGCGTCGGCGACGCCCAGACCGTCGAGCAGGCCCAGCAGGATCTTGCGGTTGTTCACGTTGATGGTGAAGCCGCCGAAGTTCAGCTCGGTGAAGACATGGTGGATCACCGCCGGGATCTCGGCGTCGTAATGGGCGGACAGGCTGTCCTTGCCGATCACGTCGATGTCGCACTGGTAGAATTCGCGGAAGCGCCCGCGCTGCGCCCGCTCGCCGCGGTAGACCCGCTGGATCTGGTAGCGGCGGAAGGGGAAGGCGAGGTCGCGCTCATGTTCCGCCACATAGCGGGCGAGCGGCACCGTCAGGTCGAAGCGCAGCGCCAGTTCCGGCTTGTTGCCCTGCTGGATCGCGCCTGTCGACTGGACGAAATAGACCTGCTTCTCCGTCTCGCCGCCCGACTTGGTCAGCAGTGTGTCGACCGTCTCGAACACCGGGGTTTCGACGGGGACGAAGCCGAACCGCTCATAGCCGCGGCGGATGGTGTCCAGCATGCGCTGGAAGGCCACCTGCTGGCGCGGCAGCAGCTCCATCGTTCCGGGCGGGGTGCGGGGCGTGATCAGGCTCATCGGAGAAGGTCCGCGCTTGGATAGGAAAAGCGTGGGTTTTCTAGCCCCTTTCGCCGGCCCCGTCACCTGCGGCCAAAAAAGGCGGCGGAAAAATTTTCAGGCTCCTCGAAAATTTTTTGGAAGGGCGTGGAATGAACGGCAGCGGGGCCACGTTCATCTAAGCACGATCCCGCAACGAGGATCGCTCACCGAAATGGAGAAACCAAATGTCCGGCACCGTCTTTGGGTCGCGTATCCGCTCGTCCGTTTCGACCTTTGCGTTCGTCGCCCTGATGGCGACGGCCCCCGTGCTGAGCGCGGGTGCGGCAACGGTTGCACCGGCCGCTCCGGCAACGCCGGCCCCCGCCGCGACGACCGACTCCACCACGACGGCTCCGAAGCTCGACCAGAAGGCCGATCAGAAGGCTGTCACCAAGAGCGAGGCCACCAAGACCGAAGCCACCAAGAGCGAGGCCCCGAAGGCCGACGCCACCAAGGCCGACGCCACCAAGGCGGATGCCGGCAAGACCGAGGCGGGCAAGACCAAGCATGAGCAGGTCGCGGCCACCCCGAAGGCCGAAGTGACCAAGACCCAGGCCGACGCCGTCGCCAAGGAACTGGGCGCCAAGCCGACCGACCAGCTGACCGTCCAGCTCGGCAAGTACCACGAGCGGATGCTGGCCGCCCATGCGCTGAAGGACAGCGCCGCCCGCGACAAGGCGGTGACCGACGCCCGGCAGCAGCTCGCCGGCATCGGCGGCAAGCCGGTGACTGCGGAGCAGGCCGCGAAGATCGACGGCATCCTCGGCCTGAAGACCTCGACCACCATCCAGTAAAGTTTCGGGCCAGTAAGGTCCGGGCCAGGACGGCCAGCCCCCCGCCAACGCCGGCCGGCGGGGGGCTGGCGGTTTCTCCTCATGCTTCCAGTCCGTGTTTCCGGTTTGGGGGACCGCCTCTGTTGAGATGCCGCGGCGATGGCGATAGAACGTCGTCCAAGCTCACCGCCCCTCGACACCAGCGCCGGGACCCGATCCATGCCGAACGACCGTCTTGTCATCCGCCGTCCCGACGACTGGCATGTCCACCTGCGCGACGGCGCCATGCTGAAGGCGGTTCTGCCCTTCACCGCCCGCCAGTTCGGCCGCGCCATCGTCATGCCGAACCTGAAGCCGCCGGTGGCAACGGCCGCCGATGCCGTGGCCTACCGCGAGCGCATCCTGGCGGCCCTGCCGGACGGCGTCGCCTTCACCCCGCTGATGACCGCCTACCTGACCGACGGCACCGACGCCGACGATCTGGCGGAGGGCTTCAAGGACGGGGTTTTCGCCGCCGCCAAGCTCTATCCCGCCAACGCCACCACCAACAGCGCCCATGGCGTCACCGACATCGCCCGCATCGCCCCGGTGCTGGAGCGCATGGCGGACATCGGCATGCCGCTGCTGATCCATGGCGAGGTCACCGACCAGTCGGTCGACATCTTCGACCGCGAGGCGGTGTTCATCGACAGCATCCTGGCCCCGCTGCTGGAGCGTCATCCGACCCTGCGCGTCGTGCTGGAGCATGTGACGACGGCCGACGCCGTGCAGTTCGTGCGGGCCCATGCCGCCAGCGGCCGGATCGCCGCCACCATCACCGCCCACCATCTGCTGATCAACCGCAGCCACATCTTCCAGGGCGGCATCCGCCCGCATCTCTACTGCCTGCCGATCGCCAAGCGCGAGACGCACCGGGTGGCTCTGGTCGAGGCGGCGACGAGCGGCGAGGGGCCGTTCTTCCTCGGCACCGACACCGCGCCGCATACGGTGACCGCCAAGGAGGCCGCCTGCGGCTGCGCCGGCTGCTTCACCGCCGCCAACGCGCTGGAGCTCTATGCCGAGGCGTTCGACGAGGCCGGCGCGCTCGACAGGCTGGAGGCCTTCGCCAGCCTGAACGGACCGCGCTTCTACAACCTGCCGGTCAGCGAGGAGCGGGTGGCGCTGGAGCGCCGTCCGTCGGTCGCCCCCGACCTGATCCTGGTCAGCGAGGGCGACGCCGTGCTGCCCTTCCGCAGCGGCGAGACTCTGCGCTGGAGCTTCGTCGGCGCGGTGTGACGGTCTGCGGACCGGTTTCGCGGAAAAGGGCGCGGATAGGGGAAGGACGGAACGGTCATGGCGACGATCCAGGAAGCTCTGCTCATCGCCTTCGACCTGCACCAGGAGCGGCGCTTCGACGAGGCGGATGCCATCTATCGCCAGATTCTGGATGCCGTCCCCGACCATGTCATGACGCTCCACCTGCGCGGCATCCTGCTGGGGCAGAGCGGCAGGCTGGAGGAGGGCTGCGGCCTGATCCGGCAGGCAATCGCCGGCGATGGGACGCAGCCGGATTTCCATACCAATCTCGCCGGCCTGCTGGAGGCGCTGGGCCGGTCCGGCGAGGCCCTCGACCCGATGGTCCGCGCCGCCACCCTCGACCCGACCCGGACCGTCCAGCTCAACGATTTTGCGATGCGGTCCTTGAAGGCGGGCCGTCCCGGCGAGGCCGCGCAGGCACTCCGTGCCGCGGTTGGGGTGCAACCGCTTTCCATCGAGTTGCGCTGCAATCTTGCGGTGGCGCTGGCCGCCGATCGGCAGGGTGCGGCGGCGGCGGCGGAGCGCCGCATCGCCCTGCTGCTGGCCCCCGATGCCGCCGAGATGCTGCGGCTGCTGGGGGAGTATCTCCTGCAGGTGGGCCGGCAGGCTCCCGACGGCGAGGCGGCACGGACGCTCCGGCGTGCCCTGATCCTCGACCCGCTGCATCACGGCATCTGGAACGGGTTGGGCCGGCTGCACAAGGAGGCCGGACGATTCACGGAGGCGCGCCGGGCCTACGAGTCCGGCCTTGCGGTCGACCCGGCGGCAGCGGAGCTGTGGAACAACCGTTCGAATGTCCTGAAGGGATTGGATGAACTGGACGCCGCGCTGACCGGCCAGCGCCGGGCGGCGGCGTTGCGGCCGGACGAGATCGGCATCCGCAGCAATCTGGGCGACGCGCTGCTGCTCGCGGGCCATCCGGAGGAGGCCCTGGCGAACACGCAGGCGGTGCTGGCGCTCGCTCCCGACCTGGGGGAATCCCAGCTGCTCCGCGCCCTGGCCCTGCTGACGCTGGGACATTTCGAAGAGGGGTGGGCGGCCTGGGAAGACCGCTGGACCGTACAGCCCTGGCTGTTCGCCGCCGGACGGTTCCCGCAACCGGCCTGGACGGGCCGGCCGCTGGGTGGAAACCGTCTGCTGATCTGGGGCGAACAGGGGATCGGCGATGAAATCCAGTTCGCCAGCCTGCTGCCGCTGCTGGTCCGGGCGGGTGTCAGCTGTGTGTTGGAATGCGAACCGCGGCTGGTTCCGCTGTTCGCGCGCTCGCTGCCGGAGGTTGAGGTGGTCGCGCGTGGCTGGCCCCCAGATCCAAGCCTGACGCGGACCGAGGCGGCCGCCCCGGATCGTGCCCCGATTGCCGCGCAAATCCCGGCGGGCAGCCTGCCGCGCCTGCTGGCGGATGCCGGGGGTGTCCCGCGCTCCGCTGCGCCCTATCTGCTGGCCGATCCGGCCAGGATTTCGGGTTTTCGCACGGCGAATCCGGCCGGTACGCTGGCGGTCGGCATCGCCTGGCACACGACCAATCCCAAGCATGGGCGCAGTCGCAACATTCCATTGCGCGTGCTGGCGCATGCGCTCCACCGGCCCGGCGTCCGCCTCGTGGTGCTGCAATATGGCGACTGGACGCAGGAGATCGCCGCCTTGACGGCGGATGGCATCGACATCGGCGGGCTGCCCGGTCTCGATCCCTGGGGCGATCTGGATGGGTTGGCCGCGGCGGTTGCAGCGGTCGACCTTGTGGTCTCCATCGACAATGTCACCGTGCATCTGGCCGGGGCGCTGGGGCGCCCGACCTGTGCATTGCTGCCCTATGCTGCCGAATGGCGCTGGCTGCGCGACCGGACGGACACCCCCTGGTATCCGACCGTCACACTATGCCGCCAACAGGCGCCGAAGGACTGGAGCGTGCCGCTGCGCCTTGCACGGCAACGGCTCGATGAGCTGGCCGGCGGATAGCCGGCTCCGCTCCTGGCCCCGCTCCCGGCCCGCCCTGGCCGCCCGGTCTCAGAACAGGCTGCCCTGTACCGGCACCGGCCGAGGCTTGCGCGGTGCCGGCTTCTTCTCCGGCTTGGGTTCCACCTCCGCCTCGGGCTTCATCTCCACCTTGGGCGCGCCGCCATCGACGGTTGCTGCAACCTTGGCATCGTCGGCGAAGACGATGTTGACGGCCAGACCCGGCGTCGCCTGATCGGCGCGGGTCACCGGGCGACCGTCGCGGTCCTCGACCAGGGCGAAGCCACGGGCCAGCACGCCCTTGTAGCTGTAACTCTCCAGCAATTGGCCGAGCGACGCCAGAGACGCCGCCTTGTCGGCAACCCCCTTGGCATGGCTGCGGTCGAGGCGCGGCGTCAGGTCGGCAATGCGGCGTTCGCCGTCGGCCAGCTTCACCCGCGCCGGGGTCAGCGACAGCCGGCCGGCAACCCGGTCGAACCGCCCGCCGGCGGTGGTCACCGCATGGCGCAGGCCTGAATCGAGGGCGCGGCTTTCCGACGCCAGCTTCTGCTCGGCCTGGGCCAGTTTTTCGCGCGGATGGCGCAGCTTTGCGGCCAGCTCGCCGACGCGGGTGCGGCGGCGCTCCAGCAGGGCTGAGGCGGCAAGGTTCAGGCGCTCCGCCCGGTCGTCCAGCCGCTGGGCATGGCCTTCCAGCAGGGCGCGGGGATCGCCGAGGCCGCGGGCCAGCCCCTCCACCCGGTTGCGGCGGTCCTCCACCGCGCGGGAGGCGCAGGCGAGCAGCCGGCGCTCGTCGTCGAGGATCTGGGCCAGCAACTCGCCGCGCACCGGCACCGCCATCTCGGCGGCGGCAGTCGGGGTGGGCGCCCGCAGGTCCGACGCGAAGTCGATCAGCGTGGTGTCAGTCTCGTGGCCGACGGCGGAGATCAGCGGGATGGCGCTGGCCGCGGCTGCACGGACGACATTCTCCTCGTTGAAGGCCATCAGGTCTTCCAGCGAGCCGCCGCCGCGCGCGACGATGATCAGGTCGGGTCTCGGAACGCGCCCCCCCGGCTGGATGCGGTTGAAGCCCTCGATGGCCGCCGTCACCTCGGCCGCCGCACGTTCGCCCTGCACCGCGACCGGCCACAGCAGGACATGGCGGGGGAAGCGGTCGTTCAGCCGGTGCAGGATGTCGCGGATGACAGCGCCGGTGGGAGAGGTGACGACGCCGATCACGTCGGGCAGGAAAGGGATGCGCTTCTTGCGGGCGGGATCGAACAGCCCCTCCGCCGCCAGCCGGCGCTTGCGCTCCTCCAGCATCTTCAGGAGCGCGCCTTCCCCGGCCAGCTCCATCGACTCGACGATCAGCTGGTACTGCGAGCGGCCGGGATAGGTCGTCATGCGCCCGGTGACGATGACCTCCAGCCCTTCCTCCGGCCGGACGGCCAGCTTCGCCATGGTGCCACGCCAGCACACTGCCTCGATCACCGCGGTGTCGTCCTTCAGGCGCATGTAGCAGTGGCCGGAGCTGTGCTTCTTCGGCTGGCTGATCTCGCCGCGGACGCGGACGAAGCCGAACTCCTCCTCGATGCTGCGCTTCAGCCGGCGGGCGAGGTCGCCGACGGTGAATTCCGGAAGGTTGGAGCCGGGGCGCGGTTCCGGGGCAATCAGCGGCGTGGAGGTTTGGGGTGCGTTTTCGGACGTCATGGCGCTCTTGAGTTGGGGCGCCGCCATGATACAAGGCGCGCAGATCGCAACAAGGCGGAAGGAGCGCCCCCCCATGAAAGTCCTCGTCGTCGGATCGGGCGGTCGTGAGCACGCGCTCTGCTGGGCCATTTCCAACTCGCCGCTGTGCGATGCGCTCTATTGCGCGCCGGGCAATGCCGGCATCGCCGACGTCGCCACGCTGGTGGCAATCGGGTCGGAGGATGTCGACGCGCTGGTGCGCTTCGTCCAGGAGAATGCCATCGACTTCGTCGTCGTCGGTCCGGAAGGGCCGCTGGTGCTGGGTCTGGTGGACAGGCTGACCGCGCTGGGCGTCAAGGCCTTCGGGCCGAGTGCGGCGGCGGCGGAGCTTGAGGGTTCCAAGGGCTTCATGAAGGACATCCTGGCGAAATACGGGGTGCCCACCGCCTTCTACGAGCGCTTCAAGGATCCCGAAGCCGCCAAGGCCTATGTCCGCAGGCATGGCGCCCCCATCGTGGTGAAGGCCGACGGTCTGGCCGCCGGCAAGGGCGTCACCGTCGCCCGCACCGAGCAGGAAGCCTTCGAGGCCATCGACGACGCACTGGTCGGCGGCCGCTTCGGCGCCGCAGGTGCCGAGGTGGTGGTCGAGGAGTTCCTGGACGGCGAGGAGGTCAGCTTCTTCGCGCTGTGCGACGGCGAGAACGCACTGCCGCTGGCCTCGGCCCAGGACCACAAGGCGGTTGGCGACGGCGACACCGGCCCCAACACCGGCGGCATGGGCGCCTATTCCCCGGCCCCGGTGCTGACCGCCGATTTGCAGGACCGCGTGATGCGCGAGATCATCCTGCCGACGGTCAAGGGCATGGCGGCGGAAGGCAAGCCGTTCAAGGGCGTGCTGTTCGCCGGCCTGATGATCATGCAGACGCCGGACGGCCCGGTGCCGAAGACGCTGGAGTTCAACGTCCGCTTCGGCGACCCGGAATGCCAGACGCTGATGATGCGGCTGAAGTCCGATGCGCTGGCGGCGCTGGTGGCGGCGGCCGACGGGGTGCTGGACAGCATCGACCTGCGCTGGCACGACCGCACCGCGCTGTGCGTGGTGATGGCGGCCAACGGCTATCCCGGCGATTACGCCAGGAACACCGAGATCCGCGGGCTGGACAAGGCCGGCACGGTGGATGGGGTGACCGTGTTCCATGCCGGCACCAGGCGGGCCGAGGATGGCCGGGTGCTGTCGGTCGGCGGCCGGGTGCTGGGCGTGACCGCGCTGGCGCCGACGGTGGCGGAGGCTCAGACGGCGGCCTACAAGGCGGTGGACGCGCTGGACTGGTCGGGGGGCTTCTGCCGCCGCGACATCGGCTGGCGGGCGGTGGGGCGGTAAGCTCTGCTGTCGGACAGGAAATCGGGGGGCGCAGCGATGCGCCCCCTTTTCATTTGCCTTCCGGCTTCTCTCTTCAGGCCCGCAGCCGCTCCGACGTGGAGGCGATGTTCTGCGACACCACCTCGATGTCGCGGACCACGCGGGTGACGCTGTGGGCGATCTCCTTGGTCGCCGATTCCTGCTGCGACACGGCGGCGGCGATGGTGGTGGAGATCTGCTGAACGTCGGTGACGATCGAGCCGATGCGGCGGATGGCGTCGACCGCGTGCAGCGCCTCCTGCTGGACCGACGCGATCTGTGCCGCGATGTCGTCGGCGGCACTGCCGCTCTGCTGGGCCAGCGACTTCACCTCGTTCGCCACCACGGCGAAGCCGCGGCCCGCCTCGCCGGCGCGGGCGGCTTCGATGGTGGCGTTCAGCGCCAGCAGGTTGGTCTGCGAGGCGATGCTGTTGATCAGCTTGGTGATCGCGCCGATGCGCTCGGCCGAGGTGACCAGGGCCTCCACCGCGGCGTTGGTGCGGGTCGCCTCCTCCGATGCCTTCAGCGAGGCGCCCGACGCCTCGTTGGCGCGGTTGCTGATGTCGGAGATCGAGGCCGACAGCTCCTCCGTCGCGGCGGCGACGGTCTGGGCGTTGGCGGTGGCGCGGTCGGCGGCGGTGCCGACCTCGCGGTCCAGAGACTCGGCAAGGTTGGCGATGCTGCTGCGGCGTTCGCCGTCCAGTTCCGCCTGCCGCAGCTCGGCCATCTTCTGGCCGTGGATGTCGATCAGCGACCCGCAGGCGCGCAAGGCCAAGCCGTTGCCGTCGCGGGCAACGCCACCGATGGCGCGGAACCAGCGATAGGTGCCGTCCTTCAGCTTCAGCCGGTAATCGACGTCGTAGCCGGTGCGGCCGCTGCGGTCGTTCAGGCAGGCCATGAAGCCGTCGAAGGTCCGCTTGGCGTCGTCCGGGTGCAGCCGGTCGGCCCAGGAATTGACGCCGTCGGGGAAACCGATCTTGTCGTCGCGGTCGAAACCGGCGAGGCGGCGGAATTCCGGCGACCAGTGCCAGCGGCTCTGCGCATGCATCGGGTCGGCGTTGTAGAACACAGCATCCCAAAGCCCGACGCCGGCATGGCGATCGAGCAGCTTGGCCCGCTCCAGTTCGTTGCGCTCGGCATCGATGTCGATCAGCGACCCGCAGGCGCGCAGGGCAAGGCCGCTGCTGTCGCGGGCGACGCCACCGATGGCGCGGAACCAGCGATAGCTGCCGTCCTTCACCTTCAGCCGATAATTCACGTCATAGCCGGTGCGGCCGCTGCGGTCGTTCAGGCAGGCCATGAAGCTGTCGAAGGTCGGCTTGGCATCGTCCGGATGCAGCCGGTCCGCCCAGGATCCGACTTTGTCGGGGAAGCCGGCCGTGTCGTCGTGGCCGAAGCCGACGAGGCGGCGGAACTCCGGCGACCAATGCCAGCGGCTCTGCGCATGCATCGGATCGCCATTGTGAATCACGGCGTCCCACAACCCGACACCCGCATGGCGTCCCAGCAGAGCCAACTCTTCGGCTGCCTGATTGTCCTGGGGCTTGCGGAACGACAGCATTCTTTTTAACTCCCGATGGCTGAAGGCGACAGGGCATCATGGGCATATATTCGTTAAACAAACACTTAACAGAGCATACCTTGTTTATACTTATTATATGCGTCGGTTGCTGCGGTCTGAGGAATTTCGTCCGGATTTTCTGTGGGGTGAATTTGTTTGCATGCGTTTGATGTTGAGAAATTCTGTTCTGATGCGTCGATAACAATAATGCGCGCACCGAGAGCCAAACCGTTGGCGAAGGCCTACCGGCGCTCCCTGAAGAAGTCCCGCAGCAGTTTCCCGGCCCGGGTCTCGCCGATACCGCTGTAGACGTCCGGCGCGTGGTGGCAGGTCGGCTGGGTGAAGAAGCGCGGGCCGTGGTCGACGGCACCGCCCTTGGGATCGTAGGCGCCGTAATAGACCCGCCGGATGCGGGCGAAGCTGATCGCCGCGGCGCAGAGCGCGCAGGGCTCCAGTGTCACATACAGGTCGCAGCCGGGCAGGCGGGGCTGGCCGCGCCCGGCACAGGCGGCGCGGATCGCCAGCAACTCGGCATGGGCGGACGGGTCGCACAGCTCCTCCGTCCGGTTGCCGGCGGCGGCGAGCACCGCACCCGTTGCGGGATCGACGACGACGGCGCCGACCGGCACCTCGCCGCGCGCGGCGGCGGCCTCGGCAGCGGCGAAGGCGAGGGCCATATAGGAGGGAGAGGGCATGGCCGGGCAGGGTGCCAACCGCCCGCCGAGCCCGTCAACCGGATTCCGGTGCCGGGGCGCTGGACCAGTGTTGCGGGCGGCGCGTCCAGGCCCTATGGTCCGGCCATGGACCGCTCCGATACTGTCAAGAAATCCGATTCCGCCAATAATGGCGGTGAACGCATCGCCAAGCGACTGGCGCGCGCCGGCCTATGCTCGCGCCGCGACGCCGAACGCTGGATCGCCGAGGGCCGCGTCGCGGTCAACAGCCGCGTGCTGGACAGCCCCGCCTGCGTGGTGCGCCCCGGCGACATCGTGCAGGTCGACGGCAAGGTCATTCCGGAGCCGGAGCCGGCCCGCCTGTGGCGCTATCACAAGCCGTCGGGGCTGGTCACCACCGCCCGTGACGAGAAGGGGCGCGAGACCGTCTTCGACCGCCTGCCGCCCGACCTTCCGCGCGTCGTCTCCATCGGCCGTCTCGATCTGACGACCGAGGGACTGCTGCTGCTGACCAACGACGGCGAACTGGCCCGCTTTCTGGAACTGCCGGCCACCGGCTGGACCCGCCGCTACCGCGTGCGCGTCTTCGGCGAGGTCGACGAGAGGCAACTGGCGGCGCTGGAGAAGGGGCCGACCATCGAAGGCGTGAAGTACGGCCCGATCGAGGCCGCGCTCGACCGCATCCAGGGCCGCAACGCCTGGCTGACCGTCAGCCTGAAGGAAGGCAAGAACCGCGAGATCCGCAAGGTGATGGAGTCGCTGGGGCTCCAGGTCAACCGGCTGATCCGCGTCGCCTATGGTCCGTTCCAGCTCGGCAAGCTGGAGGAGGGCGCCGTCGAGGAGGTGCCGAAGCGCGTCGTCCGCGAACAGATCGCTTCCTTCTTCGGCACGCCCGAAGGGGCGGAGTCGACCGAGTCCGGCACCAAGCAGCGCGCCAAGGCCCGTGCCGAGGCGGCGGGGAAGTCCGGTCCGAAGGCCGCCGCACCCTCGAAAGGCGGGGCGGCGAACGCCGATGCCACCAAGGCGGCGCCGAAGCGCGCACCGCGATCCGCCACCAAGCGGCACGAGGCCGAAGCGGCCCGCACCGAAGAGACCAAGCCGGCGCGGCGCGGCGGGGCCACCCGCGGCACCCTGTCGCTCGGCGGCGGCTCGGCGAAGCCGGGCCGTTCCGGCAAGCCGGAGGGCGCCCGGTCCGACGCCCCGCGGTCCGAGGGCGCGCGCTCTCGCGATGACAGGGCTCGTGACGACAGGGCCCGTGAAGACCGGCCGCGGGACGGCAAGGCTCCCGGCTTCAAGCCGGGCGGCTCCAAGCCGACCGGTCCGAAGGGGGCTGGCCCGAAGGGTGCCGGTCCGGCGCCGCGGGGCGGGCCGAAGGCCGGTGGCGAGAGGTCCGGCGACCGTCCTGGCGGCGGGGCTGGCGGACGGACGGAGCGCCCGCGTGCGGATCGTCGGCGGTAAGCACCGCGGCCGCAGTCTGGTGGCGCCGGGCGGGCGCGATACCCGCCCCACCACCGACCGCACCCGGCAAGCCATTTTCAACATCCTGGCCCACGCCGACTGGGCGCCCGAGTTCGAGGGCGCCGCGGTCGTCGATGCCTTTTGCGGCACCGGTGCGCTGGGGCTGGAAGCCCTGTCGCGCGGTGCGTCCTGGTGCGGCTTCCTCGACATGGGCCGGCCGGCGCTCGACGCCGTGCGCGCCAATGTCGAGGCTCTGCGCGAAACGGCGAACGCCCAGATTCTGCGTGCCGATGCGGCCAAGCCGCCGCCGGCCCCCCGTGCCTGCATGCTGGCCTTCCTCGACCCGCCCTATGGCCAGGGGCTGGCGCCGCGCGCGCTGGAGGGTCTGCTGCGCGCCGGCTGGCTGGCCGACGGCGCGCTCGCCGTGGTTGAGGTCGCCGACCGCGACCCGCTGCCTCTTCCCGATGGTTTTTCAGCGCTCGACGAGCGCTGCTATGGCGACACCCGCGTCGCCTTCCTGACGGTCCGCCACCCGGCCTGACCGCATGGACGGTTCCCGCTTGCCCTGCCCTTGGCATTGCGGGTCAGTCCTTTAGATCCCCCTGAGTTCCATTTTTTGCCGGCCCCGCCCACCCGCCGATGGGGACGCATCCCTGACGTTCCAAGGCTGCCGCTCGTGTTTTTCCATCATGCGGAAAGACGAAACGGATTGTTGAGTTCCAAAACAATCCGAGCAAAACATTATGTGTCGCCGATGCGGTTCCTCTATGGAAACGGCGGCATCTATCTATCTCCTAAGACTGCACACCCTCGTTTGAGGGGGCCGTGCAGGTACCGGCACGGCTTCTTTTTACAGAACACGCGACAGATCGGGTGATCCGATAATAAAACCGGTGTGGACCGCTCGCCGGATGTGGTGTGTAAGGTAAGTTTTACTTGGTAAGACAGTATGCCTACGGCGTCGATCCGTCCGTCGGTGTCTTTTTGTCCCCGGTTTTGGCATACCAGATTACATATCTGGCATTCCTAAATCGGGACAATCGAACTCCGAGCGATTGTCGGCATCCGCGCCGAGTTCCGGAAAGGAACCGTCAGCAAGAGCGGTCCGTCCGGGTCATTCCGCAATCGTGATTGGCGTGCCGGTCCCCGGGAGAGGGGCCGTGCCGCCGGCTCAGGCAAGTTTAAGGGAGGCACGATGGCTCATATGAATTCACAACCGGCGGCGGAATCCGCGGCGCCGGTGACCGATGCGGTGCGCTGGACGCAGATCGTCGTCGGTATCGTCTGCATGGTGGCGGCGGCCAACATCCAGTATGCCTGGACGCTGTTCGTCCCGGAAATCCAGGCGACCCATGGCTGGACGCGCGCATCGATCCAGACCGCCTTCACCATCTTCGTCGTCGTGCAGACCTGGCTGACGCCGATCGAGGGTTACTTCATCGACAAGTACGGCCCCAAGGTGATCGTCGCCGCCGGCGGCTTCTTCACCGGCCTGTCCTGGATCGTCGACAGCTATGCCGGCACGCTCACCATGCTGTATGTCGGTTCGGCCATCGGCGGCATCGGCGTCGGCTGCGTCTATGCCACCTGCGTCAACAACGCGCTGAAGTGGTTCCCGGAAAAGCGCGGTCTGGCGGTCGGCCTGACGGCGGGCGGCTATGGCGCCGGTTCGGCGCTGACCATCCTGCCGATCTCGTCGATGATCCACAGCAGCGGCTACCAGTCGGCCTTCTTCTGGTTCGGCCTGGTGCAGGGCGCCATCATCATCTGCGCCGCGCTGTTCCTGCGCATGCCGCAGAAGGAGCAGGTCAAGGCCTCCACCAAGGTCGCCCAGACCCGCCGCGATTACACGCTGGGCGAAGCGATCCGCACCCCGGTGTTCTGGGTGATGTGGGCGATGTTCATCGGCACCGTCACCGGCGGCCTGATGGCCGTGGCCCAGCTCGGCGTCATCGCCCACGATCTGGGCGTGAAGGAAGCCCCGGTCAGCGTCCTGGGCCTGACCATGGCGGCCCTGCCTTTCGCCCTGATGCTCGACCGCGTGATGAACGGCATCTCGCGTCCGCTGTTCGGCTTCATCTCCGACCATATCGGCCGTGAGGCGACCATGTTCGTCGCCTTCACCCTGGAAGGCGTCGGCATCATCATGCTGAGCCGCTTCGGCCACGACCCGATGATGTTCCTGATCCTCAGCGGCATGGTCTTCCTGGCCTGGGGCGAAGTGTACAGCCTGTTCAGCGCCACCTCGGCCGATACCTTCGGCACCAAGCATGCCGGCAAGATCTACGGCGTCCTGTACTGCGCCAAGGGTGTCGCCGCCCTGCTGGTCCCGCTGGGCAACCTGCTGATGGAAGCCACCGGAACCTGGGCAACCGTGCTGTACGTCACCGCCACCATGGATCTGACCGCCGCGGCCTGTGCGCTGCTGGTCCTGAAGCCGATGCTGGCCCGGCACCATGCCCGGAACGAGGAGTTGGCACGCCGCGCCGAACATGGCGATGCAACCCGCGCTGTCCCGGTCGGGGCCGCCGCCGGCACCGCCAACGGGTAGGGGAGCGCTCAGGGAGACAGTCGGGGGGCTTCGCTCGGAAGACTGACTGACGGATGCGGGCCGGGATGCGCGAGAGCGCCCCGGTCCGCATCGTTCATTCGATCCAGAAGGGACGGTCCTTCGCCTTGCCGGGCTTGCCTTCGGAATTGTTTTCGGCTTGGGCCGCCTGCTGGAAGCGGTCGGAGGAGAACAGGATGCCCGGCTCCTCTTCCGTCTCGTCCTTCTCCGGCTCGATCACGGTGAAGCCGCCGCGGCCGCTGGCCATGTAGACGGCGTGGCCGATCATGCCGGTCAGCGCGAGGAACAGGAGGGCCTGGGTCTCGATCATGGCGGGACGAGTCCTTATCGGGAGGGGAGGGGCATCGACAGGAACAAAGGCGACAGAAGCAACAGCAACAGGAACAACAGCGCATGAGGCCGAACGGCATCAGCCACGGGCAGCGGGTGCCCACGGTGACGGTCCAGTCATGCTGTGCTGCAACATAAGCAAACTGGCATGCCATCGCAAAAAGTTTTGCATGCCAGATGCCGGATGCCTGACCTGCAACTTTGCCGCAGGCGTCTCTACCGCCGAAGACCGGTGCGCCCCGCAACCAAAGTGGCCTTGCCGCTGTTCCCCGCCTGTCCTCCCCGCATCGGGCCGGGAGTTGGGCATCGCGATGGAGCGGCCATGATCCGGGACCTCTGGTACAAGAATGCGGTGATCTACAATCTGTCGCTGTCGACCTTCATGGACGCCAACGGCGACGGCGTCGGCGATTTCCAGGGGCTTCTGCGCCGGCTGGACTATCTGCACGGGCTGGGGGTGACCTGCCTGTGGCTGGGGCCGTTCCAGACCTCGCCGATGAAGGACGACGGCTATGACGTTGCCGACTATTACAACGTCGATCCGCGGTACGGCACGCTGGGCGATTTCGTCGAGTTCACCCACGCCTGCGAACAGCGCGGCATCCGGGTGATCATCGATCTGGTGATCAACCACACCTCCGACCAGCATCCCTGGTTCAAGGAGGCCCGCAGCGATCCCGACAGCAAATATCGCGACTGGTATGTCTGGTCCGACAGGAAGCCGGAGAATGCCGACCAGGGCATGGTCTTTCCCGGCGTGCAGAAATCGACCTGGACCCATGACCGCGAAGCCAAGGCCTGGTATTTCCACCGCTTCTACAAATTCCAGCCCGACCTGAACACCGCCAATCCGGAGGTGCATGCCGAGCTGCTGAAGATCATGGGCTTCTGGATCCAGCTGGGCGTCGCCGGCTTCCGCATGGACGCCGTGCCCTTCATCATCGCGGAGAAGGGGGCGGACGTCACCAAGCCGAAAGAACAGTTCGGCATGCTGCGCAGCTTCCGCGAGTTCGTGCAGTGGCGGCGCGGCGACGCCGTGCTGCTGGCGGAGGCCAACATCCTGCCGGAGGACGACCTGCATTATTTCGGCAGCGACGGCGACCGCTGCCACATGATGTTCAATTTCCAGGTCAACCAGCATCTGTTCTATGCGCTGGCGACCGCCGACACCGCACCGCTCGCCAAGGCGCTGGAGGTGACGAAGCCGCGCCCGGCCACTGCCCAATGGGGCACCTTCCTGCGCAACCACGACGAACTGGATCTCGGCCGGCTGACCGAGGAGCAGCGGCAGGCGGTGTTCGCCGCCTTCGGGCCGGACAAGTCGATGCAGCTTTATGACCGCGGCATCCGCCGGCGGCTGGCGCCGATGCTGAACGCCGACCGGCGGCGGATCGAGCTGGCCTATAGCCTGATGTTCACCCTGCCGGGGACGCCGGTCATCCGCTATGGCGACGAGATCGGCATGGGCGACGACCTGTCGCTGCCCGAACGGAACTGTGCCCGCACGCCGATGCAGTGGTCGGACGAACCGCATGGCGGCTTCACCAAGTCCGACGCGCCGGAAAGCCCGGTGATCAGCGGCGGGGTCTTCGGCTATGAGCGGATCAACGCCGCCATCCAGCGCCGTCATCCGGACTCGCTGCTGAACTGGACCGAGCGCATCATCCGCATGCGCAAGGAGTGTCCGGAAATCGGCTGGGGCGACTTCCAAATCCTGAAGACCGGCCGGCCGGAGGTGCTGGCCCTGCGCTACGACTGGCGGAACAACGGGGTGGTCGTCCTGCACAACCTGTCGGACAAGCCCTGCGAGATCGTGCTGGACGTGGACGGCCATGGCGAGGGCTGCCGGCTGGTCAACCTGCTGTCGGAGGACCACAGCGAGCCCGATGCCAAGGGCCGCCACCATCTGGTGATGGAGGCCTACGGCTATCGCTGGTTCCGGGTCGGCGGGCTGGACTATCTGCTGCGGCGGACGGAGTCGGACGGGAAGCCCGGCGAGGAGGTTTAGAGTCTGTCTGAGGCTTATTGAAGCATCAGACAGACTCTAAGCTTGTGGCTTTCCGTGTGATTCACGCTTCAAGCGATTCCGCTTGAACCGATCACACTCTAGGCGGCGTCCAGCCGGACCGGAGCGTCGTCTTCCGTCCGGTCATAGGCGGCGCGGGCCTCCAGCATCTGCGCGATGTGGGTTTCGGCCCACATCCGCAGCGGCACCAGCGTTTCGGCCAGCGTGGCGCCCAGCGGCGTGATGGAATATTCGACGGTGACCGGCACGGTCGCGAAGGCCCTGCGGCTGACCAGCCCATCGCGCTCCAGGCTTTTGAGGGTCTGCGACAGCATCTTCTGCGAGATGCCCTCGATCTCGCGGCGCAGTTGGTTGAAGCGCATCGGTCCGCTTTCCAGCAAGCCGAGGATCAGCACCGTCCATTTGTCGGCGATCCGGTCCAGCGCCTGCCGTGTCGGGCAGGCGGAGGCATAGGCGTCGGGCAGTTGATCCACCTCCGATGGCCGCTTGCCGCCCAGCCCCAGCAGGGTCCTGTCCATCCGCATCCACTCCCAGTTCAGTCATCCAGACCGGCGACCCGGCGGTTACGCACGGGTGACCATGTCACGAAAAGGTGCCTTCTTTACACCAGATTTCCAAAGCGGCATCAAGTCACCATTGGAAACCTAGTCAGAGGACACCCGCCATGAACGTCGCCATCATCGGTGCCGCCGGCCGCGCCGGCAGCCGCATCCAGGCCGAACTGCTCCGCCGCGGCCACAGCGTCACCGCCATCGTCCGCGACCCGGCCAAGGTGGTCGCCGCCCCCGGCCTGACGGTGAAGGCCGGCGACGCCAACGACGGTGAGACGCTGGCTCCGCTGCTGGCCGGCCATGACGCGGTGGTCAGCGCCGTCATGTTCCTGATGAGCGATGCCGAGACGCTGATCGGTGCGGCGAAGCGTGCCGGCGTGCCGCGCTATCTGGTGGTCGGCGGCGCTGGCAGCCTGGAGGTGGCACCGGGCGTGCGGGTTCTCGACCTGCCGGAATTCCCCGAGATCTACAAGGCCGAGGCCACCAGGGGCGCCGAGTTCCTCGACCGCCTGAAGGCCGAGCCGACCCTGAACTGGACCTTCCTGTCGCCGTCGGCCGAGTTCGTGCTGGGCGAGCGGACGGGCAAGTTCCGCATTGGCTCCGATGGGCTGCTGGCGGACGAGACCGGCCGCAGCTGGATTTCCTACGAGGACTTCGCCGTGGCGCTGGTCGACGAGATCGAGACGCCGAAGCACGAGCGCAAGCGCTTCACGGTGGGGTACTGAGCGCGGCCGGGGTATCTCTCCGGTAGGTTGTCCGGCGCAGGGGGCTGCAATCTTCCATTATCCCTCCCATGTCTTCGGCAAGGGCAGATCAAGCCCGGCAAGACAAGACATGGGAAGGAACGGAATGGCTCTGATCCCCTGCGCCGCCTGCGGCCACACGATCTCCACCGAAGCTCCGTCCTGCCCATCCTGCGGACACCCTGGTGCGAACGCGAAGGGTGGTCGCGACGGGATGGCGCGGATCGCCGGGACTGTCGCCGGCTCCTACATCTCGGCGCAGATGCTCGCCAGCATCATCGTCGGCTCGGTCGCCATCGTCAGCTTCGCCGCCATCATGATCGCGATGATCCTGAAGGGGTGAGGCCCGGCAACCAGGACCGGCAGCGGAACTGCCGGTCTACCTCCGCCCGAACAGCCGCTCAATATCCGCCAGCTTCAGCTCCACGTAAGTCGGCCGGCCGTGGTTGCACTGGCCGCTGTGTGGGGTCGCTTCCATCTGGCGCAGCAGGGCGTTCATCTCGTCGACGCTCAAGCTGCGGCCGGCGCGGACGCTGCCGTGGCAGGCCATCGTCGCGCAGACCTCCTCCAGCCGCTCCTTCAAGGACAGGGCGTCGCCCAGTTCGGACAGTTCCTCGGCAAGGTCGCGGATCAGGTTCTTCACATCCGACTGGCCGAGCAGGGCGGGCACCTCGCGCACCATGACGCAGCCGTGGCCGAAGCCCTCGATCACCAGACCGAGTTCTGCCAGTTCGGCGCTGCGGGCCAGCAGGCGGTTGGCGGACGGTTCGTCCAGCTCGATCAGTTCGGGGATCAGCAGGGCCTGACGCTTTACCCCGCCTTCCAGCAGCGCGGTCTTCATCCGCTCGTAGACCAGCCGTTCATGGGCGGCGTGCTGGTCGACGATGACGATGCCCTCGCGGGTCTGCGCCACGATGTAGGTGGTGTGGACCTGTGCCCGCGCCGCCCCCAGCGGGTGGCTGTCGGGCGGCGGTTCGGGCCTGTGGGATGCGGGGTCGGGCGCGCGGTATTCCGGCGGGCGGGCCGCCGGGGCGAAGCCGTTGCCGAAGCCGCTGAGGCGGCCTTGCAGCGGCGGCAGCCCCGTCTGGGTCGGTGCCTGGAAGGCGGCGGAGCGCTCCGCCAGACCGCGCGGGACGGATGTGGGCGTGTAGGAACCGCCCCAACCGCTCCCTGTGCCGCCGCCCGACCCGCGGCCGTAGGGCAGGGGGGAGGGGGTGAAGCCGCCATCGGTGTCCCCGGCAGGTTCCGGCCGCAGGGCGCCCAGCGTGGCGAGGCCGACGGTGGTCGACGCGCGGTGGCCGGCCTCGGCCAGCGCGTGTTTCAGCGAGCCGACGATCAGGCCGCGCACCAGACCCTGGTCGCGGAAGCGCACCTCGGCCTTGGCCGGGTGCACGTTCACGTCGACCTCCTGCGGGTCGATGTCGAGGAACAGCGCCAGCATCGGGTGGCGGTCGCGCGGCAGGAAATCGGCATAGGCGGCGCGCACCGCCCCCACCATCAGCTTGTCGCGCACCGGCCGGCCGTTGACGAACAGGTGCTGGTGCTTGGCGGTCGGACGGTGCAGGGTCGGCAGGCCGATCCAACCGGCCAGCGATACCCCCTCGCGCACCGCCGTCACCGGGACGGCATTCTCCTGGAAATCGCGGCCCATCAAGGCGCCCAGCCGGGTCAGCCGGGCATCCAGCAGGTCGCCCTGCGCCGCACTCAGCCGCAGGCCGCCGCGCCCGCCGTCGGAGAGCGTGAAGGCGACCCCGGGATGGGCCATCGCCAGCCGCTCCAGGCAATCGGCGATGTGGTCGTATTCGGTGCGCGAGGCTTTCAGGAATTTCAGCCGGGCGGGCACGGCGGCGAACAGGTCGCGCACCTCGATCCGCGTGCCCTGGGCCAGCGCCGCCGGCTGCGGCTGGCCCTTGGCGCCGGCATCGACCGTCAGGCTCCAGGCGCTGTCGGCGTCGCGGGCGCGGCTGGTGATGGTCAGGCAGCTGACGGCGCCGATGGACGGCAGCGCTTCCCCGCGGAAGCCGAGAGAGCGGATGTCGAGCAGGTCGTCGCCCGGCAGCTTGGAGGTGGCGTGGCGTTCGACCGCCAGGACAAGCTCGTCCGGCGCCATGCCGCAGCCGTCGTCGGTGACGGCGATCAGCGACTTGCCGCCGTCGCGCGCCACCACGTCGATGCGGGTGGCGCCGGCGTCGATGGCATTCTCCACCAGCTCCTTCACGGCAGCGGCGGGACGTTCGACCACCTCGCCGGCGGCGATGCGGTTGACCAGTGTTTCTGGGAGCAGACGGATCGGCATGCCCATAGATATAGTGCCGACCATCGGCCGACACCACCATCATCAGGCAGCTATTCGTGCTTACAGACCCTTCAGGGCCTTCATGTATTCGACCAGCTTGCGTTCGTAGAAGGGCTGCGGCGGCTGGTAGCGGGCGACGAGGCCGGCTTCCGCCGTCATCTTCACCACGAGGCCCATGCAGGAAACGTCCACCGGATCGCCGCCAAGGTCGAACTGCAGCCGGAAATCGAACTTCTGCTTGGCGATTAGGTCGCCGTCATAGGGGCGGATGCGGAAGGAGCCGATGACGAACTCCTCCGGCACATATTCGTGATGGTCGATGACGATCTTCGGCGGGGTGGAGGGGCGCTCCTTGCGCGGCTCGGCCGCGGACTTGGCGGCGCCCGGCTCCTTGTTGCCTCCAGAGAATTTCGACAGCCAAGACATGAAGAGCGACGTCCTCTTGTTCCGAAACCCTGAAACCATACCGACATATTCAGACAGTTTTGGGGGCACATCGTTTAACAACGGTTAATGACGTAAGCATTCGTTACGGCCCGGTAATTTCCGTGCTCTGACCGCGCATTGACACTGCCGGCTCCGCTGACGGGGCCGTGACTTTCGGGGTTCCTCCTGTCTGCCGCTTCGGCTGCGGTCATGCTAGGCTTCGACCTCGTCCCGTTGCCGCCCGCCCGTTGCCGCCCGTTGCTGTCCGTTGGGGGAACCGCCATGCCTCTGTTGCCGGTGATCCGCGATTTCGCCGCGGAGGCGTCGGATCCCCGGCGCTATGCTGCGCTCGACGGCGGCTGGTCGCTGGCGGTGGCCGACGTCACCGGCAGCACGCTGCTGGCCACGCAGGGACGCCATCGCGACGTGAATTTCGTCGCCGCCGGGGTGGTCGCGGTGCTGTCCGACGCGGTGCGCATCGGGCAGGAGCCGGCCGCCTGCCAGTTCGGCGGSGATGGCGSCATNGCCGCCGGGGCGGGAGGACGGGGCGCGGGTGGCGCTGTCCGCACTTGCCCACTGGTCGGCGGAGGTGATGGACGTGCCGCTGCGCGTCGGGCTGGTGCCTGTGCAGGCTCTGCTCGACCAGGGGCTGGAGGTGATGG